>CAYXTA010000001.1:0-158632 GCA_964468315.1 uncultured Candidatus Saccharibacteria bacterium
CTTCAGGGGGTGATACAGAGGCTCGAGGTACAGCAAAAAAAATAGCCCTTGGTGTTGTAAAAGGGCTTGTATTTGCAGCCGCTGCATGGCTCATAGTGCATCTTATCCTTGATACTTTGGGTTATGACGGTTCTTGGATTGGGTTTTAACAAAGTCTAATTTCTCCTAATTCTTCTTTTATGAGTCCCTTAATTTCCATTACAGAAAGTATTGAATTTGCATTTTGAATTGGCATTTTCATTGCACGAATAAGATCGTCTCTTTCGATTGGTTCACGAAGCAAATCCACAACGATTTTTTCTTCAGGTGATAAATCTTCAAAGAGTTTCATTTGTTTGTCTTCATTATCAGGTAAATCAAAACCGAGAGCTTCGAGTACATCTTCTGCACAAGTTATCGGTGTTGCTCCTTGTCTTAATAATTTATTTGTTCCTTTTGAACTTGGAGAAAAAACAGATCCTGGAATTGCTAATACATCACGATTGTATTCTGTCGCAAGTCGAGCTGTGATAAGTGTTCCAGATTTTTCTTCTGCTTCTATTATGAGTGTTGCTTTGCAAAGTCCTGCCATAAGTCTGTTTCTCATTGGGAAACTCCAGTGTGTCGCTTTGAAATCTGGTTCAAATTCTGATACAAGGCATCCACCACTATTTATTATTTCTTCTATCATTCGAACATTTGTTTTTGGATACATTGCTTCTTTGGATAAACCTGAACCAGGGAATACTATAGTATGTAAATTATTTTTCATTGCTCTTTTGTGTGCAATTGTGTCGATACCCATAGCAAAACCAGATACGATGACAACTGGGTAACCTTTGAGACCATCAATTATTTTTTCACAAATATCACGTCCATAATAAGTGAAACGCCTAGATCCGACTACACATAAATAAACTTGATCTTCGACTTCTTCTGGCCAGTCGCCACAAATCCAGAGTTCTTTTGGTGGCTGGGGAATTTCTAAGAGAGCTTGAGGAAATTTTTCTTTTGAAAGTTTTTTTATTTCCATAAAATTTTATTACGCCTTAAATGATTTACTCAGGTCCTCGGGGTAAGTCACCAGACCATTCGTAAATCATTTAAGGCTACATTTGATAATTATACTAATTTTAGTATATAATTAAAATTATGCTAGATATTAAATTTATACGTGAAAATAAGGATATAGTACAAGCAGGAGCTGTCAAAAAACAGATAGATTTGAATATTGATAGACTTATCGCACTCGACGATGAAAGATTAAAAGCTTTAAAAGAAGTGGAAGAACTTCGCACAGAAGTAAACAGAGTTTCAAATGATATTGCTCGTGATCAAGACCCAGCTTTGAAAGTACAACTCATTGAAGAGATGCGTATTGTAAAAGAAGAAATAAAATCAAAAGAAGAAAATTTGAAACTTATAATGGAAGATTGGCAGAAGATGATGATACAAGTTCCAAACGTTCCCGACATGACCGTCCCAGATGGAAAAAGTGATGAAGATAATGTTGAAGTTCGTTCTTGGGGAGAAAAACCAGTTTTTAATTTTACCCCAAAGAATCATATAGAACTTATGGAAAATTTGGATATGGTGGATTTTGATAGAGGTGTAAAAGTCTCAGGTTTCCGTGGATACTTTATGAAAAATGAAGGAGCGACTCTTTTCTTTGCACTTTGGCAATATTTTTTAAATTATTTTATTGAACAAGGTTATACCCCAATGATCGTGCCTTCTCTTGTTCGTAAAGAATCACTCATCGGTACAGGTATGCTTCCTCAGTCAGAAGAAGATTTGTATAAGGTTGGAGAAAATGAATATCTCGCAGGTACAGCTGAAGTAGCAACTATGGGCTATTATATGAATGAAGTTTTAGATAAAAAAGATTTACCAAAAAAGTTTATTTCTTTTTCTCCTTGTTTTCGTGCAGAAGCAGGTAAGCACGGCAAAGACGTAAAAGGTATCATACGTGTTCATGAATTTTTCAAAATAGAACAAGTAATCCTTACAGAAGCTTCACACGAAGAATCTGTAAAATGGCATGAAGAGATAACTGCTCACGTAGAAAAATTGATGCAAGATTTGAAATTACCATATCATGTCGTTGTAAACTGTGGCGGAGATCTTGGTCTTGGACAAGTAAAGAAATACGACATAGAAGCCTGGATGCCTTCACAAGAAAAATTTAGAGAAACACATTCATCTAGTTATTTTCATGATTTTCAGACTCGTCGTTTAAATATTCGTTATAAAGATGATGAAGGTAAGTTGCGTTTTGTTCACTCACTAAACAATACAGCTTGTGCTACATCACGTCTTCCTGCTTCTCTTGTGGAGAATTATCAACAAGAAGATGGATCTATCATTATCCCTGAAGTATTGCGTAAATATATGGGAGGCAAAGATCGTATCTCTAAATAATGAGGAAAGAACATATTTTAAATTCTCCACGCTTTGAGGAGTATAAAAAGAAAAAAAGCAAAAACTTAAGAAAAAAAGTTTATCTTATTTTGTTTTTATTTTTGGTTATATTTATCTCTTTAGTTTTTATCTCTCGTATTAAAAAAATAAATATAGATCAAATAATCGTGACAGGTAATAAAGTTGTCGACACAAAAGATATTGAAAACATTGCACAACAAAAATTAGACCAAAAATATATTTGGCTTTTTCCAAAATCAAATGCTTTTATTTATCCAGAGAAAAGTATAAAAAACAATTTACTGACAAATTATAAACGCCTGACAGATGTGGATTTGAAAGTGAAAGATAATAAAATTTTGGAAATATTTGTGAAAGAGAGAGAAGGGAAGTACATTTGGTGTGGAGATATAAAACCAGTGGAAAATACTTTGGATCAAAAATGTTATTTTTCAGATTCTGAAGGATATATTTTCGACACTGCACCCTATTTCTCTGACGGAGTGTATTTGAAACTTTATGGAAAGATAAATAATGAAAACAAAATAGGGACTTATTTTGTTCCAGAGAGTTTTAAAAACATTATTCATTTTAAAGATTTGGTAGAAAAAATGGATTTGAAAATACGTTCAGTATCAATACAAGAAAATAAAGATATGAATATGTATCTTTCTAGTGGCGCAGAAATACGTTTCAATTCTCTCTCTGATGTAGAAAAATTGTCTCAGAGTTTACAGGCTGCAATTATCACCCCACCGTTTAGTACTGATTTTAAAAATAACCCGTCTTCACTTTTGTATATTGACCTAAGGTTCGGAAATAAAGTATATTTCAAGTTCAAATAATATGAATAATTTTTGGAAAAAATTAAATAAACCCTTTTTTGTCCTTGCACCTATGGCGGATGTGACTGATTGTGCTTTTAGACAAATAATTGCTAAGTATTCACGACATAGTGAAAATGCCGGTGGCCCGGATGTTTTTTGGACGGAATTCGTCTCTGCTGATGGTCTCGCTCATAGAGATGCTCGAGAAAAACTTCTTATTGATTTGAAATTTGAAAAAAATGAACGACCTATAGTCGCACAGATTTTCGGATCTAATATTGAAAATATTCGTGAAGCTTCGAAACTTTGCGCAGAGCTTGGTTTTGATGGTATTGATATAAATATGGGTTGCCCTGACAAATCTATCGAGAAGCAAGGAGCCGGAGCATCTAGTATGAAGAATCCAGCTCATGCTAGAGAAATAATTCGTGCTGCGAAAGAAGGTGCACCGAATTTGCCAATATCTGTAAAAACTCGTATTGGTTATAATAAAAATGAAATTGAAACTTGGATACCAGAAATTTTAAAAGAAGGTGTCGCTGTGCTCACTGTGCATTTGCGTACTAGAAAAGAAATGTCTCTTGTACCAGCACATTGGGATTTGATGCCACAAATCTTAGCACTAAGAGATAAAATCGCACCTGAGACTTTGATAATAGGGAACGGTGATATTTTAAATATTGAAGACGCAAAAGAAAAAATAAAAACATCTGGTTGTGATGGAGCGATGCTCGGTAGAGCAATATTTGGTAACCCTTGGCTTTTTGATGAAAATAAAAAAGAAATTTCTATAAAAGAAAAATTAGAAGTTATGTGTGAACACACAAAACTTTTTGAAGAAATGCTAGGTGGTCATAAAAATTTTGCAATTATGAAAAAACACTACAAAGCGTATTGTAATGATTTCAGGGGAGCGAAAGAACTACGTGTGAAACTCATGGAAGCAGAAAATGCTGGGGAAGTAGAGTCTATTGTGAAAGACTTTTTGTCTACTCAATAATCTTTGACAAATATATTTTTTGTTATATAATGGGAAAAACCTTAAAAACCCAATATAGATGAATATAAAACAGCAAATCAAAAATTTGTTGGCTCCTTATATAAAAAACAATTCAATTGTTGATACTTTTATTGAAAATACTAAACAAAAAAATTGTTTTAAATGTAAGGTATTCTTCCTTTATAAAAAGGAAGTAAAGCCGACTATTGAATTACAAGTTTCTTTTATTTGTAATTTTTCCGAAGAACCTTGTAACTTACCAAATATAAATGAAAGTGATATTTACAATCAAGGTTCAAGCTTCTCTTCTTTCTTTGAAAGAATTATAAAAAATAGAATACGTGGAGCTGAAAGAGAAATTTTAGCTATTAAATTATTAAAAGAACTTGTCGGTAAAGAAATTTCTAGTAAAGTTCCGAATTTAAAAATTACAAAAGTTCTTGCTCCAACAGAATACGCAGACTCTACTTTAAAAGTAGATGTTTGGGTTATTTTGAATTTTGATTATAGGGGTAAGTTTGATGGATTTGATGGTTTGTCTAGTACAATTGTCGGTATCCAAATAAAAAGTTCTTCTTGGTATCAAAATATTCACAAACAAAAACATCCTTTCATTCCTTCAATAAATTGGAATGATAATATGACTGATGATGAATTTAAAAAAACTGCTTGCAATCTTTTGCTTAATTTTTATAAATTTAGAATTCGTCAATTGTATTTGAATTTCTGTGAGCAAGGTGATACGCATAATAAAGGAATAAATGATTTAATAGAAAGACAAATTGAGTTATCTGTCGAAAGTTTGCATTTATGATAAAAGCCTCCAAAGTTGAAAAATGGAGGCTTTTTTATTTTCCTATTTTTTCTGTTATAATTTGCAGATGCAAGAATTAGCACTATATCGTAAATACAGACCGAAATCTTTTGACGAAGTTTTAGGGCAAGACCATATTACTAAAGTATTGGAAAGCTCTATTGATTCTGGAAAAGTTTCGCATGCGTATCTTTTCGTAGGTTCTCGTGGTACAGGCAAGACTTCTGTTGCTCGTATTTTTTCTCGTGCACTTGGTATTTCTGATAATGATCTTTACGAAATAGATGCTGCTTCAAATAGAGGTATCGACGATATTCGTGAACTCCGCGACGGTGTGCGTGTACTTCCTTTTGATTCAAAATATAAAGTCTACATCATAGATGAAGTTCATATGCTTTCAAAAGATGCGTGGGGAGCATTGCTTAAGACTTTGGAAGAGCCACCAGCACATGTGATATTTATTTTAGCAACGACAGAATTGCAAAAAGTCCCAGACACCATCGTCTCTCGTTGTCAGGTTTTTAATTTCAAAAAGCCAACAGATGTGATACTCAAAGATATGATCCTAGAAACTGCAAAGAAAGAAGGATTTAAAATGGATACTAGTTCTGCAGAGCTTATCTCAATACTTGGTGATGGTTCATATCGTGACACTTTAGGAGCTTTGCAAAAAGTTTTAAATTTCTCTGAAAGTAAAAATATAAAAAGGGAAGATATAGAAAATATCACTGGCGCCCCAAAGACTACATTAGTGAATGATTTCATATCTGCTATTGCCGAGAAAGATTTGGAGAGTGGTATCGCTACTGTAAGAAATGCATCGAAAGAGAATTTAGATATGAAACTTTTTGCAAAACTTATCATACAGAAATTCCGTATGGCGATAATATTAAAATATGCACCGAAGCTCGAAGCTGAAATGTCTGCAAATCTTTCGCCAGAAGATATTACTTTCTTAAAAGAACTTTCAAAGAAAGATAAAGAGGGAATGATGCGTTCTCCTTCACTTTCAATACTTCTCGAAGCGTATCAAAATATTGATAAATCTTTTGTCTCAGAGCTTCCGCTTGAACTAGCTCTTATAAAAATCTTAGCAAAAGAATAAAAATAAAAAACCTTATTCTTTTGAATAAGGTTTTTAGGTTAGGCTTCATTGTATTAATGGCTTTCTTTTTTTGGATCTTTCTCAGCTTGTATTACCGCTGGTGGTTTCTGGTCGTAATATTGATGAAACACTCTTTTGTCATGATGATGTATTATTCTTTCATTATTACTATTTTTTATTTTGTCTAATAAACCGATAATAAATAAAATAATTGCACCCAATAAAAAAGCAACAAGTATATTCCAAGTTTCGAAACCATCATTTTGCACCGGCACATAGTAATTTTGATTTTGCATTCCACAATTATTATTTCTTTGGCACTGGGCCGGATTGATAATAGTAGTTGGATTACATTCAATATACACTCCATTGGCACCCGGCAATCTTTTTGGCGATTCCTGTTTTGTTACCGGAAAAGTGGGGCAGGGAGGGCAAGGAGTTTTCTCATGATGCCATGTGTCCTGACTTACTTTCGGATTTGCAACTTGATATTCATTTTTACTTTGAGCTTTCACAAATATGTTCGAAAACATTATTGCTGTAATAATAACTGCCGCTGCAGCAAGTCGTGGTAAAAAATCATTTTTTCTCATTGTTATTAAGTTTTTTAAGAACTAGATCGTTAGGTCACTAGTCTGAATATAGTATAGCATATTATGTACTTTTGTCAAGTACTATTAAAAATAGCCCATAAACTTGCTTTTTAAGCATTTTTAGGTGAAAATAGTAAATGTTTATATTGGGAGATCGTCTAACGGTAGGACAGAGGCCTTTGAAGCCTTTAATTGGGGTTCGATTCCCTATCTCCCAGCAAAATATGGCTAATGAATATATTGTAATTACTCAAATTTCTCAGATTAATAATTCCTTAAAAACTTTAGTTCAATCTGGAGATCATGTTTATTTTATTAAAGATATTTTATTACCTTTAATAATCTCCTTCTTTACTTTCAGTCTATCTCTATTATTTGGTTTTCTTGTTTTGAAAAGAAGGCCTAATTTTAAAGTGTTCCATGTTCAAAAAAATATAGATATTACAAGTCAAGAATTTTCTAAAGAAGTAGTTATCAATTTAAACGGGGCAATCTCAACAGATTTTGAATTTTCTATAAAACCAGAACTCAAATTCCCACTATTTTATTCAAGTAAAAATTCTAAGTGTAGAATCCAGTTAGTAGATAAAGAAAATTTGTTAATGTTTCCTTTGTTAGATAAACTTCCTGGTTTGCCATTAAGATATAAGATTGATCCTTTTGAAATAGAAGAACCAAATATTATCAAGCATTTTTCATTTTTGATATCTCCAGAAAAAACTTTCGAAAAATATACTTTGTATTTATGGATTTATTTTCGAGGTAAAAAATTTGAAGAAAAACTTATTGTTTCAATTTATAAATAGTATTTAATTCTGCTATAATACAACTATGAAAAAACCAATTTATTATGCATTAGGGGCGGTGGGTTATATTGTTTTAATAGTTCTTGGAGTAAATTCAACTACACATTTTCCACAAAAAGAGACGATTATTATTCCTATGATAATGCTTAGTTTATTTGTATTGTCTGCTGCTGTGATGGGATTTTTATTTTTATCTGAACCACTTCGTCTTTTTATGGAAAATAAAAAACAAGAAGCTCTTAAATTCTTTTTAAAAGTTTTAGGAATCTTTGCCTGCTTTGTCGCTATTTTTGTAATAATACTTTTGCTAATTTAAACTTTTTGATTGTGCTATAATGTTTTCATATATATGAATAAATTTTTTAAACAATTCAGCAAATTACGGCTGGTGTCTCTATTTCTTTTTACTACACTTGTCGTAGTGGTGACATTTTATTTTGGAAATATTTTTCCTATAAAATACGATCAAGCAAATGATATATTGGAAAAGAAAGAAATTGTGAAAAAAATTCCTCCACTCGATACAGCACTTTATGATTTAAAAATGAATGAATTAGCAAACAACCCTGTCGTCGTAGCAGTAGAGAATACTGTAAAAACAACTACTCCTGCAACAACCACAAACCAAGCACCAGCAAAACCCGTCGAAGTAAAGCCAAATCTTTGGCCTGTGAAGACTGCGTACCCAAATGCAGGAGCAATACTTCCTTTTAGTAGAGTTGTTGCATATTATGGTAATTTCTATTCAAAAAAAATGGGAGCATTAGGTGAATACCCAGAAGATGAAATGCTTGCAAAGCTCACAGCAGAAGCAAAAAAATGGGAAGAAGCAGATCCAAATACTAAAGTAATTCCTGCTATACATTACATAACAGTAACAGCACAGGGTAGTGCTGGTAAAGACGGTAAGTATCGTTTGCGTATGCCAGATAGCCAAATAGATAAAGCATTGGCAATGGCAAAAAAAATAAATGGAATTGTTTTTTTGGATGTACAAGTGGCACTCAGTGATTTGCAAAGTGAACTTCCACCGCTTGAAAAATATTTGAAAATGCCAGAAGTACATCTTGGTATCGATCCAGAATTTTCAATGAAGACAGGTAAGAAACCAGGAAGCGTGATTGGAAGTTTCGATGCAGTAGATATTAATTATACTGCAGAATTTTTAGCACGAATTGTAAAAGAAAATAATTTAACACCAAAGATTTTAATAATACATCGTTTCACTGGACCAATGGTTACAAATTATAAAAATATAAAACCATTACCAGAAGTGCAGATAGTGATGGATATGGATGGATGGGGAATACAAGCAAGAAAGTTAAATACTTATAGAGAGGTAATATACAAACAACCTGTTCAATTTGCTGGTTTCAAATTGTTTTATAAAAATGATTTTCGTGAACCAAATAGTAGAATACTGACACCAGCAGAAGTTTTGAAACTTCGACCAAAACCAATATACATTCAATATCAATAATTTTTTATTTCTTATGAGGCGTATTTTAAATAATATAAAAGAGCATCATGATGTAGCTCGCAAACATTTAGATAAAAAGTTATTTTTACGAGTGGTTATTTTTATAATAATTTTTATCGTGATGGTTGGTTTGATTATTTTTAATGTTTTTGAAAACAAAATAGGGATTCTTTTGGCGAGTTTTGGTTTTCTTTTGGGTTATACGATAGGTACACTCACTGGAAGAGTTTTTAAAATTCGTTGGAATAAAAAAGACAAAAAAGTCATAGCCCGCATCGATGTGATAGGTTTTTTTATTTTAATTCCTTATTTAATTTTTACTTTTTTTAGAGATCAGATTTTAGAAAATTGGCTTCATGGAGTTTTGCTTACTGCTTTCACTTTCAGTCTTCTTGCAGGGATAATGCTCGGACGCGTAGTATATTTTTTTTCTCATATTAAAAAAACTTTAGGAGATAGAGGAATTTCTGTATAAAAGCTGAAATTTTATAGATTTTCTGCTAATATAATGCTATGGACTTAAAACACATAAGGAATTTCAGCATTATCGCTCATATAGACCACGGAAAATCTACTTTGGCAGATAGAATGCTCGAGATTACAAATACTATAGAAACACGCAAAATGCGCGACCAAGTACTAGATAGTATGGAGCTTGAGCGTGAGCGCGGTATCACAATAAAGATGCAACCAGTGCGTATGGAATACAAACTCGGTAATGAAAATTATACTTTGAACCTTATCGATACTCCTGGGCACATTGATTTTTCTTATGAAGTCTCTCGTGCACTTAAAGCTGTGGAAGGTTCAATACTTCTTGTAGATTCTACTCAAGGCGTTCAAGCTCAAACACTCACAACGCTTGCTATGGCTCGCGAAGGCGGACTAAAAATTATTCCAGTGCTTTCAAAAATAGATTCGCCACTTTCTCGTGTCGAAGATGTAAAAGAAGAAGTTATTAAGCTTTTGGATTGTGACCCAAATGAAATACTTTTAGTTTCTGGTAGAACAGGTGAAGGTGTAGCAGAATTGCTTGCAGAAGTTGTAAAGCGTGTACCACCCCCAACTGAGACATATCTAGATGGTAACAATTTCAGAGCTCTTGTTTTTGATTTTAAATATTCAAATCATAAAGGCGTCATCGTGTATGCTCGTGTGCTCGATGGAAAGATTTCAAAAAATGAAAATCTTATTTTTTCTGCTTCAAAAGAAAAATTTATCTCTCTTGAAGTTGGAACATTTTCTCCCGAAGAAACTCCTCGTGAATTTCTTTCTGCGGGAGAGACAGGCTACATAGTCACAGGTATTAAGAAGCCTGGTATAGCAAGTGTCGGAGATACGATAACAATGTTAAAAAATCCTTTACCACCACTCCCTGGATATATGCAACCAAGGCCTGTCGTCTGGGCTTCTGTTTTTCCTGAAGATGCAGATCAATTTAATGATTTGAAAGCATCTTTTGGAAAATTGAAACTTTCAGACTCTGCATTTTCATATGAAGAAGAATCTTCCGGTTCACTCGGACGTGGTTTTCGTTGTGGTTTTCTTGGAATGCTTCATTTGGAAATAATTATTGAAAGATTGAAAAGAGAATTTAATTTGAGTCTTGTTGTTACTACGCCATCTATCACTTATGAAGTACTTTTAAATAACGGAAAAAGAGAAAAAATATATTCACCATATTTCTTCCCAGAAGAAGGTAATATTAAAGAAGTCTATGAACCTTGGGTTTCTGTAAAAATAATTACTCCTTCTATATATCTTGGTCCTATTATGCAACTTCTTTTTGTGCATGAAGCAGAAGTGGGTGATACAGAAAGTTTCGGAGATAATAGATCTTCTATATCACTTAAAATGCCACTTCGTGAACTTATGCGTAATTTCTTTGATGAATTAAAAAGTGTTTCTTCTGGTTATGCTTCTATATCTTATGAGATCGATGAAATGCGTGATGCAAATGTGACTCGTCTTGATCTTCTTGTGGCCGATGAAATAGTCCCAGCTTTTTCTCGTGTTGTTTCTAGAAAGAGAGTACAAGAAGATGCAGAAGAAGCCGTTGAAAAATTGCATTCACTTTTACCTAGACAAATGTTCGCTACAAAAATACAAGGTAAAGCATTAGGAAAAATAATCTCATCTCGTACAACACAAGCTTTTATGAAAGATGTGACACAACATATGTATGGAGGAGATATTACTCGTAAAATGAAGCTTCGAGAGAAACAAAAGAGTGGAAAGAAAAAGATGAAAGAACGTGGAAGAGTAAATATTCCACAGGAAGTTTTCCTAAAAATGATGCGTTCAGGAGATAATTAAATATTACTGAAAAGAAGGCATGTAAAGCATAATCATACTTGCGATGATCAGTACGCACAGTACTCCCCAGATGACTTGTATTTTCTTTTTGTGTTTTGGATTTAAAAGCATGTTATAAAATGTTCTCTATTAATGTATAATCATAGTATCAGATTATGAAGAATTTTCAAGAGGACAATTTTAAAGATAGATTAATACATTCAAAAGTATTTTTGCTTATTTTACTTTGCTTTGTGCTTTTCTTTTTTTATAATGTTATAAAATTTTCTGTAAAAGCATTTGAAACAAGAGAAAATAAAATTATTGCAGAAGAAAAAGTCGCGGGGTTACAAAAAGAAAAAGATAGACTTAATTTAGAAATACAAAGACTCAATACCGAAGCTGGTGTAGAAGAAAATATTCGAAATAAATTCGCTCTTGCGAAAGACGGGGAAGGACTGATCGTTGTGCTTGATGATGAAAATCCACAAATACAAAAACCCCAAACAAAAATACAAAGATTCTTTTCTTTTTTAAAGAATTTTGTTAAATAAAACAATCTTTGAAAAGATTTTTTTATTTTGATACTATGTACAGACTTATTATTTAAATAAAAATTTGATATGAATGAAATAAACTTAAAAGAAGTGTTGGATGAAAAGGGTAGAAGAGCAAGTCCTGTATTACCGAGTGATGTGCGTAATTTTATTATAGATATCGATGGTACTATTTGTGATGATATTCCAAATGAAGAACCTGGACGCATGGTGACTGCAGAAGAAATGCCAAATGCAAAAAGGTGTATAAATGAATGGTATGATGCAGGACATAAGATAACTTTCTTTACTTCAAGAAGAGATACAGAGCATGGAGAGATTACAAAAACATGGTTGAAAGATCATGGTTTCAAATATCACAGTATTATTTTTAATAAACCAAGAGGAGGGAATTATCTTTGGATAGACAATCTAGATGTAAAAGTTGCTAAATTTCAGGGAGATTTTAATGATTTGGTTGTTTAAAAGTATTCTAGTATAATATACATATTACTTATTAATTTTTTAATTTTATGAAAAATATAACAATTTATTCAACCCCGTCATGTCATTTTTGTCACTTAGCTAAAGATTTCTTTAAAGAAAATAATTTTTCTTATACAGAATACGATGTTTCTTCTAATATGGAAAAAAGGGCTGAATTAATTGAAAAAAGTGGTCAAATGGGTGTGCCTGTTATACTCATTGATGACAATCTCGTTGTAGGTTTCAACAAACCTAAGATAGTAGAATTACTAGGCCTTTAAAAGGCCTGTAGCCCTCGTAGTTCAATGGATAGAACAGTTCCGTCCTAAGGAATAGATGCACGTTCGATTCGTACCGAGGGCACAAAAACGCTTGAAATTATATATGACGAAAACTTTGATTTTTAGTCATTTTATGATAATATAACTTTTATGAATCCAGAAGAAAAACAGATGTTAGAGGAAACTCTAGAGCTTTCTCAAGAGAATAACAAAATGCTAAAGCATATTCGTCGTTCTCAAAAAATGGCAGCTGTGATGCGTATTTTTTATTGGGTTCTTGTTTTGGTTATTTCTTATGGTGCGTACACATTTGCAGAACCATATGTGAATCAAATGATTAATATTTTTCAGAGTTCTCAAACAGAGTTGAATAATATAAGAAATTTAGGTTCTAAATTGCCAAGGTAGTTGTTTTGGTAGGTATACGTAAGTTTATGTAAAAAGTTAATTAATGCCGAGGTAGCTCAGTTGGTAGAGCGCTCCCCTGAAGAGGGAGATGTCACCAGTTCAAATCTGGTCCTCGGCACAACCACAGAAGTCGGCGAAAATGGTCGGGTCAAAAGCGAATTTCTGCGAAATTCGCAAGGAGTCGGAAGTCCGTCCGGTCTTTATAAATAAGGTGAAATCCCATAAATCCCCCCAGTGTATGGAAACCATTTTGTCCTTAATCACGGGGTTCGAGCCGACTTTTTGAAAAAACTTCTTCCATTCGATGTAATCGGAAGTTTTTTCTAAATTGACGGCTTCTTTTAAGGACAAAATGAAATTCCGCAAAGGTTCGACCCAATTATTTCTCTGATGTCCAAAATGACTCAAACTTTCCTCAAGCTTGATTTTTTGACGCATCAAAATATCTTTTCGTTCGAGATATATACCTTTCTCAACCTCGCCATCGAGATATATCGAGACGAGTCGATCAAGCTTGGTTTTTGTTTCGGAAAGTTTGGTCTTTACATTTTGGATATCAATTCCGTTTGCCGAAATTGACTCACTTTCCCAAACAGTAATCTGCTTTTCCATTTCTTCAATTTCGGACAACGGAAACGACACTGATTGAAGCAGGGTACGCAATTGTGTGGCGAGTGCATTTTCCTGCAAATACGGCTGACTACACTTTCCTTTCTTTTTACTGCAACGATAATAAATATACCGAGTTCCAGAATCATTCGTTGCATATTGAGCCGTAATTGCTCCTGTGCATTCGCCACACTTCGCAAGACCACGAAAATCAAATGGATGCGCAATTTTTGATTTTCGTGGTCTTTGACGATTTGCGTACACTTTCTGCACTGCTTCGAACAGTGTCGGAGAAATAATTGGCTCAAAGGTTCCATCGTACCACTCGCCACGATGGTTTATAAAACCGAGATATGCGCGATTGGTAAGCATTTTCGCGATGGACCAAGTGCATAGTGGCGTTCCTTTTTTCTGTACAACTCCGTGATCCGCCAAAAAATCTGCCAAGGTTTCAAAAGTGTGAGTCTTGTTGGAATACTCTTCAAACGCTCGCTTAATAACTTTGCCATACACGGGATGTGGTTCGATATTCTTTGTTTTATAATTATTCACATAGCCCATCGGAGCGAGCGTTAGCCATTCACCACGACGGATTTTTTGGCGGATTCCACGCTTAACATTTTCAACTAAGTTGTCAGAAAAATATTTGGATTGCCCGAACGCCACTTGCAACATAAATTTGCCTTGCGGAGTTGGCTCAAACCAAAACTGCGGAAAGCGTAAAGAAGCAATTCTGTTGATGTCTACAAGGTAAATTATTTTACCTCCATCAACAGAATTCCGAGCAAGACGGTCAGGGTGCCATGCCAAAATGCCAAGCGGTTCACTTGAGCTTTCAATATATTCAATCATTTTGGCAAAACCGTCTCGCCCGGGCTTCTTTGCGCTTTTTGATTCTGTAAATACTTTTACAATATCAATGCGTTCTCTGCTCGCAAATTCTTTCAACTCAAAAAGCTGTGCCTCGATGGACATAACTTGCTTATCGTCCTCTTCAGTAGATTTGCGAGCATAGAGAACACATTTAGTTTTGGTTTGAGTTGTTTCCATACACTGGGGGAATTTATGGGATTTCACCTTATTTATAAAGACCGGACGGACTTCCGACTCCTTGCGAATTTCGCAGAAATTCGCTTTTGACCCGACCATTTTCGCCGACTTCTGTGGTTGTGCGCTAATTATACGCTTTGCGCGAACTTTTTTCGAGAAGCAAAGTGATTAAGCGCATCCGTTGCGCTGAAGCGCCACCACGCCAAGCGTGGTGCTTTTCCTAAAAGGAAAAGACGGAAGCGCTTAGACCCAATGCGGACTCGGTTTTGCGAAAGCTATATTCTCTGGGATACGATTTTGCAAAACCTCGGCATATTCTTTTTTGAAATTCGGCAGGGTTTCGGTTTGGTTTGGCACGCAGGAGGGTCTGGGAGGAATGCGTGCACCTTTAATTTTGTACCCTGTTATATTTTAACATACCATTGCGGTATACTGCAACAAGGAGTAAACTCAATGTATGAAAAGTGAGTCAAAAAAACTGGGAGGAAATCTAAAAACCATCCGAACTACAAAGGCAATATCACAAGGTGATATAGCGCGATCACTCGACGTTAGTCGAGGGTTTATTAGTAATATTGAAAATGGCAAAACCAACCCAACACTTGAAACAATCGCAAGATTGGCAAAAGCTGTTGGTGTATCAACTAACGAGCTTTTGAAATAATTGAATGATAAAGAATTTCAACAATAAGACAGAAAAGGTTGGTGATGACCTAAAAAATACTATTAAAAAAGGCAGTAAACTTGATATTGCTGCTGCTATTTTTTCTATGTATGGATTTGAGAGCTTAAAAACTGAATTAAAAAATATTGATGAACTTCGTTTTATTTTCACTGATCCTACTTTTATTGAACTTGATAAAAGTAAGCGTCAAGAAAGAATGTTTGAAATTCTTGCAAACAATAGAAAAAAAGCCATAGGAGGGTCTGATTTTGAAATAAATTTAAAGAACGAACTTAGAGGTAAATCTATTGCGAAAGAGTGCAAAAAATGGATTGAAGATAAGGTAAAATTTAAAACAAATAGAGCTGGTGGATTCATCCAGCCTCAGTTTATTGTTCGTAATGAAGATGAATCAATTTTGTATAGTGGTATAAATGAATTTAGTAGTTCTGGTGTGGGGTATGAAAAAGATAACTCTATTTTAAATATGGTAATGAAGTCTGATGATTATCAGACAACGCATGAGTATATTAAAAATTTTGAAGAAGTATGGAATGACGAAAAATCATTAAAAGATGTTACTGATGAAGTCCTTGGTTATATTTCAAATATATATAAAGAGAATTCTCCTGAATTTATTTATTACATAACACTCTATAATATTTTTGATGAATTTTTGGAAGATATAACAGAAGATGAATTGGCTAATGAAAAAACAGGGTTTAAAGAATCTGCTGTTTGGCATATGTTATACGATTTTCAAAAAGATGCTGTTTTGGGAGTTATTAATAAGCTTGAAAGACACAATGGTTGTATCTTGGCAGATAGTGTTGGATTAGGTAAGACTTTTTCTGCACTCGGTGTCATTAAATACTATCAAGAGAGAAATAAGAGTATTCTCGTTCTTTGTCCTAAAAAGCTCAGCGACAACTGGCAGACTTTTCTTTCAAATTACGAAGACAATCAATTATATAAAGATAGATTTAATTACGATGTTTTATATCATACAGACCTTTCTCGCGATAAAGGGTTTTCAAATGGTAAAGATCTTTCTCGTGTAAACTGGGGCAATTATGATTTGGTTGTAATCGACGAATCACATAACTTCAGAAATAATGATCCAAGAAAAGATAAGATAACTCGATATCAGAAACTTTTAAATAATGTAATGAAAGCAGGAGTAAAAACAAAGGTCCTAATGCTCTCTGCTACTCCTGTAAATAATAAATTTACTGATTTAAAGAATCAAATAGCTTTGGCTTATGAGGGACATACAGATGTAGTTGATGATAAAATGGATATTACTAAATCAATTAATTCTATTTTAAATCAAGCACAAAGGACTTTTAATGACTGGTTAAAATTACCAGTAGAAGAACGTACTGGAACAAATCTTTTGTCTGAGTTGAATAAAAACTTCGACTTTTTTAAACTACTAGATAATATTACTATCTCAAGAAGTAGAAAACATATCATGAAGTATTATGATACTTCTGCTATTGGTAAATTCCCAAATAGATTAAAGCCTATTACTTATCGTTCGGATATTACTGATATAGAGGGATTTATGAAGGTAGATGAATTGTATGAACAATTGACCAGATTAAATATGGCCATGTATTCTCCTTTTGATTATATTCTTCAAGATAAAATACAATTCTATAATGAAACTTATGATACTCAAATTTCAGGAAATTCGAGTTTAAAACAGTCTACTCGTGAAAAAAGTTTACAGAAACTAGTGAAGATAAATTTTCTTAAAAGACTAGAGAGTTCTGTGGATTCATTTCGTATTACTTTGGAAAAATTTGTTAATGCAGTTGATGCAACTGTTAAAAGCATTGATGAGTTTGAAAAAACAGGAGTTAATAGTATTACAGAAGCTACCCAAATAAATGATTCTGGTTTTGATGAAGATGAGGAGAATGAAGATTGGCTTGATGATGAATTTAGTTTCGGTGGAAAAGTAAAAATAAACCTTGCGGATATGAATACTGCTGGTTGGAAGGAAGACTTACAATTTGACTATAAAATAGCAAAAGCAATTCTTGATGAAATGAAGCGTGTTACTCCAGAGCATGATTCTAAACTAAAAGATCTTCGAGATTTTATTACACATAAGATAAAAAATAATATAAACCCAGATAATAGTAAAGTGGTAGTTTTTACAGCTTTTGCTGATACAGCAAATTATCTTTATGAAAATATATCTACTTGGGCTAAGGATACTCATGCACTAGAATCTGCTCGTATTACTGGTGGTGGAACCAATAAATGTACCCTCGATATAGATAGTCAATTTAATAACTTATTAATACATTTTTCACCACGATCAAAAGGTCGTCATGAAAAGTATAAGGACCACAAAGAAATCGATATTTTAATTGCTACTGATTGTATTTCAGAAGGTCAGAACCTTCAAGATTGTGATACTCTCGTAAACTACGATATTCACTGGAATCCTGTGCGTATAATCCAACGCTTTGGGCGTATTGACCGTATTGGATCTATTAATACTGATATACAGCTCGTAAACTTCTGGCCACAGATATCACTTGATGATTATATTAATCTTAAAAACCGCGTAGAGGGTCGTATGCTCCTTGTAGACATGACAGCAACTGGAGATGACAATGTGCTTACAAATCAATCTTCGGATATAGATTTTAGAAAACAACAATTAGAAAGACTTCAAAATGAAGTTGTGGATATTGAAGAAATGGATTCTGGTATTTCTATTACAGATTTAGGACTAAACGACTTTCGTATGGATTTGGTGAATTACATTAAGTCTGGCCAAAATTTAGAAGGTTTAGCAAATGGTATGCATGCGGTATGCCCACAAGCACCAGAAAAAGGAGTAGAAAAAGGAGTTATCTTTGTATTAAAAAATATCAACAATGAAGTAAATATTGATAATACAAATCAACTTCATCCGTTTTATTTAGTATATATAAATGAGCAAGGGCAAGTTATTTCAAATCATCTTAATGTAAAAAATACTTTAGATATCTTACGTTCTATCGCTAAAGGTAAAGACGAGCCTATTCCTGTAGTTTATGAATTATTTAACGACGAGACAGACGATGGTAAGAAGATGGATAAATATTCCAATCTTTTGAGTGAGTCTATACAATCAATCATCCATGTAAAAGATGAATCAGATGTAGATAGTTTATTTAGTGTTGGTGGTACTACTGCACTTATGAATAGTATAAAAGGTCTGGAAGATTTTGAATTAATTAGCTTTATGGTTATTAAATAGCATGAACTTCAATTTACCCCAGCAGGCATATTTACACAGATTTATACCAAAGAATAAATTCTCTGATAAAACTGAAGTTAATACAAAGCTAAAAAAAGAATTTACAGATCAAATACAGAAAATAATTTGGGAATATAAATTAGCTCCTAGTACTGTTGGTATATCTGCCACCGAAAAAGTTGAAGAAATTCAAATATTTGAAATTCAATTAAAGGAAAAAATAATACCTAAAAATGTATTAAAAATTATAGACAAAGCTATCCCGTATCCTATTTTATATGTTTTTAAATACGAAGGACATTATGCTTATGGTATTACCTTAAAAGAAGATAACTCTCAGAGATATTACTTCTCAGAATGGGATGAGAAAAAGGAATTTAATTTCTTTGGTATCGACCTGGAACACGTGTACCAAGGCTTAGTTACCAGTTTTATTGGTATTCGCCAGAAGGGTCAAGATTTTGCTACAATAGTAAATACAGATAAACAAATAGAATCCTTAGAAAAAGAGATCAATGCTCTGAAAAACAAGGTCAAAAATGAAAAGCAATTCAACAGAAAAGTAGAGTTAAATAAGGTATTAGCAGAAAAAAAGAAGTCGCTCAAGTCTATATTATAAATTATCAATAACATCATTATTATGAAAAAACTAGCAATGCAAACACCAGACCTTACAGAAGGTAATATTACAAAGATAAAAGAACTATTTCCTAATGTAATTACTGAAAAGGAAGGTCCTGATGGTGTTATTGAAAAGGCCGTAGACTTTGAGCTTCTGAAGCAGATACTTTCAAAAGAGCTAGTGGAAGATGATAATGAGCGTTATCGCCTCGACTGGCCTGGTAAAAAAGCTTCACTTTTGAAAGCGAATACCCCTATTACTAGCACACTTCGTCCAGACAGAGAAAGTAGTGTTAATTTTGATACAACTGAAAATGTGTTCATAGAAGGCGATAACTTTGAAGTTTTAAAAGTCCTCCAGGAGTCATATTTAGGAAAGATAAAAATGTGCTACATTGACCCCCCATACAATACGGGAACTGCAATGATTTATAGTAATGATTTCAGTAAAACAGAAGAAGAATATGATGAAGAAATGGGTGCGGTTGATGAAGAAGGTATCAAAATGTTCAAGAATACTGACAGTAACGGTCGCTTTCATAGTGATTGGCTTAGTATGATGTATGAAAGGATTGTTGTAGCTAGAGATTTGTTAACAAATGATGGTTTTATGGCATTGGCTATTGATCATAATGAGTTACATAATTTAATATCAATTTGTGATGAAATTTTTGGTGAAAATAATAGAGTGGGAGTAATCACTGTAGTACATAAACCAGAAGGAAGAAATCAAGAGAAGTTTTTTGGAACAAGTAATGAATTTATGCTTGTTTATTCAAAAAATAAAGATGAAGCAAATTTTAATGATGTTGTTTTAGATGATTCCCTTGCTGAGTTATTTGACTCAAACGATGAAAGAGGAAAGTTTAAATTAAAGAATTTTATTAGATTGTCGGATGGTAAATATAGTTTGAGAGTTAATAAACCACATTTTTATTATCCTGTTTATGTTAATGGTGACTTTACAGAAATTTCACTAAGTCAAAAGGATGGATTTATCGCAGTCTATCCAATAACTCAGGCTGGGCAAGAGAGAACATGGAAAACTACACCAGAAACATTAGTAGATAGATTTAATAAAGGTGATTTAATATTTACAAAAAATAAGGATAATGAGATAGAGCTTTTTGAGAAACTTAGAGAAAATCAAGTTATTAAAACACACTGGATTGATAAAAAATATCACGGTTATCATTTTGGTACAAAAATCATTGATTCACTATTGGGAGATAAAACATTTGATTTTCCAAAGTCATTATTTTTAATGAAGGATGTTTTAAAAATGATGGCATCAGGTGATGATATTATCTTAGATTTTTTTGCTGGATCAGGTACAACAGCACATGCTACTATTCAGTTAAATGTAGAAGATGGCGAAAATAGAAAATTTATTATGGTTCAAATTCCAGAAAAAACAGAGAGTGATTCTGATGCATACAAAGCGGGTTATAAAACTATTTCAGAAATTAGTATGGAGCGTATACGTAGGGCAGGCAAAAAGATTGTAGAGGAAAATGCAGAAAAATTAAAAGAAAGAGAAACACCGTTAGATATTGGATTCCGTGTGTATAAGACTGATACAACAAACATGAAAGATGTTTACTATCATCCGTCTGCCGTCAACCAGGATGATTTGTTTAATCACGTTAGTAATATAAAAAATGACAGAACACCAGAGGATTTGCTCACTCAGGTAATTCTTAACCTTGGGCTAACCTTAGACCTCCCAATAGAAAAGAAAAATATAAAAGGTAATGATGTTTATTTTGTCGCAGGTAATGCACTCGTTGCTTGTTTTGATGACAAGATTGATTTTGGGATCGTGGAAGAAATAGCAAAGTCTGAGCCGTTAAAAGTCGTATTCAAAGATGCAAGCTTTAAGGAAGAACAAGATAGAACAAATGTCGAAACAAAATTCAAGAGGTTGTCTCCGGAAACAATAATCACTGTATTGTAATATTTATATGAAATTACAGTTTAAACAGCAACAATATCAAGCAGATGCCACAAATGCAGTGGTGCGGGTTTTTGATGGTCAAGAAAAAGGGGTTAGGAAGGAAGTGGTGGGAAGAGTTAAAGCAAATGATTTGTTTCAGAAGACTATGGTAGAAGAAATTTTTTCAAATAAAAAACTTGATATTGATGAAAAACAAATACTTACTAATGTGCAAGAACTCCAAAAAGAACAAGGAATAAAAGTTGGTAAAAAATTAGAGGGTTTAAATTTTACCGTAGAAATGGAAACAGGTACTGGTAAGACGTATGTTTACACCAAAACAATGTTTGAGCTAAATAAAGAGTATGGCTGGAATAAGTTCATAATTATGGTCCCCTCTGTTGCTATTCGTGAAGGAGTGAATAAGTCCATGGAAATAACGGCAGATCATTTTCAGGAAATATATGGTAAAAAAATAAGATTCTTTATTTATGATACAAAGAATAAGACAAATCTAACTAATATAAAATCTTTTGCAAATACATCGAATATTGAAGTGATAATAATGAATTATCAAGCTTTCGGACGAACAAGTAAAGATGCCTTGAAAATGTTCCAAAAGCTTGATGAGATGCAGTCAGAAAAGCCTATTGATGTTATCAAGCGTGCCCGCCCAATATTGATTATCGATGAGCCACAACGTTTTGGTCAAACAGCACAATCAATGCTTCCTGAATTTAACCCACTTTTTATTACTCGATATTCTGCAACACATAAAGAGGATTACAATAAAATATATCGTCTTGATGCTATTGATGCATACAACCAAAAACTAGTTAAAAAAATAAGAGTAAAAGGGATAGAAGTAAAAGGTAATTCTGGTACGAATAGTTACTTATTCCTAGATAGAATACATGTAAGTAGTAATGCATACCCTACCGCTACTGTGCAGATGGAGATAGAAACAAAACAATCTGGTGGAATTAAGAAGACTTTAAAGAAAATTAAGGAGGGAGATAATTTATTTGCTGTCTCTGGTGAATTGGCTCAATACGAAGGATATCTTGTAAAAGAAATTAATGCACGTACGAATACCGTTTCTTTTACCAATGGGATTTCAATATCAGTCGGTCAAGTCCATGGAGATGTAGATGAGCTACACATACGAACAATTCAAATACGTGAAGCAATAGCATCACATATAGAAAAAGAAAGAGAACTCTATACCAAGGGAATTAAGGTCCTCACCTTATTCTTTATTGATGAGGTTGCAAAGTATCGTGCTTACGATGATAAAGGAAAACAAATACGCTCAGAGTATGAGGAAATATTTGAATATGAATACAAACAGGCCATATCACAAAGAGATTTGTTTAATGATGAATATTATAAATACCTAGATTCTTTTGATGTATCAAAGGTTCATAATGGATATTTTTCTGTTGACAATAAAGGGAGAGCAGTAAATTCTAAAGAAACTCGAGGTCAGGATGGTAGTGACGATGTAAATGCATATGATCTTATTATGAAAAATAAGGAACAATTACTGAGCTTCAAAGAGCCGACTCGTTTTATTTTTTCTCACTCAGCACTTCGTGAAGGATGGGATAATCCAAATATTTTTCAAATATGCACACTAAAGCATAGTGAATCTACAATAAGTAAACGTCAAGAAATAGGCCGTGGACTTCGTATTGCTGTAAATGATCAAGGAGAAAGAATGGATCATAGTGTTCTTGAGAATGAATTTTTTGATATCAATACATTGACTGTTATTGCAAGTGAATCATATGATACTTTTTCAAAGCAATTACAAGGCGAAATTTTAGACACATTATCTGATCGCCCAAGTAGCCTAGAAGTTGGTGTATTCAAAGACAGGATTCTAAAAAATAAAGACGGAGAGACTTTTGTTTTTGACGATAAACATACTATGGATTTAATATTTATGTTTAAGGAAAAGGGTTATGTTGATAGTGATTACAAAATTACAGAAAAACTAATAGAGGCTATTGATTCAGATACAGTTGAAATACCTGTAGTTCTTGTAAATTTTAAAACAGAATTGGTAAATATGATTCAAAAAGTGCACGCAACAAATACCTTTAAATCTTCAGAAGATGATCGTGCTAATAATGTAAAAGTATCTATTTTAAAACCTAATGAAAACTTCTTCAAACAGGAGTTTAAGGATTTATGGAATAAGATAAAAATAAAGACAGTATATGATGTTTCTTTTGATGGTAAAGAACTAATTGAAAAAAGTATCAAAAGTATCGATGCTACGCTAGATGTAAATAAAGCTACTGTTAGAGTTACTATTGGTGAGCAAAAAGACAATATAACAGAAGAATTATTAAAAAGTGGTGAGTCTATTTCAAAAACAAGTAATCAAATAGAGAAAACTGAAAGTATTTTAGGTTCAATTAAATATGACATTATAGCTGAAGTCGCAAAGGGTGCAAATATAACAAGAAAAACATCAGGTGAGATTCTTGGTAAAATGAACAAAATCAAATTTGCTTTGTTCAAGGTGAATCCCGAGCATTTTATTCGTGAGGTTGTTCGTCATATTAATGAACAAAAAGCAGCAACTCTTATAAATAATATAACTTACCACAAGCTCGACAGTGTATATGAAGATGACATTTTTACTGTAAATAATTTCCAAGGAGCACTTGATAATAATGTTCTAAAAGTAAACAAGCATATTTATGAATACGTGAAGACTGATTCTAAAATAGAACGTAAATTTGCAGAAGAAATGGATCTCGAAGGTAGTAAAGTCCTTATATACGCAAAATTACCTAACGGCTTTAAGATTCCTACTCCAATAGGTAATTATAATCCGGACTGGGCTATTGTATTTGATAGTAAGGATATTAAATATATCTATTTCATCGCTGAAACAAAAGGTAGTATGAGTACACTACAACTAAAAGGATCTGAATTACAAAAAATAAATTATGCTAGAAAACATTTTGAAGCATTGTCGTGTGCTGATTTGAAATACGATGTTGTAGATAGTTACGAGAGTTTAATGGAAAAAGTAATGAGGTAAAAATTAAATAAATTATGGTAGGAAAAAATAAAAAACTAAATAAAATTTTACCAGATAATCTTAAAAAAGAAGAGGAACGTCCTAAATGGACAGATATGAATGATGTTCTTAAGGTCTATAAGTATTACAGTAAACAGTATAGTTGGATGCATCTTGTTGTTGCTCAGAATAAATTTTCAAAGAAAAAATATCTTCGTCTAAAAAAATATTTCAATTGGTTTGCCATTCCTGATGCTGGTTATTTGGCAGTACTTCAGAATATTTTAAAAAAGGGAGCTCAAGAGCTTGAGTGGAAATATAAAAATGATTTAGAAGTAAAACTTGAAGAAGTAACAGATAAAAAAGAAAAAAGGGATATATTAAAATCAAATAAATCGAGTGGAATTCCAGAAGAAATACTTGAATTTATACAGAAATTTCCTGACTTTACAAAAAAACTTATTTCACTTGATTTAGAAAACAAGAAATTAGAAGAAATACTTGAAGTTATGAATATGACTGCTGATGCTATTTCTGTTTCTGGTGATCGTTTTCGAATAGCATTTCAGGAGTTGCTTGGAAAGATTTCTAAAGAAGAACCTAAAAGTATGATGGAATTATCTGATTTAATGGAAAAATATAATTTGAATCAACTTACTTCACTTTTAAATATAGTAAAATCACGACTACAAACCATTGAAACATTTGAGCAAATGATTCACAACGATAAAACTTATGAAATCAGAGGCGATAAATCTGTACATCGTGTATTAGAAAATAGTATGTGGCTAGTCGATGATAAATACTGGATTGTGTCTTCGAATAAATCTCTTCGTGATTTTATTGGTGTAGGTATGGAAAAAGAGGATAAAAAATATAAAAGCAAAAGACCTGATTTTGTTTGTGTAGATCATGATAATAAAATAATAATATTGGAAATTAAAAGACCTTCAGTCGAATTAAAAAAAGAAGAAATAGATCAAGCTGTTTTATATTTACGAATGATAAAAAAATATCACTCACAGAAAAAACCAGTCGAAGTCTACTTAATAGGTAATACAATTTCAGAAGAAGCGAGAGATATAGCAGAACTAATGCCAACAATAAAATTACAAACATACCAGGAATTTTTAGAAAAATGTAGAGCCAGATATAAGCAATATTTAAATATAGTAGAAGTTTAATTTTATGAAATTAATTTCTAAATCAAAATTCTTAGACTATCTAACTTGCCCTAAAGATGCATGGTTTAGAATGCATAAGCCAGAATTGAAAGAATTTGAAATTTCTTCTGGGCTACAAAACACATTTGACCAAGGTTATGAAGCTGAAGAATATGCAAAACAATTAAAAGTATTTTCTGGATTTATAGAAGTCACAGCTAAAGGAGTTGATGTAAAAAAAGAAGTTGACTCATTAATAGAGAAAAAGGTTCCAGCCATTTATCAGCCGACATTTATTGCAGATGGATTTATTATTCGTTGCGATATGCTCGTCTGGGATTCAGAATCTTCTAAATGGGATTTGTATGAAATAAAATCATCAACAAAAAGACATGATACAGGGGCTCGAGATCATCTGTCTGATGCAGCTTTTCAGGCAATAGTTTTGGAACGCTATGGAATCTCGGTTGGTAAAATATTTATTGTTCATCTAAATAGTGAATATATAAAAAATGGAGAAGTAGACATTGAAAATCTTTTTGTGCTAAATGATAGCACTTCTAAGGTTACAGCAAGAAGAGTTACCGTAGCTCCAGAAATGGAAGAAGCCAAAAAGTATCTTAATCAAGAAACTGAACCAAAGAATGGTTGCGATTGCATATATCGCGGTCGTAGTAGTCATTGTGCAACAACACACATTTCATACCCTAGTATTCCTGAGTACTCTGTTCATGATCTTTCATACATTGGAAAGAGTCCTGATAAATTGAGAAGTTTAATAGAGAAAGGGATATATCACATACATGATATTGAAGATGCTTCTAATTTGACTGACAAGCAACAAAATCAAGTAATGGTGCATAAATCAGATACTGAAATGATAGACAAGGAAGAGATTGAGAATGTTCTGAATAGCTATACCTACCCTTTATATTTCTTTGATTATGAGACTTATGCCCCAGCTATACCTATCTATGATGGGTTTTTCCCATATCAAAGAATTCCAATTCAGTTCTCTTTACATGTTATTGATAAAAAAGGTGGAGAAGTACGCCATGTGGAATATTTACAAACTGAAAATATAGATCCGTCGGAAACCGTGGCAAAAATGTTAAGTGAGAATATAGAACCAGAAGGAACAATTCTCGCATGGAATGTTGGTTTTGAAAAAAGTGTGACTACCGAACTTGCCTTACGGTTGCCAAAGTACAAGAATGTTTTAACTAGAATATGCGACCAAATGCAAGACTTAATGGATATATTTTCCAATCAACATTATGTACATAAAGGTTTTAAAGGTAGAGTAGCCATTGAACCAGTAATGAATACACTACTTCCTGAAATGACATATGACCACTTACCTTACACAGGAGCAGATGTTGGGTATGTATGGTGGAGTGATATAGTTAATGAAGGTAAAGAACCAAAAACAAGAGATGAAAAATTACATTTACTTTTGGAGTATTGTAAACAAGATACTTTTGTTATGGTGGAAATTTTCAGGATACTTAATGAGATTATCAAGAAGTAATATGGACGAAGAAACATTTGAAATAGCAAAAGAAAATGATTTAAGTCTTGAGGAAGCTGAAGAACTTCGGGACTTTGCTGACGAGAATGACATTGAAGTAGATGATGCTTTAGAAATTTGGCAAGATTTATAAAAAGATGCTATAATATAAGTGTTACAGAAGTAACACTTAGTCTATGAGTTTATATAGACCATACGAGGTTCCCTTGAATGGGTAGGTGAATTGGGAAATCTGCGAGGATCCAAATACCTTATATGACTGATTGCCAAAGGCGGTTGGGAGATTTCATTAAGATTGTCGAATCTTGATCAAAACTCTTAGTCGCTTTTTTCTTTGCCTAGTCAGCAGATCAAAGCTCTCAGGGTATTATTAAATTAAAAATAATAATATAATAAAAATATGATATACACAAATAAAATACAAAAAGCTATAGAACTCGCAATACAAACTCACGAGATAGATGATAAACAAAAAAGGAAAGGCAAAGATATACCGTACATTACGCACCCGCTTTCTGTAGGGCTTATACTCGCTACAGCAGGGGGTACAGAGGATGTGATAGTCGCTGGTATACTCCACGATACTATTGAAGATAGTACAGTTGAAAAGAAAATCACAAAGGAAATGATTGCCGAGCAATTTGGTGATAATGTAATGCAATTAGTCCTAAGTGTTACAGAACAAAATAAATCCTTGTCCTGGGAAGAAAGAAAAGCCGAAGCGCTTGAGCATATAAAAACATTTTCACACGATTCACTGCTATTAAAGTCTGCAGACATAATTTCAAATACAACAGAACTTATTTCTGATTACCAAATAGAGAGAGAAGAAACTTTTGATAGGTTCAATGCCCCAAAAGAAAGAATTTTAAAAGGTTATACTGATTCTATAAATGCTATCTTGTATAAATGGTCAGAGAGTCCTCTTGCTGAGGATCTAAAAAATGTATTAGGAGAAATAAAAAGTATGACAGAAAGTAAAGAAGAAGTTGAATTTTATCTAAATTCAGAAGAATTAAAAGAAAGGCGTATTGTGTACGTTGCTTGTGAAGATGAAGAGAATTGTGGTTTTATTGTGGAATTCAAATTTCCTAATTGTACTTTTTTCTTCTGTAAAGAACACAAAATGGGATTTAATATTGATTTAAATACTGTTACTGATGATGGCGTTTTGTGTAAACAGCATAATGAAATGGAGCGCTACAATGTCTTGACAGAAGATAATGTTTGCCCAGTATGCGAAAAGAATACCCTTGCAATACTTTCTGCTAGAATTAACTAAAAAATTAAAAATTTGGCAGGATCTATAAAAAGGTCTATGATAGGGGTATGGAAGGACTAACATTTAAAGAAAAAATTATATTGGAAAAAACAAACAAATTCTTAAAAAAACACAAGCCGTCTTTTGTATTGACTGCTATTGTTATATTGAGTGTTTTAATCGGCAATGCCATCTATTTTTCTATTTGGCCGTCTGACGATAAGACCCTTTTAAGTTCTTTGACTGATATTGAGAATGACAACTGCTCTGTAGTAGGTATTAATTTACATGGAACTTTACTAACATATATTGCACCTCATTCTGAAAGTGACCCCCTTTTTAATTATGATTCCGTAGCTAGTGAAGATATATATTTTAAAATTAAACAAGCAAATGAAGATGAAAGTATAAAAGCAATTATACTGGAAGTTGACTCTGGTGGAGGGTCTGGAATTGCTGGTGAAGAGGTTTCAAATATTATTAAAAATAGTGCTAAACCTGTCGTAGGATGGATAAGAAGTGTAAGTGCGTCGGCGTCGTATTTTGCTGTAAGTAGTGCTGATAGGATATTTGCCTCAAAATTTTCTGATGTTGGAGGAATAGGTGTGACCGCTTCTTATTTAAGTAATGTAAAAAAGAATCAAAAAGATGGCTTAAATTACGAGCAATTGATTGCAGGTAAATATAAAGATTCAGGAAGACCTGATAAGCCACTTACAGAAGAAGAAAAGAAATTATTTTTGAGAGATATAAATATTGGGTATGAGAACTTTATGAAAGCTGTTTCCGCGAATCGTAATATACCAATTGAAAAAGTTAGAGAAATTGCTGATGGTTCAACAGTGATGGGAGAGCAAGCAAAGGAACTTGGTTTGATTGACGAGATTGGTGGAATTAATGAGGTTGAAAAGTATCTTGAGGAAACAATCGGAGAAAAGCCAGAGATTTGTTGGAAGTAATTTAATAATATAATATTTAACTATGAAAAATAACCGTAACAGCGTATTAACAGGAGTAACTGGCGAATATTATGTAGCCGCAGAACTTTCTCGTATGGGATATATTGCTTCTATCACTCTCAGAAATACTAAAGGGGTAGATATTCTGTGTTCAAACTCTGACGCGACGAAAACTGTTAGTATACAAGTAAAGACTGGATCAGAAGTTAAGAGCACTTGGATTCTAAGTGAAAAGTCAGAAAAATATTATGCACAAAAACTTTTTTATGTGTTCGTAACTTTGAGTAAAAATTTACACCCAGAGTATTCTATCGTACCAAGTAAAATCGTTGCTGATTTCATAACTAAAAATCACAAAAATTACCTAGGTTCTCTTAGTAAAAAGGGCAAAGAGCATAAAGATAGCTCTATGAGAAAGTTTATTGATTTGGAGAAAAAGTATTTAAATAGGTGGGACTTATTAGGTCTTAACTAGGTAGGTATGGGTATTATACCACAATTTAATCTAAAATGCAAGTATTTTTTACCATACAAATTAAGCTCTTTTTGATATAATCCATATATGGCAGATGAAATAGACACTAATACCCAAACGCCTCAAACTGAGCCTCTAGAGGTGCCAAAATTGGCACCAGAAGCAACTTCTGAAGCTCAAACGGCTCAAATACCATCAAGTGAGCCGTTGGCTACTGAACCCGAGCTAATTGCAACACCAGAAGTAACGTCTGAACCTTTGCAAACTTCTGGCGAGGTAAAAGCCGAGCCAGAGAAAGAAGAAACGGAAATCCCTGAATCAAAACACGAAGATCAAACTTCTTCACAATCTGAGACTCAATCCCAACCCACTACTCCACCACAGGAGGCAACGCCTCCTGTGGTAATAATCCCTCCTGTAAATAAAATTCGTGAACTTCTTGCGAAAGCCAGAAATGCAATTCAATTTAGAAAAAGAAAGAAACTAGAAAAAATCATGAACATGTTCACGAAGCGAACAAATGTAACTAACGACGAAGTTGAGAAACTTTTGCATGTCTCTGATGCCACTGCAACAAGATATCTCACTATCCTCAAGAAAGAAAACAAGATTAAACAATCTGGAAAAACAGGGAAAGGAGTTTCGTATTCTAAGATTTAACCAAATTTTTTTGAATCAAAAAATGCAACCTTAACGCTGTGGAAAAATAGTAAAGATATGGATTTATGATAACCTTGTTGTATTCATATTGAGTTATCTTTAACTTTACGCTATCAACTTGATAATAATACTGACCATTGTCTTCAATAGCTTCTGCAAAATATTTAAAATTATTTCCTAACAAACAAATCTTTAGTGTAACTACTTTCATAAAATAAAAAATTCCTTAAATAATAAGGAAAGGTTTTTTGCGTGGACTAGACACAAACTTATCTTTCCCATATGGGTTGGATTTAGCACCTTGCATTTGTAGGTTGCTGGATGGATTACTGAGCCAATTCTCTAACCACCACTCTTGATATAAACTATTAAGTTGTAATTTAATTCTATCAATAAAAAAGAATAAGAGCAAATTTTATAGGGAGCAGAAGTTGCCTACGCGCACGGGTGGGTGGAGTGTGTGCGTACTCGCACACACTCGGGGCAAGTATTTGCATTTGCACCTCGGGCATTTCCGCTATGTGCGTCCATGGCTGACGGATGAGCGCCGACCCTATATTGCAATACTAAAGGTAAATAGCGAAGCGACACACTAACATCTAATCTGATAAAGCGTAGAGTGGGGGTGGCGAGGGTGGACCGCTGTATTCAGCGACACCCGACCCGGGGAGAGGAAACTTCCTCTCCCCGAGAAGCGCGGGCAATCTACTAAACGGCTCATCCTCTGGTATTTGAGCCGTTTAACTATCTGGTTTGCCCGCTCATAGGCATGTAGGCGTGAGTAGCCATAGCGGAAATGCCCGAGGCGGATGCCGAGGGTGATACCTACCGACAGACAGGACAACACATCGAGAAAGGAACGAGGTACAATATTGAATTTGTATTTTTGAGTTATGCCCGCATTCCTCCCAGACCCTCCTGCGTGCCAAACCAAACCGAAACCCCGCCGAATTTCAAAAAAGAATATGCCGAGGTTTTGCGAAATCGTATCCCAGAGAATATAGCTTTCGCAAAACCGAGTCCGCATTGGGTCTAAGCGCTTCCGTCTTTTCCTTTTAGGAAAAGCACCACGCTTGGCGTGGTGGCGCTTCAGCGCAACGGATGCGCTTAATCACTTTGCTTCTCGAAAAAAGTTCGCGCAAAGCGTATAATTAGCGCACAAATTTATATATAATAACTTAAAAAATTAAGTACTTTATGGAATCATTAGAAAATAATAATATATCTATTGGTGGGCAGAAAAAAGTTGAAGAATATGTTGATCGTATTAGAAATGGAGAATCTGAGGACCTTATTTTTAAAGATCTTCCAGAATCTTTTAAAAATGGTATTAAAAAAATACTTAATGAATCTGTAGAAGAAAAAAATAAAAGATACGAGTCTGAACAAAATAGAATTGAAGAACTTAGAGAACAACTTGGTGCTAAAAAATCAACAGAAAAGATAAATTTATTAGATATTCAAGAAAGAAAAAAACTACAAGGATGGACAGCTAGTTATGAATTGGCAAAAATTGCAAAACAGCAGGGTATTGATTTATCAAAAATTTCTAGAGAAGAATATGTAAATTTCGCAATACAAAATTCTTTAGCTATTGATGACGATCAGTTAAGGGTTGCACCATGGCAAAGAATGGGTACTTCTGTCGAAGAAATCGTTTTAGAAAACAGAAAAAGAAAAGCACAAATAAAAGAAGAATCTGAAAAAGAGTTTGCAAAATTTTGTTACGAAACACAACAAAAAGCAGGCCAAGAAAATCGTTTTATTTCAGAAAATATTAGAATAAGACAAGGTACAAAAGATTCTAATTCCTGGCTGTTTTTCGGGATCAATAACGGAACTGGAGAAAAAAGTAATGAAACTTATAAATCGTATGTTTCTGTTAAAGATTTGAATACTTTAACCCCTGAAAGATTTACACAATTTATGACAGCTCTTAGGGATGCAAAATATAATGGTGATATCAAAATTTTCCAAGATTTATCAGAGCAAGGTGTTAGATTAAATGATCAGATTGTTATGCATGGAGGTTCACAAACAGATGCAGAACTTGGTTTGCAAGTTGCTGAACAATTTTTCGGTACAGATTTAGACCAAAAGAGTCTAGGAAAAGATGAAGTTATCAATGGAGAGAATAAAAGTTATAGTCAGATTCTTGCATTAAAAATTTCAGAAGCTGTAAATAAAAAAACCGCTTAAGACGGTTTTTTTATTATTGATATTAGAGAGATTTTACTTTAACACTCTTTTTCTTTTCTTTATCTATCTTTGGAAGCTTGATAGTGAGTAAACCGTGCTTTTCTGTTGCTTCAGATTCTTCTGGATCAACTTCTTCGGGAAGGGAAATAGTCCTTGAAAATGAACCCCAGTAGAGTTCTTTACTGAAGTAATTTTCTTCGTTTATAGTGCGTGACTCTTCTCTTTTTCCACGGATTGTTATCATATCTCTTGTAATAACAATGTCCAAATCTTCAGGGCGTACACCAGCGACCATTGTTTGAACGACTATATCATTTGCTGTTTGGTAAACATCCACAGTGAGTTCTGCATCTTCCTCTTCTTCCATCCATCCAGCAGGATTTTCTTTTTTAGAATCTAAATTCTTAATAGAATTTTTTACTACTGGCTCATCGTTGTATTCATCCATGTCTACACTTCCAGTAAGTCTTTCAAAAAATGATCTTTTTTTCATAATATTTTTAGTTGATTAATTTTTAATATTCACCACTCATTCTTCTTAGTTTTTCAATAAGAAGCATATTGATTATTGTAACAACCCAAAGTAAAGCGAAGACGCTTAAAAAATTGTTACCATTATTATCTATTATAAAAAAATTAAACGCAGTATGCAAGGCAATAGCAGCGATCATTCCGATTATTAAGTATAATTTTTTAAAAAATTTACCTAAATAAAAAGATAAACCTAAAGATATACCAATAAGTCCACTAGAAACAGAGTGAAGTAATGTAGAACCAAGGAATCTTAGTTGGCTTGTGAGAAGTCCGACAGTTGAATGGTCAAGTGATAATGGTTTTATTAAAAAGAAAGTATTTTCAAGAGCAGCGAAACCAAGAGCAGCTGTAATTATATAAATAGGGTAGTCGATAGGGTTTTTTATATATGAAGTATTAAAAAGAACTATAAGTACAGCCAAGTATTTTATAATTTCTTCTACACTAGCCCAAGAAAGTATTTGATATTCTTGAGAACTTATATGTACTTGTAGAAATTTTTCAATTGGAAGTACAAAAATCACAGCAACCATTCCAAGTAAGAAGCAAAGCATAAGCATTCCTTTTGGTTCTGGTTTTTCTGCATCTTCTCTAAGCCAAAACCAAAGCCAAATAAGAGCTGGTAGTACACCTCCTATTAATGCTATACCTAAAATTTTAGGGTCGTTAGTCATTTTTTATGATGGCCAATTTTCAACCATCAATAAATTTTTATCTTGGGTAGGCAATATCGACCAGATTTCTTCTGTGACAAATGGCATAAATGGGTGAAGTGTTTTTATGCAGTCAATCCAAATTGGCAACAATACTGATTTTATTTTTTCGTCTTTCTTACTTTCTTCTATTATTTCATCTGCGAATCTGTGCCAAATATATTGATATATTTTTTCTGAAGCTAAATGAAAACGATAATTGTCCATATCACTTGTAATATCTTTAATTATTTCTTTAAATTCTTTCACTAATTCATTATCTGTAAAACTTTCATTTTGATCTGTTTTATTTTCTAAAACGAAACGTGTGATATTCCATATCTTGTTTGCGAAATTTTTATAACCTTTGATTTTGTCTTCAGAGACTTTACTGTCTGTACCTGGCGCAGTTCCTACTATGAGAGCCATACGTCCTGCATCAGCACCGAATTTAGCTGCTATATCAAGTGGATCAATACCATTACCGAGAGATTTAGACATTTTGCGTCCTTGTCCATCGCGTACTGTACCATGTAAGAAAACTTTTTTGAATGGAATATCTCCTAGCGCATATTTTGTCATTAATACCATTCTTGCAACCCAAAAGAAAAGGATTTCGTATCCAGTTTCTAAAATATCTGTCGGATGAAAATCTGCTAAATCTTTTGTATTTTCTGGCCAACCTAAAGTAGAGAAAGTCCAAAGACCAGAAGAGAACCAAGTATCTAGAGTGTCTTCGTCTTGTTTCCAACCTTCGCCTTGCGGAGCTTCTGTGCCACAATAAATTTCTTCATCTTTGTACCAAACAGGCACACGATGTCCATACCAAATCTGACGAGAGATACACCAGTCACGAAGATTTTCTATCCAATGGAAATATGTTTTTGAAAAATAATCAGGAATAATTTCGATTTCTTTATTTTCCATTGGTTCACGCATTAATTCTTTGAGAGTTTTATTTTCTCTTTCTGGAATTGGTTTATTTACATTTATAAACCATTGTAATTTTGGAAGTGGTTCTACAATACCACCAGTTCTTTCAGCTGTAGAAACATTTTGTTTTATATCTTCTTCTTTTTCTAAAAGATTATTTTCACGAAGCCAAGATACTATTACTTCTCTCGCTTCAGTTGTTTTTTTACCAAGTAGATTTTCGCCACCAACAGACATTTTTGCATATTCATTGATAACTTGCGGGCGAGGAAGATCGTGCCTATCTGCCATTTCCCAGTCGATCATAGAGTGTGCAGGAGTCACACCGAGCGCTCCAGTACCGAAAGCAGGATCAACTTCTTTGTCGGCAATTATTTTTATATGTATTGGTACACCAGCAAATTGTAAATCGTATTCTTTTCCAACATATTCTGTATAACGAGCGTCATCAGGATTCACAGCTACAGCCACGTCACCGACTTTTGTTTCAGGACGACTTGTAGAAATTGAAATAGGAAAGTCAGCACTATATTTAAAAGTATAGAGTTTAGACATTCTTTCTTCATAAACTATTTCATCATCTGAAATAGTTGTTTGTCCTTTTGGATCCCAGTTTACAATTCTATTACCACGATAAATAAGCCCGTCGTCATACATTTTTTTGAATATTGTATTTACTGCGAGATTTCTTTTTTCATCGAGAGTGAATGCTTCACGAGACCAATCACAACTTGCCCCCATTGTGCGTACTTGAGATACGATAGTATCATGACTTTGTTGTGCAAATTCTTTTATCCTTTTTAACATTTCTTCACGACCTAAATCATGACGACTTTTTCCTTCTTTTTTTTGAATTTCTTTTTCAACTTTTGATTGAGTTGCTATAGCTGCGTGGTCAGTACCTGGAAGCCAGAGAGTTTTATATCCTTGCATTCTTTTGTAACGAATCATTATGTCTTCAAGTGTGACCATCAAAGCATGACCCATATGAAGTACACCTGTCACATTTGGAGGAGGCATCATTATTGTAAAAGCTTCTTTTCTTTCACCGGGTAAATTGTCAGGATTAAAAAAACCGGACTTTTCCCAAAGTTCATAAATCCTTTTTTCTGTATTTGTTGGGTCGTACGGCTTTAAAAGCTTTTCATTAATTTCCATCCTTATATATTATCACTTAAAATGAAAGTCCGCCATTGGCTTTTATGTTTGTTTTTTTGTTTTTTCTTCGGAAATACCCAACGAGAGATATCATTATTGCATTATCTGTTGAAAGTTTTTTATTAGGAAAAAGTACTTCTATTTTTAAATTATTTTCTTTTATTTTCTTTTTTAATATTTTTTTGAGTTGTGTATTTGCAGAAACACCACCAGCTACTATAAGTGTTTTTATTTTGTGTTCTTTTATAGCTTTTATTGTTTTATGAGTAAGTACATCTACTACAGCATCTTCAAATTCTCTAGCGATTTCCATTTTCATTTTTTCATCTAGAGATCCGATTTTTTGGATTAAATACAAAACGGCAGTTTTGAGTCCAGAAAATGAAAAATCGTAATTTTTTGAATACATCATTGGGCGAGGGAGAGTGATTTCACTTATTGATTTAATTTTCCTACCTAGTGCTGCCAATTTTGAAACTTGTGGTCCACCAGGATATGAAAGTGAGAGCATTCTAGCAACCTTATCAAAAGCTTCACCAGCTGCATCGTCGCAAGTCTCACCAATTTTTTTATACTTCATCCAATCTTTTACTAAAACTAATTCAGTGTGTCCACCTGATACAAGAAGTGATAGAGCAGGGAATTTTAAATTTGGAATTTTAAATTTACCATTTTTAGCAAATACTGAAAGAACATGACCTTCCATATGGTTCACTGGTACTACTGGTACATTCCATTTTTTACTTAATTCTTTTGCAAAGACTATTCCTGTCCAAAGTGCTGGTTCGAGACCTGGGCCAGAAGTTACAGCTATCATGTCGACAGGTTTTTTACTTTTTTCTAATTTAAGTTTTTTTAAAGTTTTTTCCAATAGTATAGGAAGATTTTTTATATGTTCTCTTTTTGCGAGAGCAGGGTAGACTCCACCATACTGTGCATGTATTTTTATTTGTGAAGAAAGATTGTTTGCCAATACTTCAAAAACTGGATTGTTTTCATTTCCAGTTACATTCAATATTGTGATTCCTGTTTCATCACAAGACGTTTCAATACTTAAGATTTTCATAGTGCGCGGTGAGGAACTCGAATCCCCGGCCTACCCCACGTCAAGGGGTCGCTCTACCAGCTGAGCTAACCGCGCAAATACTCGTAAATAGTACATTTTTTCAGCATTTATTTCAAGTATTGCGTTTTTTGTCTTTAAGTGGTATTTTGAGTTTAAATGGTTTGAAAAAGTTCTTAAATAATAATAAATATAAAAAATAAAAGAAATGGAAACATATGAAAAATGGCTAAAAGCCTTCAGATTGAAAATGGCTGTATTTGCCATTTTACTTGTTATGTGTAGTTTTGTTTTAGAAAATGAAACTATAGATGCCTACGTTTGGCTAATTGCACTTGTTGTTACTTTAGGAACAACAAATACAATGCTAACGAATGATTATGTTGACCGAGAACACGATAAATTAAAAGGAAAAACTTTCGCTTCAGAAAACGAGCATGTTCTTTTTTCTGTTGTTGTTATTCTTTGGGCAATTATTATTATGTTGTCTCTTGTTGTAATGTTTTATTCTAGATATCAAGGTGGCATACTTTTAGTATGTGCGTATGTAGGAATAATGTATTCCTTTACAAGGAAATTCCCAATGCTTTCAGCTTTTTCTGTTGCATTGGCTAGTGCTTTAATAACATTACTTCCATTAGCTAAAAGTGGAATGTCTGTTGTTTTATTTTCTTCTACTTTTTTATTTATCCTTGCAAGAGAAATAGTAAAAGATGTTGATGATAAAAAAATAGATGAAAGAATTGATGAAAAAGGCAATGTTTACAAAAAAACTCTTCCTGTGATTTTAAACACAGAAACAGCTTTGATTCTTGCTGGATTTGTACTGTGTGCTGGAATTATTTGCTCTTGGTTTTTAATTCCTTTTACTGATAAGTTTTATGTGATATGGATTCCATTGCTTTGTTTGTCCGTCATTGCTTTTATTGTTTATCCAAAAAAATATGCTATCGGTGCTACATATTTAGATATAGGAATACTTTTGATTTTATTTTCAATTTTGTATCCCAACATATTAAATATTTATCACGATTTTTTATCTCATATAGCTTATTTATTTGGACTTATTAATTATTTTTATCCTGTAAAATAAAAAAATACCTCACTGAAATTCAGTGAGGTATTTTAATTTTATAAAACTAATTATTCATCATCATTGGTGCAGGAGATATTTTAGAAGAATATATTTCTGGATTTACCATTCCAAATATCATAGCTATGTGAGCTACGACTAAAAATATTGCTACAAAAATAGCATGTAATTTTAATTTTTCTTCTACACTCGCATATTTCTTTATGAATCCTAATTCGAGAAGTGTGATTCCAAAAAGAGGAATTACTCCTAATAAATAAAATCCAACTGCTATTATGTCTGCAAAACCTCTCCATTCACCGGACATAGTTATAGGCAATACTGCTGTTTTGAGTAAATAGAAAAATACTCCTAAAAAGTAAATTCCTACTACCATTCCAGCCCATTTGCTGATCTTTTTTGCTGTACTATCTAAGTTTCTGGTAAAGAGTAAATACAATTCTGTTATGGCTATTGTTTCAGCTAATATTACTGGTATTGCCATAAAGATGATTAAATTCCAAGGTTGATTTGAAGCTAAAAGCCCCATATAGTGTGTCATTGACATAAATTTAAATAAGTTAAAATTAATTAATAAAAAAACTATTTATTAATTTAAAATACTTTTGTATTAAGAATTCCTTTAGAAAAAAGTGTTTGATACAAATCATTAATTATTTTATATCTTTGTCTTTTTATATAGAGTACAAGTTTTATTAAAGGTGGGGAAGTGTAAATGAAATTTAAAAATAAGAAAGAAAAAATCAATAAAGTAATTATCTTAAAAGAAGGCAAAACCATCAATAGATTTTTCTGTAATGAATTTAAATGACCAAAAAAATCTAGGGGGCATATCGCTGATTGGCCATCCATATAAGGACAATCAAAATTCGCCATCGGAGACATATGCTCGTGGCTCATACTCATCATGTGTTGGAATATATAAAAAGGGAGAAGTAGGTATAAAGCTAATACCCCGAAAGCTATGAATTTTTTAGTATTTGAAAGCTTTAGTTTCATAAAGATATTATAGCACTAATTTGTGACCCTACAGAGAATCGAACTCTGATTACCGCCTTGAAAAGGCGATGTCCTAACCGTTAGACGATAGGGCCAATGGAAATATATTACCAACTTTTTAAGAAAAATGCAAAATTTTTGACATAGGGTATTTAAATTGTTACCCTTTATTTAGGTTAAAAACTTAGCACTTTGAATAAAAATAAATACTAAAATCTTGTATCATGAAAAATGGAAAAACAGTAGTATTGGTCATAGAACCAGGAAAAAGTAACCAAGGAGCAATAAAAAGACAACTTGAAGCTCATGATGTGAAAGTAATACCATCTTTTACTTTGTTTCAAGGAAAAGAATTTTTTGAAGCAAATAAAGAAATCCTAGATTTCATTTTTCTTGATGATTTTTCTGAATTTTTAAAAATGGATGACATTAAAGATTTGATTGAATATTTCAAATCTGAATCTTCTATTTTTAAAGGAAAAATAATTGCTATTTCAGATCATAAAAATAATGAAATGATAAGGGCTGGTTGTGATGGTCAATGGAGTAAAAACTTACTTTCTTATATGAAAGGAGAGGGTTTTACTAAAAGTGATGAAATGTTTAAAGTTTAAATTTAGTGCTGGAAATACAAATTTCCAGCACTTTTTATTTTGTATGCAAATAGAGATATATATCTTCGAGTGCTTTGACTCCATCACCAGCAGCAATGTTGTTTTGATGATATAAGATATTTGTACAATCACCAGCAGCCCAGATACCTGCGATAGATGTGCGGTTTGTCCAAGGGTCTATTTTAATTCTATTTATTTCATCGATTTCTACTAAGTCTTTTACGAGGTCAGTATTTGGTATTTGTCCTATTTCTACGAAAATTCCAGTGACAGATATTTCTTTTATTTCGCCAGAAATTTTATCTTTATAGATCAAACCTTGTACAAATTTTTCTCCTTTGATTTCCAAAATTTCTGCATTTTTTATAACTTTCATTTTTGGATGAGAAAGTACTTTTTGTACAGTGACTTCATCTGCACGGAAAGTATCACTTCTGTTTATAAGAGTTACAGAATTACAATATGCTAGAAGCTGTGCTGCGGATTCGAGTCCTGCATTACCTCCACCAATAACAGCTACATCAGCTCCAGAGAAAAGGGGACCATCACAAGAAGCACAATAAGTGATGCCTCTGTGTTCTAAGGTGTCTGCATTTTTTGCAATTAATTTTCTGCGTCCACTACCAGTACTTATGAGAATTGTTTTACCTTCATACTCTTCGTCGCTATCTGTTTTTACAATAAAATTGTCATCTTTTTTTGAAACTAAAATAGCTTTACTTCCTTCTTTTACTTCTAAATCTTCGCCGACATTTGCAGTGACGTGTTTTTTGAAATTATCAGCTAATTCCATGCCACCTATTTCGGGTGAACCGATCCAGTTGTATATTTTTTCAGAAACAGTAGATTGCCCACCAAATTCGGAAGTAATAAAAAGTGTTTTTAATTTTTTTCGAGCAGCATAAACAGAAGCAGATACTCCTGCAGGGCCACCTCCTAAGATAATCAAATCGTATATCATGAATTGATTATATATTATTTTTTATTTCTACGAAAGAAAGCAGGTACAGCACTCCAATCTTCATTGTCATCTATGATGATTTCTTCAATGACTGGTTGTTCTGTTTTAACTGGTTCTGGACTTTTTTCTATTTTTCTAACAAATTCATTTTGATTTATTTCTGCAATAGTACTTTGAGCAATAGGATTTACTTCTTTTTTAGGTGTAAAGAATTTTTCTTCTTTTATACTTGGAGCAGATACTGGTGCTGGTTGTGTATTGAACAAAGTTTTTCTTTGCATATCAGCAGGGAAGGAAGTTGCAATAACAGTGACTTTGATTTCTCCTTTCTTTAATTTTTCATCATGAATAGTACCGAAGATAACTTTCGCATCTTTGTCTATTGATTCTGTGATTATTTTTGCTGCTTCTTGTATTTCGTGTATTGTTAGGTCGTCTCCACCTGAAATAGCAAAGAGTACTCCTTTTGCACCATTTATAGAAACTTCAAGAAGAGGGGAATTGATAGCGAGTAATGCTGCTTTCTCTGCTCTGTTTTCTCCTGAAGCAGAACCGATACCCATAAGAGCACTTCCTGCATCAGACATAATAGCTTTGATATCTGCAAAGTCGACATTGATGACTCCTGGAGTAGTGATAAGGTCAGAAATACCTTCTACCGCTTGGCGTAATACTTCATTACACATAGCGAAAGCATCTTTTGAATTTGTATTTTTGTCTGTAAGTTGAAGTAATTTGTCATTTGGAATTACGATAATAGCATCGACTTCTTTTGCAAGTTCCTCGATACCTTTTTCTGCGATTTTCATACGGTGATTACCTTCGAAGAAAAATGGTTTTGTGACTACAGCGACAGTAAGTATGTCTTGTTCTTTTGCTGCACGAGCAACGATAGGTGCTGCACCAGTACCAGTGCCTCCACCCATACCACAAGCAATGAAGATCATATCAGAACCTTTGATAGTATCTTGGATTTCTGCTTTTGTTTCTTCTGCTGCTTTTTTTCCAATGTCAGGATTCATTCCTGCACCGAGACCTTTTGTTAGATTTTTACCAATATGAATTTTCTTTTCTGCAAGAGAATTGTGTAAGTCTTGAACATCAGTATTCATTGAGATGAATTCGACTCCTTTGACCTTTGATAAGATCATATGATTGAGTGCATTCTTTCCGGAACCACCAACTCCGATGACTTTAATACGAGCGAAACTTTCTATATCTGGATTTACTTTTGGCATATTTTTTGTGGTTAATTTCTAATAAAAAATGAGTATCCATCTATCATAACAGAAATTAAAAAAAAGCAAAATTTTACTTTTTTCTTTATTTTCAGTATAAAAATAGCCTTATGGTAGAAGCTGTTTGAACATTGACTTTAGACCATTTGAGATGTCTTTCATAAAAGCAGGTAGATTGTCATTTTTATTATTTATGAGAGAACTTTTTCCAGACATACAAAGTCCAAATGCTACAAACCAAGAAGAATCACGGACTTTTGTTTTTGTATTTCCAAAGATTTCTCCATTACCTATTTTAGAAGGAAGGTTTAAAGTTTCTTTTGATAAATTTTCAAGCATAGGTATTGCAGAACCTCCACCAGTGAAAATAATTCCCGCAGGAAGTAAACCATTTCTTCTTATTTTCTTTAAATGATTTTCGATGAGTTCAAATATGTCAGTAAGTCTTGCCTCGATAATTTCGTCTAATTTCTTTTTTGAAAAATTTCCATAATCAGAATTTATTTTTAAACTCTCTGCCTCTTCGAGAGGGATTTTTAATCCAAGGGCTATATCATTTGTAATATCAGATGAACCAATAGAGAAAACATGTAGAGAAAGGGGAGCCCCGTTTTCAAATACAACTATAGATACAGTTTCAGCTCCTATATTTACCAATGCACAACCGACTATTTTCTGGCGCTCGTTTAAAGCTACAAAACTAGCCGCTATAGGTGAAGCTACTATATCTATAGGTTCTACTCCAGCTTCTGTGAGAGCAAGGACGATATCTTCTATGTGTTGATTTAAACTCGTCACAAAGAGAGTTTTTACTTCGAGCTTTATACCATGCAAACCTTCAGGTCTACCTAATACTTCTTTTTCATCGAGTTTATAAGAAATAGGGAATGAGTGAATTATTTTTTTATTTCCTAAGGTTAGATTTACTTCACTTTCTTTCTGCGCTTTTGATATGTCGAGCATTGTGACTTCGTTGTCTGCTTTTGAAATTATTGCAGATCCTGTAGAAACTTCAGAACTAAGTGTAATACCCCCGATAGAAACAAAAGCTCTTTTTATTTTTGTATTTGAAACAGTTTCAGCTTGAGCTATTGCAGTTTTAATACTATCTACAACATCATCGAATTTGAAAACATATCCGTGCCTTATGCCTTTTGTAACACAAGATCCTGTGCCTATGATTTTAGGAATTTTCTCATCTTTAAAAGACTCAGCTACTACAACACGTGTCATAGCTGTTCCTATATCAATACCGACAGAAATGTTTCTTATCATTTATAAAAAGTGATGCACATATTAAAAGCTAGTAATAAAAATAAAAGAGTATATCAAACTAACACTTAAAAATTTTTGAAAATTTTTCCTCTTGTACTTCCATTGTACTACCATGTTGCATTCCTTTCAAATGTAGCATTCCGTGGATAACTAAAAATCCGACAAATTCTTGCCAAGTTTTGCCATAATCACTCGCTTGTTTTTTTGCTACTCTAATACAAATAAAAATTTCTCCATTTTTTTTTGAATAAGGGAAAGACAAGACATTTGTAGGGTTATCTTTTTCTCTATAAGTTTTATTTAATTCTTGAGATTTTTTTTCATCGACAAAAACAAGAGAAAGATTGTATTTACTTCCTAGTATTTTTGTTTTCATCATAGCAAAAGGCAAGCCGGGAAGCTTGCCTTTTGTGAGATTTGTTATTGAAAAATCGTCTTTCATAATTAGAACAAATTATTTCATCTTTCCTAATTTGCGCATTTTTTCGTTAGCTTTTCTTTTTGCAATACGTTTTAGTGTGGCAGCTTTTACTTTTACTTTAGATTCTTCGCGTTCGTTATAACGATTGTTTTTGACTTTGTAGATAATACCTGACTCCTGTATTTTACGAGTAAATCTGCGAAGTACACTCGCATTGTTTTCATTTGTATTTTTCTTTACTTCTATGATTGATTTTTGCATATACAGTAGTTTAACATATTTTTTATTTATAGCAAGTCCTCCGGGTCCACATTTATAATGAATTGCGGTGGTAGATTTGAGATTTTCGTCAGTAGCTTTTTATCTATCGTTCTTTCTTTGTATACATCACTTAAAGACCATTTTTCTAGATCAATCTTGATAAGCATATGTGTCACGAATTTATTATTTAATTTTGCAACAAAACCACCAAATATTTCAGGATTATATTCTTTGAAAGTTTCTTGTAATTCTTTTTTTGCTACATAAGTACTTTCTTTATCGCCTATATATGATATTTTTATAAATCTTTTGTAAGGGGGATAATTTAGATTTTTCCTGTCTTGCAATTCTTCTCTTACGAAGTTCAAAATACTTTCATTGTTTATTGATTTTAATATTTCATCTTTTTCGTTTTTTGTTTGAATTACTAATTTTTTTGTAGTGTTTGATATAGTAGAAAATATTATGTGTAAGATTTTCTCACTCATTTTAAAATTCGGAATACTCCAAAGAGAGTCAAAAGAAGCGATGATAGATAAATCTACTTTCCTTGTCATGTAATGGAACGCCATTTCTGTGCCGATAAGTATCGCACCTTCTTCATTTTCAAAATTTTTAATTATTTTTATTGCACCAGCATTAGTCTTTGCTGATTCCTTGTCTATTTTCAAAATTTTTGTTTTAGGAAAATTCTTTTTTATTTCTTCTTCGACGCCTTCTGTGCCTATGCCTAAAGGAGTTAGATTCCATGAATCACAATACGGGCATTTCATTTGTGGGTCCATTTGTGTTTTGCATTTATTGCAAATAAACATTCTTTTCTTACCATCACGTGAAAGATAAAGCACAACAGGGGATGAACAATTATTGCAAAGTACTGGTGATGAACAATCTTTGCACACAGTAATAGTCGCTAAACCTTTTCTTAAAGAAAAAATAAATACATTTTGTTTTTTTGAAATTGTGTTTTTTATTTCTTCTATGTTTTCTTCTGATAGAAGTTTGAATTTTTTAGAAGCTTCTCCTTCATTTTTTGGATTTGGATCTTTGATTTCTATTTCTCCTTCGAAATTGAGTCTAAAAGACAGAGATGATATTTCTGTGAATTCTTCTCTTCTTCCCAATGTTTCAAAACGTAAAAGGGTATCAGCTAATATGAATTTTGCTTGTATTTTTTGTGCATATAATTCTGCAAAAATTCTAAAGTCTAAAAATGGGCGAACCATCATTTTGTAACTCGTCTTACTTTCATTCTCTAATATGATAGTTTTTATATCTTTTCTTGGTATAGATAAAAATTGAGGACTAGCGATTATGAGTATAGGGTGATCTGTCTCCATTATTTTTTTAAAAGCTTCAATTTGTTTCTTCTCAGACATTCCACCGTGAGCTTTGAAACTGAAGTTTTCAATACCACGAGAAAGTTCTTTGCTCCATGTTTCTACATCTTGTTCTGTCGGCAAAATAAAGAATAAAGATTTTTTTTCTGCGAAAGATGAACGAATAAGAGTTTTGTAATAAGAAATACGGTCTTCTTTGTTTGTTTGGAAAAGTATTTTTTCCGTTTTTATATTATTTATTTTTCCTGTTTCTTCTATATCACTTTTATTTAATTTTGAAATCTTGTCATAATTTTCTCGAAAACTTGTAGGTATAAGAGAAAGCAGTGTTCGGCTTTTTGATGATGCAAAATATTCACTTACTTCTATTCCTGTAGATAAAAATTGATTAAGCAAAATAGAATTTTCTTTTATCTCAGTAATCTTTCTTAAATTAAAAGACATATTTTTTATATTTGATTTTGTGTCGCTAGCATCAGTAGAAGAGATGACAATACCGAGTATTGATTTATTTCGAACAGGTATTTTTACTACAGAACCATTGGAGATTTCTTTTGCAGTGAAATAGGTTAATTCTTCTTTGAATATGCCTTTGGAGAGAGGGATTACGGTCGCTATTTTCATAATTTTTATTTTAGCATTTTTGTGATATATTTGCTCTATGGGGATTTTTTCAAAAAAACTCGGTATCGACCTAGGAACTGCGAATACTTTAGTGTATTTACCTGGAAAAGGCATTGTTCTAAACGAGCCTTCTGTTGTAGCTGTTTCTGAGCAAGATAATAAAATTCTAGCTATTGGTTTTGACGCTAAAGATATGATAGGTAAAACTCCTGATTCCATCATCGCATATCGCCCAATGAAAGATGGAGTTATTGCAGACTATAGAGTGACAGAAGCAATGCTTCGTTATTTTATAAATAAAGCACTTGGAAAATTTAATTTATGGAAACCTGATGTGATGATTTCTGTACCAGCTGGAGTGACTTCTACTGAAAGAAGAGCGGTGATAGAAGCAGCGATAAGAGCTGGTGCAAAAAATGCATATGTAGTGAAAGAGCCAATTCTTGCTGCTATCGGTGCTGGTATTCCTATATATGAATCAAAAGGTCATATGGTGGTAGATATCGGAGGTGGTACTACTGACGTTGCAGTTATTTCTCTCGGAGGCATAGTAGCTTCTACTTCTGTAAAATGTGCAGGTAATAAAATAGATCAAGCTATTGCTGACTACATAAAAAAGACTTTCAATCTTGCTATCGGTGACCGTACAGCAGAAGAAGTAAAAATAAAAATTGGTGCAGCTGTGATGCTCGAAGAAGAATTGCGTGTAACCATAAAAGGAAGAGATTTTATACAAGGTTTGCCTCGTAGTGCTCAAGTTGGAACTAATGAAATAGTAAGAGCTATAGATGCAGAACTTAAACAAATAGTAAAAGCTATCAAAGATGTCTTACAAGAAACTCCACCAGAGCTCGCTTCTGATATCATCGATCATGGCATTATCATGACTGGAGGATCTTCACAACTTCGTAATTTAACCGATCTCGTATATAGAAAGACTGGCGTAAAAGCGACTCTAGCTGAAGATGCACTATATTGTGTTGTAAAAGGTACAGGTATCGCACTTGATCACCTAGATGTGTACAAAAAAGCAGTTCTTAGTAAAAAATAAATATGTTCAAAGAACATTTAGATAAAAATAATTTACACCATGCGTATTTGATCGAAGGATCAAGAGAAATAATTTTACCTGAAGTTTTAACTTTTCTTGAAGATATAGATTTTAAAATTTCTAACAATCCTGATTTTTATAATGTTTTTATTGATACTTTCAAAGTAAAAGATGCTGAAGATATAAAATCTTTAGCAAGTCAGAAGATTTTTGAAGAAGGGGAGAAATTTAAAAAGATATTTATTCTTTCTACAAATAATTTTCTCTTAGAAGCACAAAATAGTTTACTTAAGATTTTCGAAGAACCAAATAAAAATACACATTTTTTTATCATAGTGCCTGATGTAAGTATTTTTATCCCTACTATTGTTTCTCGTTTTCGCGTAATTTATACAAAAGATAAAAATACTGAATATAATAAAATAGCAGAAAGTTTCATTGAAATGAAACTTTCTGATCGTATTGAATTTATAAAAGATTTTGTAAAAGAAAAAGATGAAGAAGATATGTTAGAAGATTCTATTCGTGCAAAAGCCAATAGATTTTTAAATGCTTTAGAATATGTATTACATAAGAAAAATCTTTCAAAAACAAATCCTGAAATTTTCTACCATATTTTCAAGGTCCGCCAATTCCTCCGCCAACCTGGTTCATCTACAAAAATGCTTTTAGAATCAGTAGCTTTAGTTTTACCGATTTTTTAATTTCTGATATAATAAAAATATGCAATACAATTTTTCAAATACAAAAACTGAAATGAAGAAGGTAGAGGAATTCTTGAGTAAAGAATATACTCAACTTAATACTGGTCGTGCATCACCAATGGTACTCGACGGTATAGCTGTTGAAGTTTATGGTGCATTTCAACCTATTAAAAATGTTGCTTCTGTTTCTATAGAAGATCCAAAAACACTTCGCGTAGCTCCATGGGATAAAAGTCAGATCAAAGGAATCGAAAAAGCAATTCAAGCTGCAAACTTAGGACTTTCTTGTGCGACTGATGAATCTGGTCTTCGTGTAATATTTCCTCAACTTACAACTGAGACTCGTCAGAATTTAGTAAAAGTACTCAAGGGTAAGCTTGAAGAATCACGCATAACTGTACGTAAAGAAAGAGAAAAAGTTATGAATGATATAAATGCTCTTACTGAAGATGAAAAATTTAAAGGAAAAGAAGATCTACAAAAAATAGTAGATGAAACAAATAGAAATTTGGAATCTATTTTTGAAAAGAAAGAAAAAGAAGTACTCGGTCAATAAAATATGAATATAATAATTTTTTTAATAATTCTCTTGGTGTTGGTTTTGGTGCACGAATGGGGGCATTTTTTTTCTGCAAAGAAATTCGGCATACGTGTAGATGAATTTGGTTTTGGTTTTCCACCAAAAATCGCAAGTATAAAAAAGGGTGAAACAGAATACAGTATAAATGCTTTGCCTTTTGGAGGTTTTGTAAAAATATTTGGTGAGAATCCTGATGAAGAAAATACAAATGGCCCTGATGCAAATAGGAGTTTCGTAAATAAACCACGTTGGCAACAAGCGATAGTTTTATTTGCTGGTATTTTTATGAACTTTGTTTTAGCTTGGGTACTTTTTTCTGTAGGATTTATGTCTGGTCTTCCGACTTCTACAAGCACGATGAAATCCGGAGAAAATTTAAGTAATATCCATCTTATGGTTGTAGGAGTCGCACCAGCATCTCCAGCAGAAAAAGCAGGATTAAAATCTGGAGATAAAATTATAGGACTTCAAAGTGGTAAAGATATTATTTCAGAATTGAATCCAGAAATTTTAAAAAATTTCGTAGTGTCTCATGGTACACAAGAAATAGAATTTACATATTTAAGAGGCACAGATAATACAAAAATTTCTTCAAAAATAACTCCAGTGCCAAATATTGCAAATGGTAATCCTGGTGTCGGTATTTCGATGGATGAGATCGGTATTTTGAAACTTCCATTTTTCTCTGCTGTTTGGGAAGGTTTGAAGTTTAATATTTCTGTTACAAAAGAAACTGCTGTCGGCCTCGTAAAATTTATTAAAAAAAGTGTGACCGGTAAAGCAAATTTCTCTGAAGTTTCAGGGCCTGTCGGCCTCGTTGGTGCGGTCGGGGATGCGTATAAAGGTTTTGGCCTTGCTTATCTTTTGTCTTTCGCTGCGATGATATCTGTAAATTTAGCAGTGATAAATTTTTTACCTTTTCCAGCTCTTGATGGTGGAAGACTCCTCTTTCTTCTTATAGAAAAAATAAAAGGCTCTCGCATAAAACCAAAAGTAGCAAACATAGTAAATCTAATTGGTTTCTCACTTCTTATTCTACTTATGCTTGTAGTGACGTATCACGATATTGTAAAGCTTTTCTAGCTATTGACAAATAGGTATATAGTATGCTATACTAGGCATATAAATCCTTAAAAACAATAAATATGAAACTACAAGAAATCGCATTTATGAAAAACCTCATAATGCAAAATTATCGCAGAAGAATGGCATATTTTCTTCTAAACCTTTTTGTTATTATTGCAACGTCTTATTTTATATACTTCTTTATAGAAGTTAAGACCATTAAAGAACTTTTTCTTTTTATTGTTTTAGGTGGTGGAGTATACCAAATTATTGCTACTTATGAGAGTAATGATCATCAAAGAGATTATCCTTGGTCTATTAAAAAAAGACAAATGAAGGTTTTAAGGGAGGTAATTAAAAATGGAACCTTTGAAGACTTTAGAGGAAGTGTACCAATGCAAGAATATTTTGATGTATAACTTAGAAGAGTCGTATTGTCATTAAACCTGTTTCGCAAATGCGAAGCAGGTTTTTTATTTTGCCAATTTTCTTTGCATTTAAAAACTTTATGTGTTATTATTAGAACATAAATCCCCGAGGGATTTTTTATTTACTTAACTAACTTTTAATACAATTATGGAAATCAGAAACATAGCAATCATAGCTCACGTGGACCATGGAAAGACAACTCTTACTGATGGTTTGATGAAGCAAAACGGAGGTTTACAAACAGAAGGTATTTCAATGGACTCAAATGACATTGAAAAAGAAAGAGGTATTACTATCTATTCAAAAAATACTTCTATATATTACAAAAATACAAAGATCAATATTGTAGACACTCCAGGTCACGCTGATTTCGGTTCTGAAGTTGAACGTGTTTTGCGTGCTATTGATTCTGTTCTGCTTCTCGTGGATGCTGTTGAAGGTCCAATGCCACAAACACGTTTCGTTTTGAAGAAGTCTTTAGAGCTTGGTTTAAAACCAATAGTAGTAATAAATAAAATCGACAAACCAGCAGCTGATGCTCATCGTGTTCATGAAGAAGTTTTAGAACTTTTCTTTGAACTTGGTGCCACAGATGAACAAGCTGATTTCAAAACTGTTTATGCAGTAGGACGTGAAGGTTGGGCAACACTCGACCTTGCAAGTCGTGCAGCTGATTTTTCTCCTCTTCTTGATTTGATATTAGATACAGTGCCTGAAGCTTCAGGTCATGATGATAAACCAACTATCGCTCAAGTATTTAACTTGGGTTATGATAACTTTTTAGGACGTATGGCTATAGCTCGTATTTATGGAGGAAAAATAACTTCTGGTGGTCAAATTACAGTTAAGGGTGTTCATGGAACTCGTACTGGAAGAATCACAAAACTTTTTTCTTTTGAAGGTATTGCTCGTAAAGAAATACCAGAAGCAAATTCTGGTGATATTGTAATGCTTTCAGGTATTCCTGATATCTATATTGGAGAGACTCTTTGTTTAGATGTAAACACAGAAGAACTTCCAACTATTGCTATCGATGAGCCTACTATCTCTCTTAACTTTTTAGTTAATGATTCTCCTTTTGCTGGTAAAGAAGGAAAATTTGTTACTTCAAGACAAATAAAAGAACGCTTAGAAAAAGAATTAGAAATAAACGTAGGACTTAAAGTGGATTTTTCTCCAGACCAAGGAACAACAAATTCTGGACCAAGTTTTTTTAAAGTGTACGGAAGAGGTGAATTGCACGTAGCTGTTTTATTAGAAAACATGCGCCGCGAAGGATTTGAAATGCAAGTTTCTCAACCAGAAGTAATTATCAAAGAAGAAAATGGTCAAAAAACAGAACCATTTGAAGAATTAGTTATTGATGTTCCTGAAGAATTTTCTGGAAGTGTTATTGAAAAAATCGGTAAGCGTCGCGGAGTTATGAAAGACATGACTTCAAAAGGACGTATACAAAGAATCGTTTTTGAACTTCCAACACGCGGACTTTTAGGTTATCGTGGTGAATTTATTATTGATACTAAGGGTGAGGGAATAATGTCTTCACTTGTTATTGGTTTTAGACCATATGCTGGAGAAGTAAAGAAAAGAGAATACGGATCTATGACTTCTATGGTAGCTGGAAAGGCTGTTGCCTTTTCTCTTGCAAATTTACAAGAACGTGGTATACTATATATAGATCACGGTACAGAGGTATACGAAGGTATGGTTGTCGGTAATGTCCTCAAAGGTGAAGATATGGCAGTAAACCCTACAAAAGGTAAACAACTCACAAATATGCGTGCATCAGGAACTGATGAAGCAATAGTAGTAAGACCTCCTTTTACTCTTAGTATTGAACGTGGTTTGGAAATAATGAGTGAAGATGAATACTTAGAAATCACTCCAAAAAGTGTCCGTCTACGTAAAAAATTCTTAACAGAATTAGATAGAATAAAGTCAGGAAGAAATAAATAAAAAATACAATATCTATTGTTTGACTATGAGTCAAACATGTGTATAATTAAATTAATAGAAAATTATTATAAATAACTAAATAAAAATTTTTTTAAAAAATTATGTCAACAATATCATTTAAACCGAAACAAGTTACAAAAAAAATAACTTCACACCTCCACGATAGAGCCATCGATGTCATAATGAATCGTTTTGGTTTAACAAATGATTCTGAAAAGAAAACTTTGGAAGAAATAGGTCAAAAATATGGCATAACTCGTGAAAGAGTTCGTCAGATAGAAGATGCAGCTTTGACTTCAATCAAAAAAGGAGAAGGTTTTAAATCCGAACAAGCTACTTTTGATGAATTAAAACAAATAATAAATTCACTTGGTTCTGTTGTTGCTGAACATGATTTCTTACCACATATTTCAAAAGATAAATCTACACAAAATCACATACATTTTTATTTAGTACTTGGTGATGCTTTCAAGAAACACCGAGAAGATGATCATTTCCATGTTCGTTGGAGTACTGATGATGCTGTGGTGGAAAAAGTGCATGATTCTTTAAAGAAATTATATTCAAGTCTTAATGATGAAGACCTTGTTCCAGAAACACAAATAATACAAAAATTCTTAGAAAATTTGAAAGATGTTTCAGTTGAATACAGAAATGAAGAAATAGCTCGCAGATGGCTTTCAATGTCAAAGAGAATTTCAAAAAATCCACTTGGTGAATGGGGTCGTGCTACTTCTCCAAATATCCGTACTCGTGGAGTTAAAGATTATGCTTTCTTAGTAATGCGTAAACATGGTGAACCAATGCATTTCAAAGAAGTTGCTGATGCAATAAGTACAACGTTTGGTAAAAAAACACATTATGCAACATGTCACAATGAACTTATAAAAGATTCTCGTTTTGTACTCGTAGGACGCGGTATGTACGCTCTTGCAGAATGTGGTTACAAGACAGGTATAGCTCGTGAAGTTATACGTGATATTTTGAAAAAAGAAGGACCAATGTCTAAAGAAGATGTAGTTGAGAAAGTCATGAAAGAAAGATATTTCAAGAAAAATACTATCTTGGTAAATCTTCAAAATCCTAAGTATTTCAAAAAAAATAAAAACGGTTTGTATATTAGTGCATAATTTTATTAATTATTTTTCTTATTTTAAAAATATGAAAAAAAATCTAAATAAGGGTATTGTTAATATTATAATAATAATTATTGGCATAGCTATAGCAGCAGTACTACTAGGCTTGTTTTCTGTAAATTGGAAGTAATTTCTTTTAATTTTTACTTTTTTGTATTACAATAGTAATAATGATTGATTCATTACTAAATCTTGCGTATCCTGCCATACAAGCTGTTTTACCTATTGGTGGAACAATTTTTTTGGGATATTTAGCTTGGACACTTTTTACGCATTATACAAAAACTAGATTTATTTCTGGTATAGATTGGGTATTGCTTGAAATAAAACCTCCTCGTGATGTATCACGTTCACCTCGTGCAATGGAGTTGTTTTTTACAAATGCACTCTATCAGATAACAAATAAAGATTTTAAATCACAGTACAGGAAAGGCCATGTACGTTTTTGGTATTCTTTAGAAATTGCTTCTATTGATGGCCAAGTACATTTCTATATTAGAGTGCCTTCACGTTTAAAGAACCTTGTAGAAACACAAATGTATGCCCAATATCCTCAATCTGAGGTTGTTCAAGTAGAAGATTATACTTTGGCTGTTGATGATATATCTCCAAATGGAGATTGGAATATTTGGGGTTGTGAATTTAAATTAGAAAAACCAGATCCATTTCCTATTAAGACATATGTTGATTTCGGTTTGGATAAAGATCCAAAAGAAGAATTTAAGGTTGATCCACTTTCTCCTTTGATAGAACTTTTTGGTTCAATTGAAAAGGGTGAACAAATGTGGGTACAGATAGTTATACAAGCAAGTAATAAAAAATACCATGGTCATGATGGTAAAATGCACGATTTTATAAAAGAAGCCGAGAATACAATTTCAGAACTTTCAAAAGATTTTACTTCTGTAAAAGAAGATGGAACAAAAGAAATGCGTAAAGCTCCTTGGCTCGATCCTATAAACGAAGCAATAATGAATAAAACAACCAAGCTTACTTTTGATTGTGGTATTCGTGTTGCTTATGTTGCAAAGAAAACAGTTTTCAAAAGTGATAACTTAAGAAATATTCGTCTTATTTTTAGACAATATGCAGCACCACATTTAAATAGTTTTTCTCGTACGAATTCTGTAGGTATAGCCAATTTTTATGAAAGAAATTCAAGAACTGTAAGTATAGTCAAAAGTAGATTTTTACTTGAATATCAAGAAAGAAATTTTTTCAATCATCCTTTGCGTAGTCATTTTAATGTTTTCTGGCCTATTTCAATGTTTATACCAAAATATGTGCATCCACATACTTTTGTTTTAAACACTGAAGAATTGGCAACAATATTTCACTTTCCAGGTCAGATTATTAAAGTTCCAGGTCTTGAACGTGTTGAATCTAAAGAAGCTTCTCCACCTACAAATCTTCCAATATAGTTTTTATGGATTTATTTAAAAAAACATACTTTTTATATATTGTTTCTTTTTTAATTTTTGTTTTTTTGATATTTCAATTTTTACTATCTGCTCCAAAAGAATTTCCTGTTGGAAAAATAATCACAATAGAAAAAGGTGCGAATTTGCGTATTTTATCTAGAGATTTGAAAACACAAAATGTAATACGATCAAGATTTGTATTTGAATCATTTGTGATTTTTTATGGTGGAGAGAAGAGCATTTCTCCAGGAGATTATGTTTTTGATAATAAAATATCTGTATATACTGTTGCAAATAAAATTGTAAAAATACAAAGAGGAATTTCTCAAATAAAAGTTACAATACCTGAAGGTTTCGATAATAATGATATCGCAAATCTTTTTTCTTCAAAATTAAAAAACTTTAACAGAATTTCATTTTTAGATGAAGCTAAAGATAAACAAGGTTATTTATGGCCCGATACTTATTTTTTCTTTCCTACAGATGACACAAACGATGTTTTAAAAGTTTTAAATGATAATTTTATTCAAAAAACTAAAGATCTAAATGAAGATATAAATCATTCTGGAAAAACAGAAAAAGATATTATTGTTATGGCATCTATAATAGAACGTGAAGCAAAAGGAGATGCAGATAGAGCAATTATTTCAGGTATTCTTTGGAATAGAATTAAAAAAGGAATGCTTTTGCAAGTAGATGCTGCACCAGAAACATATAAAATAAAAGGTTTGCCAAAATCTCCGATTGCAAATCCTGGTTATAAATCAATATATACTTCTATATATCCTACAAGTTCAACTTATTTTTATTATCTTCATGATAAGCAAGGTAATATTCATTATGCTCGTACATTCGAAGAGCATAAAATAAATAAACAAAGATATTTAAAATAATATGAGAAAACATAATTTAGCATTTGTTGATATTGAAACAACCGGACTTGATATTTTAAAGCATGAGATTGTTGCTATTGGTTGTGTAATAACCACATCCGATTTAGAAATTTTAGAAGAATTTGAATTAAAAATAAAACCAGAGCATATAGAAAATGCTGATCCTGTAGCTCTTAAAGTAAATAAATACAATGAAGAGGATTGGGCTTTTGCATACAGCTTACCGGAAGCAATGCAAATACTTTCTGAAAAAATAAAAGACTGTATTATGGTTGGTCAGAATGTTGCTTTCGATTCATCTTTTTTAGATTATAATTTTTTGAAAACAAAAATACAAAATACTTTTCATTATCATAAACTCGACACCATATCTATAGCTTGGTCTAAATTTCATAATGATGAATCTTTCATACATTTTTCTTTAAGAGAAATGTGTAAATATTTTGATATAAAAAATGAAAATGCGCATACTGCACTCTCAGATGCTAAAGCTACCTTTGAGCTTTACAAAAAGCTTATGAGTTTGTAGTATAAATTTGTGATAAAAAAAGACAAGAAAAATAAGAATAAAACAGTATTTATCGGCATGTCTGGGGGAGTAGACTCTTCTGTTTCTGCAGCTATTTTAAAATATCAAGGATACAATATTGTTGGTGTTTTTATTAAGACTTGGCATCCTGAATTTTTATTTTGTAATGAAGAAGAAGAACGTCGAGATGCTATGCGTGTGGCGGCGTATTTAGACATTCCATTTCTTACATATGATTTTGAAAAAGAATACAAAGAAGGTGTCGCTGATTATATGATTTCTGAATATAAACTTGGCCGTACACCAAACCCAGATGTTATGTGTAATAGAGAAGTGAAATTCGGAGCTTTTCTTAAAAAAGCACTTTCCATGGGAGCAGATTTTGTGGCGACAGGACATTATGCTCAAAATAAAAATAATTCTTTGTTGAAAGGAAATGACCCAACCAAAGATCAGAGTTATTTTTTGTGGACTTTAACAGAAGATCAATTATCTAAAATTTTATTCCCTGTAGGCCATATACCCAAAAAAGAAGTAAGAAAATTGGCAAAAAAATTCAAACTTCCTGTCGCTGAAAAGAAAGACAGTCAGGGGATATGTTTCCTTGGAGATGTAGATATAAAAGATTTTTTGAAACATTATATAGATTCAAAAAAAGGAAAAGTTTTAAATCAAAAAGGAGAAGAAATAGGATATCATGATGGAGCTATTTTTTATACTCTAGGAGAAAGACATGGTTTTACTATCACAAAGAAAACATCAAATGATGAAGCTTATTATATTTTAGAAAAAGATATCAAAAAAAATATTTTAATAGTTGGAAACAAAAAAAATGAACATAATATTTTAGCAAATTCATCATTTTTTTTGGACAATATTAATTGGATTAATTTTATTCCAGATGAAGGTAAAAAATACCAAGCACAAGTCAGGTATCACGGTGAATTTATGGACTGCGTTTTAGAAAATATAAACGGAAAATCAGTAAATGTTATATTTGATAAGCCTGTTTTGGTTGCACCTGGCCAATCTATCGTTTTTTACGAGGGAGATACTTGCCTAGGGGGCGGTATAAAATCATAGATTTATTTGATTTTTGACCCCAAAAAAGCTATATTATACGTATGGAAAAATCAGATTATATTACAGAAGAAAAGAAAAAAGAGCTTTTAAAAGAATTAGAAGACTTAAAAGGTCCTCGTCGAAAAGAAATCATTGAATCATTAGAATTTGCAAAATCACTAGGTGATCTTTCTGAAAATGCGGAATATCATCAAGCTCGTGAAGATCAAGGAAAACTTGAAGAAAGAATTTTAAAAATTGAAAGTATCTTACAAAATTCAACAATTGTTTCTGGTGAAAGAGGTGATTTTGTTGAAGTTGGTTCAAGTGTAATTGTTCAAAAAGAAGGCAGTTCTGAAACAAAAACTTATATTATAGTAGGTTCAGAAGAAGCAGATTCTTTGGCTGGAAAAATTTCAAATCATTCTCCTTTTGGAGTTGCGCTTTTGGGTAATAAAAAAAATGACACAGTTTCTTTTTCTACTCCAAGTGGTGTTGTAAATTATAAAATAATAGATGTATCTTAATTTTTAAAATGTCATCTGTACAAGAACTAAAAGATATTAGAATTAAAAAGCTTGAATTACTAAAGAGTAAAGGTATTAGTCCATACAAGACAGAATCTTTTAGAGAAATCTCTATAGATTCTGTTATTTTAGATTTTTCTAATTTAGAAAATAGTAAAAAAGAAATGTGGATTTCAGGGAGAGTTATGTCTGTCCGAGGACAAGGTGCAATTATTTTTCTTACATTAAATGATGGTACAGGAAGTTTCCAAGCTTTATTTAAAAAAGATGAAATAGATGAAGACAAATTCTCTCTTTTTGTTGATACTGTAGATATAGGAGATTTTATAGAGGTAAAAGGTTTTTTCTTTACTACAAATAGAGGAGAAAAAACAATTCAAGCAAAAGATTGGTGTATGCTTACAAAATCACTTCTTCCTCTTCCTGAAAAATGGCACGGACTAACTGATACAGAAGAAAGACACAGAAAAAGATATTTGGAAATTTTAACTGATAAAGAAGTATCAGATCGTTTTGTCTTGCGTTCAAAAGTTATAAAAGAAATTAGAAAGTTTTTTGATGATTTAGGATTTTTAGAAATTGAAACTCCAATACTTAAAAACAATGCTGGTGGCGCCATGGCAGAACCATTCGTAACTCATCATAATGATTTAGATATCGATATGAAACTTCGTATATCATTAGAAATAGAACATAAAATCCTTATGGCTTCAGGTATTCCTGCACTTTATGAAATAGGTAAAAACTTTAGAAATGAAGGAAGTGACCCTACACACATACAAGAATTCACTATGATGGAATGGTACAGCGCTTATCACACACTTGAAGAAAATATAACTTGGACAGAAAAACTTTTGAAACAACTTGCTGTGAGTGTTGTAGGTAAAGACAGATTTAAAGTTTTTGATAAAGATGATAATGAAGTAGAAGTTGATTTTGCTGGTATTTGGCCAAGAGTTACTTTTTCTGAATTACTTAAAGAGTATGCAGATATAGATATGCAAAACATTTCAGATGCTGACTTGAAAAAAGAAGCAATTAAATATGGAATGGAAAAAGAATTATCTGATAAAGCAAATAGAGCAAATTTACTTGATTTTGTTTATAAACATACAGCTCGACCAAAACTTATAAATCCTACATTTGTTATAGATTATCCAGGAGAATTAAAACCACTTGCAAATCAAAACGAAGATGGTACAGCTAAAGTCGCTCAGCTCATAATCGCTGGAGCAGAAATAACAAATCAATATTCTGAATTAGTTGATCCTATAAAACAAAGAGAATTGCTTACCTTACAATCTAAAGCAAAAGAAATGGGGGATAAAGAAGCTATGGAAATCGATGAAGAATTTTTGACTGCTATGGAATACGGTATGCCACAAATGACTGGTTTCGGTATGGGCATAGATAGATTGATGGCAATATTAACTGAACAGAAAAACCTACGTGAAGTTATATTGTTTCCAATCATGCGACCTAAAAATTAAATAAAAAAATAAATAGCCGTTGCTTATACAAGCAACGGCTATTTTAGTAATTTTTCGTAGATTTCTTTTGTAACATTTGGAAAACACTTTATTTTTTCATTGTTATTTCTTGATACTATGTTTTTTGTTACATAAGTACCCAATATGTTAATTGGATAATTTTTAATTACATAATCAAAAATCTTTTCCTGTTGTTTTTTAGAAAGCTCTTTTATTTCAATATGATTAAGAAAATTTTTTGTTAAAATAAATTCTTTTTCTCCTGTTGAATTTATGTATAAACTAATAACCCAAGGTTCTTCTTTTTCCATAAGATTACATTTTTTGAGCTTTTAAAATCTCCGGCATCTCAAATTCTGGAAATCTTCTTAAAATAATTTTCCCAAATGGTATTGGCTCAGAAGGGTTTCCTAATTGCTTTCCTTCTATTAATTTTCTAGCTTCCTCGTCTAGAGCTTTTACTTCCCAATTTGTTTCATTTTTTGAGTCATATTTTGTTAGAAAATATAGTGCAGTTATTTCTTTTACTGCATCAGGGTTTGCTCTTGGTTTTTCTTCTGTAACGATAGATAAAACCCATTTACCTTCATATAGGTTTTCAGTTGTTATAAGTATTTCCTTTTCCATTTTCTTTGGTTTTAAGTGAATATTTCAATGAATTAGTTCTTTTTAACTATACCATAAAAAACAAATAAAGCAAATTAAATTTCCTATTAAGTTATCCACATATTCAATATAAATAACATAGCAAAGTGGGAAGGAGTGGTTTATAATATATACTAGGTGGGAAAAAGTGGGAAGGATTTTTAAACAACAATTTTTATGCTTATAGGCGAATACATACATACAATAGATGAGAAGAATAGAATTTCGCTACCAGCAAAATTTCGAAAAGAAATGGGTAAAAATGTTGTGATAGCTCCCGCACCAGATCAATGTTTGTTCATTTTCACAATCAAAGAATGGAATAAAGTTTCAAATCGTTTGACTGACAATGAACATGAACTTTCATTTCTAAAAGCTGATAAAAGAAATTTCAACCGTTTTATGTTGGGACGTGCAAGTGATGTAGAAGTAGATTCTATTGGAAGAATCTTGATACCTGATTTTTTGAAAGATCGTATTGGTCTTAAGGGTAAAGCTGCACTTGTAGGTGTCGGAGACAGAGTTGAAATTTGGAATGACAAGACTTGGAATTCATACAAAATTGATGCAGAAAAAACAGCTGGAACTTTAGCAGAGAAATTAGCAGGTGAAAGATAATATGAAAAGTATTCACAAGAGTGTTCTTTTACAAGAAACAGTAATAGGTTTGAACCTTCCAAAAGACGGCGTCGTAGTGGACGGTACTTTTGGTGGAGGGGGACATAGTCAATTTGTTTCTCAAAATTTTCCTGAAGTAAAAATCATTGCAATAGACCAAGACAAAGGAGCTTGGGAAAAAGCAAAAGATAAATTTACTAATATAAAAAATGTTGTTTTCCATAACAATAATTTTAGAGAGATAAAAGATGTTTTAGAAAAAGACGGATTAGAAAAAGTCGATGGTATTATCCTTGATTTGGGTTTAAGTTCTGATCAATTGGATGCTTCTGGACGAGGATTTTCTTTTATGAGAGATGAGTCACTTCTCATGACAATGAAAGAAAATCCTTCTTTAGAAGATATTACAGCGAAAGATATTGTGAATTCTTGGAAAGAAGAAAATTTGGCAGATATTATTTATGGCTACGGAGAGGAACAGTTTTCTCGTCGTATTGCAAAAGGAATAGTAGAAGCAAGAAAAATAAAACCAATAGAAACGACATTTGAATTAGTAGAAATTATAAATAAATCTGTTCCGAATTTATATAAGAAAGGAAAGATAAACCCAGCAACGAAAACATTTCAAGCATTAAGAATAGCAGTAAACGATGAATTAGGATCGATAGAAGAAGGTTTAAATAAAGGTTTTGAAGTTTTGAAAAGTAAAAGAAGAATGTCAGTCATATCATTTCATAGTTTAGAAGATAGAATTGTTAAAAGATTTTTTAAAGAAAAAGAAAAAAACGGTGAGGGGATTTTAATAAATAAAAAACCAATAATAGCGAGTGAAATAGAAATAAAAGAAAATCCAAGATCAAGAAGTGCAAAATTAAGAATCATAGAAAAAATATAAAATGAAAACACAAACATTAAAAATAAATACAGACATTTTGAATAATAAAGATGTAAATAAAAGATTTTTAAATGGTTTATTTTACACTGCCGGTTTTTTAGCTATTTGTTATGTGTTTATCCTGACAAATATGGTTTGGAATATTGTTGCTCGTAAAAGTTTGGAAAATCAATCTAGGGATTTAAATACAGAAGTAAGTACTTTAGAACTCCAATATCTATCACTTTCAAATAAAATAGACATTAACCTAGCTTATTCATTAGGTTTTAAAGAAACAAAAAAAGAATTTGCTAATCGTAAGACTCTAGGTTCTGTGGCTATAGCTAAAAATGAATTCTAGTTTTTTAAATAGAATAAAAATCCTTTCTTTTTTTATTGTTATTTTCGCTATTACCTTAGTAGGTAAACTTTTTTTAGTACAAATAGTGCATCAATCTTCTTATAGTAAACGTGCAGATAGACAGTATGTGACTCCATCTACTGATATTTTTGAAAGAGGAACGATATTTTTTACTCGTAAAGACGGAGTTTTGGTTTCTGGTGCTGTTCAAGCATCTGGTTTTAAATTAACTATTACACCAAAAGAAATAATTGATGTTCAGGGTATAATAAATAAAATATCAGCTATAGTACCAATAGATGCAGAAGCATTTAAACTTAAAGCCTCAAAGAAAAATGACCCTTACGAAGAAATAACAAATCATATTACAAAAGAAAAAGCTGATGAAATAAATAGTTTAAATCTTCCAGGAATTCATATTTATAAAGAAAAATGGAGATTCTATCCTGGAGGAGAAATGGCTGCACATACTGTCGGTTTTGTAGGTTTTAAGGGTGATGAATTAGCTGGTAGATATGGCCTTGAAAGACAATACAATAGTATACTATCACGAGGAATCGATAACCCTTATGTAAATTTTTTTGCAGAAGTTTTTTCAAACATAAAAGATAATCTTTCAAAAGATAAAGAGTCTGCAGGTGATATAGTCACTACAATAGAACCCGCAACACAAGAATTTTTATCAAAAAAACTGAAAGAAGTTCAAGAAAAATATAATACTGATTCCTTAGGTGGAATTATTATAAATCCACAAGACGGATCTATCTATGCCATAGAAGCACAACCAAATTTTGATCCAAATAATTTTTCTAAAGTAAAACAAACAAGTATATTCAGTAATCAAGTAGTAGAAAATGTTTTTGAATTTGGATCTATTATAAAACCGCTTGTTATGGCAGCAGGACTTGATATAGGAGTAGTGACACCGAAAACTTCTTATAATGACAAAGGTTTTGTAATTATAGATAAAAAACAAATAAATAATTTCGATAAAAAAGGTAGAGGACCTAATACAACAATGCAAGATGTGCTTAATCAATCATTGAACACCGGTATGGTACTTGTAGCAGGGAAACTTGGAAAAGATAATATGCGAGACTATATGCTCTCATATGGTATAGGAGAAAAGACGGGTATTGATTTACCAAATGAGACAAGTGGTTTAGTTTCAAACTTGAAAAGTCCTCGTGACTTAGAATATGCTAATGCTGCTTTCGGACAAGGTATCGCTCTTACTCCCATAGAAGCAGTGCGAGCACTTTCTTCACTTGGTAATGGTGGTAATCTCGTTGTACCTCATTTAGTAAAAGAAATAAAATATGAAGATGGTACTAAAAAAGAAATCACATATCCGACTAAAAGAGTAAAATTTTCAGAAAAAACTTCCGAAGAAATTACAAGCATGCTAGTAACTGTGATGGATAAATCTTTGAAAGGTGGACCTGCGAAATTTGATCATTATAGTGTTGCAGTAAAAACAGGAACTGCACAAGTTGCTCGAAGTGATGGCGGAGGTTATTATGAGGACAGGCATACGCATTCATTCTTTGGATATTTCCCAGCATATGACCCAAAATTTTTAGTATTCCTCTATGCTGTTAATCCAAAAGGTGTGCCTTATGCATCACAGACATGGGCAGATCCATTTTTAGATCTTGCCAAATTTTTGATTAATTATTATGAAGTTCCACCAGATAGATAAAATATATGAAAAACAATTTTAAAAAAATACTTACTTTTATTTTAATATTTGAAGCACGATTGATACTTTGGAAATATAAACCTCGTATTGTCGCTGTGACAGGAAGTGTAGGAAAGACTTCTACGAAAGATGCTGTTTATGCAGTACTTTCTAAGTTTTATTTTGTTCGTAAAAGTGAGAAAAGTTATAATAGCGAAATAGGATTACCACTTACCATTTTAGGTGTTTCAAATGGTTGGAATCACTTATTTATTTGGATAAAAAATATATTTTTAGGATTATGGATATTTATTTGGCCACATAAATATCCAAAGTGGCTTGTACTCGAAGTCGGTGTTGGACATCCTGGCGATATGAAAAGAACTGCTTCATGGCTCAAGACTGATGTTGTAATAATCACAAATATTACAAACCCTCCTGCGCATATAGAATTTTTCAATTCAGCAGAAGAAGTAGTAAAAGAAAAAGCTGGGCTTATAAAGACTTTAAAAAAAGATGGAGTGCTCATTTTAAATGCTGACGATGAAGTTGTTTTGAATATGAGAGGAAATTCTAAAAATAGATTTTTTACTTATGGATTTAATCAAAATGCAGATGTCGTAGCTTCTGAAGATCAAATATCTTATTCAAATTCTTCAGCAGATAACATAAAACCAAACGGTGTTAGTTTTAGGGTCGATATTGAAGGTAAGAGTTTGCCTGTAAATTTGGAAGGTGTATTTGGAAGAAATCATATTTATTCTGCGCTTGTAGGACTCACTGTTTGTTTTAGTCAAAAATTAAATTTATTGACTGCTCTTGAAGCTTTGAGAATATATGAATTTCCATTAGGAAGAATGAGTTTGCTTTCCGGTATTAATGATACTTGGATTATTGATGATACATACAACGCTTCTCCTTTTGCTATGAAGTCCGCTATCAATACTTTGGGAGAATTGAAAAATTTTAATAGAAAAATTGCAGTATTGGGAGATATGCTTGAACTCGGTAAGCATACAGAAGAAGCTCATTTTAGTATTGGAAATATTTTAAAAGAAAACAATATTGATATTATTTGTGTTGTAGGACCTCGTGCAAAAAATATTAAAAAAGGTGCCATAGAAGCGGGGATAAAAGAAAATCATATTTACGAATTTGATACTTCTTTTGAAGCAGGGGATTTTCTTAAAACATTTGTAAAAAAAGGTGATATTGCTCTAATTAAAGGTTCTCAAGGTGTGCGTATGGAAAGAGCCGTAGAAGTAATATTGCTTAATATAACTAATAAGAAGAATCTTCTAGTGAGACAAGATGAAGATTGGGTAAATAAAAAGTAGGTTTTAAAACTTGCATTTTATTAAAAAAAATGTTACAATTTTACCGTATATTATAAATATTTGAGCTCAATTTTATTTGAGTTATTTTTTAGTGAAAAAAATTAAACACAATTTTTTCCATATTGCGCGCAAAACAAAACAATTTTGGATTGATGTTTTTCTTGTTTTTATTACTCTTGTATTAGTTGTAGGTCTTTTTCTTTTTAAATCAGAACATGTGAATGTTGGTTATAATTTATTATTTTTTTATGCAGTTTTAATAACAGTTTTCCAACTGTTTAGACTTTTTGCTGCTATTATTTTCCCAACTATTTTAAGATACACTAGCTATTCAAACAAAGATGCTATTTTGAATTATTGGCCAGTAGTCACTATTGTTGTTCCTTGTATGAACGAGGAAGATGCTATTTTCCATACTTTAGAAAAATGCTTCCAAGCAGAATATCCAGCTGAAAAATTGGAAGTGATAGTTATAAATGATGGAAGTACTGATAATACTATTGTTGAAATAAATAAAGCTAAAAAGAAATATCCAAAACTTGTTGTTATTGATTGGAAGGTAAATAAAGGAAAAAGAGAAGGTATGGCTGCTGGTTTTAGAATTGCACAAGGAGAAGTTGTTGTGCAATTAGATAGCGATAGTTATATAGAACCAAAAACTTTTAGAAACATGATACTTCCTTTTTACCACAAAGAAGTCGGAGCTGTTTGTGGTCATGCTGATGTTGCTAATGCAAATGTAAATTTTATAACTAAAATGCAAGCAGGTTATTATTTTATTGCTTTTAGAATTTTAAAAGCAGCAGAATCAGTATTTGCTTCAGTTTTTTGTTGTAGTGGTTGTTCTTCAGCCTATCGTAAGGATTTGGTATTACCAGTACTTGAACCATGGCTCAATGAGCGTTTTATGGGTGTTCAAGTAAAACACGGAGATGATAGATCTTTAACTGGTTGGGTTTTAAAATTAGGTTATAAAACAATTTATTCACACAAAGTACAGGCTTATACAATAGCACCCTCAACAGTAAAACAATTAATGAAACAACAAGTTCGCTGGAAGAAATCTTGGGTTTCTAATGCTTTTTTTACATTTAAATATATTTTTAAAACAGATCCATTGGTAGGTATTTTTTATTTTACTCCACTTATTTTTATATCTTTTCTGACTCCAATAATAGCTTTTTATAATTTATATTACCTTTCTTTTTTTAGTAATACATTACCATTTAAATATCTTTTAGGTGGTTGTATAATCACAATACTTTACATGTTATATGCGTGGCGTTATGCAAAAAATAAAAAAAGATACATACAGTATTTTTTTATTTGGCAATTATTAACTTTAACTGTTTTTAGTTATGTTTTATATTATTCATTTTTTAGATTTAGAGATCAACGTTGGGGTACTAGATAATTATGCATAAAAAAAATATTACTACAAACAAAAAACATTTTATTTCTAGATCAATGCTTTTTATTTGCATGATCTTTATTTTTATTAGTGTTGTTTTTATTTTTAGTTCTAATTATTCTAAATTAAAATTAATAAATATTAAATATCATTTAATAACCTCCTCCGGTATTTTGGTTGAAAAGTTTCTTTCTTTTAATAAAGATTTTTACTTAGATGATAAAATTGATGTTTCAAAATATACGAATACTCTACCAGTACTTCTGTATCACGGAATAAGTGAAGATAATAGTGATTATACTATTTCTAAAAAAGAATTTAGAGATCAAATGGTCATGCTCAAAAAAGCAGGTTTCAATACTATTGATGTCGATACTTTTGTTCTTTTTATGAATGGTAAAATAAAATTACCTAAAAAATCATTTTTACTTACTTTTGATGATGGACGTAAAGATAGTTTCTATGGGGCTGATCCTATACTCTCTGAGCTTGGTTTTAAGGCTTTGATTTTTATTGCCCCTGGTCAATCATTAACAAAGTCTTCTTTTGATTCTAAATATTATTTAAATATTCAAGAAATTAAAAACATGGTTGAAACCAATAGGTGGGAAATAGGATCACACGCTATGCAAAATTTTGGTGGTTTTATTGATATTAATAAAAATGGTGAAAAAGGTAACTTTTTAAGTAATCGTATGTGGCTTTATGACTTTAATAGATTAGAAACAAAAGGTGAATATATAAAAAGATTACAATATGAATTTTCTGAATCAAAAAAAGAAATATCTAATATAACACACAAAGAAAATATACTTTTTTCTTATCCTTTCGGTGATGATGGTTATCAAAGTATAAACGAAAAATCCGCTATTCCTACTATTAGAAACATGATTTCAAAATATTATCCTTATGCTTTTAAGCAAGTACTTAGACCTAATAATGGATTTGCTGCAAATAGCCCATATGATAATTCATATCTTTTAAAGCGTATAGAAATTAAGAAAAATACATTAAAAGAAAAATTATTAGAAGATTTAGAAAATAGTACAGATTTAATATTAAAAGAAGAAATTTTTGATTCAAAAAAAATGTTTAATTTGTTTACTCGTTGGCATACTATTTGGGGTAAAGATCCGGTCTATGAGAAAAAAGAAATGGTAATGAGATTAAGTAAAGAAAAACCAAGTAGCATGATAATGCTTGATGGAACTAGAAGTTGGTCTAATTATCAATTCAACGTTTTAGTAAATAATGCACAAAAAGACGATATAATGCTTTACGCAAGACTTACTGATTCTAGAACTTACGGTGTTAGATGTTTATGGTCTAATAAATTTGTAACAATAGAAGAATTGTCCAATGTTTCAAATGAAGAAAAAAATAAATTTCCTAGAGTAAATAATTTGGATAATAATATTGATTTAAATTTAGGCATAGCAGTAAAAGACAATATTGCTGGTTGTTATGAAAATGGAAATTTAGTTGCAGCTATGGAATTAGTTGAAACTCCTAAAATAGGTGGTATCGGTATGGAATTTTGGACAAATAAAAAAGAAAATTCATTTTTGAATATCAAATCATATTCTTTTTCTTTACCTAGAATAAATAAAGATGATGTAATTTTTTTGAATAAATTTATTACGAAATCTTTAGTTCAAGAAAAAGATCCTTTTTATTTAAAAAGCCTAATGAAGTCTTTTGAGTTACCACCTAGATATGCTACGGGTGAGTCTTTAATAAATGATGACCCACAGTTTTTTATTGAACAAAAATATGGTTATATAGATTCTGTTTTCTCAACTTCTTTGGGTGTTTTTACTACTTCAATAAAATTTCTTTCAAAAGATTCCGGAGCTATAATTCTTTGGCCAACATTACCTGCTAAAAATGGAGAAGAATATATAATTGAATCTAGGTTTGTGTCTAATGTACCTTCAGTTTTAAAAGTAAAATTTACAAGATTAAACGGAAGTGTTTTTTGGCAAACTCTAAAAAGTTTTCCTATTTCTAATGAAGAAAAATCTTACCAAGTTTCATTTAGGGTTCCTGAAACAGCTCATAGTTTTAATGTTTATCATATGATTGAATCTCCTGGTGAAATAACAATATTTTCTCCACGTATTTACCCATTAAGTACTGGTGATTTAGACAAACCAATTGTTAGTCTAGTTTTTGATGATGGAAAGAAGACTTTCAAAGAAAATGTATTACCAATCTTATATAAAGAAAAAATACCAGCGACTGTTGCTATTATTACAAGTCACACAGCTTTTCCTAATTATATGAATCCAAAAGATTTATATGATTTATCGAAATTAGGTTTTGAAATATCAGCACACACTAGAACCCATACAGATTTAAAGAGTGGTTTTTCAGAAGAATTTCTTGTAAAAGAAATAATAGGATCTTGGTTTGATTTATATGATTTAGGTTTTAATGTAGATACTTTTGTATATCCATATGGAAATTACACAGAACAATCAAAAAAAATTAGTTCTACTCGTTTCTTGGGAGCTCGTGGAGTTGAAAGAGGTTTCAATGATAGAAATACAGATCTATATGCTTTAAAAGATCAGCTTATAGAAAAAACAACAACTGAAAATGAAATAAAAAATTGGTTGAGTATAGCAAAAAAAGAAAATTCTTGGCTTATTTTAGAATTTCATGATGTTTTTGCTGATGACAATTTTCTTGATTCTGAGGCAATTACAACTAAACAGTTGTCAATGATTATTAAAAATATTAAAGATAGCGGTGTGGAGATAGTTACTTTACATGATGGTATTATGAAATTGCGTGAACGTTAATTATTGATATAATAAACATATGAACAAAATTAAATTTATTTTCAGCGCGGTATTAGTTTTTTTAATAGTTTTATTGTCTTTTAAAAGCTTTTTTTTGAAAGACAAAATTAAGCCATCTAAAAATATAGTTTATCGTAGTGTAAATATTTTTGACAACAAGTCATCAAACACCACAGCAAGTGCATTTGTCCCTTTTTCCTCATCTTTTAATGTTGAAGAAGCTGGTAGTATGGCAGAGTCTGTTAGTAGTATTTTTTGGGTAAGCTCAGGAGGAAGGCTTAGTGTTAATAATGCTATCGCAGACACAATACAAGGAGATTTACTTCCTACTGATAATTGGTATACAGTTTACTTGGCATCAAATGCTATTGATACTGATGCTGGTATTCATCCACAAAACATTTTTCGTTTAGTAACTAAAAATGTTTGGAAAGACGCCACACAAAGTTTGTATTTTAAAATAAATAAACTAAATTTAAGTAGTAGCCCAAATCGTAATGCATCAAATGGTATTTTTATGATGCAAAGATATACTGATTCAAATAATTTATATTACACAGGTTTACGCGTAGATGGTTACGCAGTGATTAAAAAGAAGATTAATGGTAATTATTTTACCATGGCAAGCGCGAAAGTTTTTGATGGAACGTATGATCATGATAGTGCACCTAATTTATTACCATTAAACACATGGGTTGGCTTTAGAACAGAAACAATAAACAACACAAACGGTGGGGTAGATATAAACATTTATGTTGATAAGGCTGGTAACGGAACCTGGGTAAAGGTATTATCATCTATTGATAATAATACTTCATATGGAGGGAATTCATTTAGTAATACTGGTTATTCTGGTCTTCGTACTGATTTTATGGATGTTTCTTTTAAATCTTATGAATTGAATGACTTAACTCCTCCACCAACAATTGAACCATTCCCTACGACTCCACCGGTTGTTGTTAATACTGATTATTCAATACCACCAGTTGTAATTATTTCGAAACCAGCAGATAAAACTTTTATTTCTAAAAAGAAAGATTTGGTTGTGGGTATTTTAGGTAGTGATGCAAGTGGAATTAGTAAGATCGTTATGTTTATAGATAATAACGAAGTAAAAAATTGCACAAATTCAACTTCATGTACTTTTACTGTAAGTATGAGAAATTATTCTATTGGTAAACATATAGTATCTGCAAAAGTTACCGACAAAGAGTCACAATCTACACTCAGTAATATAACTATAAATATTACAAAATAGTTTTTTTATGTGCTTTACATAGTTTTGAATGAATGCTACTGTCTAGTTAGTAGTAAATATAATTTGAACCTTAAAAACTAGAAATCATGAAAAAATTAAAATTTATCGACAAGAAAATTTTGATCTCATTTAAAATGCAAGGTGATTTTATTTCACTTAAAAACTTACTTAAGTTATTAAGTAGAGAGAAAAAACTAGGCATTACGATGATTTCAGGAACTCCCAAAATGTTTCCTAAGGAAAAAAGACAGGATGCATCTATTAGAGAATTTTTTATAAAGATTGAGTGTATACAAGAAAAGCTTTCGGAAGTTGAAACTTTTATAAAAGATCATTTTCAAACAATCTCTGACGCCTCGTATCCTTGAACTTCTTTGTTCTAAGAAAAGTCTATATTCATCGTAGTATGGACTTTTTATTTTTTATTTTGTCACATAATTCTTTATTATTCGTTATAATATCAAGAGTGTATTACCCATACTATGAAATTAGACCCAATCCTGATGCATATAGATGATGAAGCTTTATACAATGAGTTCTTTGCTCCGCTTTTTCGGTATTTATTTTTTCGAACGAAAGATCATAATATAGCAAATGATTTGACCCAAACCAGCTTTTTAAAGTTTCTTAGTCAGGAGAAAAAAGCTCTTGAAAAAGAATACGCAGTGAAACTACTATTTACTATTGCGAGAAATACACTTATTGATTATCGACGAGTTGAAACTAAAAGAATTCATGAAAATGTTGATGATATAGAAAATATTCGAAGTGAGATATTAAATCCGGAAGAAGATGCAATTTTAGAAGAAGATAAGAAATTTGTCCGGGAAATACTGCACCAACTTGATGATCTCGAAGGAGAAGTTTTCTCAATGAGGTTGTCGGGAGAAATAGATTACACTACAATAGCAGCTACTTTGGGAATTAGTTCTGTAAATGCCCGTACAATATATTCACGGGCATTAAAAAAAGTCGGAGCAGAACTTAAAAAAAGTAATCGTTTTTAAATATATGGATACACAAGAAAAAAAAATTGAAGAAAAAATAAAGAGTTACTTGTTGCACATCAAGCCATCACAAGTATTATTTGAAGATACTCTAAAAAAAGCTGTCACAGACGGCAATGTACATCGTTATAGTAGAGAGAAGGCTCCAGGGCTTTCATTTTATCAATTAATTAATAGTTATATTAACATGAAAAAAAAGCTTTTGATTGGCGTACCTGTCGGGTTGGTTGCCCTTGTTGTGGTATTCTTTTCAATACAATCTATTGATCAAGTTATGCCGATTGCAAAAAATTCGATAGTAGTACCACAAATAAATGGCAATATTCTGGATAAGAAAATAGTAAAAGAGGATGATTCTATCGATAGTATTATTGCAAGCTTCAATGATGAGGCCGAAGATGATGCAAAAGTAGCATTAAGTGAATCAGAAGAAGCAACATCATTGATGGTTGAATTACAAGATTATAATAATATAAAAATATACACATATGAAGACACAATATAACAAAATAGTTGCTGGCGCATTTGCACTTAGCATTTTAGTTTCCCCGTTTGCTGGTTTTGCAGCTGAAACAAAAGTAAAAGGAGGATCTTTTTGCAATAAAATAGATGCCGTGACTGAAAAAATAAATACTCGCTTAGTAACCCACTTAGATAAGTTTGCTGTAAGGAAAAATACAAGAATCGCCAACATATCCAAGAGACGTGTCACTAGAGATGAAAACCGTGCTGACCATAGAGAAATTAAAGATATAAAAGTTGATACACGTATTAGTAATTTGACAGCAAAAGCTGATACAGAAGCTAAAAAATTAGCAGTTGTGTCTTTTGAGCAATCAGTAAATTCTGCTATATCACAAAGACGTGCTACTGTGGATGAAGCAGTCCTAAAATTTAGAAATGGGGTAGACAACCTCATTACTACTAAATTTAATTCAATCGACAATAGTGCTGCAGTATTCAAGCAATCAGTAAATGAAGCGATTGTGGCAGCAAAGAATTCATGTGCAAATGGCACTGATAGCGAAATAGTTCGTACTACCATGAGAAATAGTATCAAAGTTGCTCAGGATAAGTTTAAAACAAATAGAATCGATACTTCGATAGAAGCAGACATAAATGCTCTTGTAGAAATAAAAAGACAATCGATAGATGGAGCGGTAGTAAAATTTAAAGCTGATATGGAGAAAGCAAAAGCAGATCTTAAAATTGCATTTGGGGCTTAAGCTCAATGTGAGCCTTTAACAGATAGAACTAATTTGATTCCTTACCCCACAAGGCGGTTTATTACCTAACTAAAATACCACATCGACCCTTCTCGTGTGTAAGTAAAAACCAATTATTTCTTTAAGAGTTTCAGTTGTTTAATATCTTCGATATCTACTTCCCGGGATAATTTTGTTTTGTGTGCGATGAGAGCATCCAATTTCTCAATTGGAACTTTCTTTCCATATATTTCAATCAATTCATAATCATCCAAATCTGAACCAGTCTTCTCCCAGATCTCTTTTTCTTTGTTGAATATTTTTGCTTCTATACCGGCAATATCAATTTCCTGTCCCTCGTATTGAAGCGTCATTAGATTCAAATCCCAATTTTCATCTTTATACCCATCAGGGCCATATACAATATACGGCTTAACTTCATTAGAAATTAGAGCTATGTCATTATCGTTCACTTCAATATCAATGTCAGCCAATTCACGATTTACACCATAGATACGAGCTGCAAAGCCACCTGAAATCTTGTAAGGAATTTTCATTTTTTCAAGAATTTCCGTTATCCATAAAAAAGCTTTTTCTGTATTTTTCATTTAGAATCCTAATAATATTGTTTAATATTTTTTAGTATACAATTTTAAACTTTCTTGTGCAATATTTAAATAGTGACAAAAGTGACACAAAATAAGATAAATAGTTACAGTTTTGTGTAATTATTTTTTAAGTTTAATATAATAAATTAAATAATTTTTATTTACCCAACTAATACACCACCAATACAGATTAAGATTATTGCAATAATCTTCCGTAATAGATTTTTAGTATCTAAGACCTCATTAAGATTAATTTTAAGTTTTTGTTGAATAATAAATACAATAAAAATTAGTACAAAAGGATAAAAAGATGACATGGATGATACTTGAGAAACAGAAGCTAAAGATAAAGCTTTCAAAAAGAAAAAAGAATTCCCGAAATCAGCAACCTTAGCAGGTATTGATATATATGTATATTTTAATAGTGTTGGCATATTTGGTTTTTCTACTTTTAAACATAAATGACTAAATATAATTACACAAGTTAAAAACAATACAGCCATACTCCAAACACTCACAAGAAAGCTTGTTTCTGATATTTTTAGATTTGTGTAAGAATTTTGAAAAATATACATTTCAGAACCATATAATATAGCATCAAAAATAAATATTCCGAAAATTAACATTTTTTGTTTTCTGCCACCAAAAATTCCTTTTTTAGCAAAAAATATAAGACCACCAGCTACTAACAAAAAGATACCTAAAATTGTAGATACATTAAAATTCTTACTAAGAATAAAAATATCGATTGGTAGAAATAATAAAGGTAAAAAATTACTCATTAAACTTGAAGATGTTACTTCTATCTTCTTAAGAAGATAAGTATAAAAAATAGCGCTTATTCCATAAAATATTCCCAAAAAAATAATAGAAAAACTTAATGTTAATGTTGGAATCTTATTTTCTATTAGAATTCCTCCCAAAATACTAATAATTAAAAAAAGTACATTACGAATCCATGTAGCGTTTAAATTGCCAATAGTTTTATTTTTAACTATATTTGCTTTATCTATCGTTTCTTCTAATGCTGCACTAAAAAGTGAACCAAAACTATATATTTGCCACATTTTATGATTATACCAAATAATTTGTGATATTATTAGTATATGTTAAGTATAAAAATACCAGATTCAAAAAGAAAAAAAGCACTTATATTAATAGATCTCCAGCCCATATTTTTAAACAATAAAAATTCTTATGTTTTGAAAAACATGGAAAATCTTTTTAAAAATGAAGAATATTTTATGTATATTAAAGCTACTTTTTCTGCTCCTAAGGGCTCTATTTGGGATAAACAGCTCGGATGGATTGTTGAAGAAAATAAAGATACAGATGTATTTCCAGCGAGGATTTTAGAATTATTAAAAGATAAAAACTGCATCAATGTTAAAAAAGAAACAAAATCAATATTCAAAGGAACACCAGATATTTTACCGATCTTGAAAGAAAATGGAATAGAAGAGATTAATATTATCGGCGTTGATACTAATGATTGTATTCTTGCTACAGCATATGAATCTTTCGACTATGGATTCTTTACATATATCATCGAAGAATGTGTACAATCCAGCGAAGGGGAGGAAATACATGAAGCAGGATTAAAAGTTTTAAGGCATGTGAATCTGACCAATAATTCTTGTATCGAGAAGATTGGGTTTAAGGAAATATGAACATGCAAACATATAATTTTTTATTTGTAATAGTTTTATCTACTGTTGTACTTACACGACTTTGGCTTTTATTGAAACCAATATCTAGTCCTAGATTAAAAGGATTCAAGCTTCATCATTATATGTATGGTTTGATTATTGTTGGCATTTCTATTTTTCTTTCAAATATTATTTTATATGGAATTGGTTTTGGTTTAATAGTTGATGAATTACCACTTTTTTTAAGGTATAAAAATAATCATTTTCACTGGAAAGAATATAATTCAATTTATAGTAGATTGGGTGTTATTATTTGCCTTGTTTTGGTGTATATATTTAGAAAATATCTTATTTTATATTGATTTGCTATAATTAAACCATTATTAATTTATAATAAAAATATATGACAATAGAAAATCCAATTGGAACGATAAAGAAGGCAGTACAAGCTTTTGCAGAACAAAAAGCAGAAAATGAATTTTTAGAAAAACCAGAAACTCGACACTATGATGCTGTTTTTGAACAATTTCGAGCATTAAAAGAAGCTTCCCCTGAAGCACTTGAAACAGCTGTTAAGTTAGCTTCTAATTCTAAAGAAATAAAAGATGAATTAGGTTCAGAATTATTTATTCTTTATAAGAAAGTTGCAAATGAATTAGATGTAGAAATGAAAGATAAATGTATGATAGCTTTTAAACAATTAAAAGATGAAAATTTATCTAAAGATGATTTAGAAATAAAAGTAAAAGAATTATATATCAGAGTATCTAAACAAGTGGTAGATATGTTTAAAAATGATCCACGCATTGTTTTGGCTTTTAATGGTAAAGAAGAACTTCTGGAAAAACTTTCAAAATTTATGGAAGAATCAGGAATTTCTTTAATAGATGCTATGTTTAAATATAAGTAATTTAGATCAGCAGATTTTTAATATTTATTGGATCAATAATAATATTTAAATATAAAACAAAATTACTTCTGTTTTTTTTCTTGTATTGTTGCTGTCATTACTGACATGGCTTTCGTTTGGTGTTTGTATTTGTTTAGCATTTGTTGCTTTAATTTTGATTGGGTTGAAATAGATTATATATAATTAAAAAATCCCACAATGTGGGATTTTTTAATTATTAAAGTAATTCTTTTAGTTCTTTGACTGCTTTTGAAGCATTGTTATATTTTGAAACTTCTCTATCATTTAAACCAGCTTCAATTATATCTAACTTGTCTTGAATTAATGATTTGAATTCTACATCACCAATACAATCTATTTGTTTTTTAATCGCCGAAAAGTAGTCATCCAACATACTATAATCATCTTTTATCATTGATTCGTATAAAGATTGTAGATTGACTGTTAGTTGTAATACACCAGACTTTTGCTCTGGTAGGATATGTTGTTTAAGAACTGTCGACAAATCTAATTTAGCCTTGTCTTCAATATCATGCTTTTCTTGTAAAGCTTTCATTCCATTTTCTATATTATTCATTTATTTTCTTGTTATTGTTTATAATCATTAGAGTTACCTCTAATTTACATATTATACTATAAATAAAAAATAGGGGAAAGTAAGCTTAGAAACTATATATTTGCCACATTTGGTAATACTTCAAATGGCTCGAGCATTGACTTTTCACTTTTAATATGATATTACTTCATTAAGTAATCGCTCTTTTACATTCGTATTTGATTGGTTTTCAGAGGAGATGCTGTCTCTTGTGGAAACCAATTGAAACTAAAATAATGGAAAATAAGAAAATTGACTCATTTAGCGAAGAGAATAGATTTCTCTCCAACTTCTGGCCCGTAGTCATTTGCTACGAGAATAGAATGTATCCAACAGTTGAACACGCGTATCAGGCTCAAAAGACAACTCAAGAGGAGAAACGACAAAAAGTTGCTGCTCTTATAACACCAGGCGAGGCTAAAAAATTTGGAGAAAATTTAAAGCGTCTTGGAAAAATACGTCCTGATTGGAGTGATGAATTGCGAATACAGCATATGACAGCTTTGGTTGAAAGAAAGTTTTCTTTGAGTAATCTGGAATTGTCTCAAAAACTACTTGCAACTGGGGATATTGAACTTATTGAGGGTAATACCTGGGACGATACCTTTTTCGGTGTTTGTAATGGGGAAGGAGAAAACCACTTGGGTAAAATCATTATGGCTACCAGAACAAAATTGAAGGCTGAAGTGCAAAAGATAATGGATGCTTTAGTTAAGCATAATGGCAAGAGGCACGATGCTGCAAAGGATCTAAACATTGCGGAAAGGACACTGAGACTGCGCGAACAGGTATTTGGTATTTTATATTGAGAAGCAATTAGGAGGTTAGAATATAATGTTCTAACCTCCTTTTTATTTACCCAAAATAACCATTCGAACATCTTCCCACGTTTAAAGTATTGACTTTTAACTTTTAATATAGTACTTTAAGAAAAGTATTTGGTCTTTAACATTGCATGTTTGATTGGTTACCAGAGAAGATTCTGTCTTTTGCGGTAACCAATTAAAACTTAATATTATGCTACAATTTGATTCACTTCTTCTAAAAAAATTCCAATCTTTTTCAGATTGGGTTTCAGTTACTTTTGGATTTAGTAACTTCAAGGTTGCTAAATTGTTAATGATTTTATGTGTGATTGATACAGCCTGGGAGATTTATTTAAAAATCACCTACTGTAATATTGACCCAAAATCTTCTATACCGGTGTTTAGTATCTTTTTTAGTTTACTATTCATTGTACTCTATGATTACACCATAAGGATTTGTGAGAAATTATCGGTTCTAAACTCAGGTACAATCAATCCAGCTTACGTAATGTTACAACCTTGGCGATTCATGAAAATCGTTTTTATTTTCATGGGTATCACCCTATTAACAATAGATTTAACGGCGCATATATTTCTTACTCCATCTCCGTCTTTGAATCATGAGAAGGACCATATACATCACCTTACTGATATTTGTTACTTACTTTGGGATATATATAATCACAGCGTGTATTGTCTATTTAGTTTCTTGTTATACAAAACCTAAACAGGAAAGTAAAATCAAGAAATGGATAAAAAGTATATCTTTTGTTTCCCAAGGTGTTTTGTCTCTTAAAGCACAAAAAATCTAACTTCTGAAGTCATAATCAATTAACCCACTCAATTTTGAGTGGGTTTTTTTATTTACCCAAAATCACTATTCGAACATCATCCCACGTTCGGAGCAAAATTTTATCATTTTTGAGTCTTTTCTGTTAAAATATATTTATTATGCGAATCGAGAAAAAAGTTTGGCCGGAATATTTCCAACAAATTGTAGATAATAAAAAGACCTTTGAATTAAGGTTAAATGATTTTGATATATGTGAGGGAGATACTCTTGTTCTTAATGAGTGGGATCCAGCTACCAAGGACTTCACAGGAAGAACACTTGAAAAAAAAGTAGGTTATGTTGGTAAGTGGAAAATAGATGATCTTACAAAGTTTTTACCAAGGCAAGACATTGAGGATAAAGGCCTTCAAGTTATTTCTATGAAAGACCAAAAATCCCCAATGTCAAAACTAATAATAATCCGTGGAAACTCTGGCTCAGGAAAGAGCACTATCGCAAAAGAACTGAGAGCAAGATTAGGCAAAGAAAAAACCGCCCTCATTGAGCAGGATTATTTACGTCGCCACGTACTTGGAGAGATAGGCAAAAGTGGCGATGATAATGTTGAATTGATAGAATTGACTACAAGATTTGCTTTAGAGAAAAACTATTTAACTATAGTTGATGGCATAATGCCGTCAGAATATTATGGTGCTATGTTAAAAAGGCTGAATGATATAAATCCTAAAAATACACATATTTTTTACTTAGATATATCCTTAGAAGAAACACTTAAAAGACATACTACCAAACCAAATCGTAATGATTTTGGTGAACCAGAAATACGAGAATGGTACAGAAATAAAGATACATTAAAACTAGAAAACGAGACTGTAATTGACGAGAAATCAACTTTAGAAGAAAGTATAAAATTTATATTGGAGGTTATTAAATATTAGGGAATACTTCAAATAGCTCGAGCATTGACTTTTATATTTTAATATAGTACTTTAAGAAAAGTATTCGGTCTTTAACATCCTTTGTTTACCTATTGAATTACTCACTTTGCTTTTCAATTTTGGAAGTCAATGTGGGTAATTCAATAATCTATAAACTTTAAATAATAAAAAAAATGACAAAAGTTGTAAAACTCTTCGGACTTGATGATCCAAGTGTAGATAATAATATTAAAATAATTGCTTTAACAGGAAAATGTATCGAATGGGCGATGGGTTTTCTGGGAGGGGATGATGATCCACTTACAGGTCTTATTATAGGAGATAAAGATTTCGATGACACGATTCTTCAAAAATTAAACATATTTGAGACTGAGGAAGAAAAAATTAAAACAATCCTTCAAGATTTAAATAAACCGGATTCTGAATTTGAAGGAAAACTTATGAGCCTGGGTGAACTTAGTGGAAGAGAAGAGGATACCCATATTGAGATAATTGCTCTAGCAGCAAAAAATCTGGAATGGGAAATTGGTGTTCTCGCAGGAGAAGATGAACCAATCACAGGACTTATCCTCGGAGAAAAGGAATTTGTTAAAGCAACTCTTCGAAAATTGAATAAATTTGATTTGCTTTTTAAGGAGCAGAAATAAGTATAAACCATAAAAATAAAACAATGTTAGACCTTTCAAAAAAAGAAGAGAAAACTCTTCGAGAAATAACAGAAAAATACGATGCTAAGTTCGAATTATCTTTAGACGAAGATGGCAAAAACTTTTTATGTAAGATTGTGGCAGGGGATGGCCAATCTTTTCATTATAAAGATAAAACAAAGAAAAGTAATGGAGTCCTAATGAAAGCAATAAAATCTCTTAACCCAGAAGAAGCTATGAAAAAAGCAATTGAATTCTTTTCAACCGTTGAGTATTTTACTTGGAACCTTTATGAACCTAATTGTGTAGATATGCATGATGATTGTTAATTAATTGATTTTTTATACAAAAAACCGTTTCGTAAAGATACGGTTTTTTTTATTTTCCATCTAAAATGTCCCGTATCAGAGGTTTCCTAAAATATAAAAACGCACTGATATAATCAATGCGTTTTTGTTTTTTAAATTATCTCAACTTTCAAATTATTTAAAACAAAGGCTTCGTTTCGAAAACAGACCATCCAGCGGTTATCCTTGTTGTAATACCTTACAAATTTTATCATATTAACATCTGTTATATATAAATTTGTAGGTATACAAAAATTCATGTATTCAACGAAATCTTCTTCAATTTCAGAAACAACTTTTGTTTTACATGTTCCCAAGATAGGAATAATCAAATTATGTTCTGTAACACACGAGTCGGGACCTTTGCAGGTAAAAGAAATTTTTAAGCTTTTACCTTTGAAAATAGCAGACTCTTCAATTTTGTTCAGTATAAAATACCAAGTACCAGAACGGTCGTCTTGTGAGCAGTACCATTTAGCTAACCACCCAGCTTGTCTGTATTTCCTGAGAACTTCATTTACTACTCTTTCATCGAGGCCCGATGAGATTCCTCCTTGCTTGTTACTATAAGGGAAAGGTTTAGGCTCAACTTTTAGTTCTTTACCTTTAACATAGTATTTTACTATGTAATTGTCGATTTGTTTTTCATAAAGAGCGATCATACTCTTTTGATTATCGGTGAAAGTTTCATCAATGGATCCTGTTTTAATGGCCATAGTTTCTATAGATTTAAGGGTTTATATTTATTTTTTTTAAAAGGACTTTAGTTATACGCAATATATCATATTATTATAAATATGTCAAATATACCTCATCTTTATATAGAAATTTTGTTTACCAAAAACGCTATTCCAATATTCTTCTTTGGTTAAAGTATTATTGACTATTATTTATTTTTGTGTTAAATTAAAACTAAATTTGTTTGGGCGTCTTGCCCGTTAAATAACTTAATTTAACCTTTAAAAACTACATATCATGGCAAGTATACTAATTCTTGAAGAGCTTGAACAAGCTTTACAGCTCTGGGAAGACACTAATCTTTGGGCAGAAGCAAAATTCCAATTATTCCTACAGGGTAAAATTGAGGAAGATGAAAATTATGGTAAACCGCTCATTGGTACAGAAATCGATGATGCTGGATTCTTACAAAGAGGGATTAAAAATTTTAACTCTCTTCGTAGTGCTTTGAATAATCATATTGAGCTTGATCCAACTCAATTTCTTCCGAGGGTCACGACTGAAAAAAGACCGACACACACAACTCTAGATTTCTCTCGTATGTTTGTTGTGCGAGGGATCACTTTTTCCCCATTTTTTCTTTCGAAATGGATGAATTACAAAAAGGTGTTCAGTGTAAAAACCCCAGACATTATTCAGCCTGTTTCTATTCTTGAAAAGAATTATCTGAGCAAAGTGCCTTACAGTTCTTTTATTATTAGGTTTTAAGAACCTTTAAAGATTGATTTGATAGAGGATAAAAATGCTGATCATGTGCATCAAATCGAGGAAAAGTTAGTTATGGTTACTACTGATGGTGTCTATATGGATATTTTCTGTTTAGGGCCATCAAAAAGTATAACTGATTTTTCCTTAACATCACAGGTAAGGCATGATTTGGTAGAAAATCTTTCTAAAAAAAGCCAGACCCAAAAGTTTGTAAATCAGGTAAATTCTGTTAACTTAGGGTTACCTTTTGTCAGTTTAACGATTGAAGTTACTTCGGGCTTGTCAGTAGTTCAAAAATATAATGAAGGTGATGATACTTTTGTTACAACTTTTGACTCTAACAGAAATCCTGGAATCTTTGATTCTAAAATTAATGGAAAAACTGAACAGTCGCAAGCATATGTACCCGGTGACTATCCTCATGCGATGTCTGAAATACTCCATCTTCACCGATTTTTTATCGATCTGGTAAATGGTTTTTGCAAAGTGGTTTCTGAATTACCAGCAAGACAAACGGTTATTACTGAAAGTCCTGCTTCGCTGCCTGAAACTTTAAGGCAGGGAAAACAAGAAACTAAATCCTGGTTTTCAGTCGAAATTACTGATGTCAGAGATGTGAGTGGTGAAGAAAATCCCAGTGTTCATTTTGCTTCACATACAGGTGGTGAAAAATCAGCTCATTGGAGAAGGGGACACTGGAGAATTTACATGAACAAAGATGGGTCTTTCAAAAAAGAAGTATGGATTTCAGAGGCACTGATTCGGGAAGACAAACTGGAAACTGAAAACCTTCAAGGTAGCGCTACACTGCTAAAAAGTGAAAAAAGTTGACATGATTTTGCTAAATACTAAATTACCCAGAGCAATCTGGTACCCCGATCTAACAAGATCGGGGTTTTTATTTACCAAAAATCGTAATTTTAACATAATCCTACGTTTGAAGTCTTTAAAATATACCTTAATAGAAGTTCAAACTTGTGATATTATTGGTGTATGAAAAAGTCATTAACTTTGTGTATGATTCTTAAAGATAACCAGATACTCCTAGGTATGAAAAAAAGAGGATTTGGTGTTGGTAGATGGAATGGGTTTGGTGGAAAAGTTGATGAAGGTGAAACAATAGAACAAGGAGCTATTCGTGAATTAAAAGAGGAGACTGGAATAGATGCTGTAAATATTAAAAAAGTTGGTATTTTGGATTTTTCATTTCAAAATGATAATAAAATTTTAGAAGTTAATGTTTTTAAAGTTATAGATTTTATAGGAGAACCTACAGAAAGTGAAGAGATGAAACCACAATGGTTTTTTTTGATAAAATACCATTTAGTCAAATGTGGACAGATGATATTCAATGGTTTCCATTTCTATTAAATAATAAATTATTTAGAGGAGAATTTTTATTTGATAGACCTTCTGATTCTGAATATTCTGCAAAAATAATTACTCAAAAACTAAATGAAGTTTCAAATTTTTAATATTTCCATTCGAATATTTCCCTAAGTTTTTCTGTCTTGATAGAATTTCAAATTTTCTGTTATACTTATTTTATGGAAGGTCATTTTAATACAGAAAAAAATAAATCTGAACAATTAGAAATAATAAGAAAAGAGGTTGAAAAAATTGTCGATAAACTCGGATTAGGAATCGATCAGGATATAAAAGAAACAGTGGCTATTTTTCGTGCAATGGATTTTCCAACTTCATCATCATGTTCTGGTCATACTAACGATATGGGTGATGAAGGGTACGGATTGCCATATGTTGAAGTATACGCTCCTGCTCCCAAAGGATGGATTGAAGATAAAACGAATAAAGAATTAAGAGAAAAATGGAAACAAGAAAACGTTAAATATAGAAAAAAAATTATACCTCTTTTAGAGGATTTTAATAAAAAAAGAACTTCCGCGAATGACGTTCTTTTACACATAAGCGATATAGGTTCTTTTAGTGCTTTTAGAATTGAGAGTATTGGGGTAGAGGAGACAAGAAAATTAAAGTCTGAAGAAGAGTTGGTAATTAAAATAAAACAATTTCAAGAAGAAATGAAGTTTTTTACAGAGTTTTTGAAAGATAAATTCTTAAAAGGAAAATAGAATGAACGCTGTTATTTTTATATGATAAAATACAATATAATATATGGAAAGATTTAAATTAAATGTAGCTGTTTACTTGTTATTAATAAAAGGTGATAAAATACTTCTTTTGCGAAGATTTAATACTGGTTGGCAAGATGGAAATTACAGTCTTCCTGCTGGACATTTAGAAATGGGTGAAACTCCGACTTCTGGAATGATGCGAGAAGGTTTAGAGGAAATAGGAATTACGTTACACAAAGAAGATTTAGAAATGGTACATACTATGCATAGAATACATGGATATTATATTGATTTATTTTTTACTGCTAAAAAATGGGAAGGAGAGATCGTAAATAAAGAATTAAATAAATGTGATGATCTAAATTGGTTTCCACTTGAAGATTTACCAATAAATATAGTACCTTCAGTAAAATCTGCCATTGAACAATATAAAAAAGGTGTTCATTTTTCAGAGTTTGAAATGGAGGGGTAATATATGCACATAGAATTCTTGCATTAGAAATATTAATGCAATATACTTTTAGTGGCGAATATATATATGGAATCAGCCCTAAGGGGACTATACTCTGCAAAAACAATAATTTTTCATTAACCGCTTAAGGTTAATACAACAATAATAAAAGACAAAATCTACGGAAGTCAATGAAAGCAGAGCAAAAAGAATATTAGCGAATAAACACGCTTTTTAGGCTTTTTGCTCAGTTTGAAGTTAAGACTTCTTCTCGAGCAAAAAGCCAAGTACAAACTTGGTTTTCTTGTTGTATGGGCAACTTTTAAACAAAATATTCTTTCAACAAAATCTCCCAAAATTATTAAGTAATAAATAAGGAATTTTAGTATGAATAAAAATACTCAATTAATTTGGCGTACAGAAGTACGTAAAGTAGAAAGTCTTAAAACATGGAGTAAAAATCCTCGTAAATTAACAAAATCAGCATTTAAAACCTTAGTGGAAAGGATTGAGCAACGCGGTTTTCACGCAGTACTTGTAATTGATACAGATGACACGATTCTTTCAGGTAATCAGAGAAAAAATGCACTTATACATTTAGGAATTACTGAAGTAACAGTGTTGGTTCCAAACCGTAAACTTACAGAAGATGAAAGAAAAAAGATTGCTTTAGAATCTAATTTAAATGATGGGGAATGGGATTTTTCAAAATTAAAATCTTTTAACATGGATCTGCTGAGTGATATAGGTTTCCCTGATTCAGATCTTTCAAATATCTGGTCGGAAAATCTTGAAGCTGAAGATGATAACTTTGATGAAAAACTTGAACTGTCAAAAATTAAAGTTCCAAAAACTAAACTTGGAGATCTAATTATTATGGGAAATCATAGATTAATTTGTGGAGATTCAACGGATCCTAAAGTTCTTAAAAAGTTATTCGGAAACGAGAAAGCATCTATGATATATTCTGATCCGATTTACAATATTAAAATAAATTATAGTAAAGGGATTGGAGGTAAACAAAAATATGGTGGAAATGTAAATGACAATCGTAGCTTTGAAGAATACAAAGAATTTCTAAATAAAAGTTTAATTAGTGCACTTGCTGTATCAAAAGATGACCTTCATGTTTTTTACTGGAATGATCAGACAGGGATAGGAATTGTACAAGATTTATATCGTGAACTTGGTATTGAAAACAAGCGAGTATGTTTGTGGATTAAAAATGGACAGAATCCTGTGCCGAGTGTGGCGTTTAATAAATGCTATGAACCATGCATATATGGTGTAAAAGGACGACCATATATTTCTTCAAATTTACAAAACCTCAATGAGGTCATGAATAAAGAAATGACAACTGGTAATAGTCTTATGGAAGAAACACTTGATCATCTTGATATTTGGACAGTGAAAAGATTGTCAGGTAAAGATTACGAACATGCTACAAGTAAACCTCCAAAACTTCACGAAAAAGCTATTCGTCGTTGCACTAAGCCTGGTGATATTATTCTAGATTCATTTTCAGGTTCTTCCAGCACACTTATTAGTGCTGAACAATTAAAACGTCGAGTATATGCTGTCGAGCTAGAAGAAGTATTTTGTGATTTGGCGATTCGCAGGTACGAAAAATTAACAGGTAATAAAGCAAAAATAATCCATGAAAAAAAATAAAAAGAAAGATGAGTTTTTAGAACAACTCAAAAAAGTTCCAATTGTTTTAGTTGCATGTGAAAAATCTGCACTCTCTCGCAATACTGTATATCGATGGCGAAAGGAAGATAATGAATTTTCTGTTGCAATGGATCAAGCCCTTAAAGAGGGCGAAGAATTAGTAAATGATATGACTGAAAGTCAGCTCTTAAGTATGATCAAAGATAAAGAATGGTCAGCTATTTCTTTTTGGCTTCGACATAGGAATCCAAAGTTTAGAGACAAGGTTGAACTCGTCGGAAATATTAACCATACCACTCGTGAATTAACTTCTGAAGACGAAGAACTACTTAAGGAAAGTCTTCGTCTTGCATTACCAACTAATCATAAACAAAATGATGAACCTAAATCCTAAAGAAGAAGAGATTATCAAACATATGATTAAAGATCGTACCTTTCGATTAGCATTAGTTAAAAAAAGTCACTATTGGTTTTTCTATTATTACTTCGGACAAAAATATGCAAAGTATCCAACAGCAGATTTTCAACGTGAAATATTTAATATCACAGAAAATCCTGAATTAAAAAATATTGTAATCACAGCATTTCGTGGATCAGCTAAATCTACGATTATTACCTTGTCTTATGTGATTTGGTCGATAGTCGGAATTAAACAAAAAAAGTTTCCAATAATTCTTGGTCGAACACAATTAAACACGCAACCAAATCTTAATGCTATTAAGAAAGAATTAGAAGAAAACGATTTATTCAGAAAAGATTTTGGTCCATTTAAGGAAGAGGTTGATACTAATGGAACCACACAATCTATTATTCTTCCTCAATACAATGCTCAGATATCAACACGTTCAATAGGGCAAAATATTAGAGGTATTAAACATTTGCAATACAGACCGGATTTAATTATCGCTGACGACATAGAGGACTCTGATTCAATAAAAAGTCAGAAAAATAGAGATGAGTTATTTGATTGGCTAACTGGTGATGTCATTCCAGCAGGAGATCGTGATACTCAATTAATATTCATTGGTACACCACTTCATAATGATTCAATTCTAATGCGTTTAAAAGCATTATTTCAAAATGGAGATCCTAAAAATATTTACCGTGAATTCCCAATTGTAGATGAAAATAATATTCCTTTATGGCTTGGAAAATTTAAGACACAAGAAGACATCGATAATGAGAGAAAAAAGTGTTTTAGTGAAATTATGTGGCAACGAGAGTATTTACTCAAGATTTTAGATAGTGAAGATCAAATAATTAAGCGAGAACATATTCATTATTACGAAGAATTACTAACTGGACATTGTCGTTTTTCTGCTACCGCTATTGATCCAGCACGTTCTCTTAAATCAACTGCTGATTATACTGCTATTGTTTCAGGAAAAATGTTTGAATATGAAAAGAATAGGAAATTATATATTATGCCTAATCCAATAAATGAACGTCTTACTACAGACCAACAAATACAAAAAGTAAAAAATATTTCGAAAGGATTAAATAATAACGAAAGTTATTCCCGTGTATATGTTGAAGATGTTGGATTTCAAGGAGTCATTACTGATTTGTTAAAAAGTGAAGGAATTCCCGCAAAACCATTTCCTGTCCGAGGTTGGAGCAAAGAAGATCGTCTTATGTCCGTATCTTCACTTATTGAACTTGGGAGAGTGGTCTTTCCAAAGAAAGGAGCTGAAAAATTACTTGAACAAATTATTGGATTTGGGAAAGAATCACATGATGATCTGGTCGATGCTTGTACAATGTTAATATTTCAAGCTTTTGAAGATTCTAAAAAACCAAGACCAAGAATTCAGAATATTTTTATTTATTAATTAACAAATAAAAAAGACCTGTAGTTTATACAGATCTTTTTTAAGTGCCAATTTAATTATTAGTCTAGATCTACTACTATTATTCCTCCTCCAAATAAACTTCCATTGTATTGGAATTGGAGACCTTTTGTGTTATTAGGTATTTCAAATCCAACCCAACCCGTACGCTTACTATTTGCAATAACAGCACCATCAAGAGATTTGTTCATATTCTCTATAATTTTATCAGTAACACTTATTTGATAACTATTACCATCTGCGTCTCGTAAAAACATTTGTCCTAATGTTGTTATATATTGTTGTGTTGATCCGGTATTTTGAATAGTTATATTTAAATTAATATATTTATTACCAGTTGAAGGTTTTGCAAATTCTGAACCTTGTGAAAATGAAACATTATTTACTGTGACTATTGAATCACCAAGTTGTATTTTATCTCCAACTTTGTAGGTTTGATTTTGTGATTGGACTGTTGTTGTATCAGTGGTATTATTACTTCCAACTTTTTTAGGAGTAGAACTACCAGAACTAGCTATTATTAAAATAATAATTATCACAAGAATCCAAAACCAAACTTTTTTATAAAATTTCTTTTTAGGAGTATTCTCCATAATATTTTCTTTTGCGTTTTATTATTTATAAATTCATGAAAATGAGACACAAAAAGCTCATCACATGAGTGAGGGTTTAAACCCTCCATATCCGTTTCCAGATACGGCCGTTGAAGACAAACCTCACATGATGAGCTTTTTATCTTCAACGGACTTTTTACCATGCCTTTATTGCTAAAGGTTTAGGCTACTTGTATTTAGTTGTAAATGAATAATACCATTCTCGACCATATTATTCAACGCCTCATTGTATCGCAAACTCTTGAAATCACAGAGGATAGTTACCAACATATAAGACTATTCTTTAACATATCTTTTATACATTTACAAAATACCCATATCTTATATAATATGATTAAGTAAGTATGTCCTTATGGCTGTGTTCGACAGACTCGTTCATTAAAAAACATATAGAAAGATGATAACTGAAAAGATTACATCAGACCAAGAGAAACAATTAACACGTTTCCTTGAAGACGCTATGCGTAAACTTGACCTATCAAAAGAGCAGGCTCAGGAAATTATTAAAAACGGTGGCAAAATGCAAGCCGAAGTGCGAGATGTATTGAATAAGTACTCAATAGCAGACAAACGCTTTACATGTGTAAACACCTTTGAAATTGTTGTACCTGCTAACTACAAGCATGAAACACGTTTGGATTCATTTTTTAAAGAAAACAAGAAAAAGTTTTATTACTACAATAATGCTATTACTGACAAAAATTTTGCTAAAGCTACAACAAAATTGGAGCCAGGTAGAAAGTTTAAAGTGAAAGTATTCCAAATCAACAACATAATAACATTAACAGATTGTACAGATTTTTTAAAAAGTCAAAACGCAGTTTTAACTGGTGCCCAAGGAGCTTCGCTTGTTTACGAACAAAAGAAAGAGGAGTTAGTAAAAGGTAAATGGGCTATTTCTTTTGACGAAAAAGATTCGTTATGGAAAGATTCTAATGGTTACTTCAGGGTGCCTTATGTGTTCGCTCGCACAGATGGAGACTTCGAGTTCCTCCTTAGTCACTTTGGGATTGCCTGGGTTGAAGGTCGCTGTCTCTTGTGCTTCTGTGACTAAAAGTCCTTTGGCACTTTGTATCTTAAATCATCTTTTGCCTTTAATTCTTAAATTTGTCCCATTTACTTTATATAAAGTAAATGGGACTTTTTTGTTTTAATCTAACAAAAGTTACCAACACGTTACCAACGATCAAGCCTTAGCAAAAGGCTTTTTCTCTGTCATTAATTAGATATGGAGAAGAATGCAATAGGGAAGATACACAATTCAATATCTGTATCAGAAGTTCGGATCAAGTACTGCCTATACGCCAGAAAATCGACAGAGCAAGATGAGAAACAAGCGCTATCAATAGATTCACAGGTAAAAGAAATGCTTCAAATTGCGGAGCGTGAAAATCTTAATGTCGTTGAAGTAAAAAGAGAATCGCATTCAGCAAAAGATTCAGGAGAACGGCCAGTCTTTAAGGAAATATTGGAAGATCTACGATCAGAGAAATTCAATGGATTGCTCACATGGGCGCCGGACCGATTAAGTAGAAATGCAGGTGATCTTGGCTCGCTGGTAGATCTTATGGATCAGAAGAAATTAATCCATATACAAACGTATGGACAGACATTCAAGAATTCACCGAATGAAAAATTTCTCTTGATGATCTTGTGTTCTCAGGCAAAACTAGAGAATGACAATAAAAGTATTAATGTTAAAAGGGGATTACGGGCAAGAGTAGAGATGGGGTTATGGCCATGCCGTCCACCAACAGGATACTTCAAAGAGAAAAGAACAGATAGAAAATGTCAGTCAATATTCGATCCAGATCGAGCGCCGATCATAAAGCAGATATTTGAAAAAGTAGGATATGATGGCTGGAGCGGAAGAAAGATATATCACTGGCTCAAGCATGAGATTAAATTCAAGACTGAATTTAATATGTTTCTGAGTTTGGGTAATCTCTATCGCATACTCGAAAATTCTTTCTATTACGGACGCTTTGAATTTCCGAAAGGATCAGGGAACTGGTACAACGGAGTGCATGAACCGATAATCTCTAAAGAATTGTTTAATATCGTCCAAACACAGATCAAGAGCCAGATCTTAGAACCACGGTCACAGCAGAAAGAATTTGCCTTTACCAAGATCATGGCATGCGGATTATGTGGATCAGGAATAACGGCTGATGAAAAGTTCAAGAGATTAAAGAATGGCGGTGTGAATCGCCATGTCTATTACAAATGTACTAGGATTAGAGATTCAAAATGTGAGTGCGGATTTATAAATGAAGAAGACCTGATTAAGCAATTACAGATTCTCATTGATGATCTTGAAATGCAGACGGTGCCAATGAGAGAGAAGATATCGGCTGAAGTGCAGCGATTCAAGAAATTCGAACAGATGCTCTTAGGTACAAAGACACCTATTACTGTAAAAGATATAGATATACGAAACTATGCAAAGTTTATATTGCTAGAGGGGACCGTGGATGAGAAGAGGGAATTCTTGAGGTGTTTGAGGAGTGGGATTGTGTTGGAGAATAAGAAAATATCACTTATTAAGCCTTCTCAATATATTTTGAAATAAACCTCTGTTTAGCATCTTCCCACATTTGATCTGTGGTTAAAATCGTATCGTATTTATATATACTTCCACCAGCACCAAAAGCTTTAAGAAATTGATTAAGATATATCTTAGGATTAATTAATAAGAATTCGTCTTCTATTTTCCATCCCTCAGTCATATCAAAGTCATAGCTTAAACTATGGCCCGCAACGTTTATCCAACGATGTGCAATAACATTTCTCCATTCATGAATCCTTTCAGCAACAGTAGAGAATTTAGTGTCTGGTTTATCACCATCAATAAAATATTCTAAGAAGAGTTTATACCCATCTTCTCCTCCTTTGTTCCAGAAACCATGAGCAATAGTAAGAGCAATTGAATGGGTGCCGAGAAACATTAATGATGTTTGATAATTTGGAGGATTATAAAAAACGATTCGAAGCTCATTTACTAAATGATTAGCCATTGAATTGGTTATAGTGGCTACAACTTCATATGGACCATTATCGTCGAATCTTTTTAGTCTTTGTTCTTTTGTTTCTCCAAGATGTGTATTATTTTTCATAAATTAGGAATTAGTTTCAAAATCAATTCTCCTTTTTTCTTTATCTTGATCAGCTTCTTTCCTTGCTCTTTCGTCTGAAGATTTTAAAGATGGCAGAGATAGTTCTACAAATTTTCTTATATTAGGGTTTGTGTCATCTTTGTATTTCTCTAATACCATCCATTGAGATTTATAAAAATCAGCAATACCATACTGCCCAGATACAACCCCTGTGTTGTGAAGCATGCCTCCTATTTTCTTTAGGATTTTTTCATTATTTGTGTAACTAGCTAGTTTTACTGCTAATTCTATGCCTATACCATTAAAATCATATATAAGACCGAGAGTACTTTGTATAACCTTGTCGGTAATTTTTTTTCCACCGGTTAATATTTCTAATATAGAATGTGGCGAAATTCCAAAATGTTCATTAAGTTTTGCTAGGTCGTATTTTCGTTTTGCCCCTTCTTTACTTTTTGATGCTTTTATTATCTCTGGAACAATTTTTAGGTAATCTTTGTGATTAATAACATGCTCTACAAGATGATTATTCATATCGAATGGTATTGCATCATACCTATTGTTCCTATCAAAATAATCACTCATTGATTTATTTAATTTTGCTTCTTTTTTTATTCTCTCAATAAAAATTCTAATAATGTCTACAGGATTCGAATATAGATTATCTAGTAAAGAATGAATATGCCAATCGATTACTGGAACTTCTATAATTTTACTTGCGATAAATTTCTTATTTTTATCTGACCACTCACTAAAATCTATACCGCCTTCTTTACCTGAATAAATAGATAATATATTAAGATAGTTCTCCAAGAAATGTGGTTCACTTTTTAATTCTGCAACAATTAAATTCTCTATTTTTTTAGGATTAAGATTATAAAGAGCCCTGAGTGCATTTGTTGTGCTGTAATTTATGTTCCATGAATGCTTTTTCTTTGCAAGAAAATTGAAATATTTTTTCCTATTGGTTAGGTTTGTAAGTAAAGTTAAATCTTCTTTTCTGAGAACAAGATCGGTAAATATATCAGCATATATATGTAGAGATGCAGGAATACTCCCTATAAAATCAGGATCTTTTGTTTTGATTATAGAATCAACTCCTTTATGCCATATTTCATATTTTCGTGAAAGGCGAATACCTCTTAATAAGAAAGCTAAAAACATTTGATTAGAAAGTGGCTTCTTGTATTTGATTGCATCTTGAAGCACAGTCAATCCAATTTCTGGTTTATGAGTACCGAGTGTTTCAAGTAATAATTGGAGAGTTCTAAACTTCCATTCTCCAATAACATCGGTTTCTGTTGCAAATAAATTCAATTCATCGGTGATCTTATTTATGTTTAAATTTGTAACATTCTTCACGTAATCAATAACATTTTCACGATTCTGTTTTTGCTGTTCACCAGAGCCAATTTCATATTTTATTGAATCATCGTGAACGAATCTACTGAATTTTTCATAGAGTGGGTCTTTTGTGATTTTGTCATACAACGGTTGAGCAATCTCATTTTGTTGCTTATGGAAGATAAAATGCCAAAACAGCAAATGCTCTATTTCCAAGCAGAAAGATAGAGATGCTTTGAGTTTTCCTTTTTTGTCGAACATTACCTTATCAAGTTCTGAGATTATATACTCGCGATTTGCTTGGATAATAAGTCCTATCGGACTAGTTCGTTCACTATTCATAGGAAACTGACATGCATGAGCGAGCAGTTGTACGACAAGAGTCTTTGTTACATTCTTTTCGCTTTTCTTATATATTAAAAAAATAAAATCAATGATTTTCTGTCTTAAATCCTTTAAATTATCTGTACCATTAAGATCTCCTTTTCTAAGAGTAATAGTGTCGGGTGCAGTTAAAATAGTTGCGTCAGCAGATGTTTCAAGCATTTTCTCAATCGTTATTTTAATTGGATTGAAATTAGTTTCAAAATCATCTTTTAAGGCATGTTTTTTAATATATTTAAAGATAATATTTTGAGGATCAAGATTGACATGAGTTATTGCTTGATAGTTATACTCGGCTATCTCTTCAATTAACTTTAAAGTCGTACTTCTGACCGATAGATCTTTATGGCTAGCAAAATCAAAAGCAATTTTCACAGTCTTTTCTAGTTCGTAGTATCGAATGTTTTTTAGGAGCTCAAGTGTTTTAACTTGAACTTTTCGCCAATCTTCTCCCTTAAGACCGTGATGAAATTTTTGTGTTTTAATCCCTTTTTTCCTATAAAGAATTTCTACGCAGATTTCTATGACCACCTTAGGAACTCGGTAGAAAATAGCACTGAGATAATCCAAGGTATCAATAATCTCCTCATTTGTCTTATATTTAGGTACCTCTACTCTTTTAGATAGAGCAAAATTAAGCAAAAATTTATTTGCCGTATTATTGTTGAGGGAAGCTAATTTTGATAATTTTTGTTTATCCATATATATATTCTATACCTTTTCTATTAATTAACTCACTAAGCAGTCCTTGAGCAGCCTTACTGTCTGTGACTGACAATACGTCTCCAACTTTTGTCATAATACCACTTGAAACAAGTTTATTTGTATAAAATTCAAATTCCATAGAACTCAAGCATGACTTAGAAAGTATTGATTGTAATACAGGGTCATTGCTTACAAGAAAAGGTGAGTAAAAAAATATCAATGCTTCTAAATCTAATATTTTTTCTAGGTCTCCTTGTATGAGCTGAGATAAATTATTCTTGTATTCTATAAGATCCTCTTTTTCTATTTTTGTTTCAGAGTTTGGGACTTCTGTTGCCAGAATGGATGGTATTTTTGTAAAAGCATTGAAAAGATCTTCAATGCTTGTATCTCTGATAATTTTCTCGTCTTTAAAGTGAACTGTTTTTGATTGTAGATTGGTCGTTTCAATATCTTCTATTTGAAGTACGGTTTTGATGTAATCTAAGTCAATCATCTCCCAATAACAAATTTTGTTAGGAATATCTACAAAGAAGGCAAACACAGGGTTAGGACATTTTGAATAGTAGCGTAGATCTTCAATAGAGAATTTATATTTTTTTTTACCTTTAGTATTTGTGCTTTTTAATTGATAATCTGTTCTTGCAATCTGATGTTCACCATATTTTTTAAAAGTTCTAGGACCAGAACCACCTTGGTTAAAAAAATGAACCAATCCATCAGTTGAAGGGTTATTACCACCAATATGTTGTATATTGATTTCTTTTTGACCCAAGAAAAAACTTTTTAGAATAACCAAAGAATCTTCTTCTTGTGCATGAGTAGGACTCATCTGTTTCATTTTACCAAGCATTGAACTATTTTAACATTTTTAGAATCATATTTCTTTCACATAGAATTATGTTAACGCCTTCTCGTGCGCCCGAGAACCATTATTTTGACCCATTTAGTGCTAGCTGTCAATGGTGACTCTACAGGGAATCGAACCCTGATTTGATCCTTGAGAAGGACCCGTCCTAACCGTTAGACGATAGAGCCATTTTGTATGACTTTCAAAATATAGCATTTTTAGATAAAAAAATAAACGCGTCGTCCTATATCGGACTTCGCGTTTATTTACTTTTGTTTCAACTAAAAACAAATCATTGAATCTGCTTTTTCTGCAACAACAGGAACTTCTTCGGCAACAATAGGGGCTTTTTTGAAAATCTTCTTTGCTTCACTAAATGGTTTAATTTCAAATATTTCATAGAAGTATTTTATACCACCACTAGCAAGATAAGTTCCTTTGTCACCAGCTTTTTTACCAAAAATTTCCTTACCGATTGGGGAATTTAAAGAAATGATCTTTGTGCAAGATCCGGTAGAGATACTTTCCAAAAATACCTCCTTTGTTTCACGACCATTAATGCTTAGTACGATACTATTTCCAATACTGATTGAATCAGTATCTTCTCCGGGTTCGTAAACTTTTAATTTTGATAAGTTCTGTTTGATTTGACGTTTTTCATTTTCAAGCTTTTCTTTGGTGGAAGAATGAATTTTTGCAAGTTCTATTGAGTCTTCTTTTGATCCTGTATTTGGATCTCTGAATATGCTCTCTAGTTCATTTTCAATTTCTGTTAATCTTTTCTGCCAAAATTTTGCTGTGCAAGATGTTACACGCAAAAGACATTCCGTTAATGTTAGAACATTTTTCTTCATAAAGTTTGTTTTTTAGTTTTTTTATTTAAAGAATATTTCAAAAGTATTATATAGAATTAGACGATATTTGTCAATTTTATTTTATTCTTCAGTATTTAGTTTTGGCTTATCTATTTCTAGAGTAGAAAGTTCTGGAGAAGATCCAGAAATACGCATTACGTCTTTGTCGATTTTTTTTAGTTCTTTATTTGATGAATTGTAATGATTTATAACAGTTGAAAGGGAATTGCCTAGCTTCATGTGATAGTCTTCATATGATTTTAAATGTGTACCAAGTTCTCCAACTCTTTTTCTTATTTCTACAGCATCCTTTTCTATTTTGAGAGCATTTAAACCTTGGAGAACTGTCTGTAAATATGCGAGAAATGAAGTAGGAGAAACTATAATAACTTTATATTTATTTGCAGCACGTTGTATAAGATTTTCATCTTCTCCTTTACCAACCCTTCCTATTAAAAGATCATAATAAATTGCTTCATGTGGTATAAACATAAATGCAAATTCCATTGTATTTAACTCAGGGTGTATGTATTTTGAAGTTTCAACAATTCTATTTTTTAAATCATTTTCAAAAATTTTCTCTAATCGATCTTTTTCTATTGGATTACGTTCATCGATGATACGATTATAATTTTCTAATGAGAATTTTGAATCAATAGGAATAATTTTTTCTTTTACGAATACAACTGCATCTGGTATAAGTTCATCACCATTGTCATTTTTTCCTAATCTATATTGCATTTCAAAACTTCCTGGTGGCATAACATTTTTTAATAGTGTTTCTAGATAATATTCACCTAAAATCCCACGTTGTTTAGGGTTTTTTAAAATATTCTGTAAGCTTTCAAGTTGATCGGTAAAAGATATAACTTGTTTGTTTGTCTCATCCAGACGAGTGAGTTTTTCTGTAACATCACGAATTATTTCATTTGATTGTGTGGAATGGAATTTCAAAGACTCGTTCATTTGTTTATGACTATCTCCGATTTTCGCATCTACTGTGCGTGAAAGTTCGTTTATTTGAGTGAGCACTAGTTGCAAACCAACATCATTTTTCTCTGTGTTTTGATTTTTCCTACCAAATATCAAATAAGCTATAAGTCCTCCACCAAATATTCCTATAAGTATCCAAATTAAATTTTGCATATTATTTTCCTAAAAAATGTTCTAATGTATAAATCCAATCTTCTTCCATATTTTCACTCATTTTCTTTTGATTATAAAGCCATTCCAAATAACCTCGATCATTTTTGACTATATCTTCGATATTTTGTCCTGCATATTTACCGAAATTTATTTTCCTTAAAATACTTGGATGAGAAGATATTTCAATCATTTTATTTATAGCTTCTTCTTTTGTACATTTATCTTCTTCTGTTATTTTGTTTTGTAATCTTTCAAAAAGTTTTTCTAGTACGAGTACATCACCCAATGCATCATGTGCTTGAGCTTCTATCTCTATTTCAAGTAAATATCTTAAATATTGTAAATTGTATTTTTCTATTTTTCCTTCAGGATCTAAATGTCTAGCTACACGAAGGGTACATATGAATTTCGTAGGTATTATGTCTTCTTTTGCAAGCATAGTCATATCAAAAACTGCATTATGTGCTACAGCTACAGAATTTTGATCTTCAAAAAGAGATTTTAATTTTTCATAATTTTCACTTTCTTTAAAAGGTTTTTTATCAGCAACCATTTTGTTGCTTATGTGATGCACAGCAGAAGCTTCCGGAGGAATTTTTACATTAGGTTTGTATAATTCATTGAAAGTTTCATTTTCAGTTTTGTAAGCAATCTGACAAATTAAATCCTTGTCTGTATTTCCAGTTGTTTCTGTGTCGAAAAATATAATTTTATTTGTAGTATTCATAGTGGTATTTTAGCATATTTTTGCTATAATAAATAAATGCTTCAAGCAAATATAAAAAATAGTATAAAAGACGCAATGATGGCTAAAGACGCTGTTCGTTTGGAAACATTACGAGCTATGTCTTCAGCTTTTACTAATGAATTAGTTGCTAAAGGTAAGAAACCTCAAGATATCTTGTCTGATGAAGAAGTTATCGCCGTTATTACTCGTCTTGCGAAGCAAAGAAAAGATTCTATTGAACAATTTAAAAAAGGTGGAAGGGAAGATCTTGTTGCCGAAGAAGGAGCCCAGCTCGCTATATTGGAAACATATTTACCACAACTTATGTCTCGTGAAGAAATAGAAACTATTGTAAAAACAAAAATCGCAGAAGCAGGAGAAATTGATAAAACAAAAAAAGGTATGTTTATGGCAGGAATTATGAAAGATTTGAAAGGTAAAGCCGACGGAGCCTTGGTCAAAGAAATAGTAGATGCATTATTTTAATATATGCATACCGTTAATTTTCTAACGAAATTAGTCGAACATCATCAAGTATTTGCTTATGCAGTTATTTTTTTTGGTTTAATTATTGAAGGAGAATTCACTTTGATAGCAACAGGTGTACTCGCTCATCTAGGAGCTATAAATTTCTGGTTCGCATTATTTTTTGTTTTTTGTGGAGGAATTTGTAAAACATTTTTAGGATATTACATAGGGCGTGCTTTAAGTAATAAATGGAAACATACAAAATTTTTAAAACATATAGAGAAAAAAGTTTTGACTATTATGCCTCGTTTTAATCACAAACCTTTTTGGTCAATATTTGTTTCTAAATTTATTATGGGAGTGAATCATATTGTGATAATTTTTGCTGGTTATGAAAAGATACCACTTAAGAGATATCTAAAAGCAGAAATTTCCTCTACAATTATCTGGGCACCACTTTTACTTTCTTTAGGATTTTTCTTTAGTTATACTGCTCTTGGTGTTAGTAATGAAATATGGAGATTCTTACTTACTGTTTTGCTTTTGATTATCGGATTTATTATTTTTGATAGATTTATCGCTTTTATTTATGGTATTTTTGAAGAATTTTATGACAATGGAAAATAAAGAAAAGAAAATTTTAGCTACACATAATGGCACTTTTCATAGTGATGATATTTTTGCATGTGCAACATTATCGCTTTTTCTTGAAAAGAATAATCAGGAATTTGAAATAATTCGTACTCGTGATGAAAACATAATAAATAGAGCTGATTATGTTTTTGATGTTGGTGGTGTATATGATAAAGAAAAAAATAGATTTGATCATCATCAAATAGGTGGAGCTGGTAAACATGATGATGGTATAGAATATGCTTCTTTTGGTTTAGTTTGGAATAAATTTGGTAGTGAAGTTTGTAATTCAGAAAAAATAGCCCAAAAAATAAATTTGAAATTAGTAGAAGCTATTGACGCTCATGATAATGGTATAAGTTTAACAAAAAATAATTACGATATTTCATCTTACACGATACAAGATGTTTTTAACTCTATGCGTAAGACATGGAAAGAAGATGCAGATTTCAACAATGAAATGTTTTTTAAATGTGTATCTTTTGCAAAAGAAATTTTAAAAAGAGAAATAAAACAAATACAAGATTATTTATTGGCAGAAGAAAAAGTAAAAGAAATTTATGAAAAAACAAATGACAAAAGAATTATTGTTTTAGATGATAATTATCCTTTTGGTGAAGTTCTTTTTGATTTTCCAGAACCTATATATGTAGTAAGACCAAGAGATAATGATGATACTTGGGGTATAGATTGTATGAGAAAAGAAAAAAAGAGTTTTATGAACAGAAAAGATTTACCATTTTCTTGGTCTGGCCTTCGTGACGAAGAATTTCAAAAAGTTACAGGAGTTAGTGATGCTGTTTTTTGTCATCGTGCACTTTTCTTAGCTGTTGCGAAGTCAAAAGAGGGGGCAATCAAGCTTGCACGATTAGCATTAGAGAATAACTAAATTTTAGCGTATACTACACTTATATGGCATTTATAGACGAAATCAGAATACATGCGAAATCAGGCCAAGGGGGAAATGGCGTTGTACGTTGGCGTCAGGAGAAATTTATAGCAAAAGGAGGCCCTGCAGGAGGCGACGGTGGCCGTGGTGGTGATTTTTTTATACAAGCAGTTCGTGATGTACACATACTTGCGAAATACAAAGCAAAAAAACATTTCGAAGCTGAAAAAGGAGAAGATGGAGGAAGTAAAAGTCTACATGGAAAAAATGGTGAAGATTTTGTTTTAGATCTACCTATTGGTTCTGTTGTGACAAATGTTTTCACCGGTCAGAAATGGACTCTTCTTGAAGAAGGACAAAAAGAAATGTTACTTCATGGTGGACGTGGTGGTTATGGTAATGAACATTTTAAAAGTTCTACAAACACAACACCGAAAGATTGGCGCCCAGGACAAGAATGTGAAGAAGGGGAATTTACTATTGAACTCGAACTCTTTGCAGATATAGGTCTTGTTGGTTTACCAAATGCTGGTAAATCAAGTTTACTTAATTCAATTACAAATGCTGATGCAAAAGTAGGTGATTATGCTTTTACCACACTCGATCCAAACCTGGGAGAATTTTATGGTTATATTATTGCTGATATTCCAGGAATTATTGAAGGTGCTTCAGAAGGGAAAGGACTCGGTGTTAAATTTTTGAAACATATAAAACGTACAAAAATGATAGCTCATCTTGTGTCTTTTGAAAATGAAAACATGATGAAGACTTATAAAGAAATTCGTAAAGAATTGGAAAATTATGATAAGAAAAGTGGTCTTGAAGACGGACTCTCTTCAAAAAAAGAAATAATTATTCTTACAAAGACAGATGTTGTAGAAGATCAAAAACAAATAAATAAAATTTTGAAAGAATTTGAAAAATTAGACAAAAAAGTTTTTGTCCTATCACTTTTCAACGACGAATCTGTAAAAGGATTTCGTGATGCACTTGTAAAGATTTTGAAGAAATAAAAAAGCCTACTTTTTAGCAGGCTTTTTGTTTACTTTTTTAAATCTTTGTACGTTTTTGTTTCCTTGAAAGGTTTCATTTCTCCTTCTTCTCCTTTAGCTACTCTCATTAAAAGAATCGCCCAGATTATTGCTACAATCCCAATCAAGGTTTGATACATGATTGTTTTTTCTGATAAAAGCAAGAAACAACCAAAAAGTAAACAAAGTAAAATTCCGAAGTGTCTTCTTATATTTTCCATATATTTTGTAAATGTATATTTTGTATATAATACTCATTAAAATATATTTTGTCAATACTTTGTGAATAAACCCTTATTTTGTTATAATTTATAAACTTTATGGAGAAAAAATATTATACAACCATTGGACTTGAAATACATGCGGAGTTAAAGACAGCTACCAAGATGTTTTGCTCTTGTAAAAATGATCCTGATGAAGAAAAACCAAATGTAAACATTTGTCCTGTATGCATGGCACATCCAGGGACTTTGCCTGTTGCAAATAAAAAGGCGATTGAGAATGTGATAAAAGTCGGTCTCGCTATTGATGCAAATATTGCAGACTTCTCAGAATTCGACAGAAAGAATTATTTTTACCCAGATATTCCAAAAGGCTATCAGATTTCACAATACAAATACCCGATAGTCTCTGGAGGACATCTCGCAGGTCTTGATATTACACGTATTCATTTAGAGGAAGACACGGCAACTTCAAAGCATGATAAGGGTGATTATTCTCTCGTTGATTACAATCGTGCTGGTGTACCACTTATGGAACTCGTCACCGAAGCACATACTTTCGAGAACCCAGAAGATGCAGCCAAAGCAGCAAGTGTTTTTGCAAAAGAATATCAACTATTACTTTGGTATCTCGGTGTTTCCGAAGCGAATATGGAAAAAGGTGAAATGCGTGTGGAAGCCAATGTTTCTATTTCTCCAGATAAAGATAAAAAATGGACTGCATATGTTGAAGTGAAAAATTTGAACTCTTTCAAGAGTGTTGAGAAAGCTATCAAATATGAAGTAGAAAGAATGATAGAACTTTTTGAAGAAGGGAAGGAAAGTGAGATAGTTAAGGAGACTCGTGGTTGGGATGAAATGAAACAGAAAACAGTTTCTCAAAGAAAAAAGGAATCAAGCCAAGATTACCGCTATTTCCCAGATCCTGATCTGCCAAAAATGAAACTTCACGAAGCTTTTGATTTAGAAGAAATGAAGAAAAATTTATCTGAGACTCCAGCACAAAAGCGCGCAAGATATAAAAATGATTATGGAATAAAAGATGAAGATATAGAAGTATATATTAATGATTTAGAACTTGGAAAGTTTTTTGAAAATGTTTCAACAGAGCTTTCAGAAAATAAAGATATTATAAAAATCGCTTCAAACTACATTACTTCTGATTTTATTGGATTAAAGAAAAATAATTCTGAAATAAAACTTCCTTCAGCAATTAATTTTGCTGAACTTGCAACACTTATTTTTGAAAATAAAATTTCTTCACGTGCTGGTAAAGATATATTAGCTATGATTGTTATAAACGATGAAAGCCCACTTAAGATAGCTACGGAAAAAGACCTACTTCAGAAAAATGACACAGGTGCACTTACAGAAATTGCACAGAAAATAATCGATGCAAATGAAAAAGTCGTTTCTGACTACAAAGCAGGTAAAGAAGCTGCTTTAATGTCTCTAGTTGGTCAAATGATGAAAGAGACAAAAGGCTCTGCGAATCCTCAAATAGCTAAAAACCTCCTTATTGACTTATTAAAATAAGTTTCGTATAGTAAGAGAAAATAAATTTATATAAAAATTTTAAATTCTCTGACATATGAAAAAAATAATTATTACTGTTGTGAAACTCAACGGACGACTTTACTTTTTATTCGAATATGGAGGTAAAAAGATTTACTTTTTTGAACTGAGTGCTTTGGCTAACTATTTTAATGGCTATAGTGCAAATACGATTTTAGTATTAAGAAATAAAAAAGATTTTGATAAAGGAAATGTTCGTTATGCTGGGACACACGCAGGACAGGAATGGTTTTATGGATTCGAAAAAATTATCCCAAAAAATGATCAAGTGAAGTATTTGAGCTCATCACCTCCAACAACGGATACTCTTAAAGTTTCTTATTTTAAAGAAGGTGATATTTTAGAAATAGAAAGTGAAATAATGGAAATTCAATTCTTTGTTGCTTTATCAGCCCTAACTTGGCTCAAAAAAGATACTGATGAATCTGAACAACTTGAAAAACTTGAAAAAGAGAAAGAAGAAGAAATTGAAAGTAAACACGGAAAAAATGAAAAAGTTCGGACAATGCTATTGCGTAGGTTATGGAACAAAAATGCAAAGATTCGTTCTGAAAGAATTGAAAAAAGAAAAGAAATGTTAGTGGTTATTGAAAATGGTTAATTAACCAAAAAGCTACGACTTAATTGTTGTGGCTTTTTTTATTTTCAATATGGTAAAATATAGATATGAAATTATTACGTGAATACATAAAAGAAGCAGAAGAGAAACATGTGGCTATTGGGCATTTTAATATTTCAAATTTAGAAGCTTTGCATGGTATTTATAATGCAGCGAAGAAATTAAATTTACCAGTCATTATCGGAGTCTCAGAAGGGGAAGAAAAGTTCGCAGGCTTAGAAGAAGTTTATGCATTAGTCAGTGAAATTCGTACTCGTGATAATTACCCTATATTTTTAAATGCAGATCATCATGCAAGTTTTGAATCAGTAAAAAAATGTATTGATGTTGGTTTTGATATGGTTATTATTGATGCTGCGAAATTACCATTTGAAGAAAATGTAGCAATTACGAAGCAATGCGTAGATTATGCTCGTGAAGTTTCAAAAAATACTGGAAGAGATATCCTTGTGGAAGCAGAACTTGGATTCATAGGTTCTGGTTCTGTTATACGTGATACTGTTCCAGAAGGTGCGGGAGTACTCACTACACCAGAAGATGCACAGAAGTTTGTAGAGATGACGGGTATTGATTTATTTGCTCCATCAGTCGGCAGTATTCATGGACTTATAAAAACTGGTAAGCCACACATTAACTCAGAGCTTGTATCAGAAATAAAAAATATCACAGGAATCCCACTCGTACTTCATGGAGGTTCAGGATTACGGGATGAAGATTTTACCAATGCGATCAAAGCTGGTATCTCAATCGTGCATATAAATAGTGAGATCCGTTTGGCATTTAAAGAAGCAGTTGAGAAAACAATTTCAGAAAATCCTACAGAAATAACTCCTGCAAAAATTCTCCAGCCCGCCGTCGATGCTATAGAAGCAGTAGTGGAGGCACGATTAAAATTATTTAACGGGATTCAATAATTATGAACTGGATCATTTTTATTCCTTTTTTAATACTCTGTGAGCTCATCGCAGATATTTTAGCAAAAGAATATTCTCTGAAAGGGAACTGGTATTTCTGGGTGGGTGCAGCTGTGGCATATTTTGTTGGTACGCTTTTCTGGCTTTTAACCATAAAGCACGGTTCAGGACTTGCTCGTGGAGCTATTATTTTTTCTGTCACCACAGCTATAGCTGCAACTGTAATAGGAGTCTTTTTTTATAGCGAAACAGCTACTAAGATACAGATTGTTGGAATGGTTCTAGGGGCTTTATCACTCGGATTAATTTTTTGGGAATAATATGAAAGAAGAAATAAAAAAAATAATAAAAGGGGAAGTGGAAGATGGTGATGAAATACTTTCAAAGTATTCACACGATGCTAGTATTTTCGAAGTGCGACCAAAGTTTGTGATTTTCCCTAAAGACAGTGAAGACGTACAAAATTTAGTTAAATGGGTAAATGAAAATAAAGAAAAACATCCCGAACTTTCTATTACTGCTCGCTGTGCTGGTACATGTATGTCGGGTGGAGCGATAGGTGAATCTATAATTTTGGATTTCACTAAATACATGAACAAATTAATATCTTTTGATGAGAATTTTATTACAGTGCAACCCGGAATGTTTTATAGAGATTTTGAAAAATTAACTTTAGAAAAAGGTCTGATTTTTCCTTGTTATACTGCATCAAAAGGTTTGAACGCTATGGGTGGAATGTTTGGTAATAATTCTGCGGGAGAAAAAACATTAAAATATGGAAAAACAGAAGACTGTGTACTAGGATCAAAAATTGTATTTGCTGATGGAGTAGAAAGAAATATCACAAAGACACTTTTGAGTGATATACCACAGCAAGATGAATATACAAAAAAAATATTTGAATTAATAAAAGATAATGAAGAAATAATACAAAAAGCAAAACCAAAAGTTAGTAAAAACTCTGCTGGATATTATCTTTGGAATGTAGTTCGCCCAGCAAACAAAATTCCAAATCTCCCATCTATTTTGCCTCCTGTTTTTGATTTAAATAAATTATTTGTCGGTTCTCAAGGAACATTGGGTATAGCAACAGAAATAACTTTCAAACTCGTGCCTGTGCAAAAATATTCTAAACTTGTAGCTGTCTTTATGAAAGATTTGAGTATTTTAGGAGATTTAGTAGCAGAGATTGTAAAATTAAATCCTGAAACTTTAGAAACTTACGATGACAAAACAATGAAACTCGCTGTAAAATTCTTCCCAGATTTTTTGAAAAATAAAGGAGTATTTGGAATGATAAAATTTATGTGGTCTTTCTTACCAGAACTTGGGATGATGATAACAGGAGGTTTCCCAAAATTAATTCTGCTTGTAGAGTTTGCTGGTGTAGATGATGCTGATGTTGAAAGACAATGTATAGAATTAAAAAATAAAATTTCTAATTTTAATATAAAAACCCATATTACTAAATCAGAATCTGAAGCAAATAAATACTGGGATATACGAAGAGAAAGTTTCAATCTTCTTCGTAAGCATGTCTCCGGTAAACGAACTGCACCATTCATTGATGACATTATCGTTCGCCCGGAATTCTTGCCAAAATTTATTCCAGAATTAAATAAAATACTAGATACTTATGATATTACTTATACGATAGCGGGACATGCAGGAGATGGAAATTTCCATATCATTCCTCTTATGGATTTTTCTAAAAAAGACATATCTAAAATAATTCTTGAATTAGGAGAGAAAGTTTACACTTTAGTTTTGAGTTATGGTGGATCAATCACGGCTGAACATAATGATGGTATTATCCGTACCCCTTATGTAGAACAAATGTATGGAGAAAAAATGTATAGTATTTTCAAACAAGTAAAAAATATTTTTGATCCAAAAAACATCTTAAATCCTGGTAAAAAAGTCGGTGGTACGAAGGAATATTTGGTCAGTCATATCGCATTAGAACATCCAAAACCTGAACACAGCATCTAAAATCCATAAAGGGTTGCAATTTATATATTTTTATATATAATGGTACTTATGTTTACAATAAAAGCTAAAAAGAGAGATATTAGTGCAAACTTAGAAATGCTTAGAAAAGCAGGTGAAATGCCATCTGTTTTTTATGGTATGGGCAAGGAATCAACCCCTGTTTCTGTATCAATTATTGATTTCAAAAAAATCTGGCGTGATGCTGGAGAATCTTCAACAGTCACTGTCTCTACTCCAGAAGGAGATTTAAATACTCTTATCCATGACGTACAAGTAAACCCTATTACAGATGAACCAATACATGCTGATTTTCTTGTTATCGACGTTAACAAAGCTATCCAAGTCAATGTTCCTATTGAATTCGAAGGTGTTTCAAGTGCTGTAAAAGGTGGTCTTGGAACATTGGTAAAAGTTCTTCATGAAGTTGAAATCGAAGCTCTTCCAAAAGATTTACCACACAATTTAGTTGTAGATATTTCAAAATTAGAAACAGTTGATGATCAAATTCTTGTTTCAGATATTGTCCTTCCAAAAGGTGTTATCATGGTAACACCCGCAGAAGAAGTTGTTGCAAGTATAGCTCTACAAAAAGAAGAAGTAGAAGATTCGACTCCTATTGATCTATCTGCTATTGAAGTAGAAAAGAAAGGAAAGAAAGAAGAAGAAACTCCAGCATCTGAATAATAAATTTATTTAAATATGTTATAATAAAAAGTATGGTAAAGAAATTTTCCATACTTTTTTTTGTATTATTTTTCTTAAGCGGCGCACAAAATGCGTCCGCGGTTGTTGATTGTTCCGTATCTGGAAATATCATTACTCAAGCAGATAAAGATTTTTGTTATAACGAACTTACACAAACAGAAGCTCAACTTGCAGATCTTTTAAATCAACAAAAAGAACAACAAAAAAGAACAGGTACTTTAAAGGGAGATATCACTTATCTAACAACACAGATAAATGCTTTAAAAACAAAAATAAAAGCACGTAGTCTTGCTATTGCCCAGCTTAAAATTTCTATTACTAGTAAAGTAAATAAAATAGAAACATTATCTGAAAAAATAAAAAAAGAACATCAGTCTTTGGCGCAATTACTTCGTAATACAAATGAAATAGATAATGAAAATATGGTTCATCTTATTTTTTCAAATAGTAGCGTTTCAGATTTTTATAGTGATTTTTATACTTATGCTTCAATAAAACAATCTATTAAAACTTCAGTTGAACAAATAAATGGTATAAAAACTCAAACCGAAGCAGAGAAAAAAGATCTTGAGAAAAAACAAAATGCAGAGCTTGACACAAAATCAGAATTAGAAAATGCGCAAAAGAAAGTTGTACAAACAGAATCAAATAAAAAAGAGCTTTTAGCTATTAGTAAGAAAAAAGAAAGTGATTATCAAAAGCTTGCAGATGAAAAGAAAGCTCGTGCAAATAAAATCCGTGGCGCTTTGTTCTCTCTTGCTGGTATTTCTCAGAAAATAGATTTCGGTACAGCTTTGCAATATGCAACTGAAGCAAAATCAAAGACAGGTATAGACCCAGCATTTTTGCTCGCAATTCTTACTCAAGAAAGTAATTTAGGTTCGAACGTTGGTAAGTGTTATCTTACAAATATCGATGGTCCACAAGCGGGTTATGGAGTAAATATTAGTACAGGGAAAACATGGAATAATTTAATGAAGCCTACTCGTGATATTGCTCCTTTTCTTGAAATTACAGGAAAACTTGGTTTTGATCCTCTTAAGACAGTTGTATCTTGTCCTATTGCTGGTGTAAAGGGTTATGGTGGTGCTATGGGACCTGCACAATTCATTGCTTCTACTTGGAAACTTATAGAAAAAAGAATTGCAAGTAGTTTAGGAATTTCTACACCAAATCCTTGGAATCCTCGTGATGCGTTTATGGCTTCAGCAATATATCTTACTGATCTAGGGGCTTCTGGTACTAGTTATTCTTCTCAAATCAAAGCCGCTTGTAAATATTATGGTACCGGAGGTAGTAATTGTTCCTATGGTAAAAGTGTTATGAATTTTGCTAAAAAGATACAGATAAATCAGATCGATCCATTGCAAGGTATATAAATTTGCATAAATACGACTTTTGTGATAAATTAAAACTATGAAAAAAGATATACACCCAAAATACGATATCAAAGCAAAAGCTACTTGCGCCTGCGGAGCTGTTTTTGAAGTTGGTTCTACTATGCCTGAAATAAGTGTTGAAATATGTAGTAATTGTCATCCTTTTTATACTGGTAATGATAAAGTTCTAGATACTGCTGGACGTGTTGATCGTTTCAAGAAACGCGTTACTGCTTCAACTGCTGTTAAAGCAAAAGCTAAGAAATAAATAAAAAAAGCCTGTTTATGCCTTTTAGGGAACGAAATTTTCTTTTTAGAAAATTTCTCAAGTTCAAGCACTAGTCGTGCTTGAAAGTCCCTAAAAAACATAAATAGGCTTTTTTTGATATAATAATTTACATATGGAAATAAATCTTGAAGAATTAAAAAAGAACCACAACACTAGTTATCTTGCTAGTGTTTTAGAACGTTTAAATAGAGAAGAGGGCGAAGTTCGAGAAATGCTTGATAGTGACGAGAGTTTACATGAAATGGCAACTGCAGAATTAAAAAATATTCAAGAACAACGCGAAATTACAGAGAAACAAATTCAAGATATTTTAGATAAAGATAAAGAAGAGGAAGAATTTCCAAATGAAGTTGTACTTGAAGTTCGTGCTGGTGCTGGAGGTGATGAAGCATCACTCTTTGCGTGGCAACTTGCACATATGTATGAAAGATTTGCAGAAATGCAAGGTTGGACTTGGAAAGTGAACTATGAATCAAAAAGTGATCTTGATGGTTACAAAGAAGCCAGTTTTGAAATTTTAGGTAAAGATGTTTACAAAAAATTACAATATGAAATGGGAGCACACCGCGTACAAAGAATTCCTGCAACAGAAAAAAATGGCCGTGTTCACACTTCCACTGCATCTGTTGCTATTTTACCAATACGTAAAAAAGTAAAATTTGAAATAAATCCCGCTGACCTAGAAATGGAATATTCTCGTTCTGGTGGAAAGGGAGGGCAGAATGTTAACAAAGTTGAAACAGCTGTCCGTCTTATTCATATTCCTACTGGTCTCGATGTTCGTTGTACTTCTGAGCGTTCTCAATTAAAAAATCGTGAAAAAGCATTATCTATTCTTTCTGCAAAATTACAACAACTCAAAGAAGAAGAAGAAGCAAAAAAATATTCAGGTGAAAGAAAAGCTCAAATCGGTACAGGCGATAGATCTGAAAAAATCCGCACGTATAACTTTCCACAAGACCGTATTACTGATCACCGTATCAAGAAATCTTGGCATAATTTACCTAAAATAATGGAAGGAGATATCGCTCCTATAATAAACTCTCTAGAATCTGGTGAGACAGGGGACGAAGACGAAGATTAAGATAAAACCCTTATAAAAAGGCTCTGTGGATAACATTGCTTTTTTTGTATTTGTATGCTATACTTTCTTAGTAGTTTCTCAAAGCTTTTTTGTGTAAATTGTGAGTCGTGAATTTTTTGCATCAACGAAAGAAAACAGCGGTCAGGGTATCTACGTATTATAAATAGTTTTTGCCCGATTTTTAAAAAACGGGAGAAAAATAATATGGCAACAAAGCTATATGTTGGTGGTCTACCTTACAGTACTACTAACGATGAACTTTCTGCACACTTTAGTGCTGCAGGATCTGTATCATCAGCAACTATTATCATGGACAAGATGTCTGGTCGTTCAAAAGGTTTCGGTTTCGTTGAAATGTCATCTGACGCAGAAGCGCAAGCAGCTGTTGAGATGTTCAATGGTAAAGATTTCGGAGGACGTAATCTTACTGTGAACGAAGCTCGTCCTATGGAAGCTCGTCCACCAAGAACTGGCGGATCTTTCGGAGGAGGAAATGGAGGTGGCTACGGAGGTGGTCGCCGTGAATACTAATCTTAATTAGTTTTCTATTAAAAACATTCTAGAAATAGGGTGTTTTTAATTTGCTAATTTTAATAATGTGTGATATTATTTATTTGGAATTCATAAACATTTTAAATTTAAATCATATGAAAAGATTAGTTCTATTTTTGTCACTTCTTATAGTGATTGTTTTTTGTGAAATACACTGGCCTTCAAAAAATTGGCGACTTGTTTTCTGGATATTTTTTGCTCCTGGAGCTTTTTATTTTTGGAATCAAGACATAAAAGAAATTGATAAAGCTAGAGTAGTAAAAAAGAAGCCTTGTTGTAAATAACAATGGGGCTTTTTTATTTGCCCTTTTTTGGTATATTTGTTATATTTTATACGCCTCTTTTCGTAGGGGATTTTGATTTGAGCGTGTAGTTCAGTGGTAGAACGCTGTCCTGATAAGACAGAGGTCGATGGTCCGATTCCATCCACGCTCACATGGAAGATAATAAAGAAAAAATATGGTGGCACCCCGCAATGTTCTTCTTTGGAAAGACAACCGGTTGGATCATCTCACCACTTATTATTATTTTTTTAATTAAAAATTTTTTTGTTTTAAATAACATTATTTTTTATCTTCTCTTTGGTCTCGGCTTCATTATGACTTGTTTTGGTATTTACAGAGAAATAAAAAAATATAAGAAAGATATACATCAAGAATAAATTATGGCAAATATAACAACAGAACAGCATAATACAGAGCACGTAAATCACGAAGTAACTATATACGCAGAACCTATTTTTTCTGTAGGTAATTTTCAAATCACAAATTCACTTATCACTTCTTGGCTCGCACTTATAATCATTTTCGCACTGGCTCTCACTATCAGAAGAAAAATGAAAAAAATACCAGGTAAACTTCAGCATTTTTTTGAAATAATTATGAATGGTGCGATTTCTCTTTGCGATCAAGTTACTAATGACAGGAAGATATCGGTAAAGATATTTCCGCTTATCTTTTCACTTTTTCTTTTTATTCTCATATCCAACTGGCTCGGGCTAGTACCAGGCTTAGGTGCCCTTGGTTTTACTCTATATGAGGCAGGTCATGCTTCTTTTGTTCCTCTTTTCCGTTCGGGTACGGCTGACATCAACACAACCCTTGCTTTCGGCCTCATGGTTGTCATCGCTTCCAATTTCTTTGGCGTCATCACGGTTGGTGCATGGAAAACTTTCAATAAATATGTTAATCTAAAAGCGCTCGGTTCTATGGTCACCAAGGTGCGCAAAGATCCGGGTGTGATCATTGTTGCCCCCATTACATTCTTTGTAGGGCTTCTCGAGCTCATTGGGGAAATGGCAAAAGTCGCTTCGCTCTCGTTCCGTCTTTTTGGAAACGTTTTTGCAGGAGAGGTGCTTTTAGTGTCGATGTCTGCACTTTTTGCGTATCTCGTACCTGCACCGTTCCTCTTTTTAGAGGTGTTCGTCGGCTTGATACAGGCACTTATCTTCAGTCTTCTTGCGGCAGTCTATTTCACTATAGCAGCACAAGACCATGATGAACATGAACCTGCCCACCCTCACGATGTGTCGGGAACAGGAGGGGAGCATGAGCATCACGACAAAGAAGTGGCGCATGCATAAATTATTAAAAAGTAGTCGAAAAATTATTAGTAATCCGTCCCGCACAGCGGGATCAATTAAAAAAATATGGAAACAACAGAAGTAGTTAGTAGTGCAGTCAATTTGGTACCAATAGCGAAAGCACTCGCTATCAGTATCCCTGGTTTCGGTGCAGCATTAGGTATTGGTATGATCGGTTCAAAAGCTATGGAAGCTATTGGAAGAAATCCAGAAGCTACAGGCAAGGTGCTTGTCCCTATGCTTATCGTATCTGCTTTCGCTGAAGCGATCGCTATTTACGGTCTTGTTATCGCTTTCTCACTTAAATAATGTTTGAAGCCTCAATGTTCAATTTTTGAACATTGTGCTTTGGATAGTATTAAAAATTAAAATAAATAAAATTATGGATTCATTAATATCAACATTTCATATAGATTTCAAATTGATGATTGCTCAGCTCTTTAACTTTGCACTCGTCTTCATATGTTTGTATTTCATTGCAGCGAAGCCACTCCGCAAGCTCATCGATGACCGCGATGAAGAGATAAAGAAAGGCCTCGCTGATGCTAAAGCCAATGCTGAAATTCTTGAAAACACAGCAAAAGAATCAGAAGCAGCTATGCGTAAAGCTCGCACTGAAGCAAATGAAATCTTTGATAAAGCAAAAAAGGAAGTAGAAAAGAAAAAGACTGAAATGCTAGAGAATGCAAAAAAAGAAGTCTCTGATATGTTAGCTCAAGGAAAGAAAATGCTTGATTCAGAAAGAGAAAAGATGATAGCTGAAGCAAAGAATGAAGTAGTAGGTTTGGTTGTCTCTGCAACAGAGAAAATTCTTGCAGAAAAAAAATAAATAATAAAAATATGGCAAAAATTTCAGTACAAAACATAGCTCAAGCGATATCGGATTTTACTAAAGGTAAATCCGGCAGTGACTTGGATATTGCTTGTAAAGAAACACTGAAATTTTTAAATAAAAAGAAATTGTTAAATAGATCGAATGAAATACTAGATTCAGTTGGAAAAATAATAGACAAAGAAGATGGAGTGGTGAGAATAAAAGTTTTATCTGCTAAAAACTTAGATGGGCATCAGAAAAAAGAAATCGAAGAAAATATAAAACAAAAATACGGAGCGAAAGAAATAGTAAGTGAATATATGGAAGACAAAGAATTACTAGGAGGGATGAAAATAATAATCGGTGAAGAAATACTAGACACGACATACAGAAATAAATTGAATCAATTAGCAACACACTTAATCAATAAATAATATGACAAAAAATAACATTGTAGAAAATTTAAGAAAAGAAATAGAAAATTTCAAAGCTGATACAAAAGCTGAAAAGATCGGCCACGTTGTCGAAGTTTTCGATGGTATTGCAAAAGTCTCAGGTCTTTCAGATATCAAAGCTTCTGAAATGGTTACTTTCTCAAATGGTGTTGAAGGTGTTGCTCTTAATCTAGAAGATGATTCTGTGGGTGTTATCGTTCTTGGCGATTTCTCAAAGATTCGTGAAGGGGATGAAGTGAAAGCTACTGGTAGAATTCTCGAAGTTCCTGTTTCAGATCTACAAATCGGTCGCGTATTAAACGCTCTCGGTCAACCTATCGATGGTAAGGGTGTTGTAAAAACAGATAAGACAAATCCTGTGGAGCGTGTTGCTTCTGGGGTTATGAGTCGTCAATCAGTCGATCAACCAGTACAAACAGGTATCAAAGCTATCGATGCACTTATTCCTATTGGTCGTGGACAACGTGAGCTCATAATCGGTGACCGTCAAACTGGTAAGACTGCTATTGCTATCGATGCTATCTTGAACCAAAAAGGTCAGAATATGATCTGTGTTTATGTTTCAATCGGTCAAAAAGATTCTAAACTTCGTAAGATAGAAACTCGTCTCGCCGAAGGTGGCGCGATGGATTACACCATCATCGTCTCTGCTGGTTCATCAGAACCTGCAGCTATGTCTTACATTGCTCCTTATACTGGTGTCGCTATCGCTGAACACTTTATGGATGCAGGAAAAGATGTTTTGATTATTTACGACGATCTTTCAAAGCACGCTGTTGCGTATCGTGAAATCTCACTTTTGCTCCGCCGTCCACCAGGCCGTGAAGCGTATCCTGGAGATGTGTTCTATTTGCACTCACGTTTGCTCGAACGTGCTTGTCGAAAAAATAAAGATTACGGAGGTGGATCTATCACAGCTCTTCCTATCATCGAAACTCAAGCTGGAGATATTTCTGCGTACATTCCTACAAACGTTATTTCTATCACTGATGGACAAATCTTCCTCGAAACGGATCTCTTCTATAAAGGCGTGCGCCCTGCTGTGAACGTCGGCTTCTCTGTGTCTCGCGTGGGAGGATCTGCACAAATCAAGGGTATGAAGAAAGTTGCTGGAACTTTGAAACTCGACCTCGCACAATTCCGTGAACTCGAAGCCTTTTCACAATTCGGTTCTGATCTCGATGACGCTACAAAGAGACAACTAGAAAGAGGAAAGAGAGCAGTGGAAATGCTTAAACAACCACAATATTCTCCGATCGTCGTCGAACATCAGATCATTACTTTGTTTGCTTTGGTCAAAGGCCTTCTCGATGAAGTGCCAGTAGAAAAGATTAAAGAATTTGAAGCAGGACTTATTTCTTATGCGGAAAATAATGCAAAAACTTTCCTCAAAGAAATCCGCGAAGCAAAAATGTGGACTGATGCTGGTGAAGCAGAATTAAAACAAGCGATAGGGGATTTTAAAGCAGGATTTTTGAGTTAAAAAATTATGAAAAATACGCGTTTAATTTTTAATATAGATTGCCTCTTAATTATCCTATGGGTCATTGAGGTAGTTTTTCTATTTAGAAGTGAGAATTTCATAGTTATAGCGTACAATATTATTTTTCTACTTTGCTTAAGTGTCATATCTTTTGTTTTGGGTATTTGGGGAATTAAAATGACACAAGGCATAACATTAATTACTGATATTAATGAACTAAGATTATATAAAAAATTGTATTATATCTCTTTGCTCTTAATTTTAGTAACGATCATAACTTTTTTTATTAAATTCAATGGCATCAACTAAAGAAATTAAAAATCGAATAAAGAGTATCAAGAATACGAAAAAGATCACGAAGGCGATGGAGCTCGTGGCAGCTTCGAAGATGCGACGTGCGGTGGCAACTACGCTCGCTTCACGTTCATATGCGGGATACTCTTGGGAACTTTTAACTTCTTTGAGTGGTAAACTCGATGATGTGAAGCATGTATTTTTTGATGAAATGAAAGAAGGTAAGACTTTGATCGTCCTCATTACTTCCAATGGATCATTGTGCGGAGGTTACAATGCCCAAGCCATAAAGAAAGCATTACAAATTTTAAAACAAGATACTACAAAAGAAATAGACTTTATTTCAATCGGTAAAAAGGGTGACAATGCAATGCGAAAAATCGGTCAAAATATCATTGCATCTTTTACAGACTTGCCAGTAAATATTTCAATAAATAATGTAAACTCTATTTCAGCTCTAATTTTAAATGAATATAAAAAGGGAATATATAAAGAAGTCTTTGTTGTTTATACCGACTTCATCTCTGCACTTACACAGAAACCAAATGCCAGAAAACTTTTACCTATATCTAAAGAAGAATTGAAAGATTTCCTGGAGATCGAGAAAGAAAATATTATAAAACAAGATCTTAAGGCAGTTACGAACGAAATTCCATATTTGATAGAAGGCGATGCAAATAAATTGATAGAAATGTTGGCCGAGAAATTGGTTAGAATGCAGGTATACCAAATGTTGCTCGAGTCGGGAGCAAGTGAGCAGTCAGCTAGAATGGTAGCCATGAAGAATGCGAGTGAAGCTGCCGGAGAAATGATAGACAACCTAACCCTCGTATTCAACAAAGCCCGCCAAGCTGGTATCACTCAAGAAATTTCCGAGATCAGTGCAGGTATGGCAAGTGTGTCGTAATAATTTATATGGAAGGATATAAAAATTCACAAGAAAATATTGAAAATCTTAGAAAAATTGCTAAAAAAGTCAATGATTATTTGGATCCTATAGTTAAAAAAATTTTTGATATAAAGTCACGATTAAACTACATTGAAACAAATATAATAGATTTTTCAGAAGCCAAATCAAAATTGGAAGATCGAGCAGATAAATCAGAAAAGCTTGGTTTACCTGATGAAACTATTGAAAAGGATTGGAAAGAAGTTTGGGATGAATACGAAAAAACAAATCAAATCATTAAAGAAACCAGACCAGAAAAAAACTTAGACATTAAAGACGTGGTAAAAAATATAAAGCAAATAGATGTAAATGGAGAACTTGAGAAAAATATAAATGAAATATATGGAGAGCGGGATATTAAAAGTTGGGAAGAATTTATTGAAGGGTTAAACATTGCTTTAAAAATTTCTCCATCACATTGGGAAAATTTAAGAAGAAGGTCAGAAACAAATTAAAAATTATTATAAACATTATTAAAAAATTATTATGAACAAAGGAACAATAAAAAGAATAATCGGGCCGGTCGTGGATGTGGATTTCGGAGATCAAATTCCAGAAATTTATTCTGCGCTTGAAGTTATGAATGGTGATAAAAAAATCATTCTCGAAGTCGAACAAAATATCGGTGGAGGAGTCGTGCGTACAGTGGCTATGGATACTACTGACGGTCTCGCTCGCGGACAAGAAGTCGTAAACACAGGCAAGCCTATTTCAGTGCCAGTCGGTAAAGAAACACTTGGAAGAATTTTCAATGTACTTGGTGCTGTTATTGATGACGGTGCATCTGTAAATGCTGGTACTTCACCAATTCACCGTAAAGCTCCAGACTATGTATCTCAATCAACAAAGATTGAAATCCTCGAAACTGGTATCAAAGTTATTGACCTTATCTGTCCTGTTTTGAAAGGAGGAAAAGTTGGTCTCTTCGGAGGTGCTGGTGTTGGTAAAACTGTCGTCATTCAAGAGCTCATTCACAACATTGCATCAAACCACGGCGGATATTCTGTATTCGCAGGAGTAGGAGAAAGAACTCGTGAAGGTAACGACCTCTACCACGAAATGAAAGATTCAAAAGTTCTCGACAAAGTTGCCATGGTCTTCGGACAGATGAACGAACCACCAGGTGCTCGTCTACGTGTGGCTCTCTCAGGACTCACGATGGCGGAACACTTCCGTGACCAAGAAGGTAAAGACGTTCTTTTCTTTATCGACAATATTTTCCGTTTCACTCAAGCAGGTTCCGAAGTTTCTGCACTTCTCGGCCGTATTCCTTCAGCCGTGGGTTACCAGCCAACTCTCGCGACAGAAATGGGAAATCTACAAGAACGTATTACTAGTACAGACAAAGGTTCTGTGACATCTGTCCAAGCTGTCTATGTGCCAGCCGACGACCTCACAGACCCAGCTCCAGCTACTACTTTCTCTCACCTCGACTCTACTGTGGTGCTAAACCGTTCACTTTCTGAAATCGGTATTTACCCAGCTGTTGATCCTTTGGACTCATCATCTACAATTCTTGATCCGAACATCGTCGGAAAAGAGCATTACGAAGTTGCTCGTGAAGTGCAAAGAGTTCTACAAAGATACAAAGACTTACAAGACATCATCGCTATTCTCGGTATCGAAGAACTTTCTGATGCAGACCGTGAACTCGTCGCTCGTGCTCGTAAGATTCAAAAATTTCTTTCACAACCATTCTTCGTCGCTGAGCAATTCACTGGTGCTCCTGGCCAATACGTTCCGCTCGCAGACACGATCCGTTCTTTCCGTGAAATTCTTGATGGCAAGCATGACGACAAGCCAGAGAATGAGTTTTATATGAAGGGCGCGTTATAAAAAGTTAAAACATGGTCAATGAAATACCAAAATTAAACATCACACCAAGAGAGCAACCTGAATTTAGACCAAAAAGTTCTAAGCAAGAGCTTTTAAATCTACGTATACAGATTGTTAATGACACTGTAAACAATAACCTTCCTTCTTTTAAGGAAGTGCATCTAATGCATGGAGATGAACAAATTGGTGGTTTAGATTTTGAGCAATATCCTGAAGATAAATTTATTAAAATAAATAAAGCTACGCTTGACAACAAGTACAAAGGAAACGATCTTGGTATGAAGTTATATGAAACACTTATATCTTTTGCTAAAGAAAATAATTTTGAAAAGATAAAGAGTGATAATATTGTTCAAGGAGGAGCTATTGCAGTATGGATAAAATTGTCTGATAAATATAAAGTTTTAGTAAATCCAAGTATCCAGGAAAAATATACTGAATTTGTAAAAATTTATAAAGATAACAAGTTTTTTAAGGATTACTTATCAGTCTCTCCAGGTGAAAGTGTTTTTGAATTAGATTTAAAATAAAAATAATATGGCAAAACAATTAAAACTAAAAATAGTCACCCCAGAAAAGCTCGTATTGGAAGAGCTTGTTGAAAGTGTGACATTGCCGACATTGGAAGGGGATATCACAATCTTGCCTGAACATGTGCCAATCATCGCTGGGCTCAAATCTGGGGATGTCGTTGCGTTTGTAAATGGTGAGCATGTACCGATGGCTGTCGTCGGTGGTTTTGTCGAAGTTAAGAAAGAAGATGGAATTACAACTGTCGCAGTGCTTGCCGACTTCGCAGAACATATTGCAGATATTACTGACGAAGCAATAGAGAAAGCAAAAGCTCGTGCAGAAGAACTCCGAAAGCTCGCAGAAAACAAAGAACATGTCGACTACGAACATTTTGCAACTGAACTCGAACGCTCTCTCACTCGCGTCAAAATCGCAGATAAATGGAAGACAAGAAAATATAGAAAATAAAAATTAAAAACTCCCTAGTGTGGGAGTTTTTAATTTTTTGTTATAATAAACTTATGCAAAATATTGAAGAAAAAATTGAAAGTGTAGATATGAAGATAATTCACTTTATAAAAAAGCATTCTTTGCCAATGGCTCGTTGGGCTATTTTTATCGTGTACTTTTGGTTTGGAATTTTGAAAGTTTTTTCTTTGAGCCCTGCGAATCCAATAGTGGCAGATTTATTAAGTCATACTTTACCTTTTATTTCTTTCGATACTTTTATTTTATCTCTTGGAATCTTCGAAATGATTATAGCTTTTGTTTTTATTATCAAAGGTTTTGAACGTTTGGCATTTCTTTTATTAATAGTTCATCTCATTACAACAATAATGCCATTATTTATCTTGCCTACAGTGGCTTGGCAATCATTCCTTGTGCCTACAATAGAAGGTCAATATATTTTAAAAAATGTTTTAATCGTCGCTTGTGCTATGGGCATAGTCGCACATTTACATCCTTTAAATTATAAAAATAATGTCTAATTTTTACGTTATAGCGACGCCAATAGGAAATATGGAAGATATTACACTTCGAGCAATTCGTATTTTAGGTGAGGTTGATTTGATATTGTGCGAAGATACTCGTATGACACAGAAAATTTTAAATAAATACGAAATAAAAAAAGCTACAATGAGCTATCATGCTCAAAGTAAGATTGGCAAGATAGACAAAATTTTTGAATTACTAGAAGAAGGAAAAAATATTGCACTTGTATCAGATGCTGGTACACCGGGGATTTCCGATCCAGGTGCATTACTTGTGTCACAAATAAAAGAAAGGTTTAATGATGGAGTAAAAATAATACCAATACCAGGAGCAACAGCACTCATAAGTGCACTTTCTGCTTGCGGACTTCCAATACACGAATTCACTTTCCTTGGTTTCCTTCCTCACAAGAAGGGAAGAGAGACTTTATTTAAAGAGATAGCTGAAGCAAAACGTACTATGGTTTTTTATGAATCTACACATCGTATATTAAAAACACTTGAATCTTTAGATAAATTTGCACCAAATAAGAAAGTTTGTGTAGCTAGAGAAATAACAAAAATATATGAAGATTTCAAAACAGACTCTCCAAAAGATATATTAGAATTCTTCAAAAAAAACCCAACAAAGGTAAAAGGGGAGTTCGTGGTCATTGTTGCATAGACTTTTTTCTCAGAGTATAATGTTTGTATGAAAACAGCACGAACACTTTTGATTTTAGGTATTTGGATAGCAATATTGCCATACTTAGGATTCCCTTATTCTTGGAAAAAAATACTATTGACATTGTCTGGTCTTGGTGTTGCTTATGTGGCTTATATTTTATACAAAAAAGAAAAGATAGATACTAAAAATATTGGTTCTATGAAGTTTGATAATTTCTCTCAAAATAGTGGTTTTAGAAACAACCCTCATGAACAGATTTAGAGATTTTTTTTATAGAACAAAATATATTTTTTTAGCTACTTTTTTAGTTGTAGGTTTTTTCTTTTTTGGTATTTATGTTGGCCAAGGTAAAGTTCCAGAAATAGAAAAAGTTCTTGCACTAAGTAATAAAGATCCCCAAGTATCTACAACAGCTGATTTCGCTCCTTTTTGGAAAGTTTGGAATACAATAAATGAAAAATATCCAAATGCAAAAAATGTTTCTGATCAAGACAGAGTTTATGGTGCAATAAAAGGTCTTACAAATTCTTTAAATGATCCATACAGTACATTTTTCTCTCCTGATGAAACAAAAATGTTTGAGAGTGATATAAGTGGAGAATTCACTGGTGTTGGTATGGAAGTCGGTATAAAAGATAAAATTCTCACAGTTATTGCACCTCTTAAAGGTACTCCAGCATATAATGCAGGAATAAAATCTGGAGATAAGATTTTAAAAATCGACAAAACAGTCACCTCTGATTTAAATATTGAACAAGCTATAAAACTTATTCGTGGTGAAAAAGGTACTGAAGTAGTTCTTACAATATACAGAGATGGAGCAAAAAAACCATTAGAAATAAAAATTGTTCGCGATGTCATAAATACTCCTACTATTGAAGCAGAATTAAATAAAGATGGAATTTTTGTTGTTAGTTTGTATAGTTTTTCTGCAAACTCAGCTTCTTTGTTTAGAGATGCAATGAAAAAATTTGTTGATTCTGGTTCTGATAAATTACTTTTAGATCTACGTGGTAATCCTGGTGGATACTTAGAAGCTTCTATAGATATGGCTAGTTGGTTCTTATCACCAGGTAAAACTGTCGTTATAGAAGATTATGGAAATAATATAAAACAAAAAATTTTTAGAAGTCATGGTTATGATATTTTTAATAATAATTTAAAATTTGTAATCCTTATGGATAGCGGTTCAGCATCAGCTTCAGAGATATTTGCTGGTGCAATGCAAGATCATAAGATTGCAAAATTAGTCGGTACAAAGAGTTATGGTAAAGGTTCTGTGCAAGAAGTCATAGATGTAACACCTGATACAATTTTTAAAATAACAGTAGCAAAATGGCTTACACCACTTGGAAGATCTATATCAGAAAAAGGTCTTGATCCAGATTACAAAGTAGAAATTACAGAAAAAGATCTTGAAAATAAAAAAGATGCTCAAATGGAGAAAGCTATAGAATTATTAAAGAATTGGTCTAAATAAATTTATAAAAATAAAAAACAAAAAATATGAAAGTAATTTTCCTAAAAGATGTTCCAAGAGTTGGTAAAAGAAATGATGTAAAAGAAGTAAATGATGGATATGCAATGAATTTTCTTATTCCTAAGAAATTTGCTGAACTTGCAACTACAAAAGCTATAAATGCTTTAGAGCAACAAAAAAAAGAAATGATATTAGAGAGGACTATGGCAGAACAAGCTCTAATAAAAATAATGAATGAGATAAAAGATAAAGAAGTTACTATAAAAGGTAAAGCAAATGAAATAGGACATTTATTTTCCGCTATTCATAAAAAAGAAATTGTTGAAGCATTAAAAAGGGAACACAGGATAGATATAAATGAAGATTTCTTAGACTTAGAAAAACCACTTAAAAAAACAGGTGAGTTTGAAATCTTTGTAAAAGTAAAAGATAAAAAAACTACATTCAAAGTTATAGTTAGCAAAATTTAACAAATTAAAAACCCAGATCATCCGGGTTTTTAATTTTTATATTACGTTTACAGTTTTCTTTACAGAAGTTTTTCCATTGAAAGAAGTTTTACGTTTTGATCCAAATTTAACTTTCCCATCTCTGAGAGCGAATAGGGTATGATCTTTTCCCATTCCTACGTTTGTACCAGCCAATATAACTGTACCACGTTGACGAATGATAATAGAACCACTTTGAGCTTTTTGGCCATCATAAAGCTTCGTACCGAGGTATTGTGGGTTTGAGTCTCTTAAGTTTTTGGCGGTTCCGCCGGCTTTTCTATGTGCCATTGCTTTATATTAAAATTAAATGATAAAATATCTATGTAAAAAGAGTATAAACTATTCTATGGAAAAAATCAAGTCTTTTATAGAAAGTGAAAAAGGGAAGGATATACTGATTATTTTAATCATAATTTTAGTCGGCATTGCTTCATTTTTACTAGGAAGACTATCTAAAAAAGGCCAAAATGGCCAATTTAAGGTCATTTATCCTAATGGCCAAGCAAATGCCATTTCAGGGCTAAATGAGGCTCAAAATGGCTTAAATTTGCAAAAAAATGCTAATTTAAGCCAAAATACTGTATTGGATAAAAATTCAGATATTTCAATTCCTAAAGGAAATTTTTTCGCATCAAAAAGAGGGAAGAAATATTATGCACTTGGATGTTCTGCTGGTAAAACAATAAAAGATTCTAACAAAGTTTGGTTCAATACAGGGGAAGAGGCTGTTTTAGCTGGTTATGAGCTTTCTAGCTCCTGTAATTAAAATATAATAGAGTGTCGCACAATATATCTTTTACGACACTATATATAAAAATAAAGCTTTTAAAATTAATACATAAATTAGTTATGTATTACAAAAAAGCCGTGTAGTACTGCTACGAAGTTCAATACAGAATGAGTTAAAGATATTAGAAACAAATTAGGATATTTCATATAGATCACAGAAAATGCCAGTCCCCCGATAAATGCCAATGGAAGCATTAATTGAGGTATTGGATAGATTATATGTAAAAGAGTAAAAAGGAGTGCGTTTATGATTACAACCCCCAATCTGTCATCAAAAATTTGTTTTAATTTAGGAATAAGAAAACTTCTATAAGCGAATTCTTGTAAAAAAGAAACTATTAAAAATAAAAACAAAAAATGAGGTTGAGTCCACCAATTTGGCTGTGGTTCCATTTCTAATTTTTCTGCATAAGCAACAATAGATAAAACACTCAAAGTCATTAAGGATAAATAAGGTATTAAATATTTTTTAAATGTGTGTACAGATATACCTAATTCTTGTAGAGAATATTTTTCTTTTTTTATAATTCCGTATATAACAAGACATACGAGGATTAATATGAATACCCTTGCTTCTTTTGGTAAAATATTAAAATAGATCGACATTATAGGGACGACGAATATAAAAAATATTTGTAGAAATACAATTTGTTTTTTATGAGTAGAAATTTCCATTTTTATTTAGATAACATTTTTTATTGTATTAATTATCCAATGAATTATTCCAGTAAATGTAATATGAAAATAAGACATTATAAGAAGTAAGATAACTATTATAAAAATAATTCTAAGAAAACCTCCCTCTTTATTTTGTATATTTTTATTCATATTTTTATTTTAACATATTTATTTATAAGCAGGTAAATAAAACATTGGATCAAGATAAGCATTTATGGGAGAAATTGGCATAGTATATGTTTTACCATTACAAGTTTTACTTGCTCTAGATTCCATTTTTACAGCATCTGAAGCATATAATGATACATGTAGATGTGGACCTGTTGAATATCCTGTATTTCCACTATAACCAACAATTTCTCCTCTTGAAACTTTTTGTCCTTCACTAACTTTTATAAGTGAAAAATGTCCATAAGTACTGGAAAGTCCATTATCATATTTTATAAAAACAAATTTACCAAAAGATGCTCCTGGACAAGTTATATCTGTATCACCGGTACCTAAAACAATACCATTTGCCATAGATTTGACTGGTGTGCCCACAGAAGCACGAAAATCTATTCCATTATGTGTTCCGTTTACATAAAGCCTCTTCCCTGCTTCAGTTTTACCAAAAAATTGAGTTATATAAACATTATCAAGTGGCCAAGAAAGTACACCTTTGTTTGGTAATTTTGAAGTATCTAGAATAAATTTTAATTGTGATTCAAAATTTCTAACTTCATTTTCGAAAGCTTCTTTTTTTGCTAAATTAGCTTTTAGTAATTTTTGATAATTTGTTTCATTATTTTTCGTTTCTTTTAAGAGTTTGTTTTTTTCTTTAGAATTTTGATCGATAATTTTTTTCTGATCAGCCAATTCCGTTTTTAAAGACACTAGTTCATTCCTAGCTTTTTCTGTAGTACTTTTACTTTTTTCTAAAGATTTCTTTTCATCTTTTAATTCAACTATTTTATTTTTTACAGTTCCTTGAAGAGAGATTAAATTATCAATGTCATTCCAAACAGTAGAAATATCGTCTTTTGAAAGAAGTTTTTCTACCATTGAATCTATTTCAAATTCATTTATTTGTTTTATACTTAAAATTATCGTGTCTGTACTATTTTTTATTACATCTTTTGTATCATCTATTTTTCCGCTTAATTTTTGTATTTCAGTATTTTTATTTGATATTTTATTTTGTGTTACTGCTATATCTGCTGTAAGTTTCTTTTTTGTTAAATCTAATTGTTTAAGTAAAACACTTAAAGAAGAAGCTTGTTTACCTAGGCTATTGAGTTGTTGTTGATAAGCTGATATTTCTTTTTCTAAATTTTGTATATCAGTATTTCGAGAATTTATTTTTTGGTTTAATTCTTGAGCCGTTTGTGCATATGCAAAAAAAGCTGGAATTATTAATAATAAGAATACAACAAATAAATTAAATTGCTTTTTGTAGTCTTGAAATTGTTTCATTTTTTCCTAAGATTTCTGCTATTGTAAAAGGGTCTGGTGATTTATCGATTCCTGATAAGGCAAATCGTAATGGGTGTAGTACTTCTCCCCTACTTGGCAAAGTATTAGCATATTCCATAACTTTATTTTTTATATTTTCAATATTAAATTCTGAAATAGATTCAAAAATAGAAATTACTTTTTCTAAATTTTCCTTAGTTTTTTCTTTTGGTGTATCTTTATAATTTAATTTACTTTTATCTATTTTTGGAGAATTAACAAAAAAATCCAATTCTTTATTTTTTAACATATCTGAAATGTCATTAAATTTTACAATTCTTTCTGAAATAACTGGAATTAATTTATCTATATGTAATTCATTCGGTAAAAATTTAAAAATTTCATTTTTTAATAATTCTGGTTCTATTTTTTTTATATATTCTTTGTTAATCCAATTTAATTTTTCTTGATTAAATATTGCTGGAGATTTTTGTACTTTAGCTAAATCAAACTCTTTTATTAATTCTTCTTTAGAAAAAAGTTCTTGATTTGTACCAGAATTCCATCCTACCATTGAAACCATATTTAAAATTGCTTCAGGTAGATATCCTTGATCTCTGTATTCTGTCATTGCCAAAGCACCTTTTCTTTTAGAAAGTTTTTGTTTATCTTCACCTAAAACAAGTGGTAAATGAGCATATGTTGGTGTAGGAGCTCCTATTGCTCTTTGTATAAGTATTTGTCTTGGTGTGTTTGAGACATGATCTTCTCCTCGTATTATGTGAGTTACTCCTTCATCGAAATCATCTACAACAACAGCCAAATGGAAAAGTGGTTCATTTATATTTTTTGCGATAACAAAATCACCAAGATCAGCTGTATGCATAGTAACAGTCCCTTTTATTTCGTCTATAAAAGATACATCTTCATTTGGATTTTTAAAACGTACTATTTCTTTTATAACTCCAGATCCATCTTTAGATTCTTCTTTTGATATATATGCGTGACCATCTTTTATCATTTTTTCTAAAACTTCTTTGTGACGGTTTACATGTTCAGATTGCCTGAAGAAATTATCATATTCTAAACCAAGCCATTTTAAACTTTCTAAAATGTTATCTTCATTTTCTTTTGTAGAACGATCTTTGTCTGTGTCTTCGATACGTAATATAAATTCACCATTATTTTTACGAGCAAAAAGATAAGCAAAAATAGCTGTTCTGTAAGCACCAGAATGTAATTTTCCTGTTGGACTTGGGGCGAATCTTGTAACTACTTTCTTTTGTTCCATTGGAACATTTTAACATTTTTTGTAACTTTTTAAAAGTTTTTATTTTTCGTGACCAAGAGCTATGTCTACAAGAACTTGAGCAATTTTATTAGCAGCATCTTTTTTACCAAAATTTTTAGCATTTGAAGACATGCGTTCATGTGTTACAGGATCATTTGTAATTCTTTCTATTTCGGAAATTAAAATATTTGAAGTCATATTCATTTCTTCTATTACGCTACAAGCACCAGCTCTGGCGTAGTTGAAAGCATTTTTCCTTGCATGGTCTTCATTAGAAGATGTAAATGGTATAAGTATTGAAGGAACACCCCAACAAGCTATTTCAAAAAGTGCTGAACCAGCGCGAGATATTATAATATTTGCACAACTAGCAGCTGTTTTCATTTGAATATTATTTAAATAATCTATTGATTTGTATCTTGATTTATTTGGATTATTTGCGAGTACAACTTCTGATCTTTTTTGTACTGTTTTGTAATTCCTTACTCCTGTCTGGTGTATTACTTGAAAATTTTCTACAAGTTTCGGTAATGCATCTATTAGAACATTATTTATTAATTCAGCACCCTGAGAACCTCCCAATATAACAATAACAGGTATGCTTGATTCTAGGTTCCAATATTTTAAAGCTTCATCTTTTGAAATTAAATTAGATATTTCAGCTCTTATGGGTTGCCCTGTCCAAGCCGTTTTTTCTTTTGGGAAATAAGGTGATACTTCTGGAAAAGATATTGCAATTTTTTTAGCAAATTTTCCTGCCCATTTATTTACTCTTCCTGGTGCACTGTCTGATTCATGGATTACTACAGGGATTCTTAATATTCTTCCAGCTAAAAGTGTCGGAAATGATGCATAACCTCCTTTTCCAAAAATTACATCAGGATATATAGAGTACACTTTGAACATTGCAGAAAATATACCAGCAAGAGTTTTGAAAAAATCAAAGAAATTTTTTATTGAAAAATAAATTCTTAATTTACCGGCATTTACTTGTTCGTAAACTAAACCATTTTCAAAAACCATTTCTTTGTCGTAGGGTGAATCTGAAAAATAATACAATTTTGCTTGCAGTATATTTTCTTTATCTATTATTTGATTAACTTTTTGAGTTACAGCGATAATTGGATAAAAATGGCCACCTGTTCCTCCTCCTGTAAAAATTATTTTCATATTTTATATATTTTTTATTTGATATTTTGATATTTGAAATACAATACCTATTGCCATCAGATCTATCATAAGCGAAGTTCCTCCATGACTCATAAAAACAAGAGGTACACCAGTAAGTGGAAAAACTCCAATAATTGAAGCTATGTTCATGAAAGATTGAGCTGTAAGAAGTATAACAATTCCAGATACTAAAAGTCTACTAAACAAATCCGGGCTTCTGTTCGCAATTCTAAGTCCTCTTAGTGCAAATAAAACATAGAAAAAAATTATAGTTACACAACCTATAAAACCAAGTTCCTCACCTATTACTGCAAAAATAGAATCTCCTTGAGGTTCTGGTAAATAACTAAATTTTTGTATACTTTGACCAAAACCTCTACCAAAAATTCCTCCTGAGCCTATCGCTATCAAAGATTGTTGAAGTTGATACGAAGAACCTTGTGCATTTTCTGATGGATGTATAAAAGTATTTATTCTAGCTTTTAAATATGGTGTAAAAGCAACTAAACTTCCTAAAACTAAAAGTGCAGCCAAACCTATACCTACAATATATTTCCAGGAAACTCCTGATATAAAAAGCATACATATACCTGTCATTGCTATCAAAATAAAACTTTTAGTATCTGGTTGTTTAAACAATACAGCAGCTATAACCGTAAGCATTATACCTAATGGTAAAATGCTAAATTTGAAATCTTTTGCCCTATTTTTCGCCCAAGAAAGCCAAGCGGAAAAATATATAATAAAAGAAAATTTTAATATCTCACTTGGTTGAAATGATATTGGGCCAAGCTCTATCCATCTTCTCGCTCCTCCATGACTAAAACCTAAATGAGGTATAAAAACTGAAGCTGTAAGTATTATAGATGAAAGAAAAATATAAAAAGAATATTTACGCCAAAATTTGTAAGGTATTTTTAAACAAAGATACATTCCAGTAAAACCAAAACCGAGTCCTAATACAAGCTGACTTACAAGTACAGAATAAAAAGTTTTTTCATTTTTAGCTAAAATTCCTAAAGAAGCAGATACAAACATAGCCACACCAGTTAAAACTAGAGTCATTATGATTACAAGAAAAAATTTATCTATTTTATTTTTATTCATTAATTTAAAACAAAAAGAATGATACCTATAACAGCAAACATAACACTCAGTACCCAGTATCGCATAGTAATTTTATACCTAGACCAACCAATAGCTTCAAAATGATGATGAAGTGGTGCTATACGAAAAACTCTTTTGTTAAAATATTTTTTAGAAAGTATCTGTATACTAGAAGAAAGAGAAGTTGCAACTAATGGAAATGCAATTATTGGTAAAAGTAAAACAGAATTTGTAAGGAAAGCTATGGTTGCAAGTACTATAGTTAAAGGCATCATACCTGTTTCCCCCATATAAAATCTTGCTGGAGGAATGTTGAACCAAAGAAATGCAAGCGTTGCACCAGTAATAACACCACAAAAAGCAGCTAGGTCTATTTGATTGTTAGCAAAAGCTATAAATGAATATGAAGCAAAAATAGAAGCAAGAACTCCTCCAGAAAGGCCATCTATACCGTCTATTACTCCACCAGAAAAAGTTCCGAGCATGACTATTACAACAAAAAGAATAAATAAAATACCTAATTGCCAAGATCCATCAAATGGTATGTGTATTGAATGCATTCCTAATTTATAAAAAAACCAAGAACCAGCTATAAGTCCACAAACTACAATCATGAAAACTTTTGCTTTTGTGTACCAACTAGATTTTCTTGTTATGTTTGATTTACCTTTTATCTCTAATAAATCATCGATAAGACCGAGCAACGATCCTAGAATAAATATTGAGATAGGTATAAAAGTTTGAGATCTACTAAAGAAATTTAATTTTGTAAGAAAATCATTTTGAAAAAACAAAGATAGTATAAAAAATAAAAACGTTGTTATTAAAACAGAAGACCAAATAATTATTCCACCAACACAAGGAACAGAAATCTCTTCTTTTGCTTTTTCCTCATGAATTTTTTTAAATTCTTCTGAAGAAGTGTCTTCGGTTCGCACCTTCTTCTTCCACATTTTATGTTTATAGAAAAAATGTGTAGCTATAGGAGTAATTAAAATCCCTAATGTAAAAGAAACGATAGTCGGTAGAAATATTTTAATAAAATTTAAATACATATAAGTATTATAATACATTTAATATTTTTTCCATATCTGAAAAACGACCTTCTTTACTAGAACCCATCACAGTTATCGCGTATTTTTTATTTGAATTATTTTTCCAAATAAGTGTAAGGTTACCGCCTGCAAGCTCTGTATAACCTGTTTTAGAAAAAAATATATTGGAAACCTTTCCAAGTAAAATATCAGTATTTTTCACATTATCAACCTCGAGATCTGTTGTTCTTATAAAAAAATTAGTTAAATTAAAAGCGTATAAAGCTAATATATTTGCATCTTGAGCACTACCATACGCGCCAGCATTACTTTCGTTTATATCTAAACCTGTAGGATTATAAAAAACTGTATTCTTCATTCCTATTTTTTTTGCTTTCTCGTTCATTTTTAAAATGAAATTATCTACACCAAGTGATAATTTGTCAGCCCCTTCGTTTGAAGAAGAAACCAATGTGAACCTAGCTAAATTCAATAAATCTATAGAATTTTCTTTTTCTTCAAGAGCTATTAGAACAGTCATGGTTTTTGTTAAAGATGCAAAAGGTAAGGAAAGAGTATCATTTTTACCGTAAATAAATTCTTTTGCGTCAATGTCGTATATAGATATAGCTTTCGCTTCAATAGCTAATGAATTTATTTTCTGAGCTAAATCAATTCTTTGTTGTTGTTTTATTTCGTTTTTTATTTTTATAGCTTCATTTTTATTTTGTATATTTTTTTGAAAAAAAATGCCTTCTATAAGAAGGATGATTAAACCTAAAATTATTAATTTTATTTCTTTATTCTTCAGCATCTTTTATTTCTTGGTTTAAATTATCAATTTCTGCACTTATTGATGTATTTACTTTTTCATAATCTGGTAATTCTTCCACATTCTTAACTCCCATAAATGACAAAAGTTCAAAACTCGGTTTGTAAATAATTTTTCTTGTATCTTTTGGGTCAAGACTCTTTTCAATAAGTCCACGTACAGACAAAGCACGAAGTATAAAACTTGAATTTACTCCTCGTATATAGTCTATTTCTGATCTAGAAACTCCATTTTTGTATAAAATAATAGATAGAGTTTCTAAACTTGATTTGGAAAGCTCTTTGTTGAGTTCTTCTTTTTGTAAATTTTCAATTAAAGTACTTATTTCTGGATTTGTACCCAAAGATATATCGTTTTCTTTTTCAAGAAGCACTATTCCTCTATTTTCTAAATTATTTTTTAAATTCTGTATAGCTTCTTTGATTTCTTCCTCAGAAATTTCTAAAATACTGGAAAGTTTTTTTATAGAAATACTTTCACCTTTGAAAAATAATATTGCTTCTAATTTTTGTTCTAAATTCATATATTTAAATATTTTCTAATACTACTTCTTGTTTTTCAATTATTAAATCTTCGAAATTATTATTTTGTATTACATTCACTATCCCCTGTCTTACTAATTCTAGCATAGCAAGAAATCCAACAATAACAACCACACGTTCTTCTTTTGTAACTGCTGTTCCTGCAAATTCTTTGAAATTCATACTGAGTGCTGTTTGCATACGAAGAGTCATTTTATCTATCATTTCTTCTATACTTATAACCTTCTTTACTTCTACTTCTGGTAAAAATATTTTCTTTGGAATTTTATTTATAACTTCACTTGCGAAAGTCATCATTGATTCTCTTGTTATTTGGTCATCAGGCAAGAAAACCAAAGTGGGATTTTTCCTTTCAAGGGGTGCGAAAATAATTTTTTTACCGAAATTATTTTTTATATTCATAGAAAGTTTTGAATAAATTTCAAACAATCGAAGCCTTTCCTCTAGATCAATTATTTCAGTTTCTTCTTCTGTTGTTAAATTTAGATTCGGAAGAAGGGATTTTGATTTTATGAGTATTAAAGTCGCAGCAACGACAACGAAGTTTGAAATTTCTGCTGGAGTAAGATTACCTAAATTATTTACATGTTGTATATAATCTTCCGTAACTTGCGAAAGAGAGATTTCGTTTATAAAAAGTTTACGAGATTCTATCAAATTCAAAAGCAAAGCAAAAGGACCTTCAAATCCTGTTGTTACAACTTTATAAGAATTTTCCAAAACTTCATCCATTTTATTTTTTTAGTTGTATTCCAAGTTCTTTTAGTTGTTTATCAGATGCCATAGATGGAGCACCCATCATGAGATCTTTACCTTCACCTGTTTTAGGAAATGCTATTACTTCACGTATATTTGGCTCATTTTGAAGAAGCATAACGATGCGGTCGATACCTTGAGCACATCCTCCATGTGGTGGAGCACCAAATTCAAAAGCTTCGAGCATATGACCAAAACGAGCTTCAATAAGTTCTTTTGAAAGTCCTAATAGTTCAAAGACTTTGTTTTGTAACTCTCTTTGATGAATACGGATAGATCCGCCACCAAGTTCGTAACCATTTAATACTATGTCATATGCATTAGCACGAGCAGAAAGAGGATCAGTCTCGAGTAAATGAGCATCTTCAGCTTTTGGAGAAGTAAAAGGATGATGTACAGCTTGTACTCCACCTTCTTTGTCTTTTTCAAACATTGGGAAATCTACAACCCAACAAAAAGCGAGTAGATTTGGATCTTCTTTATTTTCTCTTAAATCTGGTTTATCGTTTCCATATTTTCCCATTGATTCTTTGTATGTAAGTCTTGGAAAAGGAATTTGTTGAATTTTCTTTTCTGGATAAATAGTTTGTACCATTTTTATAAACATTTCTTCTGTATAAGAAATTATCTCTTCTTGAGTAGTGAAAGATATTTCGTAATCAAGTTGCGTAAATTCTGGTTGACGATCTCCTCGTGTGTCTTCATCACGCATACATTTTGCAATTTGAAAATATTTTTCAAAACCAGCTACCATCGCAAGTTGTTTGAATTGTTGTGGTGATTGAGGAAGTACATAAAAGTTACCTGGTTCTAGGCGTGACGGTACAAGATACTCACGACTTCCTTCTGGCGTACCTTTGGTCATTATTGGAGTTTCTATATCTAAGAAACCATTATCATGCATATATTGTCGGAAAAAAGTTACTATCTTATCTCTCATACGGATATTTTTTTGCATTCTTTCTGTACGAAGATCAAGATATTTATATTTCATTCTTAAATCTTCATTTATACCAGATGTATTTTCATTTACTTGAAAAGGAGTTGTTTTTGCTTCGTTCAAAACTTCTATTTGCAAAACCTCAAGCTCAATATTCCCATTTTGCATGTCTTTGTTTACATTTTTTTCAGGACGAGCATTTACTTTTGCACTGATTTTAAGCACCCATTCAGGACGAATTTCTTTTGCTAAATTTATCGCTTCACTGTTTGGTAATGTGACGCATTGTATCTTCCCTGTCATATCACGCATATCAAAAAAGACCATTTTACCTTGATCACGACGCACGTCTACCCAACCAGCTATAACAACTTCTTTGTCTATATTTTGCCCTAAATCTTTGATATAAATTCTATCTTTCATAATGCGAATATTTTAACACAAAAAAGAAAAAACAGCGAATAATTATCCGCTGTTTTAATTGAATAAGCTTAGCTGAAACATGGTTTCTTTAATTGCACATAAAAAGGCTTCTTTCCTTTGTTCCACTTTTTGGAATTCTCCATGTGACATTAAGCTTAATACTTCCTTTTGGTTCAGGAATTTTTTTTACTGCTTCCCATAGTGCTTTTTCACCTTTAGTCAGTACACCTTTTTTGTATTTAGTTTTTGCTTCCATTATTTCTCTAATTTAGATTATTAAAAAGAATGATTTTAATAATTATCTCATTTAGATTAAAATTAAGCGAAAAGTTGATGTTTCAACAGATCCTTGTATTCTTCGCAAGATTTTGAAAGTTCTATGTGGGTTCCCTCGCCTACTATTTTTCCATCAGCGACAACAAATATTTTATCTGCATCAGCTATCGTAGAGAGGCGGTGTGCGATGATTATGGTCGTCCTTCCTTTTGAACCGCGATTGATGGCTTCATGAATTAATTTTTCATTATGTGAATCAAGTGCGCTTGTTGCTTCATCGAATATAAGAATTTTTGGATTTTTTATCAAAGCACGCGCAATACCGATACGCTGTCTTTCGCCACCAGAAACTTTTACTCCACCCTCACCTATCATTGTATCGAGCCCATGATCTTTTAATTTTGTAATAAATTCAGTAAGTGATGCATCTTCTACAGCTTTGTTTAATTTATCTGCATCTATATTTTTATTTTCTTCAGAAAGACCAAACAAAATATTATCTTTAATACTTCTATCGAAAAGATCTATTTTTTGTTCAACATTACCTATGTGTGAACGTAACCATTTTAAATTTATTTCTTTTAATGGCATCCCATCGATCAATATTTCTCCTTCTGTTGCTTCATAATATCTACGCATTAAGTTCACAATTGTTGTCTTACCAGAACCTGACATACCCACAAATCCAACTTTTGCTCCTGCTGGAATTGTTAAATTAATTCTAGAAACTGTATGATCTTCTTTTTCATCTTCATCTTTTTCAATTTCTTCTTCCTCTTCTTTTGCTGATTGACGATACGGATATGCGAAACTTACATTTTTAAATTCAATCTTACCTTGTAAATTATCAATAATTATTCCATTTGGGTTCGAATCAATATCAGGGGCAATATCTAATAAATCAAAATATTTTCTAATTTCTACAATCTGGAAGAGTATTCTTCTTTGTGTATTCATTATAAATATTAAATTTCCAAATATTGAACTTAACCACGCAAACAAAGTAACAAATGAACCAACAGAATGTTGACCTATAGATATCAAATATACACCTAAGCCAAGTGAAGAATATAAACCAATTATTATTATTAATTTCTGAGGATAGAAAGTTTTAAGATAATTAATCCATGTTTTTGTTTCAAAATCAGTAACAGTTGTCCAAAAACCACTAAAGTCATTTATTGTATTTGATTCTTGAGCTTCAGAAATTATTAAAGTTGAATTTCTGTATAACTCAGATTGTAATTTACCTTGAGCTTGATGTTTTCTTCTTATTTCACCAACCAAAGGAAACATATTCTTGTTTCTTCTAAGCGCAAATAAAATATATAAAACTGAAAAAGTTAGAGCTATTAAAGCTATTTTCCAATCAAGTATTGCGAGAATTATAAGTGTCACTATTATTTGAAGTGAGTTTGGAAAAATATCATAAAACATTGTTTTCATTAAATCATTTAAGGAATTCTGGCCTTTAGAAATAATTGTTTGTTTTACACCAGAATGTTCGTTTACGTGTTGACCAACAGAAAATTGAAGCATTCTGTTTAAAGAAAAAACTGAAAAAGATTTCTCTACGTGATGATCTAATGCTCTCACTTCAACAATTTCTTTTATCCACCATAATCCAATTTGTTGAAAAACTGCAACACAAAAAGCAATTAGTAAAAAAGAAAATGTTAAATTCATATTTCCTTTAGAAATTGAATCAACACTTTTTCCAAATAAATAAGGAGCGAAAGTTCCTATTGCTTGAATAATTATCAATATAAAAACAATACCAAAAATTGGCTTCCAGAAAGGACGGAACATTGAAAATATTTGAGAAATAAAACTCTTTTTTGTAATTTCTTTTTGCATAAGTTAGAAGAAATCTATCTTCATTGCGTGGCGAACTTCATTTAAAGTTTTTATTGCTTCTTCACGAGCTTTTTTAGTACCTTCTTCTAGAATATTCATAATTGCTTTTGGATTTTGAGCTAGTTCTTCTCTTCTTTCTCTAATTGGACTAATCATATCACTCAAGATTTTTACTAAGCGCTTTTTAATCGCCACATCTCCGAGCCCACCTTTTTCATATTGTTTTTTTAGATCTGCTACACCTTCTTTATCTGTATCAAAAATATCTAGATACATAAAAACTACATTACCTTCAACACTTCCAGGATCTTCTACGTGAATGTGTTTTGGATCTGTATACATTTCCATAACTTTTTTTTCTATCATTTCATCAGAATCAGAAAGATAAATTCCGTTATTTAAAGATTTGGACATTTTCGCATTTCCATCTGTTCCGACGAGTCGTGGAGTTTCTCCTACAAGATGAGACACGTGTCCAAAAGTTTCTCCATATATACGATTAAAAACATCCACAATTTCATTTGTTTGTTCTATCATTGGTTTCTGATCTTCTCCGACAGGAATAAGATTCGCTTTTGCAAATAAAATATCTGCCGCTTGTGATACTGGGTAAACTAAAAAACCTGCTGGTACATCCTCTCCAAATCCTTTTTGATGCATTTCAGATTTAACTGTTGGGTTGCGTTTCAATCTAGCTAGTGTAACTAAATTCATAAATAAAAGAGCAAGCTCTGCTATTTCAGGAATTTGTGATTGGATAAACATGGTCGTCTTTTTTGGATCGAGACCACAAGCAAGGTTATCTAGTGCTATTTCAATAACATTATCGCGAACTTTTTCTGGATTTTCTGCATTATCGGTAAGTGCTTGCATATCAGCGACCATATAAAATGATTTCTCTGCTTCTTCTTGAAGTTTAAGTCTGTTTTGTATAGAACCGACAAAATGACCTAAATGGAGTTTTCCAGTAGGTCGATCACCTGTTAAAACTATTTTTATATCATCTTTTTTCATAATTATTATAATATCATATTTTTACCTGTTTAATAACAGGTTATCGACATTTTTGATTTTGGTGTTTTTTGAGATATGTTAAAATGCTTACATGTCAAAAATAAAGAGAAATGAAATTCGCGTTCCTCCACAAAGTATCGATTCAGAAAAAGCTGTGCTCGGATCTATTCTTTTGCGTAAAGATGCACTCAACGAAATCGAAGATGCAATAAACGGAGATTCTTTTTACGTAGAAAAACATAAAATACTTTTTGAGACGATGCTCGAACTTGTATCAAGAAATGAGCCTATTGATATGCTTTCTCTTTCTACAAAACTTTCTGAAAAGAAAATGCTCGAGGCTGTCGGAGGCAATAAATACCTTGCAGATATAGTAAACAGTGTTCCTTCTTCTACCAATGCTCGTTATTACGCTGAAATAGTACAGAAAAAATATATTTTGCGTTCTCTCATTGATTCCGCGGATTATATTTCTGAACTCGCTTTCGATGAGAACGATGAACATATGGATGAGATTCTCGATCAAGCAGAAAAAAAGATTTTCAGTGTTGTGTCTTCACCAAAGAATCAAAAGTTCGTAGCTTTGAAAGATGCATTACCAGAAGCATGGGAAAGATTTGAAAAATTACAAGAACACAAAGGTATGCTTCGTGGATTACCGACTGGTTTTCGAGATTTGGACAATATTTTGTCTGGTTTTCAAAAACAAGATCTCATTATTCTCGCAGCGCGTCCTTCCGTCGGTAAGACAACTCTCGCTCTTGATATAGCTCGTATGGCTGCAACAGTACACAACAAATCTGTAGGTATCTTCTCTCTTGAAATGTCCACACAACAACTCATCGATAGAATGCTTTCTGCAGAATCAAAAGTAAATGCATGGAAACTTCGTACTGGAGGAGTTTCTAGTGATAGTGATTTCTCATTAATCAGAGATTCTATTGATAGACTTTCAAAAGCTCAAATACATATTGATGATAAATCTGCGAACACTATCGTCGGCATGAAAGCTGCAGCTCGTAGACTTAAAGCAGAAAAAGGTCTCGACCTTATTGTTGTCGACTACTTGCAACTTATGTCTACATCAAAAAGTTACGACAATATGGTAAACCAAGTCACAGAAATATCTCGATCTCTTAAAGCTCTTGCAAAAGAACTCGATGTTCCAGTGCTTGCTCTTTCACAGCTTTCTCGTGCCGTGGAAGCTCGTGGAGGTAAACCTCGTCTTTCAGACCTTCGTGACTCAGGATCTATCGAACAGGATGCCGATGTTGTTATGTTTATTCACCGTGAAGATAAGGGCAAAGATGAATCAGAACGAACAAATATCGCTGAAATATTAATCGAGAAACACCGTAATGGGCCAACAGGAAAAGTTGATTTGTATTTCGATGATAAAACAAGTTCATTCCTGAATCTTGAAAAAAGTAATCTTAGTGAATTTTCTAGTACAAAAGCTGATAGTGCCCTCGATGAATTTTAATTTTTATGGACAGTATCGATAAATTAGCAGAATACTTTAAAGAATTCCCTGGAATCGGTGAAAGACAAGCAAAAAGATTTGTTTATTTTCTTATGTCTCGTAATTCAAATTATTCAGAAAATTTATCAAGGCTTATAACCGATTTGAAAAAAGAAATTGCTCAATGTAAAGAATGTTTTAGATTTTTTAATTTAAATAAAATAAATCATAGTTTAATTTGTGAACTTTGTAGTGATCCGAGAAGAGATGACACTACCCTACTCATCGTAGAAAAAGATTCTGATCTTGAAAGTGTAAGAAAAAGTAGACTTTATAATGGAATGTATTTTGTTTTAGGTGGTCTCGTACCAATTATTGAAAAAAATACTCCAAGCCAAGTGCGTCTTAATGAATTAAAAGAAAAAATAAAAGGTAAAAATTTAAAAGAAATAATTCTAGCTTTTTCAATATCTCCTCAAGGAGATCATACTGATTTCTATATTCGTAGCCAGCTCAAAGATATATGTGAACCTGCAAATATAAAAATATCTTCTCTCGGCCGTGGACTCTCGACTGGTACAGAAATAGAATACTCCGATAACGAAACCATCAAAAACGCTCTAAAAAATAGGCAATAAAAAAAGGCTGAGAATTTCAGCCTTAATTAAATTAATTAATTAATGACAACTTATTTCATAAAGGGCAAGTTTTATTAAATCAATTGATTCAGCAGTTTTTATATTATGTTTATCTTTCAAAAATATAATAATCTGACAAACCTTGCTTGATGGAACTTGTACAGTCATTTCACTAATTTTTACCTCGTTTAAATGCTTAGCGAAAATTTTCTTTATTAATTTGTTACCATTAATTTTTAATTTACTTTCTTCTTCATTTAAAGAAAAAGTAATTTTGTCGCGTCCTGGGTCAAGTTCATTGTCTTGTGCCCAGTTTTTTATTTCACTTACATACATATTTTTTATTTTAAGTTAATGAATTTATTTAAACTGATATTACATTAACTAATTTAATTTGTCAAATTAGTTTCTTAATAATCAAATATATTTTGACAATAAAAAATCCCTCATTACTGAAGGATTTTTTAACTTATTGAAAGGATTTTAACTTTGAAGAATGGCTGACGGTGGCCGTTGCGACGGAGGTAGCGGGACTTTTGCTTATATTTCACAACGAGGATCTTGCGTGCACGGCCGATTTCTGAAATCTCAGCTTCTACTTTCGCGCCATCGATAAAAGGCATACCGATAGTTGTATCTTTGCCATTATCAACAAGGAGAACTTTATCAAAAGAGACTTTGTCACCTTTTGCAAATTCACCCTTTATTTTCTCAATAGAAACAGTATCGCCTTTAGCGACTTTGTACTGTTTTCCACCTGTTTTTATGACTGCGAATTCCATAAGGACAATAATATACTAAAATTTTAATAAATGCAAGCCCTTTTATTTGGTTATAAAATAAGCCAATGATATAATAAATTTATGATTTCAAAATATCGTTATAACAATGTTGATTGGATAGATGTCCAATCTCCTACGAAAGAAGAAGTTTATTCATTAGTAGAAGAATACTCAATTCCAGCAATAATAACCGAAGAATTAATAACAGAGACAGTCCGTTCAAAAGTCGATTTATATGACAATTTGATCTATTTAGTCCTTCATTTCCCTGTAACTCGCACTAAGAATAAAGACCAATCCGAACAAGAAATAGACTTTATTGTAGGTAAAAATTTCCTTATAACTATTCACTATGAACTTATAAACCCGCTTCACGAATTTTTCAAAAAATTTGAAGTTCGAGCCCTTTTAAATAAAAAAGCAAAAGATGAACACGCGGGACATCTCTTCTACCACATCATCAAAGAGCTTTATAGAAATGTAAATCAGAATTTAGAAATGATAAATCCTGATCTAAAGAAAATTGAAAAGAATATTTTCGAAGGAAAAGAAAAAGATACAGTAAAAATAATCTCTGAAGTAAATAGAAAATTACTCAACTTCAAACAAGCAATGCGACACCATTATGAAGCATTGAAATCTTTCGAATCTGCGGGTAAAAAATTCTTTGAACCAGAATTCTCTTTCCAACTTGAAGCAATAATCGGTGAATACAATAAAATAAAAAATGCTATGGATTCACACAAAGAAGTCATTACTGATTTGCGCGAGACAAATGATTCCCTTCTTGCAAATAAAACAAACGAGACAATGAAAATCCTAACGATTATCACATTCATGATCTCTCCTGTGACTGTCATATCTAGTATTTTCATGATGAATACTGATTTTGTGCTTATCCAAGGAATAAATGAATTTTATGTAGTTCTTGGTTCTATGCTTTTGACTAGTATCATCACTTTCATTTTCTTTAAAACAAAAAAATGGCTTTAAAATTTTACAATACTTTAACTAAAGAAAAAGAAGAATTTAAACCGATAAATCCTAATGAAGTTGGTTTCTATTCTTGTGGTCCAACTGTTTACAATTATGCACATATAGGCAATTTGCGTGCATATATTTTCGCAGACATCGTGCAAAAAACTTTAGAATTTGAAGGTTATAAAGTAAAAAGAGTGATGAATATTACTGACATAGGCCATCTCACAAGTGATGCTGATGATGGCGATGACAAAATGGTAAAAGGCCTAAAACGTGAAGGAAAACCTTTTACACTTGAAGCTATGAAAGAAATGGCTGTTTTTTATAAAGATGAATTTATGAAAGATTTGTCTACTTTAAATATAAAATCTCCAGATATAATACCTTTTGCAAGTGAACATATTTCAGAAGATGTAGAAATGATAAAGAAACTTTTAGAAAAAGGTTTTGCTTATAAAACAAGTGATGGAATTTATTTTGAAATTTCAAAATTCCCTACTTATTGGCAACTTTCAGGGAAAAAAGGAAATGATGAAAAAGATTCTGAATCTAGAATAGGAATAAATAATGAGAAGAAAAATCCAGCTGATTTTGCAATTTGGAAATTCTCAAAAGATACAGAACTTGGATACGATACAGAAATAGGAAAAGGTTTCCCTGGTTGGCATATAGAATGTTCTGCTATGAGTATAAAATATCTCGGTGAACAATTTGATATTCACACAGGAGGCATAGATCATATTTCAGTGCATCACCCAAACGAAATAGCACAATCTGAAGCGTATAGTGGAAAAAGTCCATTTGTTAAATTTTGGATGCATAATGAACATATAAATATCAACGATTCTAAAATGGCAAAATCAGGTGATAATTTTATTACAATGCGAACTTTGCAAGAAAAAGGTATAAATCCTATTGCTTATCGTTTTTGGATTTTAATGGGTCATTATAGAACACAGATGAACTTCAATTGGGATGCTTTAGAAGGCTCAGAAATAGCCCTAAAACGCCTTTATAAACTATATTTGGATCTTGGTGAAGAAACATATAATAGCGACTTAAATAACCAATATAAAACCCAATTTATCGAATATATTGAAAATGATTTGGACACCCCTCGTGCTTTGACAGTGCTTTGGGATTTATTGAAAGATGAATCAATATCAAATTCTGAAAAGAAAGCTACAATACTGTATTTTGATAAAATATTGAGTCTTGGATTTAATGATCTTAAAAATGAGATATTAGAAATACCGCAGGAGGTTATTTCTCTCGCAAAAGAAAGAGAGGAAGCTCGTAAAGATAAAGATTTCAAAAAATCTGATGAACTCCGAGAAAAAATAAATGAACTTGGTTACGAAGTAAAAGATTTACCTGGTGAATATAAAATAGAAAAGATTTAAGCTTCTTCTAATTCCATCCAGAAAGTTGAACCCTTGTTCATACCCTCGGAATCAACTCCGACTTTTCCATTGTGACCTTCTTCAATAATTTTCTTTGCAAGATATAAACCAAGACCAGAACCTCCTGCATTCATTTTTCCTCCTTCAGCACGAGCAAATTTTTGGAAAAGTTTCTCTTTTATTTCTGGTGTCATACCCATTCCAGTATCTTTTATAGATAAACGAATTGTTTTCTCATTTTTAGAAAGTAAAACATTTATACTTCCCTCTTTTGTGTATTTTATAGAGTTGTCTATGAAGTTCAAAATAACTTGTCGGATTTTTTCCATATCTCCGTTTACTTTGTATGGTGATTTTCCGTCTGTTTCGAAAGTTAGTTTCAAACCTTTCTTTTCTGCTGTTACAGATAAATCTTTTGCCAAATCTCCACTAGCTTTTTCAAAATCAAAAGGAGCTTTTACATATTGCATTCCTCCTTGTTCTATCTTAGAAACGTTCAAAAGGTCTTCGACAGTAGTAGCTAAATGACGACTTGATTGAAAAACACGATCTATAGCTTCATTTTGTTTAGCACTTATTTTTCCAAATGAACCATCGAGTAACATAGAGGTATAACCAATAATAGCTGTAAGCGGACTTCGAAGTTGATGTGATGCAAGAGAAAGGAATTCTGTTTTTAATTTATCAAGAGACTGCAATTTTTCATTAGCATCTTCTAACTTTAAATTTGTATACTCTAAGCGCATTTTCGAACTCTCTAAATCTACAGAAAGTTTTTCAATTTTTAAGCGTTGATCAGATTCACGTTTTAAGTTTCGATACAAAATAAAACTAAAGGCTATTGATAGAATTACAGTAATTATAGTTAACAACTGATCAGTGGTACCATTTACGAAAAATAATTGTCCAGCCATTAATATAACCAAACCAGCCACTAAATAATGCGTTCCTAAAATTTTAAAATTAAATATATCTAATTCAAATACTGCATAAATAATTGCTACTAAGAATATAGGTAGTATAAACAAACTATAAAGATTATATTCGTAAATTCCAGTAATAGATGCTATATATTCTGTTATGCCGAACACAGACAAAAATGCAAAAATAGAACCTAAAACAATAACATTCGATTTAAGTATTTTTCTATTTTTTTGTTTAAACAAAGATTTTGTTATATAAAACAAAATCACTAAAAGAATAATGACCTCGACAACTAATTTATAATTAGATAAAAAATTACTATTACTAGCTTCACAAACAGCTTGATTAAATCCTGTTACTGATTGACCTGTAATTGTAAGATAAAAAGGTATTACTAAGGATAAAATAAATAAAAATTTTGTATACCATTTTGTATCTCTTTCTTGAATAAATGTAATAACAAAATATAATCCTAAAATGTAAAATACTATTTCAATAAAATCCAAAAAGGACCAAATAGAGTAAATCAAATAAAAATTATTTGAAATCCAAATAATATAATCACCTAATAACCAAATACAGAAAAATACAACAAAAGAAAGAAAAATTTTAGAATATAAATTATATTTAGCTTTTATAAAAATAAAAATTGCTAAAGATAAAGATAAAATTATTGGAACAAGATGAGAATAACTTGCAATAACCCTTAAGGAATTTGTTGTTTGATAACAAGTATTTAATAAAAAGTTAAAATTAGTCATAATTATTTTTTAGGAATTATTTTTTTTATTTTTAAATGATGTGAAATCCAATATTTATCATTTTCGATATCTATTGGTTCTAATGGCACTATTAATGGTTTTACTCCTATTAAATTTATAATTTTTTCTAAAGCCGGTAATATAATTTTTTTACTAAAATCACCTTCACTATCTTTAGACATTAAAAAGTTTTCAAATAAAATACCATTACAAATAAATAATAATAAAAAATTAATATAATAATCTTCGGCTTTTTCACCATTATTTTTAAACCATTTGGAAGCATCATAAAAAGTTAAATCTTCTAATTTCATATCATGTTCAATGAAAAATTTTCTATGAAAACCAACAAGTGATTCATCCCATAGAGTAGTTACTTCTTCTAATTTTTTACCATTGTATTTATTAAAATCTACTATTGAAATTTTTTCTAATGGATAATTATTATTTTTATCAACAGGGCTTTGAATATGTATTCTACCTAAAGAATGTTTAAATTCATTATTAGAAGTAAATTTATCTTTTAAATATTCAAAAAAAATTGGTTTCAAATTATTATCTTGAGAAATTTTTATAAAATGCTTTGTTTCATTGTTTGGTGTAGCAATTTGTCTAAATTGAACTGCATATCTACCTGTAGGTATTAAAACTTCTGGAATATTTCCTTTCAATAATTCATTTATTTTTGCCATAAGCACAGGATCTTTTTGTCTTTCTTCTAAAAGTCTAAGTGCTTCAGAAAGTGGTGTATAAAAAATTTGATTAAAAATATTCCTATCTTCCATTATTGTATTGTAATCACCAATTGAAATTGCCATTTTAATTTAAAGGATTATGTATAATTGTATTATTATTTATTGATTCAGGTAAAACACAAGTTCCATCAGAAATATCTGATTCAGTACATTCGGTTTTTATACAAACACCATTGTTTAAACTACAAAAATCTGTACAGTCTTCATTTGTACATTGATTAAAATCTTTTGCTTTAAGTGTATAAACATTGTAATAAGAAAGATTATTAGGAGGACAATTATCAGCTATAGAACAATCTCTATAGAAACAAGTCTGAGTTGTTGGATCACATTTAGTCTCAACTATAAAGTTATAATCTTTTTTAAAGTAAAAAAAATAAAAAGAAACTATAATAGAAACCAAGCACCCGAATAATATAACTAACAAAAATAAATTATTCTTGTTATTATCATTTTTTATCATGTCTAAATGATAACATAAAATAAGTAAATAAAAAGCCCTTGCTGTGATTTGCAAGGGCTTAAAGGGTTTTTAACCTTTGATTAATTTTAGAGCTCCAAATACTGTTGGTGCCCAAAGAAGATTACCTATTATTGTACTTAGGGTCAGAATTCTCCAATCTCTTTTTGTCATACCATCAAATTTAGTTGATTTTCTAAACCATAAGGTTGCAAAAAATGGATCATAAAATGATAATGCAATAAAAGTTACTACATAACCCATACTCACCAGTTTTGCTAGTAACGAAGTTTTTTCTTTGTTTGTCTTATCTTTTAAATCTTTAAGTTTTTCAAAACCAAAAATATCTATTTTAGTTTTGTCATATAAAAATATTAAAAGATAATTTGTTACAAAAGAAAGAATTAACATAACTACAAAGCCCCATTTTAATCCTAAATGATAAATTACAAATGGATATAATAGATAATCAAAAGCGTAAGCGCTAATTTTAGTAGCAAAAATACCACCAAAGAAAATTCCTAATCTGTTAAGGAAAGATTTATTTTTCATATTTCTATATTATTTAAATTTAAAGAACTATTTTAAGTATAGCAGATAATATACTATTTGTCAATAGTTATATAACAGGTATTACTCAAAATACTCTGGGGTGTTTTGGTTCATATAATCCAAAACTTCACGCATTACAGCTGAAGCTCCTATACCATTATCTTTTGGACCAGATTCCATCATTAATGCAAAAGCATACCTTGGATTTTCATAAGGGAAAAAACCTATAACCCAAGAGTTAACTCTATCTTTTTTTACACCAAGCTGAGCAGTACCTGTTTTTGCTGCAACCTTAATATAAGGTACGTTCAAAGCAACAGCAGTACCATCTTCTATAATAGCTTGTCTCATACCTTCATGTATTATCTCAAAATAACTTTTTTCTATAGGAACAACTGAATTTTTTATTTCCATATTTTTATCTCCCATAATAAAATGAGGTGTCATCAATATACCCTCATTTGCAATAGCACTTGTTGCCCTTACCATTTGCATAAGAGTAACTTGATAACCATATTGCCCGATAGATGTATGATAAGTATCTCCAACTCTCCAAGGATCACCTTTGAAATTTTTCAATTTCCATTCTGGATTTGGTATAACACCATTTATTTCATCTGGTACATCAACTCCGGTTTTTTTACCAATACCGAACATTGTTGAGTATTTTTCAATATTCAAAATACCTAAACCTTTTTGACCCTCAAAACCACCCCCAATTTCATAAAAATATACATCACTAGATACAGCAATAGCTCTCCTCATATCTACCCAACCGTGAGCTTTCCAGTCTTTAAAAACAGTTTTCTCTTTTGGATTATAAGGGTTCGGTATTGAAATAGAACCAGTTGAAAGAATTTTTTTTAATGGATCAATAATACCTTCTTGTAATGCACCCAATGCAACAAAAGGTTTTACAATGGACCCTGGAGTATACAAACCAGAAAGTGTTCTGTCGAGGAAAACTTTTCTTTTATCAGAAAAATAATTTTTTATAATTTCTTTATCTTTACCTTGTGACAAAACTTCAGAACTATATTCAGGATAACTTACACTGGAAATAATTTCTCCATTTGTAACATCCATTATTACTCCTGCTCCACCCTTAAAATAGACTTTTTCAGAAAGATTTTTTATAGAATCAAAAAGTTTAGATTGAATACGAGAATCAATAGATAATACTAAATCCTCTCCTCTTTTTGGGGCATTTATAACATTCTCTGAGAATACGGTACCATGTACGTCATTTTCAATAATTTTCACTCCATTTATACCTTGTAATTTATCATTGTATTGTTTTTCTATACCATCTTTACCTAAAAATTCTTGTTTCCAATAACGACCTGATTTATCTTTGGCTGGATAAGATACATAACCTAAAACGTGAGAGAAACCAGGTGATAAGTAGGAACGAGTAGAAAAATCGCCTTGTCCTTCTTGTTTTACATTCCAAACTAATTCTTTTTTATTACGATCATAAATAATCCCTCTATCTGCAAAAAGTATATCTTTATCTAATGTATTATTTTCACTTCTTTTTAAATAAGCATCTCCTTTAGATATTTGTAAATAACTAAGACGACTTAAAAATAAAATTCCAAAAATTAAAAAAAATACAGAAATAATCCAAATAGAACTTTTTGAAACTGGTGTTTCTATGCGGCCTTCAAATTGTTGAGTGTCAAAATGTTGAATATTTTCTGAATCAAGAAATATCTCATCTGGTTCTACATATGAATTTAAACTCTTTATTTTGTTTTTTCTAAGTATTCTTTTTATCATTTTATCTATAAAACTTTAATTTCTTTTTTAAAAAATACCCAACACAAACAACACAAAAAGCTACCACGCTAGATGTAAATACAAAATTAAAAAATCTACTTAATTCTGTACCATAAAAAATATCCATTAAAAAAAATATTATTACTCCTTCAAAAAAAGATTCGAAAAATAAAACACCGCAAATAAGCATTACAAATGAAACCCAAAATGGCAGAAAAAGACAGGAAAATAAAAGGATTAAAATACTCAAAATTCTCAATTTCATACTCTAATACTACACTTTTAAATAGAAAAAACAAAATTATTCTTTAGAAGAATCTTTGCCAAAGAAAACGCAAGAGAAATAAAATAACAAAGAAAGAAACTACATAAAAAACTATTTTATATTTAAATATAAAACCGAACAATTTTACAAAGAATAATTGCACATATTTAAATGGTTTTTGAATACTAGGTTTCTTTAAAAAAGAAGTTTCTGTTTTTTTATTTGAAACATTTGAAAGATTTTTTATATCTTTGTTTATTTCTACTTCTTTTTTTGTTAAATTATTTTCTACTCCATTTCTAAAACCTTCTGTAAGATTTGCAGTAGCTATCAACGGTTTTGCTATTACGTCTGGCGTATTTTCTTTTATTTTATTTGCAATATTTGATATTTGATCACCGGTAGTAGAAGTATTTTGATTTGAAGTGTCTGCTGTGTTTTTGTTTGTAGTATCCGAAACTATTTTTTTATTTACTGTACGCTTACTATGCTCGGATTCATTTTCATTTAAATACACATCTTCATATTTTCCAGCACTTATTGTGAATTTAGAACTTTCAATTTTAGCAAAAATATCATGGTCTCCAGCATTAACATTCCAATTTATAGCTACTTGAGCAACGCTACTAGGTGCTGCAATGAAATTCTTTTTACCCAACAAAACATTATTATCAAAAAACAAAACAGAACCAGAAAGTTCTCTTTTATCTGAATTAAAAACAAGAGTATAAATCTTTATTTTATCCCCTTCTTCAAATGGATCTTTTGAATACCAGATATTTGAAGGAATAAAACCAGTAGTCGAAGGATTTTGTGCGAAAATAATTTTATTTCCAAAAGATAAAAAACAAAGTAAAACTAAAAATAATATTTTGAATTTTTTCATTATTTAATTATACTCCTTCTTCCTTTAATTTTTCAATAAGTTCTATTGCTTTTTTACTCAATTTTGTTGGTTTTTTAATTTTTATATTTACATACAAATCCCCCGTCTTTCCATTTTTTACAGCTTCACCCATAGAACTAATTCGTATATTTTCTCCACTCAAAATTCCAGATGGAATATTTACTTTTATTTCTGTATCTTTTTTAAAAACTCCAGCCCCTTTACAATTGTCACATTTTGCTTCTGGTATTTCCCCTTCCCCTAAACATTCATCACAAAGCCTGACGCTTGATATTGAACCAAGAAATGATTTTTTTATTTCACGCACTTGGCCTTGCCCATTACATTTTTTACAAGTGTGCATTTTTGATCCTGGTTTTGCTCCATTTCCATTACATATTTCACAATTAGATACTTTATTTATTGAAATTCTTTTTTCAACGCCAAGCAAAGCATCAGTGAAAGAAATTTGCATTTCTGTTGAAATATCTCTACCTCTTCTGTTTTCTTGTCTACCTCCACTCATACCACCACCAAAAAAATCTGAGAATATATCATTCAAATTTCCAAAATCAAATTCTGCTCCACCACCATTTTGAAAACCAGAAAAATCAAAACCACCAAAGCCTTGTCCTCCTTGATATTGTTGACCTCCTCCAAAATTTTGATAACCTGCTCCAAACTGGTCGTATTGAGCACGCTTTTTATCATCAGAAAGAGTTTGATAAGCTTCATTTACCTCTTTAAATTTAGCCTCATTTCCATCTTTTTTATCAGGATGATATTTATGCGCAAGCTTTCTGAAAGCAAGTTTTATTTCCTCTTTTGAAGCGTTTTTATTAACTCCAAGTAAATTGTAGTAATCTTTTGACATATTATTTAGAATGCTATTATAGCAAATTTTAGCTAAAAATCAAAAACTATTCTTCGAGAATTTTACGTAAAACTTCTTCAGGAACTTCTTTGATTGGTTCTATTTTTACTTCTTCTTTTTTAATTTCAGGTTGAGGCGGATTGATACTAGAAACAAAATTTTTAAATTTATTTAAATCTTCAGTACTTGCACTTTTGTCTTTTATAAAATTATTATTATTTATATTTGCTGGTTCTTTTTTTAAAGCATTTAGAGATATAGGTGCTGGAACTTCTGGTATTTTTACTGGTTCAGGTTTTACTACTTCTTTTTCTTTTTCAGAAAGAGCTTTATTAAGAAGAGTTTTTAATGAAAGATTTTCAATAATTTTTGGTTGTATTGGAGCTTGAACTGGAGCAGGCTTTACAGGTTCTATATTTTTTGTAAATATTTTTTTAATAAAAGGTGCTTTTGGAATTTCTTTATTTACTTGGGGTATTGAAATAGGTTTTTCTATTTTATTTATTGGTGCACTTGGTTGAGTTCTTTGTATTACAATTTCCCCTGTTTTCATTTTCGCTAAACAATCTTTACAGTAAACAGGCCTACCTGCTTCTGGTTCAAATGGAACTGATGTATCTTTACCACAATAAGAACATTTTACATCGAACATTGGTTTTTCAAATTTTTTTGGTGTAGTCAAAGTTATAGAACCAAGAGACATGCCACTCCATTCATTTATTTCAGCTTCTACAACTTCTTTTGAACGAGCATATAAAGCACGAGAAGATTTTATAACTTCTTCTTCAATAGCTTTATCAGAATGAGCAACTATTGGTGGTAAAGTGCGAGCAGAAAAAGGACGACTTGTAACTCCATCGATCATTAATTTCAAATATACTCGGTAGTTTGGAAGATTTACTATATCTTGAGCCATAAATTCTGGTTCAAATTCTTTTTCCAAGAAATCTGCATCGTCTGCACCAACACGGAAAATAATCATAGTACCAACGTTACCAAAAACAGCATCACGAACAGCAGAACCATTACCTGTGACAAGTTGAGCTGTGTATTGATGAGCAACAGTTAGATTTAAGCGATATTTACGAGCTTCAGATAAGATACTTGCGAAAGAGTCAGTGACGAAGTTTTGGAATTCGTCGACATATAAATAGAAATCTTTTCTATCGTCTTCTGGAATACGCACACGTTCCATAGCTGCTAGCTGAAGCTTGGTAATGATCATACCTCCAAGCAAAGCAGAATTGTCTTCTCCGATTCTTCCTTTTGAAACATTCACAAGGAAAATCTTTCCCTCGTTCATAATATCAAAAAGATTTATTGTACTTTTTGCTTGACCGACAACATTACGCACAATAGAAGAAGAAAGGAATTGTCCGACTTTATTTTGGATCGGAGTAATAGCTTCATTTCTAAATTTGTCTTGCCATGTTTCGTATTCATTTACCCAGAAACCTTTTATGATAGGATCACGTAAATTATCAACTATTGTTTTTCTATAAGGTTTGTCTACGAGCATTCTTGTAACACCGAGTAATGTAGAACCTGGAGTTTCAAGAAGTGCTAAAATTGCATTATTCAAAATATATTCCATTCTGGCAGACCAAACATTTGCCCAGATTTTTGTAAAAATTCCCATAAGACCTGAAGCTACGAGATGTTTATATTGAGGATCGATAAGTTCCAAAACATTCAAACCAAGATGAAAATCTGTATCGGCTGGATTGAAATAAACAACATCTTTTATTCTGTGTGGAGGAATTGCTCCCAAAACTCCTTCTACCAGTTCACCGTGCGGATCAACAACACAAACACCTTCGCCATTATTTATATTCTGTATAATCATATTAGAAAGAAGTACAGATTTACCTGTACCTGATTTTCCTAATACATACACGTGTTGGCGACGATCTTTTCTTTTTATTCCAAAGATTTGATTCTTATTACGAAAAGAGGCAAGGCCTAAATAAGTGAGATCTCTATTATAAGGGAGTTCTGGTGTTTCCATATGTTTTTATTATATCAATAAACGAGGAGCATAAACAAGTTTACTTGTTTAATGTCCGAGTGCAATTGATATATTGTAATCCATATATAAATAAACGATAAAACAAAAAAGTCCCATTGGGACTTTTTTGTTAGTTTATTTAATGTTTAAACTTTTGGCTCCTCGCCTTCTGGTTTTACTTCTTCGTTTTTAACTTCTGCTGGTTGTTCTTCTGTTGAAGTTCCAGGATTTGTAGCTCCAGCTTTCGTCATTGCTTCACCTATTTTAGACATTTCAGCAGAAAGTTCTTGCAAAGCAGTTTCAATACTTGCTTTATCTGATCCATCTTTCACAGTGCGAAGCGCTGTAATTTTTGCATTTACACTATCTTTCAATTCTGCAGAAATTTTTGCTTCATTATCTTTAAGCGCTTTTTCTGCAGAATATATTGTCATCTCAGATGAATTTTTTACTTCAACTAATTCTTTTTTATTTTTATCTTCTTCTGCGTGAAGCTCAGCATCGGCTTGCATCTTTTTGATATCTTCATCTTTCAACCCTGAACTTGCTTCGATTCTAATAGATTGAGTTTTACCTGATGCATTATCTTTAGCAGTAACATTGAGTATTCCGTTCGCATCCACATCAAAAGTAACTTCAACTTGTGGCATACCACGAGGAGCCGGAGGAATACCTTCTAAGATAAATCTTCCGAGTGATTTGTTGTCACTAGCCATTGGGCGTTCACCTTGTACGATATGTATTTCTACAGAAGTTTGATTGTCGGCTGCAGTAGAGAATACTTGTGATTTAGAAGATGGAATTGTTGTATTTCTTTCTACGAGCTTCGTTGCAACTCCTCCTAATGTTTCAATACCGAGAGAAAGTGGGATAACATCGAGCAGAAGCACGTCTTTCACATCACCCTGCAATACTCCAGCTTGCACTGCAGCACCGAGAGCTACAACTTCGTCTGGATTGATTGAAAGGTTTGGAGTTTTACCAAATACTTTTTTAACTTCTTCAACGATCTTTGGCATACGTGTCTGACCTCCAACCATTATTATTTCATTTATTTCTTCCATTTTGAAACCAGATGCAGTCATTGCACGTTTTGTAATTTCGATAGAACGAGAAATATATTCATCTGCAAGAGTTTCTAATTGAGCACGAGACATTTTCAAGAGTAAGTGTTGTGGGCCTGCAGCAGTTGAAGTGATGAATGGAATATTGATTTCAGTCTCTACTGCTGTAGAGAGCTCTATTTTTGCTTTTTCTGCAGCTTCGTCGAGACGTTGCAATGCGAGTGCATCTGTACGAACGTCTACACCTGAAGTTTTCTTATATTCTTCTGCTATCCATGCGATAATTTTGTGATCTAAATCACGACCTCCGAGGTGACTGTCGCCATCTGTTGATTTCACTTCTATAACATCATCACCAACTTCAAGAACAGAAATATCAAATGTTCCTCCTCCGAAGTCATATACAACTATTTTTTCATTTTTCTTTGAATTGAAACCGTATGCAAGAGCTGCTGCTGTCGGCTCATTGATGATTCTCTTCACATCAAGACCTGCGATCATACCTGCATCTTTTGTTGCTTTTCTTTGTGCATCGTTGAAATATGCTGGAACAGTGATAACTGCTTCAGTGATTTTTTCTCCGAGCTTTGCTTCTACATCAGCTTTTATTTTACCCAAGATCATTGCAGAAACTTCTTCAGGGCGCATCCATTTGTCGCCGATCTTTACTTCAACTCCGCCATTTGCTGATTTCTGAATTTTGAAAGAAGCATTCTTCAGATCTTTCTGCACTTCTGGATCTTCGAAATTATGGCCCATGAAGCGCTTAATACCGTAAATAGTATTCTCTGGATTAGTAACTGCCTGACGCTTTGCGAGCAAACCTACTAATCTATCACCATTTTTTGCAACAGAAACAACTGAAGGAGTTGTTCTTGCCCCTTCAATATTTTCTATTATTTTTGGCTGTCCTCCTTCGATTATTGCGACAGCACTATTTGTTGTACCCAAATCTATTCCTATTATTTTTGACATATGTTTTTTATTTTAATTAATTTTTAAATTGACCTTTCAAATATAACTTCATTAATTGTTTGTATATACTCTCCACCTTCTCCAATAAAAGATATTCCTCCCCGAAGTTTTGTACCACCATGAGTTATCTGTAAAACTAATGACCCCAAACCTGTTCTGTTTCTAGATAAAGCCTTATAATTAAGAATAATAAAATTATCAGCTACATGTCCCTCTAATTTATATTGATTAGCATATTCTTTTTCTATTTTTTCTTTATTATCTTGAATCTTTTTAGTTTCAGTTTTAGCATAAAATGTACCTGTTATTTTTGTTCCTTTTTGTCGTAAGTTTATTGTTAAATTTTTTTCTTGTTGTTGCACAGGGTGATTTGTTATTGACTGATCTACATTTACCACCTTAATAACTTGATTAAAAGATTTATTTTTAACAACAGCATTCCAAGTTCCATCTAAAATTACTCCTTTATAAAAATATTGTTCTAATTTTGGAGAAACTACTTTCAAAATTAATTGTCTAATAATCCACAATGTTGCTGCGGTAAAAATACCACTTATAACACCCGTCTTTATAGCAAAAATTATTTGATCATTCATACGCAGATTAATTGTATATAATTAATAATAATTTTGCAAGTATTTCGTGGTCGCGGAATACTTGTCAAAGTAGAGTATATAGGATAATATATAAATATGTCAAGAAAACCCGACTATTCAAAGAAAATAATCAAGATTTTAGGTGAAAAATCAGCCATTTCCCTACCTGAATTAGCAGATAAAGTAAGTTTCAAAGATGCAGATAAAAGCTCTATATACGCCATCACACGCTCTCTGAAAGGCCTTCGTGAAGCAGGGCTTATAGAAAATATTTCTTCTGGTCAGAATGATTACGCCCGCCTTACAAAAGAAGGCAAAAAGAAAATGCACAGTTTGAAACTAGAAAATGATACGACTCTAGTGAATACTTCTTGGGATGGATTCTGGAGAATTATATTGCTCGACCTGCCAGAAAATAGAAAAAGTGAAAGAGAAAGCTTGCGCTATCTTCTAAAGAAAGCAGGCTTCGTATGTCTCAAAAATTCTGCATGGATCTCCCCTTACCCATTTGAACACCTTTTCATAAATATAAAAAAAGATCTCGGACTTACAACAGAGATGATGATCATCGTCAGTGAAAACATAGACGAAGAAACAAAGAAAGTTTTATTTGAAACTTTTGGGAAATAAAAAATCCTTACTGTTTTTTAGGCAGTAAGGATAATTAAAGCATACACAATCGTTGTAGTTTCAGTATTTTACCGAAAAACAATTTTCACCAAAAACCCCTAGTATTTAATATTTCGACTCCACAAAACCTGGCGGTTCTGATTCATAGTCTCCTAGGTATTCTACAGTAATTCCAGTTATATTATGTACCAAGAAATGGGGATCGAACCCACACTGTTTTGCAACAGCAAGCACCATCACTTTAGGCTTGTTGCTTTTATCTAAATTAGATATTAATACTTTTTAAAATAAAAGCAAGTTTAATTATTTTACTCCGTAAACATTTACTCTCGCTGGGCGGAGGACTTTATTTTTTGTCTTGTAACCTTTTTGTAGGACGAAAGCTATAGTGCCGTCTTTTTCATTTTCATCAGTTTCTACTATTTCAATAGATTCATGGAATTCTGGATTGAATTTCTCCCCTACTTTTCCAATAGCATTGATGCCGTATTCTTCAAAAACAGAATTCATCTGCGCATAGATATATTCCACGCCTGTACGCCAATTCGCATCGACTTTCTCCCAAGCTTCTTTGTTTGCAAAAGCCATATCGAAGCTATCCATGATAGAGAGGAATCTTTCTAATATTCTTTCTTGTACAATATTCTTAAAATTTGTATTTCTTTCTTCTTCTTCTTTTCTATAATTCAAAAATCCTGCTCGCTCTTTCTGCCAACCAGTGAGATATTCTTCTTTTTCTTTTTTAGCTTGTTTCAAATCCACACGGATTTTCTTTAGAGTTTTTCTTAAGTCTTCTTCTCCGTCTTCATTAAATTCAAATTCGACGACTTCAGCGTCGTCTTCAATTTCATCCGGAAACTCCGCTGGAATTTCTGTATTTTGTTTTACTATTTCTTCATTTTCTTCAGCCATATATACATTTTAGCATAAAATGGGTAAAGAAAAAAGCAGCCAATATGACTGCTTTTAAATTTAAAATTTCTATTTAAACAATAATTACTTCTTCACTTAATTCGTGAGCAAGTTCATTCATTTGTCTGGTAAAATCTGCTCTACCGCTATAATCATTTTTAACCTCATCTTTTAAAAAAGATGATAATTTGTCCAGAATAGATTCATTAAGTAATAAATGAAGCGGGATTAAATCAGTTTTATGATTTTCTTTATCTACTTTCTTAGGGAAGAAAAGTTCACAACAAAACATATTTTTATTATTCTCATTAACTTGAAGAATAATACGCAAATAATGTTCACTGGAACCAAACGGAAATTCAAAAAAACTTTTATTACCAAGAGGTATTTGTTTAAACAAAGCAGAATAATCCTGATCCATTATATGAACACCTCTTTTTTCAAATTCACGAGAAATTGTAACAAAAATATTAATTAGAAATTTTTTTGCACTATCAAAATCACTTTCGATAGAAGTTTTTTTATTTTTCATATTGTTTAATTTTTATAAGGTTCAAAATTTAATTTCATTATAGATTACCATAATCACATAAAATGTAAAGAAAAAACCAGCTACAATAGTAACTGGTAATTTTTAAAGGTTCAAAACATTAATTACTCAGCTTAGCCGCTTCTAAATAATATTCATCTGCTACAGGGAATAATTCCTCTTTCCAAGCTTGCATAATATGTTTCACACGTGACCGGATATCTTTAAAAGATTTTGCACATACAAGCAAAGGTAATGCTTTTTTGTATCCAGCAGCTTCTTCTTTGTTTTCCTTTATATACAGATCAGCCAATGCTATAAGGATCTCAGGTGGATAATTTTCTGTGCCGGGATTCCGACCGATCATATCCATACAACCCTTTACATACATATCTGCATCTGAGAACTTGTCCTGTGATCTGACGAGAGACAAAGCAAGTGCAATCACATCTTCTTTCAATTTGAACGGAATTCCAGGCTCAATTTTCCTGATCAGCAAATAGCAATTATAAGCATACACATAAGATTCTATTCTTGTTTCCTTACGAAGATAATCAGCATATTTTTTGATCAACTTAACATCCGCTACTTTTTCGAGAAAACGGATTACGATATGTGATGCTATATTTTTAGAATCCACATTTCTATTTTCCACCATTTGAACAACTACATTTCTGTAGGATTGCAAGCGAGATTTCTCTTCTAATACATCAAACAACATTTCTGCGTTTATAAAATCTTTCTGCTCTATAAACTTTTCTGCAGCAGAACGGATCATTTTATCAGATTCTTCCGCTGATAAATGAGGACGTATTCGAGAAAAATCTTCAATCTTGCAATGATCCAGGTATGTCTGTGCAAGGAACTGAATATTCTGATGATTATGTTTATCAAGCAGAAAAATCTGCTCAACAATTTGATGTCCATATGCCCAGTTACCTTTTACCAATCTAGGTACATCTTCTGTTAAATAATCAATGATTTGCCTGCTTACAGGTGTCTCTATTTCTTTGTATAAAGTAATAGCTTCCTCATGTTTTCCAATAAGAAAAAGGTCTTCGGCTTTGAATGACAAAGCGACAAGGTTTTCATTTTTCATGTTTTTATTTTTTTAAATTGTTTTAGAACTGTTTATTAATATAACTCTATAATTTTATGGATATATTGTCAATATCTACTTACACAAACAAAAAAGACCTCTTTCGAGATCTTTTTTTGAGAATTAACGTTTTGACCACTGTGGTGCTTTACGAGCTTTCTTGAGACCGAATTTACGGCGTTCTTTTGCTCTAGGGTCACGCTTTAGGAAACCAAGTTTCTTTATTTTTGTGTGAAGTTCTTCTTCAGACATAACAAGTGCACGAGAGAGTCCGTGACGTACAGCTTCAGCTTGTGAATGTGCTCCACCTCCTGAAACACGCACCTCGAAACTCCATTTCTTTGAAGGCTTACCTTTCAAAATAGGATCCAAGATTAAACGTCTTTGTTCTTCAGTCTTGAAATAGTCTTTTGCATCTACTTCATTGATTATGAAAGTTGGTTTTGCAGACTCAGAAATACGTACTCTTGCAGTAGAGGTCTTTCTTCTTCCTATAGCTTCTATGTATTTATCTTTTGTCATAATTTTTATTTTAATCTTTTATTTAATCTTATTTCTTAGTCTTCTATTACCAAATTTGTCATCATCTTTCTTCGTAATCTATTGTCTGGAAGCATTTGATATGTTGCGAGTCTTATTAATTCTTTCAATCCTTTCTTTTCCATTGTTTCTTTACCTTTTGTAATACGGAGACCTCCTGGATATCCAGAATATTTTGTATGATAAATTTCAGCCAATTTTTTTGTAGTGATTTTAAGTTTTGAAGCATTTACAACTTTCACTGGAGATCCAGAATAAATATTTCTTTCAAATGAAGCATGATTTTTACCGATCAAATTTACAGCAACTTCAGAAGCTACACGTCCGAGTGTTCGGCCTTGTGCATCGATAACTTTTATTTCTTTTTGTGTTTTTACTTTTTCCATATAATTTTTATACAAATTCTATTTGAGCCATTTTTGTAGCATCAGATTTTCGTACTCCTAATTTTAATATTCTTGTGTAGCCTCCTTTTTTATCAGCATAATTTGGTGCAATAACTTCAAAAAGTTTCTTTACTTCTTTACTTCTGTTTGCAAGACGAGCAGTCGCAATACGGCGTGAATTCAAATCGCCTTTCTTTGCAAGAGTTACCAATTTTTCCATAATAGGTTTTAGTTCTTTTGCTTTAGGTTCTGTAGTCTTGATTTTACCTCTTACGATTAAATTGAGCACAAGAGAACTTATCAAAGCTTTTCTTTGTGTCTTATCTCTTCCAAATTTTCTGTTTGCGTTGTGATGTCTCATAAAATTTTAATTAATCTTTCAAATTAAGTCCGAATTTACTCAAAACTTTTTTAATTTCTGTAATACCTTTTTCACCCATACCTTCTATTTCCAATAAATCATCTTTCTTCTTTCTTGCAAGCCCACCTAATGTGCGTACGTTTGCATTTGTAAGAGCATTCAATGTTCTTGTTGAAAGATCAAGGTTATCTATTCTTGTTTTAAGTACATCTGTAAAATCTTCTCCATTCTCATCTGATTGTTTTTCTTCCTTTTCTTCTTTTGTAGAATTTTTTTCTATTTTAACTTCTTCTGTAGGCTCTTTGAAATCAACGATAGCTTTTAATTGTTCTATCATTATTTCAATAGAATCAGTAAGAGCTTGACGAGGAGTAAGTGTGCCGTTTGTTTCAATAGAAATACGTAGACGGTTGTGGTTTGTCTTATCACCAACACGCATATTTTCTACTTCGTAAGAAATTCTACGGATAGGTGTGAAAATAGCATCTACAGCAATAGTACCGATTTCAACTTTTTCTTTTTGGATAGTTTCTTTTGATACGAAGCCAAGACCTTTTTCTATTTTTAATTCAATATTCAAATTTATTTTGCCTGTGATTTCAGCAATATGTTGTTCTGGATTTAAAACTTCTACTTGTCCAGAAGTAGTGATGTCACCTGCTGTCAAAGTCTTTGGACCTTTTGCAGAGATAGTAACAGTTTGTGGTTCGTCAGAAAGCATCTTAAAACGAACTTTTTTCAAATTTAAAATAACAACAATAGCGTCTTCTTTTACGCCTTCGATAGTAGAAAATTCATGACTTACTCCATCAATCTTGATAGATGTAACCGCTGCACCTGGTATAGAAGAAAGAATAATTCTTCTTAGAGAGTTACCAAAAGTATGACCATACCCAGGGTAAAAACCGTCGATTTCATATACTCCTTTATTTTTTTCTTCTGTAACCACTCTTGGTTTAGAAGGTAAGATTATATTGTATTCAAGCATGTTTTTTATAAAAAATTACTATTAATTTTAAAACTCAATTAATTATTAACGACTGTAAAACTCTAAAACTGTATTTATATCAAGGAAAGTTTCAACGTTTTTTGGTTTATCTTTTATCGACCCTTCCCCTTTATCTACATTGTATGACAACCATGTTGGTGCATTGTAATCTTTCAGTTTATCTGCAAGTCCATCCCAGAGTTTCTTTGCCTTACTACCTTCACGGATTTTTATGATATCACCAGCTTTTGTTTCGTATGAAGGAATAGTAACTTTGTGACCATTTACCATAAAGTGACCATGAGAAACCATTTGTCTAGCGAAAGCTCTACTGTTTGCAAGACCCATTCTGTATACAACGTTATCTAATCTTGATTCTAAACTTTCATAAACTTTGTCTGCTGCTCCAGCTCCTTTTGATTTCATAGCATGAGCAACGTAGTTTGAAAGTTGTCTTTCTGTAATACCATAAGAAAAACGAATTTTTTGTTTTTCAACAAGAGCTGTACCGTATTCAGATAATGCTTTAGGGCGAGCGCCTTTTTTCATCTTACCTGTTGTGGCAACAAATTTTGAAGTCTGACATTTGTCATAAACTCCTGGTCCTAAACGTCTACAAATTTTAAATTTTGCTTTTGTGATCATAATATTTTAAAAATTAAACTCTTCTTGGTTTCTTAGCTTTTGGTCCATTGTGTGGTACTGGAGTTACATCTTTAATAGAAGTAACTTCTATGCCATGAGCCATAAAAGCACGAATAGCTGGTTCTCGTCCTGAACCAACACCTTTTACAACAACGTCAGCTTCTTTTATACCAAGGATTTCTGCTTTTTCACCAAGAACATCTCCAGCTTTTGAAGCAGCGAAAGGAGTACCTTTCTTTGCACCCTTGAAACCGAGAGATCCTGTTGATGTCCAGAAGATTGTATTACCTGATTTGTCAGAGAAAAGAACTTTTGTGTTATTGAAAGTAGCTTCTACATGGAAAATACCTGCAGTTATTTTTTTCTTTGCAGTTTTAGAAGGAGCAGCTTTTTTTACTTCTTCTGTATTTACCTCTTGTGTTGTTGTTTCTTTGTTAGCCATTTTTATTTTTATGTTTTACTTTCTTTTCTTCTTCCTGATGCCATTGTCTTTCTGACATTACCTCTTACTGTTCTTGAATTTGTTTTTGTTCTTTGTCCTCGTACTGGAAGTCTTTTCATGTGACGAGTACCTCTGTAACTTTTTATATCTTTCAATCTTTTTATATTTGCAGAAACTTCTCTTTTTAGATTTCCTTCGATAGTCATGGCTTCGATGATACCGCGGATTTTATTTTCTTCTTCTGGAGTCAAATCTTTAGATTTTTTTCCATGTTCGATTCCAACTTTATCTAAAATTTTTCTTGCCATAGGAATACCAATACCGTAAAGGCAAGTTAATCCTATTTCAAGTCTCTTTTCATTTGGTACTGTTATTCCTAGAATTCTCATAAAATTATTGTTTTTGTTTATGTTTTGGGTTTGTACAGATAACTCTTAAATGCCTAGCTCTTTTAACTATTTTACAATTATCACAAATTTTTTTTACTGCTGATTTTACTTTCATAAATATATTTTTATATAAAAACAAGATAAAAATAAGGGAAAACCCTTATTTCATGGACCTTCTTAACTATTTAAAAACTGTGACCTATAGTATACACTACTATTTTAAATATTA
>CAYXTA010000002.1:0-129627 GCA_964468315.1 uncultured Candidatus Saccharibacteria bacterium
TGCTCGGGAGGTAGGGATCGAACCTACGACCAATCGCTTAACAGGCGACCGCTCTACCGCTGAGCTACTCCCGAATGTATTCATTACTGAATAACATAGGTTATTTTATCAGAAATATAATAAAAAACAACCTCAAATTGTCTAAATTATTTCAACACTCCGATCAAGAAATTTTTTAATTCTTGTTCTGGGCGAGGTTGGCCTCCGTGTTTATTTGTAAAAGCACTTGTTCCGTCTTTTCCACAAAGAGACAGAATAGCTCTTTCTCCCCCAGGATGTTGACCTATCCAACTTGTAACATCATAGACATTACCATTGATAGCTGTCCAACAACTTTGTTCATTATTATGTTTAGCTACATCTGCTAAAGAATGTGTAGTAGGTCCTGATGTTGTGGTTACCATTGTCGAAGTAGTTGTTGTAGTATTTTTAACAGGAACTGTTGTTACAGAATTATTTTTATTTTGATAAGGAATATCGTTATAAGTATTATTTGTTGTTTTTTTATTTCCAGCATTATTTATAAATAAAAAACCTCCAGCTACGATAACGAGTAAGATTATAAAACCAATTTTTATTTTGTTTGTCATAAATACATTATACCATATCAAAAAAATGCCTTAGTAATTTATTACTAAGGCATTTAAATTTTAAATCAAATCAATCTCCTCCACCTCCACAACTTGAACTACAGCTTGAACTACTACAAGAGCTATGACCAGAATCAACAGCTACACTATCGTGAGTAGAAACTTCAGAATTAACACTGTGTTCACTTATGTGTGTCTCATGTGAATGATTTTCAAAAGAACCTCCTGCTCCTGCTCCACCAAACTCACCTCCACCATAACCGGCAAACTCAGGATAACTCTGATGCTGATGGGTGTCAAAAAACAGGTACAATGGCGAAGAATTATCTTCCGTATTACTAGCAAATGAATTCTTTTGCTTCTTTTTTGATTGATATTCTGAAGCAGAAGATGTTTCCATTTTAAACTTCTTTGTACCCCATATTTCATCTGGAGGGTCCATACTGAATTCTGTTTTGTACAGCTCAATGGTTTCCACGTACTGAGCATTAAAGATCCCAGTTTCTTCAGTTACCGGTATAAGCTCCGGATTATGATCCAAATTGTAGCAAATAACATCTTTACAGAAAGTTCTGTAAGCCTTTGTAAAAAGAAGATGTTCGTGCCAAACTTGGTCAATCACTTTGGATGGTGTCACATGGAAATCACTCGCAACAGCGAGATAAACGAATTTCTTGTATTCCATCACTGCTTTTAATGCAAAACTTTTCTCCCAGTTCAATTTCCGGGCAATCTTGCTTGCAAATGCTTTCGTAGAAGCATCTACACCACCGAAGGTTTCCGTTATCTTGTCCCATAAATGTTCAGGCGCAAGATCATTAAAATGATAGCCTTTAATGGCCATCCATAACTGTTTTTTGTTCATTTGGTTGTTTTTTAAGTTGTTTAGAACACTATTGCTCTAATTTCTATGTTAGCATTTATATTTAAGTTTGTCAAACAAAACATTGACAAATTTATTATATATGATAAATTTATAAAAAAAATAAGTATGAACCTCTAAAACTAAATAAATGAAAATATTCTTAAAAAAACTAATATTAGGCAAACCTAATATTGATGAAAAACCAACAGAAGGAGCTCTCCGAAAAAGAGTTAAAAATATCAAAGCAATTTGGAACAACGAACAACATGATGATATTGGTATCGAGAAAATACTAAGACTCTTACTTGCCCTTTCACAATTTATTTTCTTAGGAACATACATAAAACAAATTTTTGGAAGAAAAGGGATCGCATATCAAGATTTATCAGTAGATGTTTTCGTTATCTTAAAAGTAATTTTTCCAATAATAATCCTAAGTTATGAATTACAATCTAATCTGATATTTTTTTGGATACTTATGTGGTTAATGTTAGAAACATTACTTTATGTACCAACACTTATATTTGCTTCTGATATATTTTCAACACCACGTTCTTACAGGAGGTCTATGTTACTGCTATTTTTCAATTATTTAGAAATAATTTTTGATTTTGGCGTGATCTATTCTTCTGGAAATTATTTAAACAAATCCCCTGATCATTGGTTTGATTATATTTATTTTAGTTTTATAACTTCTGCAACTATTGGATATGGCGATTACTTTCCTGTATCAACAACAGGAAAAATGCTTGTTAGTTTCCAATCAGTAATCTTTTTAATTTTTGTTGTTTTATTTTTAAATTTCTTTTCAAATAAAGTTGAACACAAAGGATACTTCAATAAAATAAAATAAAAAAAGAGCCACTATAATAGTGGCTCTTTTAATTTTTGTGGACCCTACAGGACTCGAACCTGCCACCTCCTCATTGCAAATGAGGCGCTCTAACCAGATGAGCTAAGGGCCCAAAATTTCTCTAACACAACAATATTACTACATTTTTTGTATATTGCAAACTAATTCTACCTTATATATTTACTCCAAAGCAAGAGCTATAATATGCTCTATGAATTGAATTGTATCTACCCCTATATCTGATAAATGCTTCTCCAGAAGAGCATTTTGAGTTAATACAGGCAATGTGCTTATGTGTAATGCATAAATACCTTTTTTAGGAGAAACTACAAATTCGCTTTGTGAAAAATGACCCAATCCTAGAGTAGAATGCATGTGAGTAGCGAGACTTTCTAATTCCTTTTTTTCTTCTGCAGAGAAATTACCTGGAAGTGTCGCATACAATTCTTTTCCTCTAAAATTTTTCAAAACAGAAATGTTTGCTTGTTTACCGATAATCATTTCTTCTACTATTACACTTATTTTCAAAATCTCTTCCAATTTAAAAACCCTCACGAGCTCTGGTAATGTTTTACAGACATGTATAGCAAGTGAAGAGCCAGAAGTCAGAGGTTTTATGATCCAAGGAGGAGAAAATTTATTAAATACTTCATGCGCTTTTTTTTGTGCATAATTTTCTATATCACCATCAAAATCTTTTTGATAAGCTGGAATGATAATATGTCTAGGAGTTTTTATGCCATTTTTTTTTAAATGTTTTTTTAAAATATCTTTATTGAAAACAATTTCAGAAGATAAAGAATTTGAACCAGTATATGGAATATTGTAACTCTCCAAAATCCTCTGTACTTCGCCATCTTGTCCAAATTCACCATGCAAAGTGTTTATTGCGACATCTATAGATTCTGCTAATTTTTTAAAATTTACTGGTATTCCATTTAAATGCCAAATACCAGCTTTGTCTACTAAAATATCAAAAGCTTTGTATTTATTATTTAATTTTTCATTACGCAAATGTAAAAGAATATTTCCACCACTAGAAAGTGAATTTTCGTATTCATTACTAATACCTCCACGAATTACACCAACTTTTAACATAAATATATTATAACACTAAAGAAATAAATATTTTTATTTCCACAAATCCCAAATAAATGTAGCGACATTTACTGGTTCACCTTCAAGAGCAAAATAATGTAAATCGATAAATGGTAAAGAATTACATTCTATGATTCCCCAATTTTGTGTATCAGGGTCAGCTTTTGGGTCTTCGATAATCAAATCAAAACCAGCCACAGGTACAGAGACTATTTCTCCTGCTTTTTTAAAAATTGAATGCATTTTAGGATGTACTTCTGGAATCATTTCTTTTGTATAACCACCATAAAGTCTACCTGTTTTCGCTAAAAGATGTACTATTTCATCTTTTGGTACGATACTTTCCAATGTGTAATTCTCTCTCTTTAAGAAATTAATAATTTCTTCAGTAATTAAAATTTCTGAAATACGCTCTGATCTGTTTTTATTTTTTTCTGCAATTAATTCAGCAATAGTAGAAACACCATTACCTACGATTTGTGGTTGATCAGCACGAAAGAAACCGACTAAAACATTGTTCACCACCGTTGCTCTGTATACAGAACCAAAAAGGTGTTCTTGCGCTACCATTGTAGGACTTATTTGTTCTGCCAAATCAAAAGCATACTTCATTTCTTCTTTTGTATTTATATTTGTTGTTGTATGTCTTCCACGTGAACCTGATTGTGGTTTTACAATAATTGGCTTCTTTAAAGAATCAAAAGCTTCGTAAGCTTCTTTAAGATTTGAAATTAGCCTAGTAGCTGGACTTGGCATACCTGCATCTTGTAATTTTTTTGCAAAAATTAATTTATCATCTATCCAATCATAACCATCCTGAGGAAGCCAAGGTGGAATAGGTAAACTTTGAAAAATAATATCCTTACCTTTTACATGAGCTTTATAATAATCAATATGTTTTCCAAACAAAACAGCTTGTTGCATTTTTATGCCACGACGACGAGCTTCTTCCCATATCAAAGTAGAACGTCCTGTTATTGCTTTTTCCATATCATCACTGTATCTTATTAAATGAAAAAAGTTAAATATAGAAAAAGCTATTTTTTCCATATTATCTACCAATTTCTGAGAACCCCTACCTCTAAACAAAAAAGTAAAAATTGGTTTACCAATACTTGTGATCATATTGTCTACAACACTAGAAAAATACATCAAATGATGATTTGTCGGTGCTGTACCGCAAGCGCTGCATGTTTTTTTGTCTGTGTTTACTGTATGTGTATTCATAAAAATAAAAATAAAAAGATATCCTTTTTAGGATATCTTTTTATTTTACTTAAAATTAGTGTCCTCCTAGTACCATAAAATTAATTTATTATTTTAAAATTAATAAATCGACTCATATATATTATAACACTTCCAATTAAAAAGTGTGCAAATCTTACAAAAGCTTATAAAATAAAGCTCTTGTTACGCTTTTCTTTATGGTATTTAATAGCGAATCTATGAGCTTCGCTATTTGCGAGTAAAATATCTTTCTTTAATTTCGGATCAGCAGAGAGAATCATCTTTGCTTTATGTTTATCGTCTTTCACTACAGCAGAAACTGGGATTTTCAAATTATATTCTTTAAGAATTTTAAGCGCGACATTTCTCTGTGCTGTACTTCCATCGACAACAATCAAATCCGGCATTTGCCATTCTGTGTGTTTAAAACGACGAGTAAGCATTTCAGAAAGTGCACCAGTATCATTTGAGCTAGTATAATTTTTTATTATAAATTTTCTGTATTCATTTTTCGCCGGCTCACCATCATGAAGTACAACCATTACACCAACCATATTCTTACCACTCATATGCGCAACATCATACGCTTCAACCCTAAATACTTCACGAATAGGAACTTTTTCGAGCTGGTCTGGTGACTTCCCCCGAGGACCCGAGAAAAAGTTCCTATTCGTGAAGCTATCTTCTTTAATCAAAGAAACGTCTTGAATATGTTGTAATGCAAAAATCTGTCTCTTTATCTCCCCTGCTTTTTCGAAAGCATGAGCTTTTGCATACATTTTCATTTCTTTCTCAAGATTCTTTAATATTGATTTTTTCTTACCTTCAAAAAGTAATTTTATATTTTTTATATTTTGAAATATTATTTCTTTCTGATCTGGAATTAGTTTTATTTGACGATAAAATTCATATGAACCTTTAATACGAGATTTTTCATCAAGAAATGGAAATATTTTTCTTATTAAATTAAGTGCTTCTTTCAACTGTCCGCCATTTGGAAAAGGACCATAGATTTTTGAATAATTTTTTTGTTCTAGATTTCTACCGCGAACGATGATAACTTTCGGCATCTCATCTTTTGTAATACAAACATAATTAAAACTCTTATCATCTTTTTCTTTCGTATTGTAATACGGCTGATGTTTTTTAATTAAATTCGCTTCTAAAATAAGCGCTTCGAGGACGCTGTCTGCTTCAGTCCATTTGACGGCATCTGCCTTAAAAACCATATCTAAAATGAGTGGTCCACGAGTGTTGATGATATCCTTGCCGAAATAGCTTTTTGTTCTGTCTTTCAAAGACGTCGCTTTGCCGATATATAAAATATCTTTCCCTTTCAAGAAAAAGTAGACTCCTGGCCGATCTGGAATATTGAATTTTTTGAGTTCTTGACTTTGCATAAGTATTATAGTATCATATTTAACAGAATAAACAATTTTTTAAAAAATAAGCAAAATGAAAACATTCAACTGGACAGCTATGTCCGAACAAATGAAAAATTCTTCTTTAAAGAGCGTAAAAAATGAAGGAGAACTTGAAGCAGAGAACTTTATTGATGCTTCAAAACAAATAATTCAGATTCAGGAAATCCGTGGTGAAGCAAAGAAAATCACAATTACAATTGAAGAAAAATAGCCACAGAGAACTAAGAGTTAGAAGCAGGGATTAAGGTCCTTGCTTTTTTTTATTTCCTCAAAACCTTCTTCAAATACTTTCCTGTATACGATTTCGGAGTATTGGCCACTTCTTCAGGCGTGCCTTTTGCAATGAGTGTACCTCCTTTCAAACCACCTTCAGGACCAAAGTCTAGTAAGTAATCGGATGATTTTATCAAATCCATATTGTGTTCGATAACGATAACACTGTGCCCTTTTTGTACTAGTTTCTCCAAGACATTTATTAAATTCACAACATCATCATAATGCAATCCCACAGTCGGCTCATCGAGCAAGTAAACAGTCTTTTCTAAATATGGTCGGAATAACTCACTAGAAACTTTAACTCTTTGTGCTTCCCCACCAGAAAGAGTCGTCGCAGATTGACCAAGTTTCACATAACCTAAGCCAACATCGATGAGTGTTTTCATACGATCATAGATAGCTGGAATCTCATAGAAGAAAACAACAGCTTCTTCAATGGTCATCTCAAGAACTTCATGAATATTTTTCTTTTTGTATTTTACTTTTAGAGTTTCTTTATCGAATCTTTTTCCTCCACAAACATCACAAGTGACATACACTGTCGGTAAGAAATGCATTTCGACAGCTATCTCACCATTACCTTCACATGCCTCACAGCGACCTCCACCAGAAGTTGATTTAACATTAAAAGAAAAACGATTTGATTTCCATCCTCTGAAACGTGCTTCTTCTGTTTCAGCAAACATATCACGAATAAAAGTAAAAGATCCAGTGTACGTGGCAATGTTTGATCTTGGTGTGCGACCTATTGGGGATTGGTCGATAAGCACGACACGTTGCACATATTCACTTCCAGTAAAACTTGCGCAATTAAATGTCTGATTACTTCTATATTTTCTCTCAAGTCTTGCTTGAAGATTTTTGTACAAAATTTCATACATAAAAGAAGATTTACCAGAACCAGAAACTCCTGTGATAGAAACAAGTCTACCGAGTGGAATTTCTGCATTCAAATTTTTTATATTAAAAACTTTTCCGCCAACAACTTTTAATTTTCCTTTATCATTGTCTCTTCGTTTATCAGGAATAGCCACTTTCAATTCCCCACGCAAATATCCTATTGTACGAGATTTACTATCATTCTTTTTTGCAGTTAAAAGATCATCGAGATAATCTGCAACGATAACTTCCCCACCGTGGCGTCCAGCTTTCGGACCAATGTCGACGATATAATCGGAAGAATAGATTGTGTCTTCATCATGTTCAACAACAATGATAGTATTTCCTAAATCACGCAAATCAAGAAGTGTTTTTATAAGTCTTTCATTGTCACGCTGATGAAGACCTATCGTAGGTTCATCAAGCACATAGAGTGCACCGACGAGTCGTGAGCCAAGCTGTGAAGCAAGTCGTATACGTTGTGCTTCCCCACCAGAGAGCGTATTTGCACGACGATCGAGTGATAAATATTCAAGGCCGACATTTAAAAGGAATTGCACACGAGCATTTATTTCTTTCATTAATACTCCGGAAATCTCTTGTTCTTTTTTTGTCATTTTAAGTGTTGTAAAAAATTCTCCCGCATCTTCAGCAGAAAGCGCGATCGCTTCGATAATATTTTTTCTATTTTTTCCTTCGCCAATAAATACATTCAATGCTTCAGGTCGAAGACGTAAACCTTTACATGTATCACAAGCATCATCACCGAACATATGTTTTGTTCCGAGACCATGACAACTTTCACAAGCACCATATGGACTATTCCAAGAGAAAAGCCTTGGCTCTATTTCAGGAAAAGAAAATCCATCTTTCGGACAAGAGAATTTGGCAGAAAGCATTGATTCTTCTTTGTTTACTACAACACTCACTAAACCATCAGACTCGAGCAATGCTCGCTCTACTGATTCAGAAAGTCGCATTTCAGAATCTTTCGTATCTTTCACAAAAAATTCATGTGCAGAAAATTCATCGACAAGAACTGCGATGTCGTGTTTTTTTGTCTTTGAAAGATCTATACGCTCACGAAGTTCTTTTATAACTCCATCGATACGGACTTTTGTATAACCCTTACCAAGAAGATCGTAGAGTAATTGATAATATTCTCCTTTTCTTCCACGCACCATCGGTGCAAAGATTTGTATTTTTGTATCATCAAACTCTACGCCCATAACTTTCTTTTTCTTTCCTGAAAGACTTTTTATTTTTTCTAATACGAAATAAATTATTTCTTCATTTGAAAGTTTTTTTATTTCATCTCCACAAGTAAGACAATGTGGTTTACCAATACGCGCATATAAAACACGAAGGTAATCATAAACTTCTGTAATAGTTGCCACAGTTGAACGAGGATTATTTGAACGGGATTTCTGATCGATAGAAATAGCAGGAGAAAGACCATGGATCTCATCCACATCAGGCTTTGCCATTTGTTTTAAAAATTGTCGTGCGTATGAAGAAAGTGATTCGACATATCTGCGTTGTCCTTCGGCAAATATAGTATCGAAAGCAAGTGATGATTTACCTGAACCAGAAAGCCCAGTGAAAACAATCATCTTCCCTCGAGGCATTTCTACGGTGATGTTCTTCAAGTTATGTGTCCTTGCACCTTTCACTATTATTTTGTCTTGTTTTTCTATATCTTTTTTCATAATAAAACTTTAAACACCCATCCGCTCGCGCTTATGGGTATGTGTATTAATTTGTATAAGTATTATAGCACAAAATTGGGAAATAAGAAAATTATTTTACAAGCCTATCTTTCAAGATTTTAATCTCATCGCGGAGAATTGCGGCGGTTTCGAAGTCGAGTGCTTTTACCGCTTCAGACATTTGACGCTCTTTAAGTTTTACGAGTTTACTTGGATTTTTTGCAAAAAGCTTTGCATCGAGATTTAGCTCAGCTGATACGGTTTTATCATGCAAGCTATCGAGCTCTTCAGTAATGTCATGAATTTTCTTTAAAATAGTTTTTGGAGTAATGCCATTTTTTTTGTTATACGCTATCTGTGTTTCTCTTCTTCTGTTCGTCTCCCCCATAGCACGCTCCATAGAACCAGTAATACTATCTGCGTACAGAATAACTCTACCAGCAACATTTCTAGCTGCACGGCCGATCGTTTGGATGAGCGACGTCTCACTACGAAGAAATCCTTCTTTGTCAGCATCAAGAATTCCAATCAAAGATACTTCTGGCAAATCGAGTCCTTCACGAAGTAAGTTAACACCAACTAAAATATCGAACTTTCCTTTTCGAAATTCAGTAAGGATTTTTATACGCTCGATAGTTTTAATATCACTATGAACATATTCTGATTTTATTTTTTTATCTTTGAGATATGCAGATAAATCTTCTGCCATTTTCTTGGTGAGTGTCGTCGCTATTACTCGCCCGCCTTTTTTTATTTCAACTTCGGCTTCTTTGATAAAATCCTGCACTTGGCCAGGATAAGGCTGAAAATTCTTTTTCTGAGAAAGTCTGGCCGAGCTATTGCGAGGAGAACCGAGGACTTTTGAAGAAGATGAATTTTCGGCAGAACTTTCAGCCAAAACAGGTCGCACTTCAAGCAATGGATCAATAAGTCCAGTAGGACGGATTATTTGTTCAACGATTTGTTCACTCTCTTTTCTTTCCACTTCAGAAGGTGTCGCAGAAACATAAATAACTTGCCCAATTCTTTTTTCAAATTCATCATACTTAAGTGGGCGATTATCTTTCGCACTTGGTAATCGAAAACCGTGTTCGACGAGTGTATTTTTTCTTGAAGCATCACCTGCATACATACCTCTTACCTGCGGAAGGGTTACGTGTGATTCGTCTATAATAGTTAGGAAATCTTTTCCAAAATATGAAATCAATGTCTCTGGTGCTTCACCAGGTTTTTTACCTGAAAGAATTCTAGAATAATTTTCTATACCAGAACAATAACCAACTTCACGAAGCATCGCTATGTCATACATTGTTCTTCTCTTAATACGCTCAGCTTCCAAAAGTTTCCCTTCTTTATCAAATTTTTTAAGTTGAATATTCAACTCTTGTTTTATATCTTTAATAGCTTTTTCTAATTTCTTTTTATTTGTAATGAAATGTTTTGCTGGAAAAATAAAAATACTTTTTTCTTCATCTAAAATTTTTGAACTCACTGGGTCAATTTTCAAAATCCTTTCCACTTTATCACCAAATTCAACATTATAAACAAAAGTATCAGCAACAGGCATTATCTCAACTTTGCTTCCCATTGCACGAAAAGTACCCGGAGTGAGGTCTGCATTTGTACGTTCAAAATGCATTTTTATAAGTCTGGTCAATAAATCTGTTCTTGTGACTTTATCTCCTTTTGCAATCTGTAAATTCTCTTCTTGGTATTCTTCTGGACTTCCTAAACCATAAATACAAGAAACTGAAGCAACGATAATAACATCTTTGCGAGTAAGTAATGCTTGAGTACTAGCGTGACGCAAACGATCTATCTCTTTATTTATCTGTGCATCTTTTTCTATAAAAGTATCTGTAGTAGGCATATATGCTTCCGGCTGATAATAGTCGTAATATGAAACAAAATAATGCACAGCATTTTCTGGAAAGAATGCGCGGAATTCTTGCGCAAGTTGAGCTGCGAGAGTTTTATTGTGAGCAATTACTAAAGTTGGTTTATTTATTTTTTGTATAACATTTGCGATGGTGAATGTTTTACCACTTCCTGTCACACCCAAAAGTGTCTGCTTGTGCATACCTTTTTTCAAACCATCAAGCAAACTTTTTATTGCCTTTGGTTGGTCACCTGCTGGTTCAAATGGAAGTTTTAAATCAAATGTATTTTTCATCGAACATATAGTATAACAAAATTTAAAACCATTGACAAATAAGGATTTTATATGCTATATTTTGTATAAATAAACCTTAAAAACTTAAGAAATGAAAAAAATAATTCTCTTTATCGTACTTGGGATATATTCCATTACGACAAACGCGCAATTAATAAATGCGTATAATCCTACTGACACCGTAAAGCTCAACGAGATGATGTTAAACAACTACAACTCAAATCTTTATGGGGATGTACAAAAAATCAAATTACCAAACAAAGGGAAAAGGGGTTTTAAAAAAATAAACATATTAAAAATAAAGAAAGATAGTACTGTATTCGAAACCTTTCTTACTATAGACGAGATTACTCAAGCAAACAGAGAAAGATTGAATCAAGGTTATACTACAATAAAATTTGAAACTACAGCAAAAGCTACTATCTATGAATTAAAAGAATTGCCTGATTTTTATTATGTTGAAATCAAAGCGAGCACAAATGCCAAAGCCTACAATATTGCTTTTAGTAAAGATAAAGAAAATGTATATCAAAAAGATTCTTGGAGAAAAGGATTTATACGAAAAGTAGATATTGAAAATAGTAAAACTTTTCCCGGATTATATAACAATTTACTTGGGCTAAAAGTTAAAACAGAATTATTTAATACATGGCTAATAACAAATTAGCAACAAAAAAACTTCCACTATATTGTGGAAGTTTTTTATTTTTTACAAATACATTTCATCACGAATTTTTGTAAGCTCTGCGATGATTTTATCATCAGTGATTTTTTTAAAGCGCTCAGGAATTATCTTCCCGTCTTTTTCAAAATCTTTATCCATAAACATGGATACTTTACGAAGATCCCAATGCTTGCCAGCCTGATACACCACTTGGTTGTAGATAGGCCGATACATGACCTTTGCAGATGCTTCCAAGCCATCGATTTCAGTATCATGACCTATTCCCATTACTTCGTAGGCGTGATCATTTATCCCCTGTTGAGGGTCATGCTTGTAATGATAATAAAATCCATTTTCGGGATAAATTAGTTGTGTTTCCATAGGTTTATATTTTAATGTATTTTTTCCTATTATACTATGCTTTATAATTTTTCAAAAACTCTTCTTTAAATTCAAAAAAAGTATCATCAAGTATTGTTTGGCGAATTTTAGCAACAAGAGAAACGATGAAATGAAGATTGTGTATTGAAGCAAGTGTACCAGCGAGCATTTCTTTGCCATGAAAAAGATGTGCTATATATGCACGAGTATAATTTTTACAACTATAACATTCACAATCATTTTCAACTGGGGAAAAATCTTCTCTATATTTTGCATTCGTAATAATAATCTTCCCTGTTTTTGTATATAAAGTTCCATTTCTACCAAGTCGTGTAGGTAAGACGCAGTCGAAAAGATCTACACCGTTTTCAATACCCATAAAAAGATCTTCCGGTTCACCAATACCGAGCAAGTGCCGTGGCTTTTCTTCCGGCAAAATTTCATTTACCCATTTCACAGCAGTAGACATATCTTCTTTTGCGAAAGATCCACCAATACCAAAACCATCAAAACTTTTTCCATCTACATTCATTTCAGAAATTATTTTTGCGGATTTTTTTCTTAAATTCTCTTCCCTACCACCCTGTACTATTCCAAATAAAGCTTGTTCAAGATGCGAAATTTGTTCAGACGAATGGTCTGGCTGACTTCCCCCGAGGACCTGAGTGTGAGCAAATTTCGCATCTTCTAATTTTTTATGTTCTTCTAAACATCTTTTCGCCCATGCATGAGTACGATCAAGTGCTTCTTCTTGATATTTCACATCTTCGGCTGGTGAAGTACATTCATCAAAAGCAAAAATAATATCTGCACCAAGATTGTGTTGGATTTGAATTGATTTCTCTGGAGTAATGTAATGAATAGATCCATCTAAATGTGATTTAAAAGAAACTCCATCTTGCCCAATCTTTGCTAGACGAGGTGCATCAGAATCATCAAATCTTTCTGGAATCATAAGTGAAGGATCAGTAATTTTTAAAACTTTCGACATATCTTTGCCATAAGCAGCACCGAGTGAGAATACTTGAAACCCTCCACTATCAGTCATAGTAGGACCAGACCAATTCATAAATTTTCCTAAGCCTCCAGCTTTTGCCACAATTTCATCTCCTGGTTGTAAAAATAAATGATAAGTATTTGCAAGTACAACTTGAGCAGAAGCATTTAAAACTTGTTCTGGGTTTAATGATTTCACAGTTGCTTTTGTTCCTACAGTAACAAAAGCCGGAGTCTGTATATCTCCATGAGGAGTACTTAGAATTCCGACTCTACCCAAACTATTTTTTAATTTTTTTTCTATTTTAAAATTCACTTTTTATATTTCTATTTGTACAAATTTTAATTCACTAATATTTACAGGGCTCACAAGTAATGCTTTTTGGAAAGAATCTCTAGGATCAGAAATAATGTCTTCCACAACTCCAAATATATAATTATGTATTCCAGGCAAATCCACTTCTGCACCTTTTGCAATTACAAAATCTCTTGGCATAGCGAGTTCAAAATTTCCTCCACCACGACCTACAGCTTGTACAAAAGTATCACGTCCAGAAACAACAACTTCGGTTTTTTCTCCAGAACCTGAATACAAAACAACTTTTGATGTTTTAGAATATACTTCTGAAATTCTACCAATAGGAATATTACCCAAAGCAAAAACACGAGAACCGACTTTCACACCATCACTCTCCCCTAAATCAATAATTAAACTTCCATACAAAGATTGATTTGTTTGTGACAAAATCCCAGCTAAAATAAATTTACTATTTTCATTTTTTCTTCCTAAAATTTCTTTTAATTTAATATTTTCATTTACCACAGAAGAATAATTTGCTCTGTCAGCTTCACTTTGTAATATTTGATTTTTTAAATTTTCATTTTCTTTCAATAAAGATTTTTTAGAAACAAAAAAAGATTTTGTTGAATATATACTATTTCCTAGAGAATTACCTAAAACAACAATAGGCCTAAAAACAAAATGACTTGCTTTAGAAAGTCCTGTAAAAATTAAATTTCTACTTAAAAACAATAAAGCTACAATTAAAAATATTATTAAATAATTTAAAAACTTTCTTCTTTTTAATTTTTTATCTAGGAGGTAGCTCATCTTGATTACCAATTAAAACTTCTTTATAAGATTCAATATCGTCCAATATAATACCTGTACCACGAGCTACAGCTGAAAGTGGATCTTCAACTACATAAACAGGTATCTTTAAAGTATGTTGCAATAAATCATCTAACCCATGAAGTAATGCTCCTCCACCTGAAAGTACAATACCTCCACGCATAATATCAGAAAGGATTTCTGGCGGGGTAGTTTCTAATACATCTTTTACTCCGTCCACAAGCCCTGCCACAGAAAGAGCGATAGCTTCACGAATATCAGAATCAGTAACGACTACTTCACGAGGTAATCCAGTCAAAATATCTCTTCCACGAATTGCACTCTCCATGTATTCACCCGATGTAGCTGATCCTATAGCTATCTTCACACTCTCTGCAGTTTTCTCACCAATTAAAATTTTAAATTCATCACGCATATAAGTAATTATGTCATTATTCAATCTATCTCCTGCAATTTTCAAATTTCTTGATTTTACAATTCCACCTAAAGATATAACTGCGACATCAGTAGTACCTCCACCAATATCTACAATCATAGAACCAACTGCATCTTTTACAGGAAGACGAATACCGATAGCTGCAGCCATAGGCTCTTCTACTAGATACACTTCTCTTGCACCTGCAGACTTTGCTGCATCATACACAGCACGAGTTTCTACGTTTGTAGTTCCAGAAGGAACACCGATAACAACTCTTGGACGCACAAATTTCTTTACCATTTTGTCAGCTTTATTTATGAGATATGAAAGCATCTCTTCTGTAACTTCAAAATCGGAAATAACTCCATCCACAAGAGGACGGACAGCTTTTATGTGTCCAGGTGTACGGCCAAGCATTTGTTTAGCTTGTGCTCCTACGGCAAGAATTTGATTTGTCTTCACGTTTACAGCAACAACAGAAGGCTCATTTATCACAATACCTTGCCCTTTCAAATACACCAGCGTATTTGCTGTGCCAAGATCGATACCAATATCATTTGAAAATAATTTATAAAATTTTTTAAACATAATTACTATTCGTTACCTGTCATTTTTAATAATTCCAACAATTCTGTAAGAGAAACAACTTTTCCTTTTTCCTCTGTTCTTTTTTTAATTTCAATACCACCTTCTTTTAGGCTTCTTTCAGAAACAACAGCTCTATAAGGAATTCCTAATAAATCAGAATCTGCAAATTTTTCTCCTGCAAGCATTCCACTTCTATCATCAAAGATAACTTCAATACCAGCTTTTACTAAACTTTCATACACATTATCAGCTTCTTTCAAGACAGCTTCACTTTCACCTAAAGAAAGTAATTGAATTTTAAAAGGAGCAATACTTTCAGGCCATATAATACCCTTATCGTCTGAAAGTACTTCTACTACTGTACCCATAAGACGAGTCAGGCCAATACCATAAGAACCCATTATTACTAAATTTTCTTCATTGTTTTCATTTTTGAATTTCAAATCAAAAGGAGCTGAGAATTTTGTACCCAATGAAAAAATATTACCGACTTCTATAGATTTCCTTTCAACTAATTTTTCTTTTTCTAAATTTAAATCTTTTAAAACTTCATCTGTAAATACTTCTTGATTTACAGCAACAGAAGTTTCTTCGTTTATATATATAGTATCTTCTCCAGCAGAAGTAACTGTTTGAAATTCATGAGAAAATTTTGAAAAAGTTCCACCTGAAGCAAAAGTAATATATGTAAGATGTCCAATTCCAACTTTTTGGAAAATATTTTTATAAGCAATTTTAGCTTTTTCGTAAAATTCATTATGCTCATTTTCATCTTTAGAAAAAGAATATAATGCTTTCCAATAAAACTCTCTACCTCTTAAAATGCCGGATTTACTTCTAGTTTCATTTCTGAAAATATTTTTAAAATCATAAACATATACAGGTAAATCTTTATATGAATTTACATATTGTTTTAAAATATTTGAGTGAGCTTCTTCGTTTGTAAAAGACAAGCCGACTTCTCCTCCGTTTTTTAATTTTGTTTTAAACCAATTATCTACAATTTCATCATCCCATCTATTAGTTTTTTCCCAAACTTCTTTTGATTGCATTACAGAAGTCTTCATCTCAATACCACCGATCATGTCCATTTCATCTCGTACTATTTGTTCTATCTTTTTTAAAACTCTTACACCTAAAGGCAAAAAACTGTAAACTCCCGCCATTTCTTTATGTATAAAACCACCACGGATCAAAAGTTCAGCGTTTTTTGAAACTTCGTCTGCTGGAGCTTCTTTCCTTGTTTTAGTAAAAAGTTTTGTTTGTCTCATATATCCCATACTACCCTAAAAACTTAGGCTTTGCAAAAGCTTATGAAATTTGCAAATAATTAAAATTATTGCTATTATATAAACACCTGTCTAGAGATGGGTTTTTAATTTCTAGATGAAAAATAAGCATTAAAAGGCTTGTTTAAGTCGCAAGGTAAGATTATTAATTATAAATTATATATACATGTCAAAAAACGAAACAGTTACAATAGATAAAATGTTCGAAGCAGGAGCCCAATACGGCTACTCAAAAACAAGAAGACATCCTTCAGTTTCTTCTTATATTTTTACTACAAAAGCTAAAACAGATATCATAGACCTAGAGAAAACAGAAAAAATGCTTGCTGATGCTTGTGCATACGTAAAAGACCTTGGTGCTCGAAACAAGACTATTCTTTTTGTTGGTACAAAACCTGAAGCTCGTGAAGCTATCAAGATGTCTGCAGAATCTATCAATATGCCATACGTTATCGAAAGATGGATCGGTGGAGCTATCAGTAATTTTAGTGAAATCAAAAAAAGAATAGCTGAACTTGAAAATTACAAAGTTGAAAACGAAAAAGGTGAACTACAAAAATACACAAAGAAAGAAAGACTCGTTCTCGCTAAAAAAATGGAAAAATTAGATAAATATTATTCTGGTATGCTTGGTATCAAAAAAATACCAGATGCTATGTTTATAATTGATGCTAAAAAAGAAGCTATTGCTGCTACAGAAGCTCGTAAATCAAATCTTCCAGTTATTGCCCTTACAAATACTGACTCAAACATAAAAGAACTATCTTTTGCTGTCGTTGCAAATGATGCTTCAAGAAACAGTATCAATGTCTTTGTTAAAGCTATAGCTGATGCTTACAAGCAAGGACAAATGTCAGTTGCTGATAAAAATTAAAAATAACAAACTCATTATGGGTTTTGTTTTTTAAGTGGTCTGGTGATTTCCCCCGAGGACCCGAAAAAAATAGAACCCATAATGAGTTCAAAAAAATATGTCACAAATAACAACAGAACTTGTAAAAGAATTAAGAGATGCTACTGGTGTCTCTGTTATGCAATGTAGAAAAGCTTTAGAAGAAGCTGAGGGTGATATGGCAAAAGCTGTAGCTATATTAAAAAAATCTAGTGGAGATATAGCTCTAAAGAAAGCTGGACGTGAAGCAAAAGACGGAGCAATAGCTGTTGTACAAAAAGACGATAAAGCAATATTACTTGCACTTAATTGTGAGACTGATTTCGTAGCAAAAAACGAAGATTTCACTAACCTTCTTTCTTCCCTATCACAAAAAGCAATATCTGAAGGAGTGGAAAAAATGAAAACAGAAGCAAAAGATATGATAGATCCTATCATTCAAAAAACTGGTGAAAACATCCAACTCGGTGAAACTTACGAAGTAACAGGAAGTACACTAGGATATTATGTACACAATGGTAAATCAGCAGTTATTGTTTCTCTTGAAGGTGGAACAATGGAACTTGCTAAAGACATAGCTATGCATGTCGCTGCAATGAAACCAGAATATATCACAGCTGACGAAATCACAGAAGAGATGAAAAATACAATGACAGAAATCTTCCAAAAAGAAGTTGCAAGTATCGATAAACCAGAAGAAATAAAAAATAAAATGCTTGAAGGAAAAATCTCAACATATTTCAAAGAAAAAACTCTCACAGAACAACCTTTCATCAAAAATGGCGATGAAACTATTTCAAGTTTGCTTTCAAAAGCAAATGCAAAAATAAAAGAAGTAAAACGCTATTCAATATAGCTTGCTACTAAGTAGTAATCATAATAAAATATAAAGATGACTCTTGTTTTAATTTTGTTTTTTATAGCACTCATAGGTCTAGTCATTATGATTATGAAAAGGGTTTTTCTTATTCGTGCTGGATCAAGGATCATTATTAACGATGATCCTTATCTTCCTCCAGTACACGAAGTGCGTCATATTTTTGTAAAAAATACTAGACAATATAGTTTGATAATTATAAGTATCATATTAAGAACATCAATAAGAACTTATATTTTATTAAGAAGAAAAGGTAGTGAAATTGCTCATAAAATAATAAATAAATATAATAAAAGCACATCAAAATTGGGACCAGAAAAAAGAGAAGTTAATCGTTTTTTGAAAGGTATATCTGAATATAAAAATAAAATTAAGAATTTGAAAGAAAAAATAATAGAGGAAGAGTTAAATTCTTAGGGTTGATTTATACAAAAAAAATGCTAGTATGGAATGTAATACCTCTTTGGCTGTTTTGGTAAACGACAACAGAATACAACGCCGCTTTAGCTCAGTTGGTAGAGCAACGCTTTTGTAAAGCGAAGGTCCTCGGTTCAAGTCCGAGAAGCGGCTCAAGAAAAGTAAAAAAAACGTAAACAACTTTGTGTGTTTACGTTTTTTTGTTTAAGCTAATTCTATCCTTCTGTAACCCATAAAAGGACTAGTTGCATTTAAATCGACATATTTAGGAAACATTCTTCCATCTTTGGATAAATACATAACACGAGCTTTTCCTCCTACTACCGTAGAAAGAATTGTCATTTTTTGTTTATCGTATCTGTCTCCTTTTTCATAACGTCTCATAAAAGCAGTCGCAAGATATTCCCTAGTATCCGTAATAATGGTACCAGTTTCTAATGCATCATTATGACTAAGTCCAATCAAATGCACCTCAGGATCGTCAAAATAACCAATTACATAATCACCCTTAGGCCTAACAGGTTTTACAATATCAAGACCATTTATAAGTTTTACAAAAATCTGATTCTCACCAAACTTCTTCGCGTAAGCTTTTCGATAATCTTCTTCAGAAATATCATCAAAAATATAAGTTACACGATTAATATTTAAATGATGTTTCGGCATTGGTAAATCAGGAAATTTTGTAAGACCAAAAATTTTTTTGTAAAAATTTTGAGCTTTTTTTATTTCTTCATACCAATGATAATTTTGACCTGGACTAAAATCAACAGGCTTCTGTGTTTTTTCAATTTCTTGTTTTTTGGTAAATTCTGCTCCATATGATCTAGCTTCGTCATCATCGGATAGTCTTATACTTGAATGTATCATTGTCTTATTTTTTTGTGAATGAACTTATCAGTTCTTCTGGTTTATACTATAAACATTATATACTTTTTAAGTAAAAAGTCAATAGATATTAGTTATTTTGTGTTTTAGGTAAAACTTTAGTAGCTTTTACTTTTGGTAGTATTTTTTCTATTTCTTCAATAGTGGAGAACCCTGTTACCTTCTTTTCATTTATGATTAACGCTGGAAGTTTTGTATCTTCTATTTTATAAATCTTTATAAGTGCATGAAGTGCAGAAAGATCTAAATTATAATCAAAAGAATATACTCGGAGATCCGGATATTTCTTACGAAGCTCAGTTAAAACAAAACCTTGCTTTGTACATTCAGTACAATTTTCTGCTGTTGTATAAAAATACAAAATAGAAGAACGTTTTTGGCCACAACGCTCATTTATTTTCTTCATCAACAAATAATCTTTAATTTCAAGAATAGTATAATATCTTTTTAATTCTGTTGCTGTTTCATTTGTTTTGAAGTTTGATTCACTGTATTCTATCTTTTGAGCCATATCAGAAAGTTCGTCGGAAAGATTTTCCTGTCCATCGTTTTGACTACAAGAAAGCTCAGAAAGAAGAGTGAATTGAGTTTCAGAAGACAAAATATCTGTGGAAAGTTTATCTTGAATATCACGCATTGTTTGTATTTTTTTATTTGTAAAAAAATTACTAAGCCCTCCTGCTGTAGCAAAAAGTCCTAATGTAATAACAAAAACTACAATATATTTAAACCAATCATTTTTCTTTAAATTTTTTTCTATATTTGTTTCCATATATTTATATTTATTTATTTTGAACAGGGTTTTCTATTAAATAATCTCTTTCATTTGACCAACTTGCTTCATGTGAAGTTATAGCGTTATATACTGCTTTTAAGAGCCAAATTGGGGCTAAAACACTGTATATAACCAAAAAAACTGGAATGTCCCAAGAAGTATACTTTCCCCTGCCATAGATCATTTTTCTACCATTAAGCAATCCAGCAATAACCAAAATATACAATATTATAGATATAAACACAAAAGCCTTTGTACTTAGAAAGAAAAGATTAAAAGAAAATAAATTACCACCCAAAACATGAAAACCAACAGCCTGAGATTCTAAAACTTTTTTTGCTACATACTCATACAACCTTGTGAAAGAAAAAAACAAAAGAAATATCGTACCAGTAATAGAAATAATACCTGATGGTAATGTAAAGATTCCGATAGTTCCATATTTAGGACGGAAAAATAATTCTCTATAATCAAAAGCATTTCTTATGAAACCATAAATCCAACGTACGCGCTGACGATATAATTTAGGTATACTATTTGGACTTCCTGTATACACATAAGCATCTGGACAATGATCTATCTTCAAACCATTCTTTTGCATTCGAAGAGCTATTTCTTGATCTTCCGTATGGTGTGCTTTTCTGTAAATACCAATTTTATCAAATACTGTTTTACGAAAAATAGAAAAAGGACCAGGAGTTACGTGTATACCTCCTAAAAATGCCAACATTTTTTTATTGTAATGTGCCATATCATATTCTGCACGTTGTGCGTACTGGAGAATATTTTTTGGATTACGAACTACTATACTAGGAGCTACAGCCATTGTATCTTCATTTACAAAATAACTCATTATCCTTTTTAAGGATTCAGGGTGAACAGTAGAATCAGCATCAAGACAACCAACAAATTCTGTTTGAGTATTTTCTAAGCCCTTGTTTAAAGCATTATGTTTCCCTACTTTTTTTTCTTGAAAAATTCTTATTTGAGAATTTTTTTCTAAATTTTGTAAAACATTCCAAGTGCCATCTTTGGAAGCGTTATCTACAACAATAATTTCTAACCTATCTTTTGGGTAATCAAGTTCGAGCAACGAATCAATAGTATTTAAAACGGTTTTCTCTTCGTTATAGCAAGGTACTATTATGGTAACAGTTGGATACTCATTAAGCGTAATAGCATCTTTTCTGATTATGATTTTTTTTCTATTTTCAAAAAAAGTAACAAGTAAAAAAACTTGCACGTAAACGGCCAAAAAACTAACTATGTAAAATAAAATACCAAAAACTGAAGCCATAAAATTATATATATTTTAACAGAAAATAGCCCAAAAAGCAATCAGCCTCGCACGTAAGTGCGAGGCTGATTTTTCTATAATTTATTAAAAAACAAATTACATATTTGAAGATTCTTTTGGTCCCATTCCACAAGTTGCACATCCTTCCATACATTTCTTGCACTTACAACCAAAGATCATAACAACAGCAGAAACACCTACGAGAACATAAACAATTGCTTCTATCATTGGCATTGTACCAAAAAGCATATTTACTAAATTCCAACTGTTCATACTATTCATAAGCATACCGACTCCTACCAAGCCCCAATTCAATCCACCAACAATAACTAAAATCTTTGCTATCATTGCTGGAACACATTTACAATTTTTCATAATTTTTTTATAATTAAATTATTAATAATAAAGGACCTTTATAATAACTTTATTATAACATTAGAAGAAGTATGGTACAATAAGAAAAGTGGATTGTTTATTATTTAAATACATAAAATATGAATATTGAAGAAAATACAAAAGAAGAAGTTCAAGAGATAAAAAACACAAAAGAAATAAACCTAAGCACTTCAATAATAATAGCTAGTATTGTTGTAGCTGGTTCTGTGCTTATAGGTTTTTCTTGGTTAAAAAACGGATCTTCTCCTAAGGCAAATGAAGCTATAAAAAATGTTCGAAACGATATTAAAGCATTAGAAACAGTTCCACCTATTTCTACAAGTGATAAAGTTCTAGGAAATCCTAATGCAGAAATTACAATTATAGAATATTCTGATTTTCAATGCCCTTTCTGTGGCAGATTTCATAAAGATGCAGAAGAAACAATTAAAAATAATTATGTAAATAAAGGTTTAGTTTCTTTCGTATATAGAGACTTCGCTTTTCTTGGAGATGAATCTATAAAATCAGCAGAAGCTGCAAAATGTGCAGATGATCAAGGAAAATTCTGGGAATATCACGACTATCTTTTCACACACCAAAAAGGTGAAAATCAAGGTAATTTTTCAAATAAAAATCTAAAATCTTTTGCTAGCGAATTAGGATTAAATACTACGATATTTAATAAATGTCTTGATTCTGATAAATACAAACAAGCAGTGTTAGATGAAACAAGTGCAGGATCTCAAGCTGGTGTAGAAGGTACGCCTAAAAGCTTTATATTAAAAAATGGTGAAGTTGTAGATACTATAGACGGCGCAGAACCTTCAAATAGTGTAATAAATAAATTAGATAAAGTATTAAGATAAAAAAAGAAAAATCCCTAACAAATATTTATTTGTTAGGGATTTTTTAATAGATTCGATCTATTCACCCTCTTTGATTTCTCCTGTTTTTTTAACAAAAATAAGATTTAAGGCTTCAACAAAAGCTGATTGAATAGCATTAGAGAATTCTCTTACCATGTGTAAAGCATTACCTTCAATTTCAATAAATTTTTCATCAATTTTTATTTTGATATCCATTAAATATGAAGAAACCTCTAGTCTTATGTAGGAAAATGAATACTCTTCAATAAATTTTATTTCATGAGTTAAAAGAGGATTGGCTATTTTGGAATCAAATTTCCATTTACCTAAAATTTTTAGTTGTTTGATTTTTTCAATAGCGGTCTCTTGATCCACATTATGTTCAAGAATAATTTTGAAACTTTTCATTTTTATTAGATTTAATTATTTATACTAATTTATTTATCAAAGTTATTTTGATTTATAATATAGTAAAAATAAAAAAAGTCAATAAAATACAAATTTAAAACATTATTTTCAATTTGACAAATTTTGTGTATAATCAATAAATATATGGAAAAATGGCGTAAAAGTATACTTTTTATTGGTGATGGACTTTCTCTTTGTCTGGCTGGATACTTGATGTTAATAAGTCGTTTTGGTTTACCGAAGGCAACAGAACAAATCCCCCTGCACTTAAAACCATTCATAATTTGGGGTATTTTAGTTTTTCTAATTTTCTATATTTTTAATTTGTACGAAGTAAGTGCGCTAAAACCAACACTCAATAACATAAGACAATTTATTTTTGCAATCATTGTAAGTGCAATAACAGGAATAATATTATTTTATATTTTCCCTTTTTCTGTTACACCAAAAACAAATTTAATCATAACTCAACTATACTTTACTTTTTTCATTTTAATTTGGAGAAGATCTTTCTATCGTCTTTTTTCAAAAAAATTCAAAAACAATATTGCGTTTATAGGAGAAACACCTGAATCAAAAATACTTATTAAAAACATAACAGATAATCCTCCTATTGGATATGAATACAAAGGTACTTTTGAAAATTTTGAAATGCTGCAAAAAAGTAATTTTAAAATAAATACGGTTGTATATGCTTCTAGTAATAGTAATATTGATTTATTAGAACTAAGTAGATCAAATTATATTCACTTAGATATAAACAAGGCTTTTCAGATTATTCTTTCTAAAATACCAGTTGAACTTATGAATGATGTAATTGCTCTTGATATGCTTGAAGATAGAAAAAATATTCTATCTAAAACAATAGAAAGGTTTTTAGATATATTTTTTTCTGTATTAGTGTTAATAATAACTCTCCCAATAACAATAGTTACTTCATTTTTAATATACACAGAAGATGGTAAAAATATTTTTTACAAACAAAAACGTATCGGGTTAAAAAATAAAGAATTCTCAATAATAAAATTTCGCTCAATGAAAATTGATGCCGAAAAAAATGGAGCTGTATGGGCGAGCTCTGAAGATATACGCATAACTCGTATAGGAAAAATAATACGCAAACTTCACATCGATGAAATACCTCAAATGATCAATATTCTTCGTGGTGATATAACACTCGTAGGGCCAAGACCAGAAAGACCAGAATTCGTAAATATGCTTGAAAAAGAAATTCCATATTATTTTTTAAGACACACAATAAAACCCGGATTCACTGGTTGGGCTCAAATAAAATATCGATACGCTCGCACCATAGAAGATTCAAAAGAAAAATTTGAATATGACTTACACTATATAAAAAACAGAAATTTTTTTCTTGATATGGGAATTATTGTGAGAACAATACAAATAATATTTACTCATTAAACTGGAAAAAAACCTATAAAATGCTAGTATAGAATTATGAGCCACACTCATACTACAGTTATAAAACCTAAGAAATTATTTAGTTTTTCTGACCTAAAAGAAATATGGGAATACAGAGAATTGCTCTATTTTTTCACATGGAGAGATTTAAAAGTACGTTATAAACAAACAGTTATCGGTGTACTTTGGGCAATATTGCAACCATTTATCACAATGGTAGTATTTACTGTTTTTTTTGGTGGTTTATTAAAAATTTCTTCTGACGGAGTACCCTACCCTATTTTTGTTTATACCGGTCTTTTGTTTTGGCAATTTTTTTCTTCTGCTCTTACAGATACGAGTAATGTGCTAATAACAAATCAATCAATAATCACAAAAGTTTATTTCCCAAGACTTTTACTTCCCCTTTCTTCTGTAATGACAAAATTTATTGATTTTGCATTTGCTTCGATAATACTAATCGGTATGATGTTCTATTATGGATACACTCCAAACCTTTTAGGATTATTAATCCTCCCCCTTCTTTTAATAATCACATTTATGGCTTCAGTCGGTCTTGGCCTTTTTCTCGCTTCAGTAAATGTAAAATACAGAGATGTACGTTATGCTTTACCATTTTTTATACAAATACTTATGTTTGTCACACCAGTTATTTATCCAGCAGGAATTGCAGGAAAATATTCTTGGATACTTGCACTCAACCCCATGATGGGTGTCATTCAAAGTGCTCGTGCTGCATTACTTGGAACAACGGTTCTAAACTGGACATTAGTTAGTATTTCACTTTTTGCTACTTTTATCTTTATGTTATTCGGAATTTACACATTCAAAAAAACAGAAAGATATTTTGCTGATTTAATTTAAATATATGGAAAAACCAATAATACAAGTAAAAAATATAGGTAAGAAATACAACATTAATCATCAAAAAATTGGTTATGTTACACTACGAGATAAAATAACAAATGTATTTGTGAATCCTTTTTCTTTTTTAATAAATAAAATTAAACAAGTCGCTGGTATAGGAACAAAAGAAGAATTTTGGGCATTAAAAGATATAAATTTTGAAATAAAAAAAGGTGAAGTTGTAGGTATTGTTGGCCAAAATGGTGCAGGAAAATCTACATTATTAAAAATACTTTCACAAATCACTCCACCGACGACCGGAGAGATCAAAATCCACGGTACTGTTGGGAGTTTACTTGAAGTTGGAACAGGTTTTCATCCAGAACTTACAGGAAGAGAAAATATATTTTTAAATGGTGCTATTTTGGGTATAAAGAAAAAAGATATAATAAAGAAATTTGAAAAAATCGTAGAATTTGCAGGTATTGAGAAATTTCTAGACACTCCAGTAAAATACTACTCTAGTGGAATGTATGTTCGTCTCGCCTTCTCTGTCGCAGCTCATATGGAAACAGATATATTGATTATTGATGAAGTACTCGCTGTTGGTGATGCTGAATTTCAAAAAAAATGCCTTGGTAAAATGGAAGATATTACAAAAAACCAAGGACGCACTATTTTATTTGTTAGTCATAATATGGAGGCAGTTAAAAAAATATGTGAAAAAGTTATTTGGTTAGAAAAAGGATCTGTAAAAGATATTGATAGTACAGAAAAAATAATAAAAGAATATTTAAATCAAAACAATGATGGTGTGTCTGAAAAATGGATAAATAAAAATAATGTTAAAGAAAATATTTTCTTTAAACCAGAAGTTTTTGAAATAATAAGAGAAGATAAAGATATATATATAAAAATAGAAGCAGAAATAAAAGAAATAAATAAAGAGTTAACAATAGGATATGCTTTGTACACAGAAAATATGGAACTTTTATACTGGTCATATCAAACAGATGACAATGATATTGAATTAAAAGTTGGTAAAAATATTTTTCAATCAAAACTACCATTAGAAATTTTAAACAATGGAAGATATATAATAGAATTAATCGGTGGTATACATGGAAAAGAATGGTTTTTTGAACCAAATAAAGGAAACCCAACATTAATAGTCGAAATAAATAAAGAATTTAATAATAAACCATTCTGGATTAACCAAAGACCTGGAATATTAGCACCAAAAATATCATGGAAAATATAGAAATATATAAAAAGAATATCACTTCCCAATGGGGAGAGGATGGAATCACAGAAGAAATATTTAAAAGAATCAGTACAAAAGAAAGATTTTGTATAGAATTTGGGGCTTGGGATGGAAAACATTTAAGTAATGTATGGAACTTATGGCATGAAAATAATTGGTCTGCCCTTTTAATAGAAGGCGATGAGAAAAAATGTAAAGATTTAGAAATATCAGTTTCTAAATTTCCAAAAGTAAAACCATATTGTGCATTTGTAAAAAAAGAAGGTGAAAATTCTTTAGACAAAATATTAGCGAAAACATTTCCAAATAAAGAAATAGATTTACTCTCTATTGATATAGACGGAAATGATTATTACATATTAGAAACTCTCATAGCTAAACCAAGAGTAATCATAATTGAATATAATCCTACAATACCTGTGAGTTTAGATTTAGTGCAAGGAGAAGATCAATACTTTGGTTCTTCTGCTTTATCTATCAATACTCTTGCTCATCAAAAAGGTTACAAATTAGTATGTATTACTGAAACAAATATGTTTTTTGTAAGAGAAGACGAATTTTCAAAATTAGGAATAGATGAGCCTGTACTTGAAAAAATTTTTATTTCAAAACACCTAACATATATAATAACTGGGTATGACGGAACTCCTGTATTAACACAAATACCTACATATAATAATATTCTTAAACTTACAAAACGTGAGATAAATTTCAAAAATGTTAAACTACCAACAATAAATTTTTCAATATATAAATCAACAAAATCATATATAAAAAATATTACAATTATTTTAGAAAAGATATTGTTAAAAATAAGTCTTTTTTTTAGAAAAAATAAAAAAGAAGATGAGCAAACAAAAAGAGTTATTCCTTGGTTTAAAATAGATGGAGATAAAACATTAAGAATAAATTATGAGCTTAATGGTTCTTCTGTTGTTGTTGATGTTGGTGGATACGAGGGACAGTGGTCAAGTGATATTTTTGCAAAATACCAATGTACTATACATATATTTGAACCAGTAAAAAGTTTTTTTGAGAAAATAAAAGAAAGATTTACTAAAAACAATAAAATAAATATATATAATTTAGGACTTTCAAATAAAAACAGAGAGATGTCTATCTCTTTATTAGAAGATAGCTCTTCTTTGTTTAAAGAAGACGCTAAAAATGAACACATACTAGTAACTGATGCTTCAATCTTTTTCAAAGAAAATAATATTGATCATATAGATCTAATAAAAATTAATATAGAAGGCGGTGAATATGATTTACTGGAAAATCTAATTGGAACTGGATTTATTTCAAAAATAAAAAATATTCAAGTACAATTTCACGATTTTGTACCTAACGCAAAAGAAAGAATGTTACAAATTCAAAAAGAATTAGAAGAAACTCACCACATCACTTACCAATATGAATTTGTTTGGGAAAATTGGGAAATAAATGAAAAATAATTTAAATATAGAAATTTCAAATATTTCAGTTGTTATACCTAATTGGAATGGAGCAAAAACGCTTGAGAATGTTATTAAAAGTTGCATAAATCAAACATTAAAACCTCTTGAGATACTTATTTGTGATGATGGATCAACAGATAATAGTAAAGAAGTTGTAGATCAAATAAATAATGATTTAGTTAAATGGATTCCACTTCCACACTCTAGAACACCAGCTATTCCTAGAAATAATGGAATAAAAATAAGCAAAGGAGAATGGATTGCTTTCTGTGATAGTGATGATGAATGGTTGCCGACAAAATTAGAAAAACAAATAAAAAAAGCTTATGAAACAAAATGCAAAGCTATCTGTACTAATGCAATAAGAAAAATAAATGGTATAAATATAATTGGAAATATGATCAATTATAAAAAAGAAAAAATATCTTTTAATGATTTATTAAATAGCAACAGTGTTGTGTGTAGCTCATCGATGATTCATAAATCAGTTCTTGAAAAAGTTGGCGGATTTTCAGAAGCAATAGAATACGGCAGTTATGCCGATTTTATATGCTGGCTTAGAATAACCACTCAGACTAATTTTGCTTTTATTAATGAACCCTTGGTTATATATGACGACCACCCACAAACAAGTATACGGGCAAATGAAACATCAGCGGAAAGAATAAAAATCCTAGCCTTAGATAATTTTATAATATGGTCAAAAAAAATGAATCTCCCCTATTTCAGATATCTTATAAAAAAGAATCTTATAAAAAATAAATTATTAAATTTAATCAAAAAAATAATTCATGCTTAAAACAAAATTAAAAAATATAATAAAAAAAATATTCTACAAAAAAAACAAAAATGTCTTAATCAGTAACACTGGAAAAGAATTTGAAGTTAATAATTGGGTATTATCGGAATTTATTATTGATAAAATCATTCCAAGTGTTGGATTTCACCCATTTCCATTAAATGAACTAATGCTTATGTCTGGGGCTATTTGTTTTATAAAACCAACTCATTTATTTGAATGGGGTACGCACTTTGGTAAATCTGCAAGGATATTTCATGAAACAGCTCGTTATTTTAATATCGAAACAGAAATACATTCTATCGATTTACCTGAGAATATAGAACACAATGAGCACCCACACAAAGAAAGAGGTAAATTTGTTAAAAAATTTAAAAATGTATCTCTACACTTAGGAGATGGATTAGACACTTCCCTTTCTATACTAAAAGGAAAAGAGGGTAAAAAAATAATACCACTTTTTTTTCTTGATGGTGATCATTCATATGAATCAGTAAAAAGAGAGCTCAATGGGATTTTTGAAAAATACCCTCAGTCAAACATTATAATACACGATACATTTTTTCAAACAAAAGAAAGCAATTATAATATAGATCCATACGAGGCTGTAAAAGAATTTTTAAAAGATAAAAATGATGTTTTTGTATTAATAGACACAAAGACAGGTTTACCTGGAATGACATTGCTTTTAAATAAAAAAATATGAAAATAGGAATACTTTATATATGCACTGGTAACTACACTATCTTTTGGAAAGAATTCTATTTGAGTATGGAGAAAAATTTCATCAACGATTCCGAAAAACATTATTTTGTATTTACTGATGGAGATAAAATAGATTTTGAAAATGAAAATCCAAGAATTCATAAAATATATCAGCGTGACTTGGGCTGGCCTGATAATACATTAAAAAGATTCCACGTATTTCTAAAACATGAAAGAAAATTGGCAAATATGGATTATTTGTTCTTTTTTAATGCTAATTTGCTCGTATTAGAAAAAATTACTCAGGAAGAATTTTTACCTATTAACAATGAGAATCTTGTTGCAGTATTACATCCAGGATTTTATGACAAAAATAGAAATAAATTCACTTATGAAAATAATAAAAAATCTACTGCATATATATCACCGGAAAAAGGAATACAATATTTTGCAGGAGGATTGAATGGTGGAAAAACAGCAGAATTCATTAATGCAATGAAAACAATGAAAGAGAATGTATACATTGATACGGAAAACAAGATTATAGCAAAATGGCATGATGAATCACATTGGAATAAATACTTAATAGACCAAAATGATATAAAAATACTAGGGCCAGAATACCTTTATCCTGAAGGATGGAATTTGCCTTTTAAACAAAAAATATTAATACGAGATAAAAATAATTATGGTGGACATAATACATTACGAAAAAAACAGGAAACAAAAACTGAAGTATTGATTAAAAAAATAAGGAACTTAATGACTAAGATTAGAAAGAATCTTCCGAATTTTGGTAAACTCTTATTTTATAAATACAAAAAAGCATTAATTTTAGATAATGGAGTAGAAATTTTTAATACTAATTTACTCATTACAACAATTGCTTTTAATAATCTCGATATACTAAAAATACAGTACCCGCAATTAAAGAAAAATTTAAAAGATGAATTTATATACATGATTGCTGATAATTCATCAATATTCTCTTTGTCAGAAGAAATAAAAAACTATTGCATAAATGAAAAAATACCTTATATAAAACTACCGCCAAACCCATATAAAAATCCAAGTAAATCACACGGAATTGCTCTCAATTGGGTTTATAAAAATATAATAAAAAAATACGAACCACATTTTTTTGGTTTCTTAGATCACGATATATTCCCTTACAAAGAAACATCTGTAATTCCAGATATACAAAATAATGTATTTGGTTTAATACAAGAAAGAGAAAATAAATGGTATCTATGGGCAGGATTTTGTTTTTATAATTTTAAAAATTTAAAAAATATTACTATGAATTTCATGCCATCAAAAGGCCTCGATACTGGTGGATCAAACTATTACATCTTATATAAAAATATTAATAAAAATAATTTAAAAAAATTACCTCAAATATATATCGATACTAAAATAGAGAAAAAAGTGTTAGAAATAAATAATTCAAATACAGCTACTACTATAGAATGCATAGGTGACTGGATTCACTTAATGAGAATCTCGAATTGGAATGACCAAAAAAATAATAAAACTGATTCTATAGAAAAAATAATTTCTTTAGCAAAAGAATTGTCATAAAAAGATTACCAGTATTTTTGATACAGTTTAAACATTTTATTAAAAGAAATACGAAAAGGAAGTTTAACAAAAAAACCATAAACAATAATACGAGCTAAGGCACGAAGATATGAAATGAGATAATTTGGATATTTACCTTTAAAATGTTTTATTACTTTAAAAATTTTCTTATATTGTTCTATCTTATTTTGTGCACTAATACTTGCATCATGTAATTTAAATCTAACAGAATATGATGATAGGTTTGAAAATTTACCACAAAGTCCAAGACGAAGCCAAAGATCATAGTCTTCAACGTGACGTGTATTTACAGACTCATCATAACCACCTATTTTTAATACAACATCTTTTCTAAAAAGAACACTTGAATGTATAAAACAATTTTTTCCAAGAATTGTTTTTCTTATTTGAATATCTTTTTCTGGTAAGAAGTATCTGAATAATTCATTATTATTTTCATCAACAATAATCACTCCCGTACCAACCAAAACATACTCTTTATTTTTTTCTAAAAACAAAACTTGCTCACTTAATTTATTTTGATCAATCCAAACATCATCGTCATCAATACGAGCTATATATTCCCCTTTTGCTTCTCGGAGTCCCTTATTGAGTGTTTTTTGAATACCAAGATTTACTTCATTTTTAATATATTTAATTCTGGTGTCTTGCTTTACAAAAGTATCAACAATAAAAGCTGTATTGTCCTGTGAGCCATCATCGAGCACCAAAAGCTCCCAATTACTGTATTTCTGGTCTAAAACGCTCTGTATAGCCATTTCTATACGTTTAGAGCCGTTATATGTTGGTAATATAATTGATACTAATTTATCCATATTTTTATAGTTTTATCCATTCGTTAGGTATTAAATCACTGGTATCTATTGATGTATCTGGAAACCAATTTTTAGGTGCGACAACAATTTTGTCTTTATTATCAGAAAGCCATACAGCCCACCAAGAAAATGAACTGTTTGAAATAACAAAATTTTTACACTGACTCATTAAGAATAAATGCCCTGTATCTTTTATTCCTAAATATTCATCTCCTACAAACATCACAGGTAAATCAAATTTTAAATTATTTTCACACCACTTTATATCATCAGAAAAAACATATATTTTATCTATTTTTTTATTTTTATAAATATAATCAATACCATTTTTATAATAATCATTATTCACAACTTCATGATGTTTATTACCAACAAAATCTCCTCTACGTACATGCAAACAGAGTGATTCGTTATTTGAAATTTCTTTAGCAACTTCTTGTATATTTTGTGGTAAATTATTTTTTAATGTAAAATCTTTACGTATAATATCTTCAAAACCAGAAAAATATTTTGGTGACTGAAAATATCCATCTAAATAAACATCTTTTCCTAAATCAAAAAATCTTAAATCAAAGTTAAAAGAATTCTCTTTTCCTTTATTTTTCATAAATCTAGAAAAAAAATAATTAAATAAACTGTTTCGATATATAATTGGTATATCTAATTTCCTTGCTATATCTCCTTGTATATTAAAAACATCCAAACTATAAATTCTTTTTGTTACTCCTAATAAATTTAAATCAAAAAAAGAAGTATCAAATTTTAACTCTGTATTATTTTTTATCGATAAAACTCGTCCCAATGCATATTGAAACATTTGATTACCCATTCCACCTTGTAGTCTGACAATAATCATAGTTTTATTTTTTTAACTCTAAAATACCTTCTTCTAAAGTAATTTTCGGCGACCAATCAAGAAGTTCTTTTACTTTTACAATACTTGCGCTTGTAGCATATGGCTCAACTCTTTTTTCAATATATACAACTTCCCCACCGATGAGTTCTGCGATTTTATTTATAGAATACGTTTCATTAGTTCCTATATTTATTACTTCACCATTACCGACTTTTTCTATTTTCATAGCCATAATATTTGCTTGAGCAACATCAGCAACATTTATAAAACTACGAGTTTGATTACCATCACCAGTTATTGTTAGAGGTTTACCTTGTTTATACAAATCTACAAATTTCGCAACAACACAAGGATATGCACCACCGATACTTTGTCTTAAACCGTAAACATTAAAATACCGAAGCGATACAGTTTCGACACCATATAAATCTGCCCACAACTTACAATACACTTCACCAATATATTTATGTGCACCATACGGAGAAAGTGGATTTGAATTCATTGTTTCTATTAAAGGCAAAGTATCTTGATCACCATATACAGCACTTGATGCTGCAAAAATAACTCTCTTAACTCCATTCAAACGTGAAGCTTCTAAAACATTGAGTAAACCTGTAACATTTACATCGTGTGTTTCTATAGGATTCTCTATTGAATACTGCACTTGTGGCATTGCAGCTTCGTGAAAAACATATTTCACATCTTTAAATATTTCTACTAGTTTTCCTTTATCCCTGATATCTACATTATGGAAAATTGCTCGGGAATTAACATTTTCAATTTTCCCAGCTGATAAATCATCAACAATATGCACTTCATAATCAAGCTCAACTAAAGCATCTACTATATGAGATCCTATGAAACCAGCTCCGCCTGTGACAATAATTTTTTCCATATATAATTATAATTTAAAACCTGGTATATCTTTCTCTGCTTGTTCAAGTGCTTCTTTGTAAAGTTTTTGATCTCCTTTATTTTTAGCAAAATTAATAAAAAATCTATGTGATACTGAAATACTTGGATCTAATGTTATAGCATCTCTATACGCTTTTTCAGCACTACCCAAATCTGTAGTCCATGAATACACTTGGGCTATTCTCCAATAAACTTCTGGATTACTAGGTGAAATAGTGAGGGTGTGATCTAAAATTTCAAGGATATGTTTACGAGTATTTTCATCATTTGGAGTATCAGACAAATATGCTCTGGTGTTGTACAAATCAACAATAGAGATATTCAATCTGTAATCAGTAGGGTTTTCATTTCTGACAATTTCAAGATATTTCAAAAAATTATCTAAATCTTTTAAGATATACGGTAAGACTTGTTTATTATTTTTTATTGCAACAGCATTTTTAAAAAGTGAACCAAATGTATCGTGTGCTAATCCACCAATATCCCAAACATCTCCAACAACAGACCCGCCTGCCAGTTCATTGAACGGCTTATTAATTTGTTTACTAAAAACCCTACCGATTGTATCTATTTTTTTATAAGGTCGATACAAAAAGAATACTAAAGAAATACTACAAAAAATAAGAAGTACACCAACGATAAGGTTTTTAGCATATTGATCAGTTATTTTAAACTTGTTATTTTCTATAGAATTATCTTGTAATCCAAAAATAATTCCAACAAAAGAAAATAGCACCATAAAAGATAAAACTGAATCAAAGAAAAATAGATTTTGAAATACATATCCTACAACTAATCCAAAAAACAATGAGGCTTGCAAGGTGGTCAATATTTCTTTTTCTTTTAATTTATACAAACAAAATAGTATTGAGAGAATAAAAATAAGATAAAAGATAATTGCTGGATACCCTGCAGAAGCACCGATGTCATAATAAATATTGTGAAATCGATCTGCATATCCTTCATAGTTATATTCAGCAAGTAACATCTTTGGGTTAAAATGTGCCTGAAATGCAATTGCCTGATTTTCAGGACCATAGCCAAACCATGGATGTTCATTCATAGACTTCTCTGCAGTATCCCAAAAAATAAAACGTGTACCAGACGCTACTTGCGTAAATTTCTGATGGAGCTCCGTGTTCGGTGTCACAAGCTGTTTCCAGCCAAACACAAAAACAATGAGACTAAGAACAATCCCTGTTATACCTAAAAAATGAAATGTCTTTTTCTTTGATAATGCTAAACATCCTAAACCTGTCGCACCTGTGCCAATAATAATACCAAGTAATGCTCCACGGGCATTACCGAGCAGACTTCCCCCGGTAAATAAACCGTAAATATTTATAAAAATTGGAGAAAAAATAATCGTAGCTAAAGCTATACTAATTAATATTTTTGTTTTTTTAGATATATCCTTGAAAGTTAAAAGAAATATACCAAACACAAAAACAAACATCAAGTATGCAGCTGCTACTGATGAGTTTCCTGTAAGTCCACCTCCTCCATCAGTAGTTAAAAATTTATATGGTAAATGAAATCCTCCTGAACCAAACCATAAAGATAATGCAAGAATAAAACCACCAGCAATAAACCATTGTAAAAAATTTTGTATATACTCTTTACCATAGCGATACGTGAGTGAAGCAACAATAAATGTAAATAATAAAGAATGGTAGAGTGTGAGCAATCCTGTACCACGGGAAAGAGTAGACCAAAATGAAAGATTTGAATCAACAGCCAATATTCCAGCAATTGTCATCCAAATTAAAAAACCAATAGCTGGTAAAAACCAAAGTAGTGTTTTCTTTGGTAAACGATATGATGGGTCAACTGTTATGGTGTAAATTAAAATACAGACAAGAATATCTACAACACCATAAAAAAAGAATGGTTTTGAAGAAAGATGCGGGTATATTCTACTACCGACATAAATAAGCGGTAAAATAAATACAAAAAAATAAGTACCATATTTCAAAATATTTTTACGAAATAAATCCATAAAGGCATTATACCGTAAAAATACAAAACAAAAAAGCACTCATTTCTGAGTGCTTTTTTGTGGTTCGCAGTTTTCCTTCTGTTTAGATGTTTATATCAGTAAGGTTAGTTATTGATATATACAGCGTTAGTTCTAAATGCGTCTACAGGTAACAATGTATTAACAGCAGAACCTAAGCCAAGACCAGCATCAGTAAATGTTTGGATTGTCTTAAGTTGTACACGGTAATAAGTGTTAAGTGTAACAGGACCAGTTAGAGTAACGTTCACAGTAAAGTGCTTAGCACTTCCTGATGGAAGCATAAAGCCTGTTCCTAGAGCGTTAGCAGTAGCATCATTACTTATGATAGTGTGTGATGCTGTACTTGTCCAGTCATTTGAGTAAGAACCTGAAGCTGCGTTTTGGAATACGAATGCAATTGCACCAGAACCTGTTGATGTAACAGCTTCTTGTGTTGATTGACCGATGTATGCATCGTTACCGAAAGCAGTGATTGTCAATGGGATACTGTATGAAACTGAAGTTATGTCACCGTTTGAAGCAACAGTTGTTGAAGTAACAACAGAGCCCATAACTGTGTTAACACCATTTTCACGTAATGTCATAACATTACCTACAGCTGAACCAAGACGTAATGCTGAATCACTGTCTGTTAATTGATCACCATTTTTGTCTTGTACTGAGAAGTTTGCAGCAAGTAATACGTCAGCATTAGCTACTGAAGCTACGATTGTTGTACCGTCTGAGTAAGAACCAGATGTCTTTGACTTAAGATCAGCAACAACACTGAATTCTACTGTAGAACCAGCAGTTATTGTTTGTGATGATAAGTTAACAAATTTGTAACCAGTTGAAGTTGCACCAGCTGTTGGTGTAGTTGTTATTGAAGTTGAAATAGTGTAACCATTTGAACCATCAAGTGTATCAACTAAATCAGAACCTCTGTAAAGTTTCAATGTGTTGATAACAGCAGAGCCGTTAGCACCAACAGTTGTAACTTGAACAGGAACTTTTCTTAGACTCAAGTCAGTATTTGTAGCTTTAACTGTGAATTTAAGTAATGTTTGTCCGTTTGTTGCAGAAGTGTTTCCAACACCTACGATTGAAGATGATGGATTTGATGTTGATAGACCAACTGTAGCTTTGATACCATTTGAAACAAATTTACCAAACATTAATCCTGTTTGTTGTAATCCTGTAGTACTTGGAGAAACAACATCAACATATGTGTCATATGTACCATCTGGTGATGATGCACTTACTCCTCCAGCTGTAAATGTAACTGTCCAGTTACTATCTGTATCACCTGAATCAAGTGATCCATTAGTATTAACAGAAACATAGAAACGACCAATAGAATCTTTTGCTATTGGAGCGTTTAATCCAGCGAAGTTGAATGTGTAAATATCACTTGATGTAGCACGATCAGCATCAGCTACTGACATAGTAGCTAATTTTGTAGAACCATTCCATAGTGAAACACTAGAAATGTATTTTCCAAGATTTGCAGAAGAGTTAGTAAGTGAATTTACAAAAGTAACACGAACGCGGTTAACATTTTGTGAAGACAAACGAGCTGTTGCACGGAAACCAGCTACAACTTTGTCTGTTTCTGATTCATAAACTGTTGAAACACGGTTTGTTGAATCTAAAGCAATATCAGCTAAGTAGCCGTTTGTTCCTGATACAACTGAAGTTGAACCTGAACATGAAGCACCAGTTGTTGAACTGAACATAGCACCTGCAGCACAACCAGCAACTGTTGAAGTTGAAGTTGAACATGGAGCACCAGTTGTTGAGTTAAACATAGCACCTGCAGCACAACCTGAAGTTGTAACTGGTGATGTTGAACCACCTGCTAATTTAGCACGTGACATTGAACCGAATAGACCTGTTGAAGGTAATCCGTTTGCAGCTTGCCATGCTACCACAGCTGCTTTAGTTATAGAACCGAAGTATCCTGTTGCAGGAGATACACCGAGTGTATTTTGCAAACAAGTAACTTGACTGTTTCTCATACCTACACTAAGACTCATAGTGATTGAACAATCAGCAGCAGAAACTGATTTTGCTGAAGCAAAACCACCACCGATAACTAATCCAAGCATCATAACTCCAAGAAGGATTTTTGATTTGAATAATTTACTCATAAAGTTATTTTTAATTTCTGCGAAGTAATTTTTTATTTTTTAATATATAAAAATTACTAAACAGGTTCGTGCAATCATTAATTAGTTTCGACAAAACTAAGAACTGCACAATTTTTCTATCACTATACTTTTGTCAGCTTTTTAACGAAGACAATAACATAGTGGACAGATATAAACGAAAACATTTCTACCTTGCGATAGACCCGCTTTTAAAGGCGGAGAAAACTAAACATTTTTCTTACAGGATTTATTAAATTCTGTAAAAATTACTATTTAATTTTCAATGATCTTTCCTTGTTTCTGTATGAAATTCTTTCGACAAAATTTCAAACAAAAACAAATACAGATTGTTAACACAGTTAAGACATATAAAATGCGTGAACTGCATTAACAAGATTATTATAATCCTTACTCTACAAGAGAGCAAAATTATATGTGGATAACTAAGGTTTTAGGCCTCAAAATCCACTCATACATAATAGCAAATTTTGCTATAAAAAGCAACCGCATACCTACCCTGCCCTACAATATATAGAACAGATACATTGAAACAAATCTGGGTGAAAATTAAGTATTTTTTGATAGAGAATCTTTGGGTCTATTTAAGAGAATATTTGGACCATCTCTTCTCACCAATTTTGTTAAGGACATGGTCTTTGACCATTGAGATCAATTCTCTTTGTAGTGTCTTTTCACTGCAAGATTTTAATACAGAATTTTTAACTTCTTTTATGTCCTTTATGGTTGCTCCTCCAGCTTTTGGATTTGTATCTTTTATATTTTTTATTATTTTAACTATTTCAAATCTTCTCTCTTTCTTTAGCATATCGAAACTATCCGAATGTTGTATTGAGAAAGTTTTGTCCGATATAGCTTTCATTAAAGTACTCCCTTTCTGCATCCCAATGTTAGTACTTTTTATATGTCCTTTATGATGTCCTTTATAAATTAAACTAGTATTTTGGGTAATAATTTCTTTTGTATTATTTATTGGAAACTGATCCTCTTCTACAAAGAAACCTTCTAAAGAAAATTCATTTTGTTTTGGTGTAAATAGAGCTTTTTTTAGATCTAAAAATTCACGACTTAGAATATTTTTATTCATTATGGAAATCATATTTAGAGTCAAAGACATGTCCAAAAGTTCTAAAATGATTGCTACTTTTTTTGAAAGGATAAATCTGTTTTCTGTATCAATGTCTGATAAAATTTCTACACCCAATGTCCTTAATTTATTTCTTATTGGTTCACTTTTATCCATTATGTCCGTTACCATATACATTGCTGTTACAAGCTTATTTGTTTTTGTATAAGAAATTTTAATGTCCTTTAAGCTATCAAAACTACTCATTTTTTGAGCAGAAATTTGATAATTAGAATTACTAGAATTTGAGGAGTCTTTTATGTTTTTATTTTCTCCAAACATAGTGTCCATTATATATAACGGACAGCAAAAAGCAAGGAATTTTTTCTCCTCCTTTTTAAGGAGGAGCGCTCTTTAGAGCGAGGTGGTAATTTTATTTAGTACCACCCCGTCTCAGATTACTGAGCCACCCCTCCTAAATAAGGAGGGGAAGAAATACAAATTCAAATATGCTAAAATATATTTATATATGGCAAAAAAAGAAATTAAAAAACAAAAAAATTCTACAGAAAAAATAGAATCTTTTGGTAAATTAAAAACTGAAACGAAACACGGAATATGGGCTGTTGTTTTTTTTGTTTTAGCATTGTTCTTGATTTTATCTTCGTTTGGAATTGCAGGTGTCGCTGGTAAATTTTTCTACAAAATTTTCTCTTACTTACTTGGTGTTGGTTATGGATTGTTACCGATACTTTTGATGATGCTTGGTTACTCTTTTGTGAAATCTGAAAAACCAGATATCGGAGCAGGAAGAACACTTAGTGCAATTTTATTTTTAATATCAGGTCTTGGACTTTTCGACATCGCTTCAAAGAATCATGCAGGAGGAATTATTGGAAAATTTACAGCGTCTCCCCTCATCGGACTTTTTGATATTTATGCAAGTATTATTTTCCTCGGAGCACTACTCATCATCTCAATACTTATGATGTTCGATGCACGCCCAACATTGCTTCCATATATAGAAAAATTCTTTACAATTTTCAAGAAAAAAACTTCAGAACTTGCAATAGATAATGATGAAGAAATCGATGCAGAAATTGGTACAGAAAAAGACCCCGAAGAAGACGAAGAAGTACCCGAAGAAAAACCTCAAAAAGAAATTAAAAAAGAGAAAATAAAAGATAAGAAAGATGAGGAAGAATTGACTCCAAATCCAGCAGGAAAATATATCTCGCACGCATACGTTCCTCCACCACTTTCTTTGCTTGAAGAAGACAAAGGAAAACCAAATACAGGAGACATAAAAGCAAATGCAAATATCATAAAACGCACACTTCAGAATTTCGGTATTGAAGTAGAAATGGATGAAATAACAGTCGGGCCAACGGTCACTCGTTATGCATTAAAACCAGCCGAAGGTGTAAAACTTTCTCGTATTGTTGGTCTTCAAAGTGACTTGGCTCTCGCTCTCGCAGCTCACCCAATACGTATCGAAGCACCTATCCCTGGTAAGTCACTCGTAGGTATTGAAATACCAAACAAAGTAAAATCAACAGTCGGTCTTGCAACACTCCTTAAAGATGAGAAATTCCAAAATTCTGCAAAACCACTTACAGTCGCACTCGGCCGTGGAATATCTGGTAAAGCTACTTTTGCAAACTTAGCAAAGATGCCTCATGCACTTATCGCTGGTACTACAGGATCTGGAAAGTCAGTTACTATACACTCTGTCATAACATCACTCCTATATAGAAACGGTCCAGATGATTTGAAATTCATAATGGTTGACCCAAAACGCGTCGAGTTAACACTTTACAACAAGATACCTCACTTACTCACTCCTGTTATTACTGACGCAAAGAAATCAATCCTTGCTCTTAAATGGGCTGCGAAAGAAATGGATAGAAGATACGATATCTTACAAGAAATGTCAGTGCGAGATATAGGCTCTTATCACGAAAGTTTTGCTGGTAAAACAAGAATAGTTAAAAACGAACAAGGAGAAAAGGTAGAAAAAGAAAATGAGAGAATGCCTTATATCGTAATAATCATCGACGAACTTGCAGATATTATGACTGCTTATCCTCGTGAACTTGAAAGTGCCATAGTCCGTCTTGCTCAAATGTCTCGTGCTGTTGGAATACATCTTATTCTTTCTACACAACGCCCTGAAGTAAATGTCATTACAGGACTTATTAAAGCAAACATTCCTGCTCGTGTTGCCCTCAAAGTGTCTTCAGGTATAGATTCTCGTACAATTCTCGACGCAACAGGTGCAGAAAAGCTCCTCGGTGCTGGAGATATGCTTTATTCTTCTGGAGAAGCTCAACCAGAACGTCTACAAAGTGCCTTTATTTCTGAAGGAGAAGTTAAAAAAGTGGTAAAATATCTAGCAGATAGTTATGCAGATGAAGTAACAGCTGAGATTTCCCTTTCTGGAGAAAGTATTTCAAGAGATAAAAGTATATTTGAAAGCAATTTAGACGAAGAATCAGGCGAAGAAGATGAAATGTACGAAGAAGCTAGAAGTGTTATAATAGAAGCAGGTAAAGCTAGTACTTCATATTTACAAAGAAAGCTTGGACTTGGTTATGCTCGTGCAGCAAGACTCATAGACATGCTTGAAGAACGCGGAGTAGTAGGACCAGGAAGTGGATCAAAACCAAGAGAAGTATTAGAAAAAGTAAACCGTGATGAAAGTGGTAACAATATAATATAAACATAAAACATGAACCAAGATTATAAAAAAATAATAAAAATTTCTTCAATAACAGTATTATTTTTATTTATTATTTTATATGCTTTTTTTAGATCAAAAGATTTAGTGTTTGGTGTTCACATAAAAGATGTAAATCTTGTAGACGGTAAAAAAGTAGAAAATAATATAATCAATGTAAGTGGAAATGCAAAAAATGCAGTAATACTTACTTTAAACGGCAGAGAAATATCAATAGATCAAAATGGTAATTGGAACGAAACAATAGTCGTATTACCAGGATACAATGTAGTTAAAATTAACGCGAAAGATAAATTTGGGCATACAGATGAGAAAAATTATAAGTTAATTTTATAAAAAATATGATTAAAAAAGCAAAGAAAGCAGGAAATAGTGAGACGATGGATAACAGAGCGTTGAATGACACAATCAAGTCTATTCAAACAAAATTCGGTGAAGGTGCAATCATGAAACTCGGTGAGAAACCAAAAGTTGATATCGATGTCATCCCTACTGGCTCACTCGGTCTTGATATGGCTCTTGGTATAGGTGGAGTTCCTCGTGGAAGAATAATAGAAATATTTGGACCAGAATCATCAGGTAAAACAACTCTCGCTTTACATATCGTAGCAGAAGCTCAAAAGAAAGGTGGTGTTTGTGCTTATATCGATGCAGAACATGCTATGGATCCTGTATATGCAAAAAATCTCGGTGTTAATACTGATGATCTTTTTATATCTCAACCAGACACAGGCGAACAAGGTCTTGAAATTTGTGAGTCACTCGTACGTTCAGGAAAAATAGATGTAGTTGTTATAGACTCTGTAGCAGCTCTTACTCCAAAAGATGAAATCGAAGGAGATATGGGCCAAGCACATGTTGGACGACAAGCACGCCTTATGTCTCATGCCCTTCGTAAACTTACTGCAATAGTCGCAAAATCAAAGACTGTTGTTATATTCATCAACCAAATCCGTATGCAAATAGGTGTAATGTTTGGTAATCCTGAAACAACTCCAGGAGGAAAAGCATTGAAATTTTATACTTCTGTTCGTTTTGATATCCGTAGAATCGCTCAAATAAAGAAAGGTGAAGAAGTAGTTGGAGGAAGAACACGTGTAAAAATTGTTAAAAACAAAGTTGCTGCCCCATTCAAACAAACAGAATTCGATATCATATATGGTGAAGGTATTTCACACGAAGGTGAACTTATGGCTCTCGGTGAGAAACTCGGTATCATAGAAAAATCCGGTGCTTCATACTCTATGAAGGATAAAGAAGGAAATAAAGTTGCTATGGGCCGTGGTTATGATGCAACTCGCACATGGCTAAAAGAAAATAGTAAAGTAGCAAAAGAAATCAAAAAAGAAATAGAACACCGTTTTGGTGAGATACAAGTATCGAGCTCTGGAGAATAAAAAAAACGCCACACAATTTGTGCGACGTTTTAATAAATAACTTAATTCTTTTTTTATCTCTTTTTAGAAGTTAACAAAAAATCCTCATTAATAGAAATATCTTCATGATGAAAACAAGTAAAGTGAGCTATCTCATTTTTTAGTAATTTTGGAAAATAACCCAAATCACCTAAATGGAAAGATTTATCAAGCGCTCTTTCTACAAGTTTTCTCATTTCAGATTGACTGATCTTAGATTTTTTGCCTTTTTTCATTCTATTAAAATAATCTCTAAGTGGAATATGGTTCCTTTTAGGGGTTATTTTTAATGTTGCATAAAAATAAAAGAGATTTTCATAATGTAACACAAAAGGTTCTTCGTTTTCATCAAAAACAAACTCAGATTGAGACATTTCAGGAATAAACAATAATTCTGTACTTCTTTTAATTGAAAATTTTTCAGATTTTTTAGGAATAAAAGTAATTGGGACGATTTCATTATCATATCTTTCCATGTAAAAGCCTACTGAGGTAGCTTTTGTTTCAAAAAACAAAGTAAGATAGATAAGTAAAAATGCTGGTGTTCCAGCAATAATAAAAAAGAAAATCTCGGGAAAATTTTGTGGAATCATAAGTTTTTTATTTAATTGTTAATAATACAAATATCCCATATATTATAGCACATCTAATATATAAAAGTCAATAGACTGGACTAGAATAGACTTTTGAGCTTAATTTTGCTATATTTTAGGTAATATTTTATAAATTTAAAGAATATATACATATGGCAACACTAGAATACAGTGAAATAAGAGAGAAAAAGATAATATTACATGGCGACGAACCTTGCGAAGTCGTAGAATCTCATGTAGCTCGTACACAACAAAGAAAACCTCAAAACCAAGTTAAACTCCGCAGTTTGATTTCTGGTAAAGTCTTCCCTGCTACATTCCACGTTTCAGACAAAGCAGATGAAGCGGATATAGAAAAAAGAGAAGTTACTTTCTTGTACAAGAACAAAGGAGAATTTTGGTTCTGCGAAAATGGAAACAAAGCTAATCGTTTCAAGCTCGATGAAAAACTTCTCGATGCAAATACAGGAAAATTCTTAAAAGAAAATGAGAATGTCACAGCTTTGGTCTGGGACAATGATGGAGAAGAAGAAACAATTGGATTAAAGCTTCCTATCAAAATGCAATTCAAGGTCAAAGAAGCTCCTCCTGCAGTACGTGGAGATACTTCAAAAGGCGGTAACAAATACATCGTTCTTGAAAATGGATCATCTGTCACAGCTCCTATGTTTATAAACGAAGGAGATACAGTAATAATAAATACAGAAACTGGGGACTACGTAGAAAGAGCATAAAAATAAAAAAATCCTTACAAAAGTAAGGATTTTTTTATTTGAGCTTTAAATATTATTTAGCTACGAATGGGAGTAGTGCCATAAAACGAGCACGCTTGATAGCAGTAGCTAAATCACGTTGATTCTTTGAAGTCACACCAGTTCTCTTGTGATTCATTATCTTTCCGTTTGGATTAAGAAAACGCTTAAGGATATCTACATCCTTATAGTCTATATGCTTTATGTTATTTGATGAAAAGTAATCTTGTCTCATATATTTGTTTATTTTTATAATTTATTAATTAAAATGGAATGTCTTCTGGGTTAATATCTTCTTCTGGGTATTCTATACCGCCCATATCGTCTTCTTTTGGAGCTTCAGATGAAGGAGCACTTGTAGCTGGAGCATTATTACTTGGTGTACCCTTAGAACCAAATTGTGTACGGTCAGCGATGATTTCAGTACGGTATTTCTTTTCTCCAGTTCCTTTATCATCCCAAGATCTTGTCTGCATTCTACCTTCTACTAAAATTGAACTTCCTTTTTTCATATATTGAGCAACTGTTTCTGCTTGTCTTCCGAATACAACTATATTGTGATAATCTGCTGATTCTTGTCTTGCACCATTCTTATCTTTCCAGACACGATTTGTTGCTACTGAGAAACTACAAACTTTTATACCAGATGGTAGAGATTTTAATTCTGGATCACGAGTGAGGTTTCCTATGACGATTGCTTTGTTTAAATACATATTTTTATATAATTATTATTAAGCTTCAACCATAGCATCGATTTCTTTATCGATCTCTTCTTTGTTTATTTCTACAGGTGTTTCGTTTTCTCCTGTTGCATCAGAACCTCTTTTTGCAACAAAAGTACTTTTTACGAATTTCTTTGAATAAATAGTATTTTCACGAACTGTCTTTATTATGAGGTGTCTAACTATTTTAGCATCAAGATCAAGTTTCTTTTTAAGTTCTAAAACTTTATCAGCATCCATAGTAAATTTGAACCAGCCGAAATATGCATTATCAAATTTGTGACGGATGTTTTTGATAACTTTACTGATTGTGTAAGCAAGTTCGATGTTTTTTGGCATTTCATCTGAAATAAATTCGCCACCGAGACTTGAGATAAGTTCTTTTAAATTGCCGTATTCTGCGGGTACGTCATTTTCACTGATTGCTCCGTTTAAAAGGTAAGAAACCTCGTAAACACGGGCATCTGATGAATTATTAAGGGTTTTTTCTTCTTTTATTTCCATTCCCCAATAATAGCAGAAAGCTTTTCAAAAGTAAACCCCTTATTTCGTTACATTTTTAGATATTAAAGACTCTTTTTGTATTACTCATCAAAGCGTCTATAAATTCATTTTCAGGTATATTTTTTATTTCTGAAATTTTTTTAACAATTTCTACTACATAAGAAGGTTCATTTATCTTTCCTCTGTAAGGCACAGGAGCTGCGAAAGGAGCATCTGTCTCAGCCATAATAGATGTAATAGGTAAAAACTTTATAACTTCATCATAATCATTTGAAAAAGTTATCGGCCCATCGAAAGACATAGTAAAACCTATTTCCAATGCTCTTTTTGCAATATTTATATCACCAACAAAGAAATGGAAGTTTCCTATTAATTTTTCATTTGTTTTTTTATATTCCTCAAGAATAGTGAGTGTGTCTTCGTATGCATCCATTGATCCTTTACTTGGTCGAGCATGTATCATAAGTGGCTTCCCTATTTCAAGTGATAGTTCAATATGTTTATTGAAAATTTCTTTTTGTTTTATTTTTGTTTCTTCTTTTTGGTCACGAAAATAATCTAGTCCACATTCACCGATACAAACAACCTTAGGATTTTCTGCTAATTTTTTATATTTTTCTATATCAAATTCTTCTTGCGTATTGTCTGTCGGATGAAGCCCTACGCCCGCCCAAATAAAATCGTATTTTTCTGCTATTTCTATGGCTTTTTGTGAAGTCTCATAATCCACTCCGATAGTGATAGTGCCAACTCCAGCCTCTACCATACGCATAATCACACCATCTCGATCTTCATCAAGCGGTGATAAATTTAAATGAGAGTGAATATCTATGTATTTAAGCATATTAATCTTTTCTTAAGAAAAGTGGTTCTGTTGGCATCTTTCTTTCACGAATAATAGTTCTAATTTTATCTGATGTTTCAGGTAAAAATGGTTTTAAAAAGAAAGCTACTTCGTCAAGAAACATAATTAACGTCGTTGCAATTATTTTTTTTGCCTCTTCTGGATTTGTTTTAAACAAAATAAAAGGTTTTTCTTCATTTATTTTTTTATCAAGAATGCTTATTTTTACCCAAATTTCATCAATAACTTTTTTTAGATTAAAAACATTCATATCTTTTCTATAATATATATCAAATTTTTCTTGCATTCCTTTTTCGGTAAAAAGATCATATTGAACATCATAAGAAATAACCATTTTCATAATACGACTCGTAAGATTTCCCAATCCATTCGCCAGTTTCGCATTATATGATTCCTTGAAACGTTCCATAGTAAAAGGAGAATCTTCAAATGAAGAAACTTCAGAGAGTAAAAAGAAACGCAAAGCGTCAGTGCCATATTCTGCGACGATATCTTTTGGATCAACAACATTTCCCAATGTTTTGGACATTTTTACACCACCATCTGCTGTAATAAATCCGTTTATAATTATCTGATGTGAATTAGGTAAATCAGCAGCCATGAGCATCGCTTGCCACATTGCAGACTGAAAACGCAAATTATCTTTACCACAATATTGTGTAGGATTTCCATTACTCCAAAACTTTTCAAATTTTTCTGTATCTTCTGGCCAACCCAATGTAGAAATATAATTTGTAAGTGCATCGAACCAAACGTACATAACATGATTTTCATCTCCTGGTACTGGTATCCCCCATGGCATCTTTTCTTTCAAACGAGAAATAGAAAAATCTTGAAGTCCCCTACTTACAAAAGCTTTTATTTCATTGTAACGAAAATCAGGGACAACAAAATTTGGATTTTCTTCATAAAATTTTAATAATTTTTCTGTAAACGCACTATATTTAAAAAAGTAATTTTCTTCACTAATTATCACCAAGTCTTTTCCTGGATGATCAGGGCAAAATCCGTCTACGAGCTCAGAATCTGTCTTCTCACTTTCACAACCAACACAATATTTTGACTCATAATTCTTTTTGTAAATATATCCATTATTAGAAACTTTTCTCCAAAATTCTTGTGCGGATTTTATATGATGCTCGTCTGTAGTACGAACAAAATTAATATCTTCTGAAACACCAAACATATTTAATTGTTTCTTAAAATTTAGAAAACCATTATCCACGAATTCTTGAGGAGTGAGATTATTTTCTTTTGCTTTTTCGAAAATCTTTAAACCGTGCTCATCTGTACCAGTATTAAAAAACACTTCATATCCTTGAAGCTTTTTATATCGAGCAATAGCATCTGCTCTAACGAATTCAAGCGCATGACCCATATGAAGTGGTGCATTCACATATGGAAGTGTAGTAGTAATGTAAAAACTATTTTGTTTCATTTTTTTCTCGAGAGAATACTTTTTCTTTCTCTATATCATTCGTAAATTCCATAATAGCGACAGCGACAGGAACAGCAAGTACTATACCCCAAATTCCTCCAAGTTCATAACCAACCAAAACTGCGAGAATAACAACAAGCGGAGAAAGACCTGTAACTCTTTTTACAATAAGAGGTGTAAATAAATAAACTTCAAATTGATGAATTATAAGATAAGCACCGAGCACCATAAGCATATTTGAAAATCCTCCAGAAAGATAACCGAATGACAAAGCTGGTACCATCGCGACGATCATACCGTAAGGTACAAGTTCCATAAAACCAGTAAGAATTGCTAGCAATAAAGCATATTGTATTCCTATAAGTGAAAGTACAAGATAAATAAGAACTGCAACAAGCAAACCAAGAAGCATCTGCCCTTTTATCCAAAGAGCGATCTTTCTACGAACTCTCTGCCATAAATCAATAGCGTATTCTTCATTTTTCTGAGGAAGAACAATACGCAAGAAACTTTCAATACCATTTTCTTGGATTGAAAGATAAAAAGAAATTATAATAATCATTCCCACGTTAAAGAATGAACCGAATGCAGCTGAAAGTGTTTGGAAAAGTCCTCCGGAAAGATTTGTGATAAATGCTTTTGAAGTTGCTAGAAGTGCATCAATTGAGAAATTACTTGATAAAGTATTTACAATATCTTTTGCTCCAGAGAAAGCTTGATTATTGAAATAATCTAAGAAGTTTATATCAGGGAAATATGAAGAAAGAAATGATGAGAAATTATAAACTTCTGTTATAAGTATCGGAGCAAAAAGATAAAACATTCCTGCTAGAAATGAAAGCGAAATTGCATAAATTATTACTACTCCTAAAACTCTACCAATACGCAATCTTCCCATTCTGTTTACCGCAGATTCTACGAATGAAGCTATAACAATAGCAGTCATTATTATCAAAACTAAATCGCGCAAATACCAAGCCAAAAAAACTCCAAGTCCGAGCAAAATTGCACGGAACATCGTACCTGTACTTATTGAAATAGTTGTATGTTTATGTAAATCAGACATACGAATATTATAGCATTAAAAGTATTAAATTTTCAAAAGAGGCATGAATTCTTCTTTTTTTGAAAATGGACCGATAAGAGCTAGATTGAGTTTATTTTCTTGAAATACAAAACGTGCCATATCACGGACTTGTTTTGTTGTAACTGCTTTTATTTTCTTTATTTTCTCTTCTGGACTTTCTATTTTTCCAACCATTACTTCCTGTCCTCCATAAAAATTTGCAATATCATCTGTCGCTTCCAAGCCCATTTTCATTCCAGACATAAACATTTCTTTTACTTTTACTAATTCTTTTTCACTAATAAATTCATCTTTTAATTTCTCACATTCTTTCAAAATAGCTGTGATTACTTCTTTGACTCTTTTATTGTCTACACCGGAAGAAATTTGAAATACTCCGTGGTCAGTATATGGGTCGGTGTTTGCACGCACATAATAACAAACACCCATTTCTTCACGAAGTTTATGGAAAAGTCTTGAACTCATCCCCGCTCCAAGTACTCCTGCAAGTACAGAAAGTATTGTACTTTTTTTATCAAAAACATTTAATGAACGAAAACCAAGCACGAAATGTGTTTGGTCTGTCACTTTGTGTTTTATCAAAGCTTGCGGAGCAGATTGCTTTTCAATTGTTTTTATTTTTCCATTTTTTTTGTCATTTTTCAAACTTCCAAAAGCTTTCTTTACTTCATTCATCATATCTTTTTCTTTTACTCCTCCTGCAATAATGACAGTCGTTGCTTTTGGCACGTATTGTTCTTTTTTATATTTTACAAAATCATCACGCTTCATTTTTTTAATATTTTCTATTGGTCCTGCAATACTCCAACCCGCTGGTTGGTCGCCATACATAACTTCCATTATCAGATCTTGAACGTGACGCATTGGCTGGTCTTCGTACATATTTATCTCTTCAATGATTACGCCTTTTTCTTTTTGCATTTCTGCTTCAGGAAAAGTTGAGTTTAAATAAATATCACTTACAACATCAAAAATATTTTTGAAATGTTTTGTATCACTCTTTGCATAATAACCTGTATATTCTTGGCCAGTAAATGCATTGTATTGCGCGCCCATTGTGTCTAGTTCTGTTGAAATGTCTCTTGAAGTTGGTCTTTTTATTGTTCCCTTAAAACACATATGTTCCAAAAAGTGTGATAAACCATTTATCTCTTTTGTCTCGTATTTACTACCTGTTTCAACCAACACCAAAGCAGTCACAGTCGGTGACTCTTTCATTGGTACAGTAATTACCCTTAACCCATTTTTTAAGATTATCTTTTTAGCTTTCATTAATCTAATCTTTCTTTTATAAATTTAGACAAATCACTTACTTTCACTCTCTCTTGAGTTCCAGTATCACGGTCACGGATAGTTACTGAGTCATCAGTAAGAGTGTCGAAGTCTATGACAATACACCAAGGTGTACCAATTTCATCTTGTCTTCGGTAACGCTTACCGATATTACCATTGTCATCATAAGCGATTCTTCCAAATTCTGCTTTGAGTGGTGCGAAGACTTTCATTTCTGCATATTCTACAAGTTCCGGTTTATTTTTCAAAAGTGGAGAAACACAAGCAAGTATCGGTGCCATTTTTGGTTTGAATTTCAAGAATACACGAGTTTCTTCTCCTGAATTATCTTCTGTATAAGCAGAAAGGAATAAAGCAAGAAATGCACGATCCACACCAAATGAAGGCTCGATAACATGTGGGGTTATTTTCTCACCTGCTTCTTCATCTACGTATTCAAGTTTGTGATTCGTCAAATCAAAATTACCACGATATGCCAAACCAAAAAGTTCTTTCTTTCCGAAAGGGTAATCAAACTCGAAATCTACAGTTCTCTTTGAATAATGAGCGAGGTCTTCTGGTGATACTTCAAGTTCATGAACTTTGCTCATATCGATACCAATATCTTCCATCCATTCATTCATTTGATCTTTGAAATATTCAAAATATTTTTGCCAGTCAGTCTCACGCACAAAATATTCTATCTCCATCTGTTCAAATTCTCGACAACGGAAAATAAAATCACGAGGAGTTATTTCATTTCTGAATGCTTTACCTATCTGTGCCATACCAAAAGGAAGTTTCGGGTGGTACGCATCAACAGTATTTTTGAAATTAGAAAATATACCTTGTGCTGTTTCAGGACGAAGGTATACAGTAGAAGAAGAATCTTCCATCGCACCTATCTGTGTTGAAAACATCATATTGAATTGTTTTGGATCAGAAAGTTTTCCATTGCACTCTGGGCAAATTTCTTGAAAGTTTGGATCGAGTTGATCTGCACGAAATCTTCTTTTACATTTACTACATTCAACCATAGGGTCAGCGAAACCAGCGACGTGGCCAGATGCTTCCCAAACTTTACTATTCATAAGTATCGCTGCACGTATGCCGTACATATCGCGACGTGAAGAAACAAATTTTTTCCACCAAGAATTTTTTATATTATGGAGAAGTTCCCCACCCAAGTCTCCGTAGTCAAATGTTCCTGCAAGCCCACCATAAATCTCAGAACCTTGAAATATAAAACCACGTCTCTTGCAGAGACTTACAACTTTTTCCATTAATTCATTTTCTTTTTCTTTTGCCATATATTTATTCTACAACTTTATCTGATCCAAACGCAGGTGAAGCATCTCCTGTAATAGCAGTATTTAAAGAGGCCTTTGTAACCCTTACACCTACATTAGCAAAATCATCCACTCCGGTCAAAATTGCTTCATTTACCAAAGTTGGTGAGGAGCCTACTTGAGACAAAGAAGGATTTATAGAAACTTGGAAATAAACTTCTTTTGAAGCACCTGTAATACCTGTACCCTTCGGTATTGTTCCTATATTCCAAGTAACTTCTCTTTTAAATGAATCATATTTCAAATCTTCAGACATTGGTGAAGTCGGTCCGACGAATTTCACATAATTTGGTAACGTAGCAACAATCTTTGCACCAGAAATATTATTTACTGTATTTGAAAGATTCCAAGAAATAGTATAAGTTGTTTCTTTTTCTGCTGTCGGTGGTATCGGTCCTGAGTTTGTGATAGGTCCTGAATTATAAAAAACTTTACTAGAAAAAGATGTATCTGATGCAATTTTTATTTTCTTTGATTCTGTGTCTTTTACTGTTTCGATAGCATCATTGTCCAATGCTTGTTTTCCTGTAATAGAAATATCTATTTGTATATATGGATCAGCAACAAGTCCTGCTGAAGAGAAAAGTGAAAGTGGTGCAAATGAAAATCCAACTTGTCCACTCTCCCCTGGGTTAATTTCTGCAAAACTAGAATCAGAATTTTTATCCCAAATAATAGTATCTTCAGCAGAACTATAAAAACCATTGGACGCAAAAATTTTCTTTCGATCATAAGCATTACCGGAAATTTTTGCACGGATCTCAACATCATTTACATTTGTTGGTAAATTATTTGCCCATTCTATTTGTACGCCAGTATTTGTTTTTGAGTCTGTTGAATATTCTGATTTATATTCTCCATTCACCAAAAGTCTTGCTTGGATAAATGGCTTTTGCACAGCAATAGTGTGACCAATAGAATTGAAAATAACTCCTATGACACCTTTGTCACTAGAACTTTGTTCACCAGCAAAGAAATGAAAAGTTTTATCTTCTCCATCTTCAGCTCCTGTCATATTACCTACAATCGTAATTGTTTTTTCTGCACCAGGAGACATATCGCCAAGATCCCAAACATTATTATTTATAGAAGGGCTTGGGTTTGCACTCTTAAAGGCAAAACCTATTGGGTAATCAGCTTTTACCAAAAGTCCTGAAGCAGACTTTGTAGCATTTAATGTAGCTTTTATATTGAAAGTGACATCTTGGTTTGGACTAGTCGTAACTGGTGCAACAACAGAAAGATCAATAGGAGCAGAAGAAACAGTCACAGAATAATCTTTTTCTTTTACGAAAATAGAATTAGAACCTTCGACTCTGTATTCTAAAGATATTTTGATTGGTTTAATACTACCTTGTTCACCAAACAATGTAACTTTTATATTGTCAGTGCGCACGCCTCCTGCAGGGATAGTGCCGAGTGAATCACGAAGTCTTTCAACCTCTTGTTTTAAATCAGTAGAAGATCCTTTTGGATATTCAAGAACTAAATCAGCGAGTTCAAGGGCAGTATTATTTTTATTTGTAATCTCAATCTGAAGTGGTAGTTCTTCCCCACCAGCAGTAAAACTATTTCCTAGTACAGCTATCTCGATATTATTATTTGAAACAGTATTTCCTCCAAATAAAAAGCTATAAAGAGCGAAAGCTATAGCCAACAAAAAAAACCCTATTGAAAAAATAAAGAATTTCTGGAATAACGAAGTTTTCATAAAAAATTTCTTTGTCATATTTTCTTCCACCTTATCATCTTCCCAATTTTCTTTTACATCAAAATCTTTCTTGTGAAGAACACCAAAACGTTTTCTGGTCAATGATTCATAACTCTTACTAAAGAGTCTGCTTTTCATATCTTCAAGGCGATGAAGTTTTTCTTCTTCAGGTTTCATAAGTTATATTATAACACATTACATCTGTGTCTCATTCAATGCATCGTTAATTTGTTTTAAAATAAAATTTTTATTTGAATTCACCTCTTGTAATACTTCACTTTCCCAAGGTGAAAGAACGAGATGTCCTAATTTACTTTCACTACTAAAGTATCCAAGATGATATAAAATTCTCAAAACCAAAATCATTTCTGCATTATCTAAATCTTCTTTTTTTTCTATACTTTTTTCTAAAATAGTAATTCCACCGACAACATCTTCAAAAAGTGGAGTATTTTTTTCTTGCTCTGGTACTAATCTTTTGAGCAACCTACTGACATTCGAAAGCATTTTTAATGCATCATGTGTTTTTGTTATTTTTTCAAAGCTATTTGTTTTAGAAGCACTTGTGATACGCCAAAATTCTTTACCTTTAACTAAATCAACTTTTACAAAAGCAAAATCAGTAAGTACATAACGTAATTTTGAAGATATTTTTCTTACGCTTTGAGCAGAAGCATTTATAAGTCCTAAATCTTTCGTAAGAATAGAATAAAATTTATTCGCTTCTCCATAATTATACCCACCCAATATAAAACCTTCTGTATGATAAATATGATGTGCCATAGTTTTTTACTAATGACTAATTATACCAAAAAATCATAGATTTATGCTATATTGTCTATATGAATTCTAAAAAAGGTATACATCATAATAAGAAAGAAAAAACAGCAGGGGGTACTATTTCTATAAACTCTAAAGGTACAGGATATGTCACTTTAGGCGAGGTAAAGAAAGATCGTAATAAAAACGAAGATGTAGAGATAGATTTCACTGATTTAAATACTGCTTTACATGGAGACGAAGTAGAAATAAGTATCAATCCTAAAAAAATAAAAGGAAGAGTTACAGGAAAAGTTACAAAAATTATTTCTAGAGCAAAAAATGGTTTTGTTGGTATTCTAGAAAAAGAAAATGATAAGTTTTTCTTAAAACCTGATGATACTAGAATGTATACTGATATTTTGATACCGATAGAAAATTTAAACAATGCAAAAAATGGAGAAAAGATTTTCGTAGAAATAACTTCTTGGAAAGATTCATCGAAATCCCCTATTGGAAAAGTTTTGAAAGTTATGGGTCTTCCTGGAGAAAATAATACAGAAATGTATTCTATCGCAATAGAAAGAGGTTTCGTGGCAGAATTCCCTGATAATGTAGAAAACGAAGCACATGCAATAAAAACTGCTGGTATTGGGGAGAAAGATTTTAAAGACAGACGTGATTTCAGAAATATTTTAACTTTTACAATAGACCCAGATGATGCAAAAGATTTCGACGATGCAATATCATTCAGAAAAATAAATCACAAAGATTTTGGTGATGTTTTTGAAATTGGCGTACACATAGCTGATGTTTCTCATTATTTAAAAATAGGAAGTGAAATAGATAAAGAAGCGCGCAACAGAGGAACTTCTGTGTATCTTGTGGATCGTACAATACCAATGCTTCCTGAAACTCTTTCCAACGACTTGTGTTCCCTTGTACCAAATCAAGACAGACTTTGTATGTCTGCTGTTTTTTTGATTGATAAAAATGCAAAAGTAAAAGACAAATGGTTCGGAAGAACAATAATTCATTCTAAATATCGTTTTACTTATGCTACAGCAGAAAAAGCAATTCATGAAAAAAATGAAATACTACACAAAGAACTTTCTACTTTAAATGATTTAGCGAAAAAGCTTACAAAAGAAAGATTTGCAAATGGAGCAATATCTCTCGAGCAAGAAGAAGTGAAATTTGTCTTAGATAAAAATTCAGTACCAATAAAAGTGATTCTCAAGGAGCGTGGTGATTCAAATAAATTAATAGAAGAATTTATGCTTCTTGCAAACAGACAAGTCGCGGAAACTATCTCAACCGACGCAAAAGGTAAAAAATTAAAAATTCCACAAAGTGGTGTATTCGTCTACAGAATACACGATTTGCCAAATAAAGAAAAAATGGCTGACCTAGCAATACTTTTAAAAAGTCTCGGTTATAAAGTGAGTTTAAAAAATGGTATCATACCTTCTTTTGAATTAAATGAAATATTAAAAAAATTAGAAGGAAAAAACGAAAAAGAAACAATCCAAAAATCTGTAATACGTTCTATGGCAAAAGCTATTTACTCTACAAAAAACATAGGCCATTACGGACTTGCATTTGAATATTATACACACTTCACTTCCCCAATACGTAGATATCCAGATGTAATGGTACACAGACTTCTTGAAGATTATGTAAAAAATAAAAAGATAGATCAGAACAAATGGGTAGAATTTGAAAAAATTTCTATTAAATCTTCAGAGCAAGAAAAACGTGCAGCTGATGCAGAGCGTGCTTCTATAAAATACAAACAAGTAGAATATATGAGTAAAAGAATTGGTGAAGAATTTATCGGCATCATAAGTGGAGTAACAAATTGGGGTATTTATGTAGAAGAAATGGAAACAAAATGCGAAGGACTTATACGCGTCAGTGATTTGAATGACGATTATTATGTCTTTGATGAAAGAAAAGTAGAACTCGCAGGACAAAAAAATAAAAAGAAATACAAACTCGGAGATAAATTAAAAATAAAAGTTAAAAGTGTAGATGCAATCAAAAAAACAATTGATTATGTTTTATTATGATAAAAAATATTCATCCTAAAATAAAATATATTTTTTGGGTAATATTTTCTATTACTATAGGAATTTTTTTTGCTTTTGCTATCACAAAAACTGTTGGTTATGAAAAAATAAAAAACACAAATACTGGCAAAGAAAATATGGAAGCACAAGTAATACAAAGTGTTTCAGAAAAAAATACAGAAGATCAAAATTTTTATTTTCTTAAAAACCAAGAGAAGAAACCGAATGTAAAAGCTGAAGCTTATTTCGTAGGAGATGTTGAAAACGGAAAAATGATAATTGAGAAAAATTCAAATAACAAATTCCCTATTGCTTCTGTTTCAAAATTAATGACAGCGACTGTAGCTGAAGAGAATCTAAACCAAGATGAAACAACTACAATAACACAAAAAGTTTTAAATACTTATGGACAAAATGGGGATTTTAAATTAAATGAAAAAATAAGATTGGGAGATTTAATTTACCCAATGCTTTTAGAATCTAGTAACGATGCAGCAGAAGCTATCGCATCACATAACAACAGAAATTCATTTATAAAAATGATGAATGAGAAAGCTCAAAGTCTAGGACTCATATCTACTACTTTTGAAGACCCAAGTGGACTTTCCGTAAACAACCAATCCACAGCATTTGAACTTTTCAAACTTACAAAATATATCAAAGAACACAGAAAAGCTATTTTTGAAAAAACAATAAAACAAAGTTATATAACAAAAAAACACAATTGGTTTAGTACAAATCAATTCGTTAGAGAAAAAGAATATGAAGGTGGAAAAAGTGGTTATACTGACCCTGCAATGCAGACGGCTGTATCTACTTTCTCTATCCCTTTGGGTGAAAATGGAGTAAGACATATTGCTATCACAGTGCTTCGTAGTCCTGATAGAAAAAAAGATGTTGAAAATATATTAACTTATCTAAAGAAAAATGTTTATTTTGGAAAAGAATCTGATGCAGACCTCGCTTGGGTAAAACAAAAAGAAAATACTGTCGAAGAATTGGAACCTGATTTCGTAAATCTCGCTTTCGTCGGAGACATAATGCTTGATCGTGGAGTCAAAAGTTCTGTGCGTAAAAACTTCGGAGGAGATTATTCAAAGCTTTTTGATAATTTAGATATTCTTAAAAAATCAGATATAGCATTTGCAAACTTAGAAGGCCCTGCTTCTGATCAGGGAAAAGACTTACGCAATCTGTATTCTTTCAGAATGGATACTTCTACAATACCAGCACTTAAGGGTGCCGGATTTGATGTCCTCTCTGTTGCTAATAACCATGTCGGTGATTGGGGTCGTACTGCTTATGCAGATACTCTTGAAAGACTTAAAGAAAATGAAATACTATATACTGGAGGAGGTATAAATAGTGGCGAAGCAGAAAAACCAACCATTGTAGAAAAATATGGAATGAAAATAGGATACTTGGCATTCTCTGACAAAGGACCAAATGCTATGGCTGTGGAATCAAACAAAGCAGGACTTTTACTCGCAAGCAATCCACGCTTTGATGAAATTATAAAAAATGCTTCAAGCCAAGTGGATTATCTTATCGTCTCATTCCACTTTGGTGAAGAATATCAAAAAATACATAACGAAAGACAAACTTATCTTGCTCACAAAGCTATCGATGATGGAGCAAAAATAATAATTGGAGCGCACCCACATGTTATGCAAGATTTTGAAGTGTATAAAAATAGTTTCATCGCCTACTCACTCGGCAACTTTGTTTTTGATCAAAGATTTTCTGCAGATACAATGCAAGGAATGCTTCTTGAAATAAAACTTCATAAAAATGGTCTTATGGAAACAACAAAAAATATTGTTAAACTAAATTCATCTTTCCAGCCTGATCAAATAATCAAAGGCAAACCTGAAAGAGTAAAATTTCAAGAAACAAAAATATAAAAAAATCCCCCTGCATTTTCATACAGAGGGAATTTCAATTCGCACAAAGTCCAAAGGGTCAAAAGAGACCGAAGTGAACAAAAATAAAGTACTACTTGCGAACACCCGCGAACCACCAGTAGTCACCCCAGTCACCGTCATAACGGCGGACACTCAGGTCCCGCTCGTCAACATCGCGGCGGAAAACGGCATAACACCACTTTCCATCTCCATCTTTCCATTGAGTTCCGTTAGGATGCTCATCGGCAAAAGCAGGGTCAGCTTCGTTTACTGCGGCTTGTGAATACGGATCGGCAGGTTTTAATCCACGCAATGCATATTCTTTTTCCAGGTCATCCATACTTATCTGGCGTCCGATTTTAAAGAAGATAACTTCTGTTTCTTCGGTTTCGCCTTTGGGTATTGTTTTCAGCACGCTGTCGTCCACATACTGGTTTCTGCCAGTAGCTTTCAGAGCTTCTTTGGCAGAACGGTTGCGGTTTACTTTTACAACGCGGATAATCATATTCGAGATTGCTTCAACGCGTTTGCGGATTACAGCAAATAGCTCACCTGCAAGTTCGGGGATGCCCAGAACTTGTTGTATAAGATTGCTGGGAAGCTCGGCTTTGTGCTTCTGCAATTTTGCGTTTAACAACTCTTTTAACTTACCGATTTGACCCTCGGTAATGGGTTCTGATGGGGTTATGGTCTTTTCCATAGCGTCATAGATTTGATTTGATTGCGTCCCGCAATAGAGGGCTAGACAGTCGTAGTCATAGCTAGGAAACATCAAATGATTTAATGTCTTTTAGCTATGACTACAAGTAGTACTTATTGGGAAAGAACCTTAATTACTAGGATTAAGTATAGCATAGATGGTGGTAAAAGTCAATGATAAATACTCTTGTAAATTAAGCCTTATTTTGCAATAGCTGCAGCTTCTTCGAATTTCACTGAGAGGAGTTTAGAACCTCCATCAGAGCCAACGGTAACGCCGTAGAGGACACCAGCACGAGACATAGTCTCACGATTGTGAGTGACGACGATGAGCTGTGAATGGTGCGAGAGTTTTTCGAGCATATCTCCATATTTACGAGAATTCGCTTCGTCGAGCGCTGCGTCTGTCTCGTCGAGGACGAGGAATGGCGGAGGGTTCACTTGTGACACAGCAAAAAGAAGTGCGATAGATGTGAGTGATCTTTCCCCTCCTGAAAGAGCTTGAAGTTCTTTCACTTTTTTATGTGGAAGAGAAACACTGATTTCAATACCATGTTCAAAGACAATAGCTTCTTCGTCTATTTCTTCTTCATCTTTCTTGCCTCTTTTTTGTTCTGCGACAACAGAAAGAAATGCAGAACCTCCCCCGAACATAAGAGCAAAGAATTCTTGGAATTCTTTATTGATTTTTGTAACACCAAGTTTAAATTCAGTATCTATCTTTTCTTTAAGATCGAGCATTAGCTTACGAAGTGATTCTATGCTCATAGAAAGATCTTCCATTTCTTTTGCAAGGAATGCATCTCTATCTCTCACCTCTTCAAATTCTTTTAATACTTCAGTTGTACCTCCAAGTCCAGCATCTTCGAGTTTTATTTTAATGCGTTCGATTTTTCTACGACGTTCTTCTTGATTTTCTCTTGATTCATCGATATTTTCTATTTGAAAATTCTTATATGACAAAATATCTGCACCGAGAAATATTGAACCTTCTCGTATTTGATCTTCAAAGCTAGTCATAAGGCGAGCGTAACTTTCTTCTTTTATAGCAATAGTATTTAAAGACGAAATGAGTTCTTGTTTTCTAACAGCAAAATCAAATTTGTTTTTTTGTATTTCTTGAAAAGAAAAATTATCTTTTTGTATTTCATTTTTCAAATTTTCTAATGCTTGAGCAAACTTCCCTTCTTCATCTTCTATCTTACTCATCTCTGCGAGAATTTCTGTTTGAGTATTTTTCAAATTTTCTAGATTATTTTGATTCTCAAAAGCATCAGTTATGTGTTCTTGCGAATGGTCTGGCCGAGCGGAGTGAGGAGAACCGAAGACCTGAGCAGGAGCACTAACTGATGCTGTTCTAATAAAGCGATCCAAGATATCTTTTATCTTTCCTAACATCGGTGCAATGTTTTCTAAAACATCTATGTACATAGCTTCTTCTATATATTCATTTAACTCTTTATAGAAAGAATCAAAATCTTCTTTTGAAATACTTACTTTGTCGTTTGTATGTTCTTTTACTTGAGTTTCATTATGTACAACTGGTGCGCGATTGCTTTCCATTTCTATCATAGCTTCTATGCGACCAAGTTTACGTGAAAGTTCACTTTTTATATTTCTTATTTCTGATATTTTCTTTTCAAGATCTCGTATTTCTATATTCTTTAAATTTTCAGTATTTGGTGTTGTATTTTCTATTCCTGATATTTTTCCAGAAATAACTTCAATTTCATTTTGAATACGCTTTTTATCTTCTAAAAAAGAAGTATTTTGATTTTCTAAATAAAGCGCTTCTCTTTTTAAATATTCACGAGAAAGATCAAGAAGTTCTATCTTTAGTTCTTTTGCTTTTTCTAATTTCTCTACTTGTTTACGCAAAAAATTAAGATGTGGAGCTATTTCTTTACGAAGAAGTGAAACTTCTTTCATATTGTTTGTAGTACGGTCAAGTTTACGCTCACTTTCTTTTATTTTGTATTGATATATCTTGAGTCCGAGTGCATCTTCGATCATTTCTCTTCTGTCTTTCGCTGAAGCATTAAGTATTCTATCTGCTTCTCCTTGAGAAATAATATGGTGACCAGAAGAACCAATGTTCACAGATGAAAGCAAGGTCATAATATCTTTCAAACGAACTTCTGATCCATTGAGAGAATATTTATTTAAACCATCAGAAAAAACTTCACGAGAAACAGTAATGTGTTCGTAATTTAAATTTACTTTATCACCATTTTCATTTTCTAATTTAAAAACCTTATCAGTATTGTTGAAACAAATAGAAACAGAAGCACGAGAAGATTTTGGTAGTGTTTTTGAGCCTTTGAAAATAAGATCAAGCCCTGCTTTCCCACGCATTGATTTGATGGATTGTTCACCAAGTACGAAACGTATCGCTTCTACGACATTAGACTTTCCAGATCCATTAGGACCAACAACAGATGTGATAGAACTTTGAAACTCTAAAGAAGTTTTTTTTGCGAAAGATTTGAAACCATTTATTTCTAAAGATTTAAGTCGCATAGAAATTAATCGAGCCAATTTTTTACTTTTAAAGCACTTTGAGCAGCAGATTGTTCAGCTTCTTGTTTAGACTTACCTTTTCCTTCAGCAATCAAATCTCCACCAAATAAAATACCGACAGTAAAATGTTTATCATGATCAGGTCCTGATTCGGATAAAACTTTGTATGCAGGAGTAAGACTAAAAAATTCTTGAGATTTTTCTTGTACGAGACTTTTTGCGTCACGCCATAATTTCTTTGTAACTATTTCTTCTGTATAAGGCAAAAGCGTTTCTGTGATAAATTTCTCTGCAATCTCATAACCAGAGTCCATATACAAAGCTCCAACAAATGCTTCATAAGTATTCGCGAGAATGTATTGGCGAGCCTTACCTGTATCTTTTGATTCACCACGTGACAAAAGTAAATATTCATTCATTCCTATTTTAGATGCAATTTCAGAAATAATAATTGCATTTACGAGTGCACTGCGAAGAGCAGTAAGCTCTCCTTCTGTATATGTATTATATTTTTTATATAAATAATCTGTAACGACAAGCTCAAGCACTGCATCACCCAAAAACTCTAAGCGTTCATTGTGAGTCATTCCTGTATTTGGATTTTCATTTATATATGAACGATGTATAAATGCTTGCATTAAAAGATTTTTGTCTTTAAACGATACACCTATTTTTTTTTCGAAAATAGAAAAATCAACCATAATTATTTTTATTTATTTATAATCTCAACTGCTTTTGTAATAAGAGGAATTATATCGTTATACATTTTCAAATCTGGAATTTCAGAAAGAGAAAACCATCTTGCTCCATCAAGACCACCTGATTCCGCAAGCATAAGTTCTTTGTATTCACTTTCAGCCAAGAAATATGTAACCTTTTTTAAAATTCTTCCCTTTTCTGGATGCTTTGCGACATATTCATTTTCACCAAGTTTTGCTTTTATCTCAACATTTAAATTTATCTCTTCTTTCATTATTCTCTTTGTAGCTTCTTCGTCACTCTCGCCTTCTTCTACACCACCTTTTGAAAGGGTCCAGTATCCAAATACATCATGCACAAATGCAAAATATAAATTATTTTCTTTTCTAGCATAAACAATAGCTCCGCCTTTTCTTTCAATTGGAAGTTTTGTAATGTCTATCGGTTCATCATCTTTGAATTTCTTTTTACTAACTTCGTCTTTACCAGGCTCACCGATTTCTTTATAAACTGCACCGAGAACTCCGTTAATAAATTTACCAGAATTCTCTCCACCGAAAGTTTTTGCGAGTTCTATAGATTCATTTATCGCAACCTTTGGAGGTACTTGTGTACGATCACCAAAAAGAAGCTCATTGAGCCCTATTCTTAAAATATTTCTATCTACTATTGAGATCTTGTCTATTGGCCACTCAGGAGCAGCTTTTTCTATGATCTCATCTAAAACGTTACGATTTTTTAAAATTTGTTCTGTAAGATTTAAAACAAAAACATCGTCTTCAAGACCTGGAGCGAATTCACTTAAATTACGAGCAACTGCTTCTTTTATATCAGAAGTTTTTGCACCGTTAAAATCCCACTCAAAAAGTGTCTGAAGAACTATTGATCTGGAAAGGTGCCTGTTAGCCATAAATTAAAATTTAAAAATTAAGGCTCTAGAATTTTAGCTAGTGCCTATTTGTCTGCTTTCTTTGCTTTTGCTTTCGTGACTTTCTTTTCAGCTTTTTTAACCAAATCTAAAACTTTCTTACCATTATAAAAACCACAAGTCTTACAAACCATGTGACTTTTCTTAAGTGCTGAACAATTTGTACACTTCACGAAACTCGTTGTTTTAAGAGCGTGATGTGAACGTCTGTTCGCTGTATGTGATTTTGTATGTCTCATTCGTACTACCATAATGAAACCATTCTAGCATTACTCTTAATAAAAAGCAAACTAGCAAAACAAGCCAAATATGCTATTATTTAACCTATGAACAATACTGAAAAATTACACAATATAAGACATAGTTTGGCACACCTTTTAGCTGCAGCTATTTTAGAAATTTATCCAGATACAAAAAACACTATTGGCCCAGCTATCGATGATGGTTTTTATTATGATTTTGAATTCTCCTCCCCTGTTTCTGAAAAAGAATTACCAAAAATAGAGAAAAAAATGAAAGAACTTTTAAAAGCTTGGAATAAATTTGAAAGTGAAGAAAAAACTCCAGAACAAGCAAAAGAATATTTCAAAAACAATGAATACAAAATAGAATTAATAAACGATATCGTTGAAAAAGGAGAAAAAATAACTTTCTACACTTCTGGTACCTTTACAGATCTTTGTCGTGGAGGACATACAGAAAATCCTGTAAAAGATATATCTGCTGATGCCTTTACACTCGACCGTGTAGCTGGTGCATACTGGCGTGGAGATGAAAAGAATAAAATGCTTACTCGTATATATGGCCTCGCATTTGAAACAAAAGAAGAACTCGAAGCATATTTAAATCAAAGAGAAGAAGCTAGAAAAAGAGATCATAAAAAAATAGGAAAAGAGCTTGGACTCTTTGTTTTCTCTGAACTTGTAGGTGCAGGGCTCCCCCTTTGGACACCAAAAGGTACAATCATCCGTGAACTTCTTAACGACTATGTTTGGAGTTTAAGAAAACCAAAAGGATATCAAAAAGTCTGCATTCCACACATTACAAAAAAAGAATTATACGAAACTTCCGGACACTGGGCAAAATATGCTGAAGATTTATTCAAAATTCATACTCGCGAAGATCATCTTTATGCTATGAAGCCCATGAACTGTCCTCACCATACACAAATATTTGATTCTGTACCTCGTAGTTATCGTGATATGCCACAACGCTATGCAGAAACAACAATGGTTTATCGTGACGAACAATCAGGAGAATTATCAGGGCTTTCTCGTGTGCTTTCTATTACTCAAGATGATGCACATGTATTTTGTCGTGAAAATCAAATCGAAACTGAAGCACTTGCTATATGGGAAATAATAGAAACTTTTTACAAAACTTTTGGTTTTGATTTACAGGTTCGTTTTTCTACTCACGATCCTATGCAAAGAGAAAAATATTTAGGTAGTGATGAGACTTGGATAAAAGCCGAAGGCGCACTCGAATCTTTAATGAAACAAAAAGGAGTAACATGGCTAGATGGCGTCGGTGAAGCTGCTTTCTACGGACCAAAAATTGACTTCATTGCAAAAGACTCTATCGGCCGTGTATTACAAGTAGCTACTATTCAACTCGATTTCAATCAACCAAAAAACTTCGGTCTTGTATGTACAAATGAAAAAGGAGAAAAAGAACAAATCGTAATGATCCACGCTGCTATCATGGGATCTATCGAGAGATTCTCTTCAACTCTAATCGAACATACAGCTGGTAATTTCCCTCTTTGGCTTTCACCTTTACAAGTCGCTATCGTACCAGTAAGAGAAAATCACCAAGAACTAGCAAAACAGATTAGAGATATATTAAAAGAAAAAGACATTCGCGTAGAATTATTTGAAGAAAATGATTCACTCGGCAAACGTATTAACCATGCTAAAGCAAACAAAATACCTTATGTAATAGTTCTCGGTGATAAAGAACAAACAGCAGGAATTCTCACTATTGAAAAAAGAGATGGCTCAAAAATAGAAGGTATATCTAAAGAAGATTTCTTAAATCAAATTTTAGAAAAAATAAACTCAAAATCTTTAGAATTATAATTCTATACAATATTTGCTTTTTTATTTGAAAGTTATATAGTTTGGAAAGAACTTAAAACTAAATATCATGAAAAAGAAAACAAAGATAATAAAAGCAACGCTTGGTTTTCTCACAGGAAGAGACGAGCTATGGCTTGCAATAAAAGCTGATAAAATTGGTAAGGGTAAACTTAATGGATATGGTGGAAAAATTAAAAAAGGTGAAACACCAGAACAATGTATGGAAAGAGAATTACCAGAAGAATCTGGAGTCACAGCACATAAAGAGTATTTTGAAAAAGTAGGGGTAATTAATTTTCATAATACAAAGAAAACTGGTGAGAAATTCATATGCAGGGCATATATCTATTTAATAAGATTTTTTAAGGGAGAACCTAAAGAAACAGAAACAGGAGAAATGCTCAATCCGCAAAAATTTCTTAAAGACAGATTGCCCTTAAGAAAACTTATGCCTGCTGATAAAGACTGGCTTCCATTAGTATTAAACGGACTAAAAGTTACAGGATCAGTTTTTTATGGACCAAACCAGAAAAAATTAATAAAGAAAAGCCAAATTAAAATAGTAAAAGTGTTGCCGAAAAATTAATTTTCAAAAATCAAAAAATCCCCACAAATGTGGGGATTTTTATTTTATATATCAATCTGTGCGAGCTTGGCATTAGACTGGATGAAAGATTTACGAGGTGGGACTTCAGAGCCCATGAGGATGTCGAAGACTTTATTTGCTTCTTCGGCATCATCGATATTTACTTTCTTGAGAACACGGTTTTTAGGATCCATAGTAGTTTCCCAGAGCTCTTCCGCATTCATTTCTCCGAGACCTTTATATCTTTGAATATGTACTTTGTTTGATTTCTTTTTTGGATTTTCTTCCTCTTCTTCCTCAGAATTTTCAAGGACTTCCCCTTCTGCAATTTCTTCTATTTCCATATCTTGCTCCCCTGCTATTTTTATTCTTTCTTCATCTGTATAAGCATAGAAAATTTCTCTACCTTTTTTAATTTTATAAAGAGGTGGTTGAGCAATATAAACATAACCAGCTTCTAAAACATTTCTGAAATATCTATAAAACAAAGTAAGTAAAAGAGTACGGATGTGCGCACCGTCGACGTCAGCATCTGTAGCGATAATTATTTTGTGGTAACGAATTTTTTCTAAATCAAATGTATCGCCGATAGATGTACCCATAGCAATAACAAGATTTTTTATTTGCTCAGATCCAAGCATACGATCGAGACGTGCACGCTCAACGTTTAGAATTTTTCCGCGAAGTGGAAGAATAGCTTGAGTTTTTCTATCACGTCCCATTTTTGCTGTACCTCCAGCAGAATCTCCCTCCACGATGAATATTTCTGATTCAGATGCAGATTTACTTTGACAATCAGCAAGTTTACCAGGAAGAGTCATGCCTTCAAGTGCTCCTTTACGCAAAATAGAATCCTTCGCTGCTTTCGCTGCTTTACGAGCCTTGAGTGCAAGAATTGCTTTGTTGATTACTACTTTTGCCTCATCAGGATTTTCTTCAAGGAAATTTACAAATGCTTCACCAAAAACTTTTGCAACAGCACCTTGAGCTTCCATTGATCCGAGTTTTGCTTTAGTCTGTCCTTCGAATTGAATTTCAGGAAGCTTTACAGAAACGACAGCCACGAGACCTTCAAGAACATCTTCACCAGTGAATCCTCCTTCGGATTCTTTCATCATTTCATTTTTCTTGCAGTAAGTATTCAAAGTACGAGTAAGTGCAGTTTTAAAACCAGCAATATGTGTACCACCTTCTGGTGTGTAGATGTTGTTTGCAAATGGAATTATTTTGTCATTTATATCATCAACATATTTAAGTGCTATTTCAACACCAACATTGTCTTGTTCTTTTTCTACATAAAAAATTTTACTACTTAGAGATTTTTGTAATCTTGTTGTATATTTTACAAGAGAAACAAGACCTCCTTCGAAATAAAATGTAGTAGATGGAATTTCTAAATTAAGTTCTTGTAAATAAACAACATCATCTACATTTATCTTGCCTTCATATTTACGAGCATCCATTATACGAATACGGAGTTTTTTTACTAGATATGCTTGTTGGCGAAAACGATTTACTATCGTATCGTAATCAAAAACAACTCCTTCTTTAAAAATTTCTGGATCTGGTTTAAAAGTTATGATAGTACCGTGGGCTTTTGAAGAACCAACTTTTTTCACAGCGTATTTTTTCTTACCTTGTTCGTATTCTTGAACAAATTTTGCACCATCATGATGTACTTCTGCTTTTGTGTGAGTAGAAAGAGCATTTACAACAGAAGCACCTACACCGTGCAAACCTCCAGAAACTTTGTAACCAGAATTTTCTCCACCGAATTTACCTCCAGCGTGAAGAGTCGTCATAACAGTTTCCAATGCAGAAACTTTTGTTTTTGGATGAATGTCTGTAGGAATACCACGGCCATTGTCTGTAACACGAATAATATCTCCTGGAAGAATAACTACTTCGATTTCATCACAAAATCCTCCCATGGCTTCGTCACGAGAGTTGTCGAATATTTCCCATACCAGGTGGTGCAAACCATCTATACCTGTTGTACCAATGTACATACCAGGACGGCGACGAACAGGTTCAAGGCCCTCTAAGACAGAGATTTGATCAGCGCCATACTTAGCCTTTTTTTCTTCCTTTTCTTTTGCCATATATGAGAGATATTATAGCATTTTTTGAATAAAAACAAAATTAAAAATTTAACTATTTTTTTACATTAAAAATAGGAATTACAACAGTAGAATGACCATAGCGAACAGAAATAGGGTCTCCTGTAGTAATAACTTGTGTCCAGTTTAACCCATCAGATGATGACCAAACATCATTACTTGGTTGAGTACAACCTGTAGTACTACAGGTAAGGGAAGATTTTAAACCAGCAACTAAGAAAATTTTATTACCTAAAACAAAAGATGAATGATATAAACGAATACCTGGAAAAGAAGATCCGCTAAGTTGTTGAATTGCCCAAGGTGCATGTGCTAAAACTAAAGTCCAATGTATTCCATCTACTGATGACCAAACATCATCGACATTCACAGAAGTACTACCTGAACTACTATTAGCACCACCTAAGATATAAAGTTTGTCATTAAATACTAACGCAGTATGACCTTCCCTTACATTCCAAGAAGCATCTTGTATGCCTGAAGTAAGTGAGTCTGTGTCTTCGTGCACCCAAGATATTCCATTAACAGATGACCAGATATCATTAGTATCTAAAGAACTTACAGAATTTTGTCCTCCAAGGACCCACATTTTATTTTTAAATACTGTAAAAGTAAATTTATATTTAGAATTCCAAGGACTATCTTGTATACCAGGTAAGGTTAAATTAGTATCTTGGTGTATCCACTGTGTACCATTTGAAGAATACCAAATTGGGTTATTTAATCCTCCATTTGCACCACCAATAACCCAAATCTTATTATTAAAGACTACTGTATGTATTTCATCTGAAACAAAAGGTAAGGTACCTTCTTGTATCCAAGATATTCCATCCACAGAAGACCAAACATCTTGTGCAATTGGTCCCCCAACAGTACCTGAATCTTTTAATCCACCAATAATCCAAATCTTATTATTAAAATAAACTGTATTATAACCAAAATCATAACGTGGTAACCATTTTGTAGTTGTAGTAGTATTTTGAGGAGAAATCAATTTCCAATTCTTTCCGTCAGTTGATGAAAAAACATCGTTCATATAATAAGGACTTATGGAATTAATACCTCCGAGCAAAAAGACTTTTTGAGTTGCAGGTTTTACTTGAGATAGAACTGTTGCTGCACTATTTTCTAAAATAGGAACATTAAAACCAAAACGTAAAACAAATATAGATAATATTGATAAACCAAAAGTGATAATACTTACAGCTAATAAGTTTGGATTTTTTTGCATAAGATAATTATACCTTTTACAAAAGAAAAAGCTAACGTATCACAAAACCATCTAAAACTAATTTTTCAGTGATTTTTGCCATAGGAATAGCTACTTCTTCGTCAGTCAAAGTCTTTTCTTTTGACTGAAAAACTAGGCGAAAAGCATATGAGATTTTACCTTCTTTTTTGAATGTATCGAAAAGCCTAGGCTCCTTTACCAAAAGATCTCCTGCATTTTCTTTTATTATTTTTTGTATTGATTCTAGGGAAATATTTTCATCTACCCATAATGCTATATCGCGCGCGATAAATGGATACAAGCTCCACATTTTGAATATTTGATTTGTTGAGCCAGAAGTATTTTCGGAAATGGTCTGGCTGAGCGTATTCGCGAAGAGATCCGAGGACCTTTCAGAAAATATTTCTGGTAATATATCCTTGCAATATTCATCGATAGTAATTTCTGTAATTTTTTTCTTATCGCCATAAGCAACACGAGTCTCTTCTTTATCCCCTAAAAATACTGTGCCAATTTCAAAAACCTTCACAGTATCTAAACCTAAAAACGGAGAATTTAAATTATTTAAATTTATACTATCTTTCAATCCGTCAGTCAGATTTTCTCTCAAATACTTCTTGTCTGATGCGCTCGCGAGCACTTGTACTTTTCCTTTATTACAAAATGAATAGGTCATGACTTCATTGTACCCTTCAGAAATTAATTTATTTCTCGCGTACGCAATCTTTGTAAAGATTTTATTTACTTCTGGTTTGAAATCAATCTCTGGAGCTTGTGGAGTAACTTTGTCATAACCATATACTCTGCCTATTTCTTCTAACATGTCTTCTGGAATATTAAGATCGAGGCGCATTGAAGGCGGAGTAATTTCAAAATTCTCTCCTGTTCTTATGTAAGTATAATTGTATTGTTTTAAAATATTTTCAATTTCATCTGCAGAAATATTTGCACCAAGTTTTTTATTTACCAAATCCACAGAAAAAATAACTTTTCTATCTTGTTGTTTGTTTTCATATAAATCGACAACATCTTCAAAATCTGTGAAACCGTATTCCACGAACAATCCTGAAAGTTCCACCATTGCGAAACTACAAAGTTCTGGAGATAAATCATTTTCAAATCGCTTTGAAGAATCTGTAATAATTCCCATTTTGCGTGAAGTCTTACGAACAGAAACTGGATCAAAATTTGCGACTTCAATTAAAATATTTTTTGTATTTTCATCTACTTCTGCAATTTTTCCACCTTTTACTCCAGCAATAGCGAGTACATTGTTTTCATCTGCTATAACCATATCAGTTTCTTTTAAAAGAACTTCTTTATTATCAAGTGTAGTTATTTTCTCTCCAGCTTTTGCATAACGCACGATTAATTTCTCACTTGCTAATTTATCCAAATCAAAAGCATGACAAGGTTGGCCACAATCATACATAGTGATATTTGTAGCATCAACAATGTTGTTTATACTTCTCTGTCCTATCGATTCTAAATGCATTTTGACCCAGTCAGGGCTCGGGCCAACTTTTATATTGCGAACAATTCTTCCAGAATATCTTCTACAATTTTCTGTTTGTAATTCTATTTTTAAATTTGTTGATTTTGATTCAGGTATTTTATATTTTGGTGTTGGGTCATTGAAAGCAATACCTAACTGCCCTGCGAGTTCACGAGCAATACCATGATGAGAAAGAAGGTCGTGAGCTCTATCAGGTAATATCTTCAAATCAAAAATACTGTCGCCATCTTTTTTCTCTACCTCCTCTACTTCACACAAATGCATAGTAAAAACATCCGCAAGCTTTTCCGCTTCAGGAATTTCAGGAACATACCATTTGAGCCAGTTATAAGATATTTTCATATTAAAATTGGTTAAGTCTCAGATCTCCTTGATAAAAAAGACGGATGTCGGGAATACCGAATTTTACGATAGTGAGGCGGTCGAGGCCGAAACCGAATGCAAATCCTTGCCATTCTTTTGGGTCGAGTCCACAATTCTTTATAACATTTGGATGCACCATACCTGCACCAAGAAGCTCCATCCATTTGCCATTGTGCTTCACGTCGACTTCAAACCCTGGCTCAACGAACGGAAAGAAAGATGGGCGCAATCGTATCTCTGCATCTTCACCGAGGAATTTCTTAAAAAATTCTGTAAGTACATATTTCAAGTTTGCTACATTAATATCTTTGCCAATCATAAGCCCTTCGAGCTGGAAAAATTGCATCTCATGTCCTGCATCAGTTGATTCATTGCGAAAAACTTTACCTGGCACAACAATAGCAAATGGTGGTTGCTTCCCTTCTTTTACAAGTTGTTCCATATAACGAATCTGCACACCTGAAGTATGCGTACGAAGCACATGTTCTGGTTTATCTTTTATGAAAAAAGTATCTTGCATGTCACGAGCAGGATGATCTTTAGAAACATTAAGTGCATCGAAATTATGCCACTCATCTTCAAGCTCTGGACCAGTAGCTATCTCAAAACCCATATCAGAGAATATAGAAACAACTTCATTTATAATGAGTGAAATAGGATGCTCGGTGCCTTTTTTCTGCTGTGTTTGTGCGTCGTCTGACATTTCTCAATTATACTAGATTGGCTTCAAACGAGCCAATATATCTAATTCACAGTAAAAACCCCAAAAGAGTATAAAATAAAAAAACCAACAGAGGATACATTTTGTATCATGTTGGTTTTTAATTTCTTATAATAAAAAGAATAATGAATCTATTAACCGGATTTTCCCTTTATTAAGAAATTCTACGATTTGTTCAAAATTTTGTCCGTCTCTGCCATTTAAAATGGCATCCAATCTTATATCTTTGTTTATGCAATGCTCAATTTTAATTTCTTTTTCCCCCATAAACAAAGATGGTTTAAAAAACTTGTTTTCGTCCCAAGTAAACTTTATAGAACGAACTTCTTTAATAAAAATAAAAGAAAATTTATTTGCATCTTCTTTTATTTTTAAGTCAGGTATAGCTTCTTTAAAAGAAGGGATAATTTTTGCATTAAGATGGTTACTCCATAATGCTGCTGGATTGAGTTCATGGGTTTCGAGCTCTATTTTTTTATGTGGCATGGGAATTTATTTAAAAGTTCAACGTATATTTATTTACCCTAAAATTACCAAATAAAAAACACTCTGTCAATAGGGTGTTTTTTATTTAACTTTCTCTAATTTAATCCTTTTATAATGCTTCTTATATTGATTATTGTGTTTCTGGCGAGATTTGCCTATCAATAATTGATTCAACTTTTTGGGAAATTTATCACAAATCTGACAAATACGACTACAATAACCATCCAAATTTTTTTCACATTTCTTACAAGAAATAAAAAGAATATGACAAGAAAGATTTTTGCAATGAATATAATCATCGGATTTTTCTTTCTCACAAATCTGACAAGTAGAAACAATCTCATCTCCTATCCTTTCCCCCATTCTCTCATCAAAGACGAAATTCTTTCCTTTAAATTTATTTGGTAATCCCAACTCTTTTACTCTGTGAGCATAATCAATGATACCTCCTTTTATATGCTTAACATTTTTAAAACCATTGTGTTTCATCCAAGCAGAAGCTTTTTCACATCTAATACCTCCAGTACAATAAAGTAAAACATCTTCATCTTTTTTATCTTTAAACATATCTTGAACTTTTTGAAGTTGTTCTCGAAATGTATCTACGTCCATTATCTTCGCATTTTCAAAATGACCAATTACTGCTTCGTAAATATTGCGCATATCTATAACTGTCGTTCCACGATCTATCATTTCATTTACTTCTTCTGCGAGAGCGTACTGGCCAGTATTACTTGGATCAAAACTTTTATCATCGAGACCATCAGCAACTATTTTTTCTCGAACTTTTATTATGAGTTTAATGAAACTACTACCCTTTTCTTCTACTGCAAATTTATATGGCACACCAGAAAATTCTGGTATATTTTGCAAAAATTTATCAAAAATTTCAAAGTTTGTTTCTGGCACATTCATTTGTGCATTTATACCTTCATTCGCTATATAAATTCTACCGAGGCATTTGAGTTCTGAAAGTTTATCAAAAAGGAAATCACGCATCTCTTTTGAATTTTCAATCTTTACATATTTATAAAAAGAAATAGTCTTGCGTTTAAAATTCTCTCGCGCCAAATCCTCTATAAGCTCCTTTTTACTTTTTTGATTAGCTTTTTCTACCATACTTTTCATATTAACGGCAAAAAGCTTTATTTGCAAGATTTATAGTATAATCAAAACATGAAAAGAAATATCATTATTTTGATTATTATATTCCTAGCAATAGGTATAACTCTCGGCTGGCTCGATAATGGACCTAGTTTGTTTTAATTGATTTTTCTCAAAAACAAGAGTAATCTAAACTTGTATCATTATTGAGTAGTTTTGCTAAACCCAATAGACCTAATTGATTAGCACCCAAAAGGTTTGGACACATAGAAAGCAAAATGCTCCGATACTATCATGTATCAAAATAGGGGTACAAAGCATAAAACTGCTCTTGTCACAAAGAGCAACCCTCGTTCTTTGACATATTAAGGTTATCAACAAAATTAAGATTAATTTAAAAATTTAAAAGCTATGAAGGACGTGATAAGCTACGATAAGCTTTGGGTATCTGCAAATAAGAGCCAATCCAAAGATTTCCGAATGGGGCAACCCAGTATTACTAAGTAATACTATTCCGAAAAGAAAGCTATAATCCGGAGAACTGAAACATCTAAGTACCCGGAAGAAGATAACAATCCTTAAGTAGTGGTGAGCGAAAAAGGAAAAGCCCAAACCAAGGTTGTAATTGTAATCTTGGGGTTGTAGGACTGTGATCATGTGCAGTATCCTGAGTACCGCAAGGATGGAGAAAACTTGTGGGAATCCACCGGCACCATCCGGTAAGGCTAACTTCTGAATTAAATTTATTAAATTAATTTTAATCTAGGTGCAAAACATGATGAATTTCATGTGCATCTAATCTCCCTGCGACTAAACGTTACAGGGAGATTTTTTTTATTTGACTTTAATCATATAAAGTGTTAATTTGAAGAAAAGTACAAATAAACTAAAATATAATAAAATGGGAACTAAAAATATCATAAAGAAACATGGATTAGATTTTCTGTGGACTGTATGTATTGAAAAATCATCAGGAAAACACGAATCTCTCGATGAACACATTAGACAGTGTGAACAAGACGATGAAACTGTACAAAAAGAAAAAATAACCAAGAAATTTGTTGATAAATTAGGAGAAATATTTAAGAAGGACAAGGACGTATTTTTCTTTGTACACGATAGTCAATTTATGTTTTCTCCTGTCTTCTGTGTATTATCTGATATTGCAACACCAGAAGAACATAACTTGCTCAACCAAACAAAACTTGCAATTGCTAAAAAGTTTAAAGAGTCTAATTTCTCAAATGAAGAAGTAAGGGATTTATTTTATAAATTACTTTATTCAAAAGAAAACAAGAAGAGGCTTGCAAATTTTGATTTAGAAATTTATGAAATAGAACACTACGATTACTAAATCGTAACTTATTTCTGAGAAGAACAAAAATAGCTCTATAGTATTATAGAGCTATTTTTTTATTTAAACTTTTTTATTAACGAACAATATTCACACTCATCTTTACTACTTCCCCAAGGTTTGTAATGGCAAATATTATCTACCCATTCTCCACTTTCTAAATCTCGAACATAGTCACCAATATCTCTTTTTAATAAATCAATTTTCTCTGCATCTATATGTGTAGAATATAAAGCATTTTTATCTCCTTCTTCTGCTTCGAGGAAAAGAAGTCTTGAAGTATCAACGCTCTTCCCTTTCTCAGCTCCAGCAACAAGATACGAATACATAGCAAGCTGACGCATATATGAAGACAAGCGACCTTCGTCATCTATTTTTTCTATTTCACTTTTTATTTTTGGTTTACCAGTTTTGAAATCAGTAATTGTAATATTTCCATTTTCTCTTTCTGTTAAGTCTAGTTTTCCATACATAAGCAAATCTGGGAATTTTGGATCAGTAAATTGAACTGATCTTTCAGATATATAATCTTTTGATAAAGAATCATAATAATTTTTTATCCAATTCATAACAGCTTTCTCAGCGTCTTTTGTAAGTCTTTTTATTTCTTTTTCATCGATTAATCCTTCTTTTAGCAAAGATTCATTTATCTTTTCTTTTATTTGTTTATCACTTGGTATTTCTTTATTTTTCAAAATAAATTCGATAGTGGAGTGAACAGCAGAACCAAGTGCAAGTGAAACACCTTTGACTTCTGGAAGTTTCAAGAAATTTCTAAAATACCATTTCCATGTACATTCAAAAAAATTATTGAGCAATGAAACAGAAACTTTACTTTCTTTATAATGTTCCTTTACGAATTTTTTAATTTCTTCTATTATGTTCCCTTCTTTTTTTTCTACAATATTTGTAAAAATCTTTACTCCAATATCATCGGAAGATATTTCTTTTTCTGTTTCTTCTTTTGTTTTTTTAATAAAATGAGTATGTGGCAATTCACGGATTATTTGTGCGAGTTCTAACTCCCCTCCATTATAGTTCTCACTTGCATATGAAATAACACAATTCTCTTTCGCACGAGTAATAGCGACATAAAGCTCTCTTTTAGCATTCTCTACATCACGCTCAGCAATATGAGCTTTTATCTTTTCTGGCAAAGTAAAACCATTTCTCTTTTCAGACATAAGTACTTCTTCATTCATATACGCAATCCAAACATTTTTATATTCCAAACCTTTTGATTTGTGAAGTGTCATAACTTGTATACCAGTATCTGCGCCAAAAGTAGCAAGGCTAATATTATTTCCATATTCTTTAAGTCTCAAAAAATACTCTATAAAATCTTTCAAACTTGCATTTGTATGTTTTGCTTCAAACATCAAAGCTATATGAATGAAAGTCCTCACCACTTCTACATTTTTCAAAAGTTCACTATGGTTTTCAGATTTATCTATCAAAAGCTCATTGCCTATCTTACTAATAACTACAGAGATTTTTTCATTTGCCAATTCTATCCAATTTTTTAAATTTCCTCCCCATTTTGAAATATTATTTTCTCCTGCAAAAAGTCCATCCCCTTCGCCATGATTGATAATATCTTCTAAGGTTATTTTTTCAGGTTTAATACTTTTTAAAAATTTATGCGCTTCAAATACACCTATTCTACTTGTATTATCAAGCAGTGATTCTGATAACAAAATAGGATTATATGGATCAATTACTATATTGAGTATTCTCAAAAAACTATATGTTTCTTTTACATTAAAAAGTGACACGCTTTTCCCTGTTGAAACAGGAAGTCCTAAATCAGAAAGTATCTGCATTGCACTACGTACATGGAAATTTTTTGGTACAAGTATCGCACATTGTTCTGGTATATCTCCACTTGCAATTTTATTTTTAAAATAAAGCCCAGCACCTATTATCTCGTCTCTATGATAACTATATTCATTAAGTAATATTTTTTCTTTTCCTTTTATATTTGAATTTAATTTTTCTTTTGTAATAGAACTACTAAGCAGATTATCAGCCAAGTCCAATATAGGTGCAGTGGATCGATAATTTTCTGTAAGAATAATTAATTTTGCTTTACCGAAAAAGTGTGCGAATTCTTCGAAATATGAAAGTTTAGCACCAGAGAAAGCGTAAATAAGTTGCCTATCATCTCCTACGACAAAAATATTTGGTTTCTCTATGTCTTTCCAAACAGCTTTAAGAAAATTGTTTTGTACTCCGCTAGAATCTTGATGTTCATCTACTAAAACATAATTATAGTTTTCATAAATATCGGCACGTACATCTTCGTATTTTTCTACAAGATTTACTGCATATTCCAAAACATCATCATAATCCATAAGATTTTCTTCTTTCTTTTTATCTTCATATATACGATAAAATTCGACAACTTCACGAGTGCGTTCTAATGATTCTATTTTCTTTTCGATTTCTTTTTTTAATTTACCCTTACTTTCTCCACGAGACGAAATACTATCTGGATCATTTTTTAAAAACTTTATATCACCTTCAACTTCTTTTAAGAATTCTTCTGGATTCAATCTTTCGCGTTTAAGTATAGAAATAAGCTGTTTCAAATCGTTAAAATACATGGTAGGGTTTGTGCGAGGACGAAGATATTCCCAAGTATTATTTTGCATTATTTCATCTGCTAAAAATACAGCTTCATCTTCTTCTATTAATTTTGGCATTCTTTTGAAATCCAAAAGTTCATAATTGTTTTCTACTAAAGAAATAGCAAAAGAGTGAAAAGTAGAAATATGAACATTATTTGCATCAATACCTATATATTCTTCAAGTCTTTTCTTCATTGCTTTTACACCAGAATTTGTAAAAGTAAGACAAAGTATACTGTCAGCTTTATTGTCAGTTTTTTTTAAAATATTTCCAATACGCAGAGCAAGTACTTGCGTCTTCCCTGTTCCAGGCCCAGCAACAACCATAACAGGTCCATCTAATGTATCGACAGCTTCTTTTTGTGCATTATTTAATTTTTTATATTCTTGTAAAAAAATATTAATCATATTTTTAACTTCTTCTTAGCTCAATTTTTGATTTCCAAAAAAAGAAACTAATAATGACAACAGTAACGAGAGGTGAAAGATATTCTGGTATATGAAAACCAAAACTATGAAGTATCATAATAACACCAAGAACTAATATAGAATACATAGCACCATTTTTTAAATAAATATATTTCTTTATGCGTTCAATATTACTAATAGTAACCTGTCTTACTATTAGTGCCCCAACACCATTACCTAAAAGTATCAATGGTACAGAAAGTGTAAACGCAAAAGAACCAAGAACACCATCGATAGAAAATGTAGTATCAATAATCTCTAAGAAAAATAATTTTGAAAGATCTGATTGTGCACTACCTAAAAGTTTTCTTTCTTGTTCTTCAGCATTTTGTTTGAAACCATGTGTAATAAAAAACAATGTAGAACCAACCACTGCTCCAAAACCCATAAGATTACTTTCTTTTAATGCAAACCATGCGATAACAGTAAGAAAAATAGAAACACAAGCATAAAACCAAACACCCTTAGACATAAAAAATTTTTCAGTTTTTGGAAGCCCAAATTTCTTTTCTTCTAAAAAGAGCCAATGTAAAAACAAAAACAACAAAAAAACTCCTCCTGCAATCAAAAGTATAGGAGCAGATTTTTGTATTGATTCAACGACGAGAGGGTCTGAAGACCATGCAGCAGAAAATACTTGAAATGGTGTAAGTGATGTATTAAAAGCCCATATAATAATAAATGGCAATAAACCACGCACAAGAAAAACAGCGATAAGCATACCCCAAGTCAAAAACCATCTACGAGCTCGAGCTCCCATAGTTGAAAGCACTTCTGCATTAATAATAGCATTATCAACAGAGGAAACTGCTTCAAAAACTGAAAGGCCTAATATAGTAAAAATGGCTGAAAAAATCATAATAAATTAATTATAGCATCTTTTTAAGACAGACTAAATCTGCCAATTTTTGTGCGTTTTATTGAAAAAGCAAGTGCTGGAATACTTAATTTTTCTCCAATTTCATTGGATATCGAGCGCACGTAAGTGCCAGAAGTACATTTTATTTTAAACGAAGCAATAAAAAATCTCTCTTGTATTTTTTTATCATTTCCTTTTTTGTTCCAAATTTTTATAATTTCTTTTTGTCTAAAATCACCTTGAACTTTATTAATTCTTTTTTCTATGTTAAAAAAAAGTTTTTCTTTGTTTATTTTTTTAATCTTTATTAATTTTAAACTTTTTATACATACTTCTCTTTCTGGTATTTCAACATCTTTGCTATTTCTTGCATACATAAAAAGTGGAACTCCATCAACTGTCTTTGATGAATAAATGGGATATTTTTGAATTCTATTACCTAAAAAACTCGGCAATATTTGAATTATATTTTTTCTTAATCCTATTTCTGAAATATTAAAATTTTTATTATCTATAACCTTACCCAGAATATCATATGTATCCGTAAAAAAACCAAAAAGTATACTAAATTCATATTCTTTATCTAGAGATAAATATTTTTCTTTATTTTTTGTTTCTTCCCCAGCTAATACTAAAAGAAGTCCGCAAGCCATTGGGTCAAGCCTGCCAGCATAAGTCATTGGAAGATTTTTATATTCTTTATTTTTAGAACGAAAATACTCCAAAGCTTGGAGTGGAGTTTCACCTTCTTTTTTATTTATTAAAATAACTTTTTTCAAAATAGCCTTGCAATTATTATATACTTTAGTATAATGTTTTTATCTTACGCGGGGTGGAGAAGTGGTATCTCATAAGGCTCATAACCTTAGGACTCAGGTTCAATTCCTGACCCCGCAACAATTAAATGTGTCCAAATTCTCTAAATACTTTTTCGTAGAGATAAATAACTCTTTGTGCTTCACGTTTTGTAATATCAAATTTCAAGCCCTCGTGAGCTATTTTATTGCGTACCAAGTGTGCTTCCCAAGCATCGTCGAGACTTTTAAATCTATCCTTTCCGACTGATTTCAAACGCTCCCCTAAATTCTCACCTTGAAATTCAAGCAAATCTGTCATGTCTTCTAAAATAGAATCTGCTTCAATTATAGCGAGTTTCCAATCACTCATACTTTCAGATTCTAAGTATTTCAAAACATTTTGCCAACGTGGATTTTTAAATTTCTTATTTTCTTTTTCCTCATGATGATGTTTGTATTCTGCTATTTCGTGATGAAGGTGTTCATGTTCTGCTTTTCTGATTTCTAAAATTCTTACGATAGAGTAACAAATGATGATAATAAAGAAAATTGAAAGAAGAGATAGTGTTGTATAAAAAACAGAACTAAAACCAGCATCTGTAAGAAAAGAAAAAATATATTGAAAAAATTCCAATACTTTATTGAAAACAAATTCCAAATTTATAAATGTCGGAGCTATCGCATACATTTGATATTTTTTAATAGAAAATTGTTTTAAAAAGTTCATATATATATTATATATTTTTTTCTATATCTTTAGCTACTTCAAATAAACTTTGGTCTTTATAAAGTGGTGCCATTGCTTGTATTCCATAAGGTAAACCATCTTTTGAAAATCCAGTAGGTATAGAAATACTAGGAATACCAGCTATATTTGCTGGTACTGTAAAGATATCTGAAAGATACATCTGCAAAGGATCTTTCTTCTCTCCAAATCTAAAAGCTGTCGTAGGAGCAGTGGGCGTAAAAACAAAATCAACTTCTTTAAAAATATTTTCATATTCTTTTTCAATAGCATGACGCACTTTCCATGCTTTATTATAATATGCATCATAATATCCATGAGAAAGAACATATGTACCTAAAATAATTCTACGACGAGTTTCGAGTCCGAATCCTAATGAACGAGATTTCTTAAAACTATCAAACATAGTCTCACCTTCTTTACGCAAACCATATCTTACACCATCGAGACGTGAAAGATTTGTACTTACTTCTGCCGGCATCAAAATATAATAAACAGCAAGAGAATATTTTGAATAAGGTAGATCTATATCTTTTGTTTCATAACCGAGTTTTTTTAATTTTTCTATTTGCTCTTCAAAATTCTGCATTACATCCGTATCAATTCCCTCTTTAAGCCAATTTCGTGGAATACCAATAACTTTTTTAGACTCTATAGAATTAGGTAATTGTATTGAGGTAGAATCCATTTCATCTTTTCCTGAAATATAATCAAAAATAATTTTTGCATCTTCAGCATTTTTTGTAAGTGGACCAATTTGATCAAGAGAAGAAGACATAGCCATCGTACCACTACGAGAAACTCCTCCATAAGAAGGTTTCATTCCTACTATTCCACAAAAACTCGCAGGCTGACGAATTGACCCACCTGTGTCAGTACCGAGCGAGACAATACACATACCAGAAGCGACAGCAACAGCAGAACCACCAGAAGAACCACCTGGCACTCTAGAAGTATCGTAAGGATTTTTTGTTGGTCCATATGCAGAATTTTCAGTAGAAGATCCCATAGCGAATTCATCCATATTCGCACGACCCATAAAAACAACTCCGGCGTCACGTAATTTTTTAATAACATATGCATCATAACTCGCCACATAATTTTCAAGCATTTTAGAAGACGCACTAACTTTCCTACCATTTATCAAAATATTATCTTTAATAACCATCGGGATACCTACAAGCTTTCCCTTGTTTCCAGAAGCAATCATTTCATCTGCTTTTTTTGCTTGGTCTAAAACATCACCAAAAACTTCAAGCAAAGCATTTAATTCACCATTTTTTTCTTTTATATTTTCGAGACATGCTGAAACTAAATCAACAGATGTAATTTCTTTATTTTGAAGCATAACACTCGCCTTTTCTATTGTGAGATTTTTTATATCGATCATATTACAAAACTTTTTTTACTTTAACAAAATCGTCTTGTGCATCTGGAAATTGTTCTTTTATAATTTCTTTACTATATTCTTTTACTTTATTCTCATCTTCCCTCCAAATATTACGCACAGGATATTCTAAATCAATATCTGGAACTTGAACACTTTCTATTTGCTTCACATAACCCAAAATACCTTCCATATCTGAAAGGACTTTTGTTTTTTCCTCTGCTGAAAGCTCGATTTTTGCCAATTCTGCCAAATTTTCCACATCCTGTATTTCCATAGGTCTAGTATAGCAAAAAAACTTAACAATTTAAAGGATTAAATAAACTATTGACTTTTTATATTATATATGATATATTTTATCTAGAAACCAATAAAAAATATTTATTATGGAAAAAATAGTAAGGGGCTTTAACAAGCTTGCAATAAAAACGCTAATTAACAATCTAGAGATTCTTTCATCTAATAATCAAATCTTTAAAAAAGGCAAAGAAACCAAAGAAGAAACAGGGCTGACAGAAATAGCTCGACTACTGTTTAGTGATATTGTTTATATCACAGGTACAAAATTTCCTAATTTTGATCCAACTGAAGATTCAAAAGAAAAAAATGTAGAATCTTGGAACTCTGTTTTTTCAAAATTAAACCATGATTTGCACACAAAATTAAACTGCTATTTCAATGATGATGAGCAACCTTTAATGTTTCTTATTGAAAGCTAGCATTCTGACCTAAGTAGCAAACCCATTATTAAATTATTTTAATAATGGGTTTTTTATTTAAATCATTTTCAAAAACTCTTGTTCAGTAAGTACTTTTACTCCAAGTTTTTGTGCATTAGTTAATTTTGATCCAGAATCACTCCCTGCTACGACATATGAAGTATTTTTTGAAACTGAACCAGAAACTTTACCCCTTAAATTTAATATTTTTTCTTTTGCCAATTCACGAGACATAGCAGAAAGAGCCCCGGTCAAAACAAAAGTCATACCACTAAACTTCCCTATTTTTTTCTTATCTGCTTTTTCTATTACAACACCGTTATTTTTCAATTTTTCTATAAAATCTAAGTTATGTTTATCTTTAAAAAATTCATGTAAACTTTTTGATACAGCAGGTCCTATATTTTCTATTTCATTCATTTCTTCTTGTGTTGCAGAAATAATTTTTTCTAAAGTTCCAAATTCACTAGCCAAATCCCTAGCAGTCTCTTCCCCAACATGGAGAATTCCAAGTGCCCACAAAAAACGAGAAAGTGGTATTTTTTTCTTTAAATTTATCTCAGCAACAATATTTTCTGCAGATTTTTCACCGAAACGTTCAAGTGGTGCAATGTCTTCTTTTTGTAATGTAAAAACATCAGATGCATCTGTTATGAGTCCTTCATCTTTAAATCTTCTCAATATCTTTGGTCCAAGTTCATAAATACCAAAAACAGAAACAAAAAAATCTAAATATCTTTCATTTTTCGCAGAACATTTTCTATTAGGACAAAAAGAAGCAACAAGACCTTCTTTGATTTTAATTCTCTCTCCACAAGCAGGGCAAGCTTCTGGCATTTTAAAATTCTTCTCTTTTCCTGTACGCATACCAACTAAAACCTCAACGACTTCAGGAATAACATCACCAGCCTTTTGAATAACAACTGTGTCACCTATTTTTAGACCAAGTCTTTTTATCTGATCCATATTATGAAGTGTTGCTTTTGAAACAGTAGAACCAGCGACAAGTGTAGGCTCAAAGATAGCAAGCGGTGTAAGCACTCCAGTACGGCCCACATTTACTTTTATATCTTTTACAATAGTCGTAGCTCTTTCTGCTGGATATTTAAAAGCAGACATATAGCGAGGTGCCTTACCTACCACGCCAAGAGTTTCTTGTAATTTCAAATCATCAACAGAAATAACAATGCCGTCAGTACCATAAGGAAATTTATCACGGATTTTTTCAAATTTTTTTATAAATTCTTCTACTTCATTTAAATTTTTACAAATTGCATCATTAGTATCTACAGGAAAACCAATTTGTTTTAATAATTTATGTTTATCTGAATGTTTGAGTAAATGAAACGAAGAATTTTCAATGGTCTGGTTGAGCCTTGCGACCCGAGGACCTTGTAAATTATTTGTTTCATTTAAGATTTCTGCTATATCATACGCAGAAAAATCTAAATGTCTTTCTTTGGCCAATTGTGGATCAAGCTGTCGCACACTTCCCGCGGCAGCATTGCGAGTATTTGCAAAAAGAGTCTTACCTAGTTTTGTATTTTCTTTATTTAATTTTTCTAAAGTTTTCTTTGCCATCAAAACTTCTCCACGCACTTCTACATAATAAGGAAATGGGGCTTTTAATTTAAGTGGTATAGAATTTATCATTTTTAAATTCTCTGTTATATCTTCACCGATACTTCCATCACCACGAGTAGCTCCACGAACAAAAATACCATTTTCATACACCAAAGAAACAGCAAGACCATCGAATTTAACTTCACAGAAATAATTTATTTTTTGATCTTGAGTCAATAATTTTTTTATTCTTTTATCCCAAGACTCAAGTTCATCAAAAGAAAAAACGTCGTTTAATGACAACATTCTAATCTTATGATTTACTTTTACAAATTTATCCAGTGGCTTCCCTGCTACTCTATTTTCTAAAGCATTTTCATCGTTAAATTCTGGAAATTCCAAAAGTAAAGATTTTAATTCTCGAGATAAAGATTCATACACATCATCTGTGACTTGTGGAGAATTTTTTATATGATACTCATTTCGAAGACGGGATATTTCATTACGAAGTTTGTCTATTCTATTTTTTGCACTTATTTTATCCATAATTAAAACGTCACTTCCAAAACTCTTTCTGTTCTATTTCGTCCCGAAGTACAAAGCTCTGGTGAATCTGAATTGTTATATCCATGAGAAGTTATTTTTGTATTTATGACTGTTGGGTCCGTAGAATCTGGAGTTTTTACTACACTAACAACAGCACAAGATTTTGTAATAGAACTTGGATTATAAACAACAAAATTAAAAACAGGATCTTTAAAAGATTTACTACTTATAATGATAGAAGAACATTGACCAACGGCATTAAAAGTATCTTCACTATCAAAAGCTGGAGCAAAAGAATCAAAGCCTTTATCTAAAATAAGCGCACATTCTATACCAAGATCAGAAGCCATAAAAGCAATCGTAGAATCTTTTCCAGACGTTGTGATTAAATTCTCTTTATAAGCAACATCAGAAATACCTATAGTAATAGCAAAAATAATGCTTGCAATAATTATAGAGAAAAGTAATGCGAAACCTTTTTTGTTATTTTTTGTATTTTTTGAAATCATAATAATTAATACCAACCAAGTAAATCTTCTGAAAAAGAAACACTGTGTTCTCCTGAATTTTGCATCCAAGAAACAGTCGAAGTAATATGAATAATATTTGGATCATCAGAAGTGAAAGTCACAACTCTTTTAAAACCAGAATCTGGATTAGGATTTAAAATAATAGGACTATATTTACCTTCATAAAGACCAAGTTCACAATCGGTTGAATTACTATCTCCACAATAATATACATCTGTATCTAATTGGAAAGGAGTAGAAAGATCTATAAATCCGCAACCTTCTGTATTTAAACAATTTTTATTATTTAAAGCTTTATTGAAATCAATAAAACCGTTTGTTCCATAAAGCATATAATTATCTCTAATATTTCTAAAATACTCTACCCCTTCTTGGGCTAAATATGTAGCAACTAATTTATTCTTTGCGTAACTTGTCTGCGATATACCCTGAGAAAGAATTATAAGCATAGCGAGAACTGCTGTAGTAAATATAGAAAGAGCAACTAATGTCTCTACTAATGTAAAACCTTTCTTTGAACTATTATTTTTTGTAAAAAAGTTTTTCATATTAATTTGTATCTATATCTACTAATCTTTGAGAAATTGAGGACTCAAGAGAAAAAGGAATTGTGTCATTTTTATATTTTATAACACCTGAAAGTTTCATTATGACATAAGGTTGTTGTGCGTCACGAGAAACACTTTCTTTTTCTGCACCAATAATATCAAAACCAGAACCATAATCAAAAATGATTTCTTCTGGATTTATTAAAATTGCATCATCTAATGTCGATTTTGTTATACGATAAACATCATAATGGCCAGGTATTGATTTGTATAAATTCACAACATTATTTTCTTCAATAAAAGAATATTTCCACAAAGGATTTGTATCATCATTATGATTTATAAAACTCAATTCTGTCATATCTGTATTTGAAATATTTTCATTATAATCACTACCTGTTCTGATATTTGTAGACATATCTTCCATAATAAAAGACAAGCTATCCATTAGAGAACGAATTTTCTGGTTTTTCTTATGTACAGCGTTTGCATTAAGTAATGCTCCTATACCAATAGTAACAAGAGTCGTAAATAGAGCTATTGCAACCATGAGTTCAATAAGCGTAAAGCCGGTATTATTATTTTTATTTTTAAAAATTTTCATATTAAATAATTTCGACTTTTCCAGAAGAATAAATATTTATAACTTTTTTTAGGCGACCTTCTGTATCTGAGATAGTAATTTCAGCTTTAAATTTAGTAATAAATTGATCATCAAAAATAATTGCATTTGAGTTTGGTCTTTTAAAATAAATATTTAATGTATTAGTAGAACAATCAGAAGTTGAGTTTTGATCTTCAAAAGTACATATACTTAAAATTTTATTATTTTTATCTATGGGTATTTTTTTTATTACTTTAGTCGGGTCATTTACATCAAAAAAGGTAAATGAGTAATCACTATAACTATCAATAAGATATACAAAACTAGAAGGATCTGAAATACTAAAAAACATTCCATATGTAGGCTTCCACAAAGGTAAAGCAGTGTCATAATTTAGATTTACTGGATTGTTTATAATAGTTGATCCAGCTTCGCCGGTATTTGGTATTTTACCAGCAATAGCACTTTTTTGTGCAGTTATTATTTGTAACGCTATATTTTGAGCAGTGTTTTGTAGGCTTATTTGTTTATCAAAATCTCCATATTTAAAAAGAAGTATGGAAGACATTGTACCAAAAATAGCGAGCACAACAATAAGTTCAACATAGGTCATTCCCCTGCTTAAATGATATTTTTTATTTTTAAAAAAGTTTTTAATCATAAAATTTAAAATACGAAGTTAAAGAAATTTAAATTAAATAAGAAAACTAAAATAGTACCAACAACTAAAAACGGAGCAAATGGTAATTCGCTTTTTATTTTATATTTCTTAGAGAAAATCAATAAACCGACACTTATAAATCCCCCTATCCAAAAAGACATTACAACAGCAGAGAAACCTTGTGATATGCCAAGCATCCAGCCAAGACCAAGAGCGAGCTTTGCATCACCAAAACCCATCCAAGTTCCACGGGATACAAACCAAAGAAAAGCAAAAGGTAAAGCAAGAAGTGGACCAGAGAGAAATGCATACAAAGTAGGAATATGGATATTTAGTATTCCATCTGAAAAAATAAATATTCCACCAAAAGCAATAATGCCAAAAATAAGAGACATAAGATCTGGAATTATTTTATGTCTCATGTCATAAACAGAAATAACTATGAGTAAAGAAAAAAGAGTTGCATAATATGCAAGCAATATAGAAAAATTAAAAGTATTTGCCCAAAATAAATCTTGGTACTTTAAAAATATCACTGCAAAGAGGAAACCTATTATCATTTCTACTAGTGGATATTGAATAGAAATTTTTGATTTGCATCCCCGGCACCTTCCTCCTTGGATCAAAAAACTTCCAAGCGGTATAAGCTCGTACCAACACAAATTTTTATTGCAAGACATACATGCAGACCTACCACCAAAATTTCTTTGAGTATTATATCTACAAATAACCACATTCAAAAAACTACCGATCACGAGACCATAGATAAACAAAATAATAGTAATTGCCAAAGTCATAAGATAATTATATCACATAAGCTAAAAACAAAAACAATTCATTTATGGAACTATTTTTAACTACATGAAAATTCACCAGTAATAACATTTGTATTCATGGCACCATGTATTGAGGCACCCGATGAGTCAACACACCAAGAAGTTCCGTCACTTAAAATATGTTCTGCTGCCCAAGATGTTACAGTAGCTCTGCAATCTGGAGGTATGGTACCTCCAGGATAATTAACAGCTCTTGTAAGAGCATTCATTCCCGAAGCTACGTCCGTAAACATACCAGAATTACAGTCACCTGCTGCACCATAACCATTATTGTCTGTATAATATATCTCCGCAGCAGCTCTAATACTTGCTAATTGTGATTTTACTTTTGCATCATTACCTTTTGAACGAGCACTGTTAAGTGAAGCTAATACCACTGATGCTAAGATACCGATAATAGCGACTACGACCAAGAGTTCGATAAGTGTGAAACCTTTTTTGTAATTTATTTTAAGCATATTTTTATTTTTATAAATATTAAATAATACTCTTTCATTATATCACAAACAAAAAACCTCAGAACAAGTCTGAGGTTTTTTAACTTTCTAAATAATTATGAACAAGATGTAGCGCCTCCAAGAACAGCTCCTTCTTCTTTTGAATTACCACTAGAATCTACACACCACCATTTATTTGCATCACTACTGAAAACATGATCAACTGCCCAAGTAGTACCGTTAGCTGCAACATTACATTCATTTATACCAACCAATCCAGGATAATTAGTATTTAATAAAAGACTAGCTAAACCAGTTGTATCAGCTCCAACAGCGCCTGGAGCGCAAACACTAACACTATTAGCCACATCATTATAAGTATTATGTTCTGTATAGAATATCTCTGCAGCAGCACGAATACTTGCTAATTGTGACTTTATTTTTGCATCATTACCTTTTGAACGAGCACTGTTAAGTGAAGCTAATACCACTGATGCTAAGATACCGATAATAGCGACTACGACCAAGAGTTCGATAAGTGTGAAACCTTTTTGCAAACTTGATTTACTAATTTTCATAATTTTAATTTTTTTAATATAAATAATTCGACTTATTTTTTAATTGTTTCCAATTGTTTTTAATGTATTCATTATATCACTAATAAAGTAAATAATACTACTACCTGTGGAAATCTTCTTATTGAATACTACCAGCAATATTATAAATAGGTACAAGTACAGAAGTAAGTAATACTCCAACACCGAAACCAAGTACTACGATCATAACAGGTTCAATAAGTCCTACAAGAGTATCTACAGCATCATCAACTTCACGCTTATAAAACAAAGCTAAAGTTTTCAAAATATTTCCTATAGATCCTGTCTCTTCTCCAACTCTCACCATCTGCACCAAGATACCTGGCATTTCTTCATGTTTCTGTAATGAATTTGAAAATGAAAGACCAGACTTCACCCCATCAGCGACTTCTTTTAAAATAGTTTTATAAACCTGACTACCTACAACAGTAGAAGTAATATCGATAGCACGAACAATAGGGATACCTGAAGACAGCATTGTATCCATGTTATCTGAAATACGAGAAAGATAAAGCTTCTTGTACAAATTGCCCACGACAGGTATTGATAATTTCATTCTGTCTAGATACATTTGTCCTCTTTCTGTAGAAGAAACTCTCCAAGACCAAAGACCACCAAGCACAAGGAAAATAACAAAAATAAATCCATAGTGAACAAAGAAATCTGAAAGAGCAATAATTATTTTTGTATAAAAAGGAATACTAGTACCAGAGTCAGCGATAATAGCTGAAAGTTTTGGAATAACTACAACAAACATCAAGCCCATAACTACGAAGAATGTAACAATAACGAATGCTGGATAGATAAGAGCATTACGTGTCTTTGAAGTAAGAGAGTATTGTCTATCCAAATAATCAGCTAAGTAAGAAAATATCTGACTCAATTTTCCAGACTCCTCACCAGCACGAACCATGTTTACATAGAAATCAGAAAACACATCGTCGTGTTTTGCTAAAGCTCCTGAAATAGAAATACCACTTTGTAAATCATCAGTGATTTGATTTAGTTTTATTTGCAATAATTTATTTTCAGAATTAGATGCGAGCATTGAGAAAGCTTTGAGCGCTGAGACTTGTGCTTCGAAAAGCGTAGAAATCTGGCGAGAAAGTATCACCACATCTTTCATTGAAATTTTATTAAAGAAATGGAAACTAAGTAATGATTTTTGTTCTCCTTCTTCTTTTATAGAAAGTACAATAAGTCCGCGTCTTTGAAGACCTGAAATAGCTACATCTTTTGATGGTGCATCTATAGAACCTTCTTTATTTACTCCTTTTTCATCAACAACTTTATATTTAAAAAGCATATATTATAAAAGTCTCTCTAGACCTTTTGGATTAAGTGAATACTGATAAGCAGATTCTATTGATATCTCCCCTGCACGAACAAGTTCTACAAGTGAACGATTTAAATCAACCATTCCCTGTTCAGAACCAGTCTCAATAACAACGTCTATTTCATTTGTTCTTTTCTCGCGGATTAAGTTTGCAACAGCATTATTATTCAGGAGTATTTCATAAGCTGGCACAAGTCCTCCTGATATTCTAGGTATTAAACGCTGAGAGAAAATACAAAGCAAACTTGAAGCAAGCTGTATGCGTATTTGATCTTGTTGGTTACCAGGAAAAGAGTCAATAATACGATCGATAGCTTGTGAAGCATTGTTCGTGTGTAAAGTAGAAAGAACGAGGTGGCCAGTCTCAGCAGCAGTCACTGCTGTACCTATAGTTTCAATATTACGCATTTCACCGATCATAATAACATTTACATCTTCACGAAAAGTGGATTTAAGTGCCACATGGAAATCAGTAGTATCTATACCAACTTCACGCTGATCAATAATTGCTTTATTTGGAGTATAAATATGTTCTATTGGGTCTTCGATTGTTATGATATGTCTCGCCTCTTCGTTATTGATAAGGTTTATCATTGCAGCAAGTGTAGTGGACTTACCTTGTCCAACAGATCCAACACAAAGAAAGAATCCTTGCTTCTTACGAGTAAGCTCAGCAATAATAGGGGGCAACCGTAATTCTTCCAAAGTTTTTACTTTTGGAATTAAACGCATTGCAAGACTGATACTTCCCTTTTGAAAAAAAGCATTACAACGAAAACGAGATTCTCCTTTGTAATCATAAGAGAAATCAATCTCTTGTTTTTTCATAAACTCATCCAATTTTTCTTTATTCAAAAGTATAGATAAAATACCAAGCATATCGTCTCGAGTAAGCTCTGGATATTTTAAAAGAAAAGTAAGCTCACCTAAAACTCTGACAACAGGACGACGTCCAACACCTAAATGCAAGTCTGAACCAGACTCCCTGATAATTGTTAAAATAAGTTCTTCAAGTGTTTTTTGATAATCCATATTTAATATATTTTATTTTACTTTATTTAAAATTTCGTTTACTTGAGATACTACTTCCGCAGGAGTATTACTTGCTTTGATTATGTATCCAGAGGCACCGAGTTTTATACCTGTATCGATATCAGATTGCTGGCCTTTATTTGATAAAATAATTTTCACTGAACTAGGAGAAATATTTTCTGTATTTATTTTTTTTAACATTTCAAAACCATCCATCTCGGGCATCATAATATCTAATAAGATAATATCTGGAGAAAAACCTGCATTTAGTTTTTCTATTGCTTCTTTACCATTGAAAGCTGTTGAGACAATAAAATTATTTTGAGTAAATTTTAAAGCATACATATCGATAAGAAACGCATCATCGTCCACTATTAGAATTTTTTTATTTTCTGTATCCATTGTTTTATTATATCAAATAATCTAATAAAAAGTGCAAATTAATCAATATCACTAGTAAAATCATAGACTTCTTGGAAAGGTATTGTTCCTTCTATTGATTTCAACATAGCATCTTCTTGCATTGTAAACATACCATTTTTGCGAGCTACTTTATAAATCTCAGCCCCAACTGGGTTTTTTAAAATAACTTGTTGCATTTCTTTATCAACTTTAAACATTTCAAAAACAGCAATACGACCCCGTGTTCCTGATGGACATTCTGCGGATGGAACTGTTTCGTAATATTGTTCACCTATCTTTACATCTTTTTTAAATTCTTCTGGCAAATCAGCTAATGATTTTTCTATTTGTGCTTTTATCAAAGGATCCATAGGTGAAAGTTTTTTGGAACTTGGACAAGTAAGACGAGCAAGACGTTCTGCCATAGAAAGAATGAGTGTAGGCGCAATAAGATAAGGATCAACTCCCATATCCACAAGTCTAGGAATTGCTCCGATAGCATTGTTCGTGTGCAAAGTAGAAAGAACGAGGTGACCAGTAAGAGCAGCTTGAATAGCAAGCTGTGCTGTTTCTTTATCACGTATTTCTCCCACAAGAATAATATCTGGGTCTTGTCTCAAAATAGAACGTAGTCCAGAAGCAAAATCATAACCGATTTCTGGCATCATTTGTGATTGGTTAATATCTGGTATGTGATATTCTACTGGGTCTTCCAATGAAACAATATTTCTTTTTTCTTTATCAAGTTCATTGATCATAGAATAAAGTGTTGTGGACTTACCGGAACCTGTCGGACCAGTGATAAGTATAAGTCCGTAAGGACGACTAATAGCTTCACGGACCATTTCCAAATTTCTCTTTGAAAGACCTAGAGAATCAAGTGGTTTTACACCTTTTTCAGAATCCAATATACGCATCACAACTTTTTCTCCATAATACGCAGGCATTGTAGAAACACGAAAATCAACTTTTCGTCCATCGATATTCATAGAGAAACTTCCATCTTGTGGTTTTCTTTTTTCGTCGAGTCTTAATTTTGAAAGTATTTTAATACGAGAAACAATACCATTGTAAATATTTGGAGGGAGAACAATAGTAGTATGAAGTGTACCGTCAACACGATAACGGACTTTTACTTTTTCTCCATTAAATTCTATGTGTATATCAGAAGCACCTCCTTCAATAGCATTGCGTAAAATCACAGCAACGATTTTTATAACAGGAGCGCTTTCGACTATTTTTGCTTCATCATTTGATTTAACATCTTTCAAACTTTTTTCTAAAGACAAATCTCCAAGATCTTTTATGTCCGTAGTATCTTCATCATCAAATTTATCGAGACTTTCAGCAATACCTCCGACGATACCTTTGTAATTTTCCATAATACTGTCATAGTCTTTTTTTGAAATAAGAAAAATTTTAAAAGGTATGTTTAATTTTGCAGAAATAAATTGCAAAGCATCCATAGAGCTTATATTTTCAGGATCAGTAATACCAACCTCCAAAACTCCATCAGAAAGAGTAATAGGCGCAAAATGATAATGAGTAGCGGAGTCTTCTGGTATATATTTTAATGCTTCGAAAGAAAGAGATTTTGTAGTTATTTTTTTTACTGGTATAGAAAAATATTCGCCTTTTATTTTTAAAGCTTCGTCTATGTCTACGCCAAATTCGGTAAGAGCATCTTCTATTTCTCCAGAATATTTTTCACCTGCTCTACTTTTAATTTGCGCTATTTGGCTTTCTTGTATTAAGCCTTTTTTAGCAAGTTCTTCTAAAAAACTCATAATTAATTACCTTTATTAGGTGTTATCGTTATGTTACTTACCGGTGTTTGTGTATTTGGAACTATAACTGGTGTACTAGTAGGTGTTATGGTGTTTTGTGTTGGCAAAACAAAATCAACACTTGTGCCACCGCTTGAATCTATTGATATATTTGGAATACTTGTGTTCGTATCTGTAGCAGTATTTGTAACTGTTGCAGGTGCTATAGGATCGGTACCAATAGGCGCAAATGGATTTGGTCTTCCCTCATTACCATCTGGAACAAGTTCTATTGTAGAATTTTGTAATGTTCCAAAAGCTGGTTCTTTAAATATTTCTTGATTCAAATTTATTTTTCTAACACTCAGTAATATAGTTAAAAAATCTTGTTCAGACATCGTAGGATTTGTAGTAGTTGCCACAGAAGAAGTATTTGTATTTTGACCTGTTGTACTTGCAACAGGTGCTATTGGAGCAGATACTGTGTTTGACACAGGCATAGCAGTATCTTGTTTTGAAAAATAAAAATAAATACCATAACCAATTCCGGCCAAGACGATAAGTATTAAAATTGTTTTTATTATTGAAGACATATTAATTTTTTAACCAATAAGTTTTTATCTTTATTGTATATTTATAATCATCGGAATTAACTTTTTGTGAAGAAATAGCAAGTCCTCCTCCTGAAGGAGCATCTGAAGCAAATTCTATTGAAGACACATCTACTATTCTCAAATTCTTTTCAAGATCTTTTAAGAAAGCAGTGAAATTTCCATATGTTCCTTGTGTTGAAAATTGAAGATCCCAACTTCCATAATCTTTTCTGGAATTACCAGTTTTGTCCATTGGCTTTGCTGCTGCACCTGTTTTTGCTTTATCATCTTCAGAACTATATTTTACATCTTTCAAAGACATATTGTATGGAGATGCTATTTTCTCTATTTCAAGAATAAGACGAATATTATCTACACTGTCTGGCAAAAGAACTTTTAACTTATCTAAATCTTCTTTAGACATTGAATTTTGTTTTGTTACAAGTTTATCTCTCTCTTGTTCCAATGCTTTAGAATTTGTCAGTGCTTGGTTGTATGAATCAGACTTTGTACGTAAATCTTGAATGTCATTATATACAGGACTTAGGAACATGAAAAAACCTGCTATTGCCATACCTATTAAAATGATTGGAATAACGAATCTCATATTAATTTGAAAGACTTGTCTTGACTAATTGTTGATAATTTACAAAAGATGGATTCACTGTGAAAGATAATTCAAAAATAACATTACCTTTAGTGTCGAGTGAAAGATTTGAGAAAACTGGATCTATGATATTTTTGTCTTTACTAAGTAAATCAGCTTGTAATGCTACTGCTCTATAATTGACTGCTTGACCACTCATTTTTACAACTACTTTATTATCTGTATCCCCTTGTACGTAACTAAACTTTGTATAACGAATAGTTTTCAAAGTTGAAGCTTGTAATGCTTCAAATATAGGAGTAGTTGCTAAGTGTTTAGATAAAATATAAGTTGAAGCATTGAGACGCTTGTCGAGCTCTTGTAATTCAGTAATTTTTTTACCTTCAAATCTACTTGAAGCCAGTCTCAATTCATTTTTCATTGAATCAACTTTTTGATTCAAAACATTTTTATAAAAATAAAGACCAGCATAAGCTATACCAACAGAAAGAAAAACAAAAATAGAAAGTATAAGCAAAAAACTCGTCGGACGTGCTTTAGCAGTACGAGTATCAGCTACTGGTGCTTTTGGTATAAATGATGTTTGAAAATTTTGATCCATTATATATTTTTACACTCTATACATTATCTCATTGCAATTTTCTAAGTGCAAGGCCAAGTGCTATTGCAAACTCAGGTCCAGTCGAAACTAAAACTTTTTCTAGGAATGCTGGTGCACCAACTTTTGCAAAAGGATTACCTGTAACAACTTCTACCGGAAATGTACTTACTGCACTTTCTTTGAAACCTTTAAGTAGAGTCCCTCCGCCAGTCAAAATAATCTTACTAATAGTCTTGTTGTATTTCTTCTCGTAATTTAATAATACACTATTTGTTTCAGAAAATACATAATCAGTGTGGATTTTTATTATTTCTGGTAAAGCTTTTTCTACAGGATTGTCGAGTAAGCCAAATTCTTTTTTCATTTCTTCTGCTTTTGCAAAAGGAATGCTTAAAGATTTTGAAATTGATTCTGTTATGTCTGCCCCACCACGATTGATAGTATGAAAACTTTTTACAGAACCGAATTCTACTATTGAAAGTTTTGTTTTGTATGCGCCAAAATCTATCATGAGTACTGGGGAGAGTTCGTGTTCGAAATTTGCACGAACAGCAGAGAAAATTTCTAATTCAAAAAAATCAGCAGCGAAATCACATTGTTTTACTATTGTCTGATATTTTGAAATAGTTTCGTTTTGAATAGCTACTACGAGCACTTCTATTTTTTCTACATCCTGAGCTGGAAGATCTGGATTATTTGATTCTTCAAATGAAGCTTGTTTTCTTGGTAAGATAAAATAATCGAGTGAAACTTCGTCTATAGGAACAGGGATATATTTTCTTGCTTCTGTTGGAATAATGTCTTTCAAATCACTTTCTCTGACTGTCGCAGGAAGCTCTATGAGAAATATCAAACTTGATTGTGAAGGAATAGACAAAGCAGATGAAGCCGTTGTAACACCTGATTGTTTCAAAACTTCTTTCAAAGCAGTGATAGTCTTTTCTATTTCTAGATTTGTAACTCTACCTATTTCTATATCAGCATATGGACCAAGAGCAATAGAACCGTACGTCTCAAGTACAGCCTTACCACCTTTCTTTTTTATTTGTACTATTTTAATAGCTGAAGTACCTATATCTATACCGACAGCACTATCTGATGAAGAACCAGAAGACGCGAAAATACTTTTGCCCATATCTACTATTTTTTGAAAAGGATTGTCCATGAAAATTTAAAATTATGATAAAATACTTTATAAGTATATCATATATGACTTTTTTAGACACTATCTTGGATTTTATATTTCCTGTGAATTGTGTTTCTTGTGGTAAAAAAGGACAAGATTTTTGTTTATCTTGTTTATATGAATCTAGAATTGCCGAAAGAGAGACAAATCATTGGATTTATCCTGTTTTTGATTATAGGCACCCACCAATAAAGAAGGCTATCTGGCTTTTAAAATATAAAGGTAAGCGCCGGATCGCGGAAATTTTCGGTGAAGTTTTGTATGGGAAAATAATGGAGGAATTATCGGAACTCTCGATATTTGAAAATTTCCGCGAGCCGATCCTTATCCCCATTCCCCTTTCTTCTAAACGTCTTCGTGAAAGAGGTTTTAATCAAGCAGAACTTATTTGTAAAAAAATTAAAAGTTTAGACAAAGAAAATATTTTTACTTTAGAAACAAAAATCTTAATCAAACCTAAAGATACAAAACATCAAGCGCAAATAGAAAATAGAAATGAAAGATTAAAAAATCTGATTGGTTCATTTGATATAAATTTTCCTGAAAAAATACAAGGAAGAAATATTATTCTAATAGATGATGTGACGACCACAGGTGCAACATTTGCTGAAGCAAAGAAAATCCTAAAATCCCATGGTGCTAAAAAAATTATCGGTTTTGCTGTGGCGCATTAAGATTTTTTATTTTTGACGAACTCTTTAAATGCTTCTGTGTCGTTTTTTGACCCAAGTACGAAAACTTGGCTCATATCAAGTACGACATATTGAGTATTATATTGTGTGAATCTTGATAAGAAATCTTTTTCTATCAGACCATCAGCATTATTATCTTTGATAATCTGCAACTCTTTGTCTGAAATTTTATCAAGACCAAATTTCCATCTTCCCCATATTTTTTTATTTAATGGGTTTTTAATATCTAAAAGAATGGAATGAATAGTACTTCTCTGTTGGTAATCTTTACTCCCACTCTTTATGTAAGCTTTTGCTCGACTTCTACTGCCAGTAAAATACAATCCGTGTTTACCACCTAATTCTCCAGTAAAAGAATCTTTTCCTCTATCCTGATCAATCAATGTACCACCATGGTATACAATACTATCAACTATACTCTCAGGGAAAATACTATCTAAATATTCTGAATATTGTTCTTTTGTTCCTATTATTGAAATTTCTGGATGTTGCTCAAACACAAAATCAACACCTTCCTTTATTTGAGGTTTTTCAATCTTACTTTCTTCTTGTTGCACTTTTTCAATTTTTGGAATATTTTTAGGAAATCCTTCCATATAATTTATAATTTCTTAGCGGAGCCGGACGGATTCGAACCGTCGAGGGGTTTTGAAGCCCCTGCCTCTTTAGCAAAGAGGTACGTTAGACCACTCTGACACGGCTCCTATATTATACTAAACTTACAAACCAATAACACATAACACTTCTACAGTTTTGACTTTATCATGTTTGGCTCTATTTTTCCATAAAAGATAAAATGCTACAATGTAACTATGTTATTTAGACGTAAAACAAAAACTGGAGATAGTGTTGAAGAAGTAGAAAAATTAAAAAAATTACTGAATGCAAAATCAGAAATGGTTTCTATTGGTGCACACCAAGTGCGCACTTCCCTTTCTGCTATCAAATGGATTATAAAAATGTTCCTCGATGGTGATTTAGGTAAGCTTACAGCAGAACAAGAAAATCTTTTGCGAAAAGCATATGACGGAAATGATAAAGCGATAAATCTCGTAAGTGAAATCTTGCTCGTGAATAAATCTGAGGAAGTTGTCGAAAAAAAATATGTCTTCGAAAAAGTGAATATCGTAGAAATGATTGAGAATACTATTTTCGATTTCTCTGGTGAATCTCTCTGGCGTGGCATTGAGATAATTTTCCTCAAAACAGAAACATTATTACCAGAAACAAAAGTTGATAAAGAAAAAATATTAGTTGTATTGCAAAACTTAATAGAGAATGCGATTAAATACAGCAAATATCACGGGAAAATATTCGTCTCAGTTAAAACAGAAAAAGAAAATATAGAAATCTCAGTCAAAGATGCAGGCATAGGTATAAACGAAGATTCAAAAACAAAAATATTTGAAAAATTCTATCGTACAGAAAATGCACAAAAGAAAGAGGCTATGGGTTCTGGTATCGGCCTTTACACAACGAAAGATATAGTAGAGAAACACGGAGGCAAAATATGGTTTGAATCAAAAGAAAACGAAGGCACAACATTTTTCGTGTCTTTACCAATATCAAAATAGCTTAGTTGCGAGGCTTTTAGTATGTAGTACAATATACGTATGTCCAAAAAAATACTTATAATCGAAGATGATTTATTCTTACAAGGCCTAGAAGTTACAAAACTTAAAAAAGATGGTTATGAAATAGAAACGGCTGTAAATAGTGTAGAAGCTTTTAAAATATTAGAAAAAATGAAACCCGATATGATATTACTCGATCTTCTCTTACCAGAAGTGGATGGTTTTATGATTCTAGAAAAAATACGCGAGAATAAAGACATGGTGACTATTCCTGTTATAGTATTCTCAAATCTTTCTGAAGATAAAGACATAAAACGCGCACAGAAACTCGGCATCAGTGAATTCATGATCAAGTCCAACTTTACGCTCGATGAGCTAACAAAGAAAATCAAAGAACTCATTGGTGCTTAAAACAATGCAATTGCATGACAAACTCGAAGAGACTTTTCGCCTCGACATAAACCAGAAAAAAGCTCTAAAAAAATTAGGGCTTATATCTCTACACGATTTACTTTTTTACTTCCCTACTCGGTATTCTGATATGAGTCAGATAAAACAAATCAAAGATTTGGAAGTCGGTGAAAATGCCACAGTCTACGGAAAAATTTCAAAATTAAAAACAAAAAAAGGATTCAAATCAAAAATCCCTATGGGAGAAGCAGAGATAGAAGACCTTTCTGGAAAGATAAAAATTATTTGGTTTCATCAAGCATACTTGGCAAAAATGATACACGAAGGAGATAATGTAAAACTCACTGGTCGTGTAACAGAAAACAAAAGTGGTAAATATCTTACAAATCCAGAATTTGAAAAAGCACCAAACTTACCGATAGATTCACACGACACACTTTTCGCAAAAGAAGGACAAAGAATAGATGAAGGTTTGTCATATCCAATATATCGTGAAACAAATGGCATCACTTCAAAATGGTTTTATCATACAATAGAAAAAATATTTCACGCTGGAGTACTTAAAGAATTAGAAGATTATATACCAGAAGAAATAATTGAAAAATATCATTTACCAAGTTTGCGTACTGCCCTAGTATGGATACATACACCAAAAAATGAAAAAGATTCTACTTCTGCTCGCAAACGTTTTGCTTTCGAAGAAGTTTTCTTTATTCAATTGCAAAGACAAAAAGATAAACTTGAATATAAAAGAAATAAATCATTTCAAATAACAACAAATAAAAAGCTTGTAGATGAATTCTTAGAACGCTTCCCTTTTTCTCCGACAAAAGGACAATTAGATGCAATAGAAACTATTTCAAAAGATATTTCAAAAACAGAACCAATGTCTCGTCTTCTTGAAGGTGATGTAGGATCTGGTAAAACTGCAGTGGCTGCTACGGCTGCATATAGTGCGGTTACACAAAGACCAAATGGTCAGAATTTTGGAAACCTCCAAGTCGCTTATATGGCTCCGACAGAAATATTAGCGACTCAACATTTTGAAAGTTTTATAAAATATTTTAAACATTTACCCATAAACATAGGACTCATCACTGGTTCTGGTTGTAGAAAATTTCCTTCAAAAGTAAATCCTGATGGGTGGACAACTATCTCACGCGCACAACTTTTGAAATGGACAGCAAATGGAGAAATGCCGATACTCATAGGTACACACGCTCTTATTCAAAAATCAGTAAAATTCAAAAATCTATCACTCGTCGTAATAGATGAACAACACCGCTTCGGCACTATGCAAAGAAAAAATCTAGTTCGTAAAGACGGCTTCGCACCACATTTACTTTCAATGACCGCGACACCTATACCCCGTACTCTTGCACTCACGATTTATGGTGACCTTGATTTAACATTGCTTGATGAAATGCCAGCAGGAAGAAAACAAGTAATCACTGATATCATCACTCCCGACAAGCGCGACGAAACGTATGAAAAAATAAAATTGGAAATGGCCAAAGGAAGACAGCTCTATGTCATCTGCCCTCGCATAGATGAACCAGATCCGGAGAAAGAAACTGCGCTCAATATGAAGTCTGCTGTTGCTGAAGCAAAACGTTTAAAGAAAGAAGTTTTTAAAGATTGTGAGATTGGAGTGCTTCACAGTAAAATGACTAAGCAGAAAAAAGAAGAAGTTATGGCGGAGTTCAGCGATGGAAAAATTGATATTTTAGTAGCTACTTCTGTTATAGAAGTCGGCGTTAATGTTCCCAATGCAACAATAATTATCATCGAGGGGGCCGAAAGATTTGGCCTTGCTCAACTTCATCAACTTCGTGGACGTGTAATACGTAGCAATGACCAAGCATACTGTTATGTATTCGCTGATGCAAAAACTGAAAAGACAATGCAAAGATTGAAAGCATTGAAAACTGCAAAAAATGGTTTTGAATTATCAGAGCTTGATTTAACTCTTCGTGGTGCAGGTGAACTCTCAGGTGCGAAACAATGGGGTATCACCGACCTCGGCATGGAAGCAATAAAAAATATAAAAATGGTTGAAGCCGCTCGTACCGAAGCAACTAACTTAATTTCCTCTGACCAAGATTTACACAACTATCCCCTCCTCAAAAAAATACTTTCAACAAAGCACTTAGAATTGCATTTTGAATAGATTATTTCTCAATACTTACTTTAAAATTTAAAGTATCAACTTTTACCTCTTCCCCACTATTAGCCTCAAACTTTATTTCACTCACCAAAATAGTTTTCTTAAAATCAGCTTCGAATTTTTCAATTAGATTTTTTCCTACTTCGTCTGTTTCAATAGAAAGTGAAATGACATCTGAAGGAGTTAGACCTACTTTTTTACGCATATCTTGAATAGCACGAACTAATTCGCGATAATTCCCTTCTTCTTTTAACTCTGGAGTTATTTCTGTATTAAGAATTGTATAACTTTCAATATTTTCATCAAAAATAACTTCTTTAATATTTACTTCATCTTTTATAAGTTCAATATATTCTTCACCAAGTTTCATTCCTTTTATTTTCAATTCAGATAATGGTTGGCGTACAGGAATACTTGCTTTCTGACGATCTTTCAAACCAAGAGAAACATTATTTCTAACACTTTGCATTTCTTCGATAACTTTATTATTTACATCTTGATTAATTAGCCACTCACAAAGATGCACAGACTCTGGTTCATTTTTATTTTTTAATTTTTGATAAATATCTTCTGAAGCGAAAGGTGCAAATGGAGCCATAATCTTTGTAAGATTTTTTAATACAAAATGCAATGTTTGTTTTGCTTCTTTATCTCCTTCCTTTATGCGTTCTCGTGAGCGACGCAAATACCAAGTAGAAAGATCATCGATAAATTCTCTTACAGCTCTAACTGGTTCGAGGGTTTTATAATTATCAAGATTCTCTGTAACATTTTTCAAAAGCTCATTAAAACGAGCGAGTATCCAAACATCTAAAACATTTTCTGATTCTATTTTTTCAAAATTTTCTAAATCTTTTTCTCTATAAAGTTCATAAAAGGCTACAACGTTATAAAGAAGTCCAAAGAATTGTCTGTGTAATTCCATAACAGTACGCTCGTCGAAATTTTTAGATTCTCCTGGTTGATTCACAGAGTACATCCAAAGACGAATAGTATCTGCTCCATATTTTTCAAACATAATCCATGGGTCGACAACATTACCACGAGACTTAGACATCTTTTGTCCATTTGCATCGAGAATGTGTCCAAGACAAACAACATTTTTGTAAGCATTATTTGCTTCATCTGAAAGTAAATTTGCTACTGCGTGCAAAGTATAAAACCATCCACGAGTCTGATCTATCGCTTCTGAAATGTAATCTGCTTTTGCAGGTGCAAAGTTTATTTCTCCTCCGAGTTTATGATTTTGTGCATACGGCATTGCTCCAGAATCAAACCAAACATCCATAACTTCTGAAGTACGAGTTAATGTTTCTCCATTATATTCCAATCTTACTTGGTCAATATATGGTTTATGAAAATCGAGTTCGAAATTTTGATTGTGCGGTAATGGTGTAAAATCCAATTCTTTTATTTCTGCATTTTGGAAATAGTGGAAATCTTTCAAATCTGAAACCATAGAGAGAGTTTCTTCTATATTTTTCGCTTGTGCTCCAGCAAACAAAAGCCATGCTGGTCCACCATGAGTAACAAATAAAATATTTTTGTCTTTATATTTTTCTTCTACTTCGTACAAAAATGCTGTAACACGATTCTTTACATCTTGATATGATTCATCTTCTGCTATATGAGATTTAAAATTCTCAGGAGTTTTTATATGAGATTTATGATACTCTTCCCAATTTTTTCCGTCAAAAGATTCGATACCCATTTCACGAAGTCTTTCGTCCACTATCACTTTCTCTTTATCTAAACCTATCTTTTCTCTAACTATTTCTGCTGTTTCAAGAGTACGAATAAAATCTGAAGTAAAAATCAAATCAATATTTTTATCTTTCATAGTTTCTGCAGATTTTCCTGCTTGTTCAATACCGTCAGCGTCTAAATGCCATTCCCCGTTAGGAATAGAACAAATAATACTTTTCTTATTTGCCTCTGTTTCACCATGACGCATTACAAAATATTTATTTCCACTTTTCTTTGTATTTTTTTTCAAATCTTCTAAAGAAGAAATAACTTTATAGCTTCCATCTTCTTTCTGCCAAATAGGAAGTGGTGTTCCCCAATAACGATCACGAGAAATAGCCCAGTCTTTTATACCATCTAGCCATTCACCGAATCTTCCCTCTTTTATATGTTTTGGTTCCCAATTTATTTTTTCATTTCCATCAAGCAATTGCTGACGAAGTGCACTCATACGGAAATACCAAGATGTACGTGCATAATAAATAAGTGGTGTATCACAACGCCAGCAGTGTGGATAGCTGTGCATATGATTTTCTTTTTTAAACAATAATCCTCGAGAGGTAAGGTTGTCGATAATATCCACAGCGAGTGTCGGCTTACCATTTTCATCTGTTTCTTTAACATATCTTCCTTCTAAAAATTCTGTTCCTGAAACAAATTTTCCTTCTTCGTTTACTGTATGATATTTCGGTAAATTAACTTTTGTACCAAGATCGAAATCATCTGCTCCATACATAACAGCAGTGTGAACTATTCCTGTGCCATCTGTAGTTGTCACAAAATCAGCCCCGTACACCTTAAAAGCATTTTTTAAATTTCCTATTTGTGTTGGAACTTCTTTTTCAATATTATTTTTCAAATATAGAAATAGCGGTTCGTATTCTAGTCCAATTAAATCTTTACCTTTTATTTTTTCTAAAATTTCATATTCTTCAGTAATTACTGATAATCTACTTTCAGCTAAAATTAAAAATTCTTTATCTGTTTTTATTTTTACGTATTCAATATCTTCACCTACAGCTAAAGCGACATTGCCCGGTAACGTCCAAGGAGTTGTTGTCCATGCAAGCAAATAGACTTCACCAGATATGTTTTCTGAATGGTCTGGTGACTTCCCCCGAGGACCTGAAGAAAATATTTCTGGTGAAGTAACACAGAACTTCACATAAACAGAAAGATCTTTCACGTCTTTATATGCTCCCGGCTGAGAAAGTTCATGACTTGAAAGAGCAGTACCACAACGTGTACACCAAGGAAGTACTTTGAAATCTTTATATAGGTGTCCGCGTTCATTTGCTTTCGCAACGACGCCCCACAAAGCTTCAATGTAATTATTTCGGTAAGTCACATATGGATTTTCTTGATCTACCCAATATCCCATACGATATGTAAATTTTTCCCATAATTCTAAAAATTGCCAGACGCTTTCTTTACATTGATCATTAAATTTTGCTACTCCGTATTCTTCAATAGATTTTTTAGAATTAAGACCAAGGGCTTTTTCTACTTGTAATTCCACAGGCAGACCATGAGTGTCCCAACCAGCTTTTCTTGGCACATGAAAACCTTGCATTGTCTTATAGCGAGGAATCACATCTTTGAAAGACCTTGCTTCTAAGTGGTGTATTCCAGGTTTACCATTTGAAGTCGGAGGTCCTTCATAAAATATATATTCACCTTTTGAATTTTCAGGTTTATTTAAACTCTTCAAAAAGATATCATTCTTTTTCCAAAATTCTAAAACTCCTTCTTCACGAAGTGCTGTCTCTGATTTAATTGTTTCATTTTTTTCTTCCATAATATTATTAAAGAAATCAAGATATGTATTTTAGGGGGTTGCTCATTCGACGGAATGAGCACTTCAGAAATTTTAAAGCTTTAAAATTTCGTACCCTAAAATATATTTCTGATTTCTATTGTTAAAAATAAAAAAACTCGTCCCCGTACAACAATTTAAAATTGCTATACAAGGACGAGTTTCTCGTGGTACCACCTTGCTTACTTCTCATTTAATGGGTTCTACTTCCCGAAGGTTTCTTCCCAAAGCTCAGGGGTGATATCCCCTTCAACGCTTATATTTAAATATTACTACATATTTATAAAAAAGAAAACCCCGCATCGCAGGGTTTACTTGTTTTTAATTATTTACTTTTTTAAGCAATTCATCAATTTTTAATGCAATATCATTACTTTTTTTCCTTTGCAAATTTTTAGAAAAGAAATATTGTTTAGCACCATTTTTTTTACTTTGAATAAAAGCATAAAATGATAATTCAGAAGTTTTAAAAGTATCTAATATCATTTTACTTACAGGAAAAAGTGGAACATGAATTTTAGTCCTTCCAATGAAACAGACTGCATTTCGTTCTGGCTCTTCTTGTTCTAAAGATGGATGTTTTGAAATGATCTCATTTGCAAAATCACTTGCAGGAAAAATAAAATACTGCTCGACAAATTTTTTTGTTCCCATTTTATATAGTTTTAAAAGTTAATATTCTAAAATATTTATAGCAGAAAAAACAAACTTTGTCAAAAGCTGGTTTTAAAGAATATTAAAAATTTACATTCTCTCGGGTAAAGAAATACCGAGAAGCCAAAGACCATTTTGCATTGTTGAAAGAAATGCTTTTGTTATACCTACGTAATAATGTGAATATTTATCTTTAGTATTTAGTATTTGTGTTTGTGCATAGAAAGAATTAAAAGTTGAAGCAAGGTTTATCAGATATGTAGCAATATGATTTGGTTCTAATTCTTGATATGAATAACTAACAACTTCAGGAAAACGATATAGAACTTTTTCTAAATCTGAAACCTCATTTGGAATATCTGAGAAAGATGTATGACCCAATGCTTTTGCAAGGATGGATTTCGCACGAATAGCGGAATATTGAAGATATGGACCAGAGTCCCCTTCGAAAGAAATAGATTTTTCAAAATCATAAACAATATCTGAACCAAGTGATGAGCGAAGTATGGAATATTTCAAAGCAGACACACCGACTATTTCAGAAAGTTTTTTCTTTTCATCTTCTGTAAACTCTCGATCTTTTATTTTTTCTAAAACAACATCCATAGAATCACGAAGTAAAGATTCCCCAGTGACTACATTCCCTTTTCTTGAAGACATCTTACCAGTAGCAAGGCGCATCATACCGTGAGTTATGTGTTTCATACGAGACTGAATTTCAGGATGCATTATAGCGATAGCTTGCTCTACGACTTTCATATACTCAGCTTGTTCAATAGCTGTAGTAACGATAGAAATATCTGGATTTTCTTTTTCAAATTTTGTAATAGTCAGACCTATTTCTTTTGTCTCATATGTTGGAAGTCCTTTTGAATTTATAAAAACTCTTGTGTGGAGCTTTGGATTATAATTTTCTGCTTTGAAAACTATTGCTCCATCAGATTCCTCAAAAATTTTACCAACATTTTCACGCACTATTTTCTCACCAATAGGCGCCATGATACTTTCGAAAAAGTAATAATCGAATTTCGTTCCGAGAGTTTTATATATTTCTTCAAAAGCTTCTAATGTGACCTTCCTTCCCCAATCATAAATCTTATTTATTTCTTCATCGCTTCTGTCGTAAACTTTTTTATTAATTTCATCAATTTCTTTTTTTGCATCTCCGTCATTGTCATATGCATCACTACCTTTTGAATAACATTCTCCAATATATTGAGCGAGTACTGAAGATGAAGCTGATTCATCTGCTGGAGCTCCAGCTTTCTGCATTCCATAAATAGCTTTCGCAACGTGCGGACCGACATCACCTTGATAGTTTGCTCGCACAACTTTAGCACCTGAAAATTCAACAATACGAGAAATTGATTCTCCTATTGCATTACTCATTAAGTGGCCAATATGAAATGGTTTAAAAGGATTTGGTTGAGTATACTCTACCATCACTTTTTTATTTTTTAATATTTCATTACTTCCCCAATTTTCATTGGACTCTATTATTTCTTTTATAGAATTACTGAAAAATTCTCTTGATAAATAAAAATTAATAAATCCTGCACCAGCGACTTCTACTTTTTCGATTTGATCATCTTTAGCAGAAAAAATTTCTGCAGAAATTTTTTCTGCTAATTCTCTCAGATTCATCTTTAAATTTTTAGCACATACCATCGCCACATTCGTAGAATAGTCCCCATTCTTAAAATCTTCCGGATGTTCAACAGAAAAATTCCCAGCTTCTATGTCTAGGCTTTTCAATGCTTGTAGTATTAAATTCTCTATTTTTTGTTTCATTATTTATGCCCCGTACTTCCTTCTCTACCTTCTCCACGGACAGTATCAGAAAGTTCACTTACTTCCACAATATCACAATCTTCGAATTTTTGTATAATCATCTGTGTACATTTTTGCCCCTTCTCAATAACTTGTGTTTCTTTTGATAAATTCACAAGTGAAGCAATAAATTCACCACGATATCCTGCATCTATAACTCCTCCCATTATTTTCAAACTTTTATTAAAAGAAATACTAGATTTATCCCATATCAAACCAACACATCCTTCTGGAATTTCAAAAGATATACCTGTGTGCACACGTTTTTGCTCACCCGGCAAAAATATTACTTCTTCAAGGGCATATATATCTATACCAGCATCCCCAGGATGCCCATGAGTTGGCATCTTCGCATCATTATTTAATTTTTTAATTTTTAGTTGCATTACTTTAATATATTAACAAAAATTTCTGGCAAATCAGAAACTTCTTTGTATTCTACACAATTTATATTTTTGTTCCCCGCAATCATAGCTGAAAGTCTTTTGTCTTCACTTTTTCTATATAAAGCAATAATTTTCTTTCCCAAAGATTCTGCAAAACCTAATTCATAGCCGACACCAAGAGAAGTATTTGTAACTTCAGCAACCACAACATCTGCTTCTTTTATCCAGTTAACATCTTTTGTGTAAATTTCAACATCAGTCATATTCGTCTGACCATAACTAGAAATCTTTGCGTCAGCAATATGTTCCGTAAGAACTTGTCCATAGTTTTGAAGAATAGTAATAATTTGACCATAGATTTCTCTGTCACCCCTTCCTCCTCTTATTGACCCTGCAAAATATATTTTCATACTATTTCAAAAATTTCTTAACTTCCTTATAAATCATGTCGTGAATTTTTTCACGAGTAAGTATTTGTCCTTTATCAGAACAATCTATTTTCACAAATTCTTTTTGGGTTTTCGCAAGCCATATTGCACTTTTTGTAGAGTTAGTAAGATATGGAATATTTCCTTCAACAATATCTTTTTTCTTTTGAACGTATTCACGATTTGTTTTTTTATTTCTTTCTTTTATTAATTTCAAAATTATAGGCATTGGTAAACTAAGATAAAAAACAACATCAGGTCTAGGTATTTTAAAAACTCCATATTCCATTTCATCTAACCACTCGATAAATGCTTCGCGTTTTTTTGCATTAGCGATTTTTCCTCCTTGGTGTATTTGATTTGCTGAAACATATCTATTAGCTAAAACAATATAACCTTTCTTTAGCCATTCATTTATTTTTTCTTTTGTTTCAAATCTATCTGCTGCATAAAGAACAGATGCTATTTTTGGATGAATATTTACAAAATTAAAATATTGTTCAGTTAAACAATGACCAATGAATTTACCAAAAAAATTATTATAATAATCAGGAAAATCAACAAGTTTAACAACATAACCTTTTTCTTTTAAGGTTTTAGATAAAAGCTCAACCTGCGTCGCCTTTCCACTTCCGTCTGTACCATCTATAACAATTAATTTTCCTTTTTTCATAATTATACAAAACTCTTTGGTATCGGATGCTTATGGGCGAGAGATTTTATTTTATTTTTAATTTCAATTTTCTTTTCAGTATTATCTTTATTCCTAAGTGTTTCTATTAAAAAACGTGCAACTTCGGCACAGTCTTCTTCTTTAAATCCCCTTGTTGTAATAGCTGGTGTACCGAAACGAATACCTGATGGATCAAGCGGTTTGCGTGTATCATTTGCTATTGAATTCATATTTAAAGTGATGCCGACTTCATCGAGCACTGTTTGCGCTTCCTTACCAGTCACTCCTAAAGAACCGAAAACATCAGCAAGTATTAAATGATTATCTGTTCCCCCACCGATCATACGCACACCCTCTTCACGCAAAACATTTTCCATTGCTTTCGCATTTTTTAAAATTTGTTTAGTGTATTCCTTAAACTCTGGGCGAAGTGCTTCACCGAAGGCCACAGCTTTCGCAGCGATAGTATGCATATGTGGACCTCCTTGAATTCCAGGGAAAATAGCTTTATCTATTTTCTTTGCAATCTCTTCGTTGGCGCGGGTTAAAATCATTCCTCCACGAGGACCACGCAAGGTCTTGTGTGTAGTTGTTGTGATAATATCAAAACCAAAATCAAAAGGATTCTCAAGTGCTTCGCCTGCTATGAGTCCTGCAATATGTGCCATATCTGCCACAGTAATAGCTCCGACTTCGCGAGCAATCTCTACAAATTTTTTATAATTAAGAGTTCTTGAATAAGCAGAAAATCCTGCGAGAATAATTTTTGGTTTATTTTCTAAAGCAACTTGGCGGAGCGCTTCATAATCGATCTCCCCTGTTTCAGTATCTTTCATTTTATAAGTAACAAAATTATAAATCTTTGCAGGTAATGTCATAGGGTGCCCGTGTGTAAGATGACCTCCATGAGAAAGATCCATGCCGAGTACTGTGTCACCTTGTTCAAGTAATGCAGAATACACAGCAAGGTTAGCTGGTGCGCCAGAGTGTGGTTGAACATTTGCAAATTTACATTTGAAAAGTTTACAAGCACGCTCTATGGCAAGTCTCTCTACGGCATCAGTAAAATCCTGACCACCATAATATCGCTTACCGGGATAACCTTCGGAATATTTATTAGTAAAAACGGAACCGTTTGCTTCGCGGACAGCCAAAGATACGTAGTTTTCAGATGGAATAAGTTCAAGCCCATCTTCTTCCCGCTTCTCTTCCCCAAGTATTGCTTTCATTACCTCTTCGTCCTGTTGTTCGATATACATATGTCTATTTTAACACAAAACCAAACAGACAAAAACCAGCATTTTAGGCGTTGATGGCTGATTACATTTATCAAAAGTGGTTTTTGTAACACATAGAGCTTTTTGACAAATTATATTAATAATGATATTATCTATAAAAATAGATATTCATTTAAAATTAAATATCATGAAAAAATTCAAAAAGTTGTTGTCTTTTTTGGACTACATAGTAGAAAGTATAACCACCTATAAAGTTGTTTTCACTACTTATAATGAGCTACAGACCGATAGTGATTACTCTCGTTTTTGGTATGAAAAAAAACCTACATATAAAATATATAAATGTATTATAGGTATAGTTGTGGACAAAAACGTCTGTCACTGTAATTACGCTGATTTATCTTCAGCAAATGAGGCTTGTGAAAAATTAAACAGTGGTGGTTACTATGAGGGGAAATATTTTCCATTATCAAAAGTGGATCATATGCCTCATTGAATTGGAATTCTTATCAAAAAAAACACATTTGGAAACTTTCCAAATGTGTTTTTTTATTTCATTATTTTTACGCTGGTACGAAAGTGAGCGCTGTTCCCTTTTTATCAGAACGGCCAGTACGGCCGATGCGGTGTACATATGTATCGTATGTTTGAGGAATATCGTAGTTGATTACATGAGTAACATCTGGAATATCGAGTCCGCGAGCAGCGACATCTGTAGCAATCAAGATATTTATCTTGTCTTGTTTGAATAAGTCTAAAGTACGAATACGTTCACGACTTCTCTTGTCACCATGAATACAACCAACTTTGAAACCAGATTGTGAAAGTTCTTTTGTAAGAGAATCACAAGCATGTTTCATTTCACGGAAGATAAGTACTTTGTCAGATCCATCTTTTTTCAAGACTTCGATCAACATATCCAATTTATTATCTCTTGTAACTTTCACAACATCTTGATCAATATTTTTTGAAGTCTCCCCTGTCGTAACAGAAATAAATACTGGGTCTTTCAAAAAGTCAGTTGTAAGTTTTTTAATTTCTGGAGAAAGTGTAGCTGAGAAGAAAAGTGTTTGTCTTTCTTTATCAGTTTTTCCGAGAATAAAAATCATATCGTCACGGAATCCCATATCAAGCATTCTGTCTGCTTCATCGAGAACCACTGATTTGTATGGTGTAAGGTCGAGAACTTTTCTTTTTATTAAATCAGTCACGCGTCCTGGTGTACCGATAACAAAAGAAACTCCATGTTTTATTTCACTAATTTGTTTTTGTATTGGCATACCTCCAACAACACAAACTCCAAAGAGTCCTGAACCACTAGCCATACTACGAAGATCTTCTTCGATTTGCATTGCAAGTTCACGAGTAGGAGCAAGTACTAGTACTTTTTCAGATTTATCTTTCATTACTTTATCAATAAGTGGCAAAAGGAAAGCTGCTGTTTTACCTTGTCCTGTATTTGCCATACCAAAAACATCCTTACCTTTAAGTACAGAAGGGATAGCTTGGTCTTGAATAGGACGAGGATTTACGTAACCTTTTTTTATAATATTTTTTTGTAATTGTGGAGCAAAAGGAAAATCAGCGAATACATGTTTTGAAACATATGGTTTCTCTTCTACTTTTACAGCTTTCTGGATGAAACGAGAATAATCTATTCTCTCTCCTCCAAATCTTTTATTACTATTTCTTTTAGGTCCAAATTTTGGTCTTCCACCAGAACTTGGTCTACCAAATTTACTGCCATGTCTGACAGGTGCACCAACAGAACTAGAATGACTTCTAGTACCGAATGGTGGTTTCTTCCCCGCAAAGCGAGAAGGAGCGTGCGAAGGAGCTGATGCTCCACGCGCGAAACTGCGTGTTTTTATCATATAATTTTTTGTGTCATGGTAACCAATCGCACGACACAAAAGTCATAATTGATTTCCACAAGTTTCAGTCTCGTTAAATAAGAGTGAGATTGATAATTTAAGAATAGCATTATAAGAGTATTTTGTCAAATTTACCTAAAAATGTTTAATATGTTAGTGTTATAAAAAATCATATACATTAACAATAAAAAATACTACAATGGAAACAATGAATAATAACATAGAAAAACATGTTGATACTAAGTACCTCAATCTACTTGAACACATTTTACAAAATGGTGAAATAAAAACTGACCGTACTGGAACAGGAACAAAAAGCATTTTTGGCTATCAAATGCGCTTTGACCTCAATGAAGGTTTCCCTCTTCTAACTACTAAAAAGGTTTTTCTTAAATCAGTCATCCATGAACTAATTTGGTTCCTCCGTGGTGATACAAGCTTGAAATATCTTGAAGACAACGATGTTCACATTTGGGATGAATGGCCTTACAAAAATTATCTCAAAGAACAAAATTTGGAAATTCCTAAAACAACAAGCGAAGAATGGAAAAAAGGGATTACTGAGTTCGTGGAAAAGATTAAAAATAACCCAAATTTTGCAAAACAATATGGAGATTTGGGACCAATTTATGGTTATCAATGGCGCAGTTGGCCAAAGGTAAATGGTGAATATATCGACCAAATAAAAATAGTTATAGACCAACTGAAAAATTCTCCTGATTCTCGTAGAATGATTGTGTCTGCGTGGAATGTCGGACAATTAGATGAAATGTCTAAATCTGGACTTCCTCCTTGTCACTGCTTTTTCCAATTTTATGTAGCTAAAGGTAAACTTTCATGTCAACTTTATCAAAGGAGTTGTGATACTTTTTTGGGTGTTCCATTCAACATTGCTTCGTATGCACTTCTAACAATGATGATTGCACAAGTTTGTGGGCTTGAACTTGGAGAATTTATATGGACCGGTGGTGATGTTCACATTTACAACAATCACTTCGATCAGGCAAAATTACAAATTTCAAGAAGGAATGATATTCGTCCAATGCCAAAGATGAAAATAAACCCTGAAAGAAAAAACATTGAAGAGTTTGTTTTTGAAGATTTTGAACTTGTTGGTTATGATCCACATCCTTTAATTAAAGCACCAATAGCTGTATAAATATGAAAATTTCTATCATAGCAGCAATTGGTAAGAATAATGAGATTGGTAAAGAAAATAAACTTCTTTGGTATTTACCTGCAGACTTAAAACACTTTAAAGAAATCACTTCTGGAAATCCTGTTATTATGGGTCGCAAGACTTTTGAATCTATTGGTAAGGTTTTACCAAATAGAAGAAATATAATTATAACTAGAAACACCAAATACGAAGTTGATAATACAGAAGTTGTGTATTCTTTGGAACAAGCCTTAGCTTTATGTAAAAAAGAAGATGAGGTTTTCATAATTGGTGGATCTGAAATCTACAAACAAGCAATGTCTTTCGCTGATAAACTTTATATAACAGAAGTAGAAGCTGAAGATAAAAAAGCTGATGCATTCTTCCCTGAAATTATTCCAATAGTTTTTGGAGAAGAAAAAAGAGAGTTTCATAAAGCTGATGAGAAAAACAAGTACTCATATTCATTTATAGAATACAAAAAGTTTTAAAATAAAAAGCCTCACAAAAGTGAGGCTTTTTTTATGGATCTATATCTGTTTTTTCTCTAATAAAAATATCTTTTCCGTCTGGTGATTTTGCTTTTTTATATTTACGATTTTTATTTATTTCTATTTTTCTAACCAATTCTTTTTCTAAATCATAACCAAGTATTTCACACATGCCAAGTAAAAACACAGCAACATCAGCGAACTCTTCTGCTACACCATCTTGGTTTTTATTAAATTTTGAAAAAGCTTCTGAAAGCTCTTCGTGTGCACGACAAAATTCTAATGCTACATCAGTAGTATTGAAACCTTTTTCAAGCTTATTTCGCATTACTTCTTTTTGTAATTCTTTTAGATCTACCATATATTTATTGATTTTCGTATTTTACTACTTCTTCATTTAATAATTCATACACGACCCCAGCTTCAGCAAAAATATCTTTTGCTCTAGCTCCTCCATGATAATAATTTCTTGCGATAACACGTTTGATTCCTGAATTAATAATCATCTTTGCACAAGCATAACACGGGGTCATATTACAATAAAGTGTGCCTCCTTCAAGTGCAATACCAGTACGTGCAGCGTGGACGATCGCATTTTGTTCAGCATGAGCAGTGCGGATGCAATGCATAGATTGTGTACAATCAGCATGAGTGATCGTATGCATTTCATGCCCAACTTCATCACAATGCTTTGTACCAGCCGGAGAACCCACATAACCAGTAGCCAAAATTCTGTTATCTTTTACAATTACACAACCACTTCTTCCCCTGTCACAAGTCGCCCGTTTTGCAACAGTATCCATTATCTCTAGAAAGTATTCATCCCAACTTGGTCTTTTGTAATTTTCAGACATAACTTTAGTATAGCTTAAAAGAATTAAAACAAAAGCCCCGCCAGGCATGTCTGGCGGGGCTTTTTAAGTTCTAAAATTATTATCCTTTTATTTCGATTCCAGCACTTCTTGCAGAACCAGCGATAATATTGATAAGTCCTTCGTCATCTTTTGCATTAAGGTCAGCAGCTTTTTTCTTTCCGATTTCTAATGCTTGTGCACGAGTGATTTTTCCTACTTTTGATGTATTAGGTTTTCCTGAACCTTTTTCTACGCCAGCAGCTTTAAGTATAAGGTCTGTAGCAGGAGCTGTTTTTATAACGAAATCATAAGTACGATCTTCGTAAACATAAACAATACATCCTACCTTCTCACCCATCATAGCTGAAGTCGCTGCATTGAACTTGGTAACGAAATCACCAATGTTTATACCAGCTTGTCCAAGTGCAGGACCAAGAGGAGGAGCGGGAGTTGCTCTTCCACCCATAATTTGTAACTTTATTTTCTTTGTTATTTTCTTTGCCATTTGTGTTTGTTATATTAGCTTATATCTTCTTAACTTGCAAGAAGTCGAGTTCTACTGGTGTCTCACGACCGAACATTGATACCAATACTTTTATCTTGCCTCTTTCTTGATCAATTGAACTTACTTTACCTTCAAGCTCTTTGAAAGGTCCATCATTTATCATTACCATTTCATCAACAGCGAGATCGATGTTATGTTTGAATGTATCTGTATCCATTTTCTTGAACAAATACTCAACTTCATCAGCACGAAGAGGAACTGGGTTCACTCCTGCTCCAACGAAACCTGTAACACGTGGAGTGTTACGAACAACATACCAAGAATCATCTGTAACTATCATATCTACGAGTACGTATCCAGGATAAATCTTTTCTTCTACTTCAACACGCTTCCCTGCTTTGATTTTAATATTTTTTTCAGTTGGAACGATCACATTGAAAATTTTCTCTTGCATACCCAAAGATTCAATACGTTGTTTAAGATTACGCAAAACTGCGTTTTCATATCCAGCATATGTGTGGATTGCGTACCAATTTCTTTCTCCTTGTGTTTCTTGTTTTGACATAAAAATTATGAAATTATTTTTTCTAGACCTTTAGAAAATAAGAAGTCAAAAAAACCTAAGATGTATGCTATCCCCACAGAAAGAACTATAACAATAAGAGTATAGAAAATAGTCTGAGTTTTTGTTGGCCAGTTTACTTGTTTTAATTCTGTTTTTGTTTCTTTGAAATATTCAGTGATTTTTGACATATATTTTAAAAATAAATTGCTCCTTTTAAAAAAGCCCCGTCGAGGGCTATAAACTAAATATACTCTTTTATTCAAAAATAGTCAAATATACCTGTAAATAGCCCGCAATAGCACAAAAACTTGCTTTTTTATTAAAAAGGTGTATAATATATCTAAATAAAAACTTTGAAAAATGAAAAAACAGAAAATAAATTTGAAAGAGTTTATTAATATTGTTAAGAATGTAAAAGATTTTTGGAAACGCCTCGACAAAATTCACGAAAGATATATTTTTGAAAGAAAAAACTTTGGAAAAACAACTTCTAATTACCTAAACATGGTAAGAAAAGAATGCCCAAACTACCTTTTGGGTAAGGAAGAAACATGGGTAAAAATTGTAGGTTTCTATACAAACTATATTCCAAAATGGATAGAAGAATACGAAGAAATTGTCGAGAATTACAAAAAACAAAAAAAGGGGGTACAATTACATTTTTTTTAATAAACAAAACACCCAACTCAGTTGGGTGTTTTTTATTTTTTACAAGTTTATTTAATTTTTAGAGGCGGTCGAAACCTCCACCGAGCATACCCATTCCTTTCATATTACTGTGTCCATTTTTCATCTTTCCATTTATCTTATCAGCAAACTTTTGCATTGTAGCGATTCTTGAATCAGCTTGTGCTTGAGTTATTACACCTTTTTCTACGAGAGTTTGTAGTTCGGTTTTCATTTGTGTTTCACGAAGAGTTTTCATTTTAGCTTTCAATGCATCTTCAGTGACACCTTTTGATTTTGCTAAATCAACAAAACTAGTACCATTTGCCCAAGCATTTTTTACTTCATCTAAGCTAGCACCTATGAGATCTGCTTGCTGTTGGAACATATCATTGTGTCGAGCAACGATTTGGTCTGGTGTTAGATTGTTTTTACTAAATGCACCAAAACCACTTGCCGAAGCTGTACCCGCTCCTACAAGCAAAGTAATTGCTAATGCTGGTAATCCATATCTCAAAAATTTCTTTTTATTCATATAATTTATTTAAGTAATTATTTATAATGGTGGGGATATCTCCCACACTTATTACTACAATAAATAAATTTAATTATTTCAAAAAGGATAGTTCATCATTTTCTGTGGGATCATTTTCACCCTAAACTCAATTCTATCTTCTAAGTTTCCACGATAATACCTATGCATTGGTCCAAGTATTATTACATGAGTATTTTCTCCAAAACGTGCAAAACGAAAATTATCATCAAATATATGAATAACATAACCTATAAAAATAGTTAAAAATATAAGTCCAAAAAAACTATATATAAAAGGCTTTTCATAAACAAAAGCATATTTCTTTATAAGAATATAAAAAACTATTAAAAAAATAATTGAAAGAAAGACTACGATCCAAGGTAATGAAAACATAAAATCATACAGTCCTCGTGGACCGAGATTAAAAATATCAAAAAGATACTTCTCATGAATTATCAAACCGATGAAACTTATCAAATAAATTAATACCAAAAACAAAATCAAAGAAATGAGCACTGTAAATGCTGTCTTTAACATAAAGTGCCATTTAGGTTTCATTGCCACCTTCCCTGCTTTTATTGCTTCTACTATAGAAGTCTCTATTTTGTTTTCATTATTATTTATCATATGTAAATTTATTAATTAATAATAATTCTTTTAATTTTTCTTTTCCTCTTTTAATACGCACACCGACAGTCGAAACAGGAATACCTAAAATAGAAGATATTTCTTTATAATCCATCTCTTCAAAAAAATAAAGCACTAGAGCTTCTCGAAATTTTGGATCTATAGAAGAAAGATGTTCGTCTAATATTTCTTTTGTAAAATTATTTTCTGTTTTTTCATCTGATGTTTCTTTTGCTTCTGGGTGTGGTAAAAAAGTATCAAAGTCTAAAGAGAATATTTTATAAGAAAGTTTTTTCTTAAGTGCATTTATAAATTCATTGTGAGCAATACGATAAATCCAAGGAGAAAATTTTTGTGCAGTATCAAAGCTTTGCAAATTAACATAAGTTTTAATAAAAACTTCTTGCACAAGATCATCTGTATGTTCGCTATCAAATAAAAATTTTCTAGCATAACGCCTCATCTTTGCCTCATACCTATGTATGATTTCACCAAAAAGGTCTTTGTCCCCTTTAATAATAAAGTCTACTATTTCTTCATCTGTTTTTTCATTTTGTGCCACTATGTTTATTACAAACTAAAATAGAATTTATTTCACTGTGCGCCCTCATGGATTCGAACCATGGACCCCAGAGGTATAAGCTCTGTGCTCTAACCAACTGAGCTAAGGGCGCAATAACAAAATTCTTTTAAAAGAATTTTGTTTGGTTAATTACTTTATATCACTTTCCTTCTTCTTTGGCAAAATTCCGTGAGAGATTATAACCTTGTCATACTCTTCTTGCTCCAATGTTTCTACTTCTATCAATTTCTTTGCAATAGCATCTAAGACTTTCCTGTGTTCAGTAAGTACTTTTTCTGCAGAAGATATACCGTCATTTATAATTCTCAAAACTTCTGCATCGACTTTCGATGAAACATTTTCTGAATAAGCTTTTTCTTCTCTCATACCAAATTGATTTGATCCACCCTCAGTACCAAGTGCTACAGGTCCAATAACATCAGACATACCCCAGCGAGTAACCATAGCTTTCGCTAAGTTTGTCGCAACTTGTAAATCACTAGAAGGACCTGTAGTAATATCTCCAAAAATCATTTTCTCTGCAACATATCCACCAAGAGACATTGCGATATCATCAATAAATTCTTTTTTAGATTGTAAGCGACGATCCTCTAAAGGAAGCTTTAGTGTATAACCACCAGCACTACCGCGAGAAACAATAGAAACTTTGTGTACTGGATCAGCGTGTGGCAACACAGAAGCAACGAGTGCATGCCCTGCTTCGTGATACGCTGTGATTTCTTTTTCTTTCTTTGAAAGTAAATGACTTTTTCTCTCAGGGCCAAGCATGACTTTTTCAATTGCACGAATAAGATCGTATTGGAAAACTTTCTTTCTGTTTTCGCGTGCAGCAAGTATCGCACCTTCATTCATAAGTGAATATAAATCTGCACCAGAAAAACCTGGTGTACGTTCTGCTATAACTTTCAAATTTACATCTTCTGCAAGAGGTTTTTTTATTGCGTGAATATTTAAAATTTCTTCGCGATCAGCTCTATCTGGAAGATCAAGCATTACTCTTCTGTCGAAACGTCCTGGGCGAAGAAGTGCTGGGTCTAAAACATCTGGGCGATTTGTCGCAGCCATAACTATAACTTTTTCATTTGGTTCGAAACCATCCATCTCTACGAGAATTTGGTTAAGTGTTTGTTCACGTTCATCATTACCTCCTCCGTATCCACCTCCACGCACGCGTCCAACAGCATCTATCTCATCTACGAAAATAATTGCAGGTGCTGCTTTTTTAGCCATTTTGAAAAGGTCACGCACGCGACTTGCTCCAACACCGACGAACATCTCGACGAATTCAGAACCTGACAAATGGAAAAATGGTACACCAGCTTCCCCTGCTACTGCACGAGCAAGCAATGTCTTTCCTGTTCCTGGCGCACCATTTAGCATTACGCCCTTTGGAATACGAGCACCAATTTCCAAAAACTTTTTTGGAGCTTTGAGAAAATCTACGATTTCAGAAAGTTCTTGTTTTGCTTCTTTGTTTCCTGCGACATCTTTGAAAGTGACTTTATTGTTTTTATCATTTGGGTCTGTGATACGAGCTTTTGATTGACCAAAAGAAAATGCTTGCATACCAGCACCTTTGACTGATCGAGACATATACCAAAGGAAAAATACTATTAGAAGTACAGGCAAAGCAATCGGCAAAATATTTATAAGCCAATAAACAAAACCTGTTTCGTTTTTAATTTCAATTTGTGTTTTTGCCAATGCTTCAGGTTTTACTCCGTAATTAAATAAAGTTTGTGAAAGTGATGCTTCTGTTTCTTTTTTTGCATTTTTTACTTCATCGTTTTTGTAGGTAATAACAAGCTTCTCTCCTTGTACTTGTATATTTTTTACATCACCCAATGAAACACTATTTGCTAGATCTGAAATACTTACTTCTTTTACTTCTTTATAATTTCCTGTAAGCACTAAATAAAGTGCAGTTATAAGCATAAAAAATAAAATCGCACCTGCAATACTACGAGAAAAACTACCTCCTTTTTCTTTTTTCTTATTATCTTTTTTGTTCATAAAATTTAAATCCATAGTTGAAATATAGCACAAAAAATACTTTTATAAAAATAAAAAGCCCCGTCTGTTTTACAGATCGGGGGTTTTTAGGTTTTCATTTGGCAACTAAAGGCCATAGCGAATGAAACCATTGTCCTTAATCCCAAGGACATGTGGGGTTAACCAAGCTTTACCCGGTATTTTAGTGGATTATCTTTCCACTTCCACCACCCCGGCAACTTTTTGTTGAAAAATCGGCAAAAAATAAATTTTTAAAATTGGCTACATTTGTAGCGGTTGGGCTGTGACCCTGGCTTTTTATTTTCATCGTTTTTACGATTTTTGGTTTAACAATATAAATGAACTTTACCCAAACAGTATAGCAGATTAAAAACTTTTGTCAAGGAATTATTTATGCAACAAATAAATGGTTTTTTAAAAATAAAAAATCCCCGTCTTTTTACAGATCGGGGTTTTAAATTGCAGAACTCTTTTTTAGGTTCGCATATTAATGGTTGTTGCGGCCACAGTTTTCGCTTCCTTTTGTGAAATTACGTTGTTACTTGAACAACTTTCATGTTGGCTCTTTGCCAGGCTAAACTTTTTCATGTTTTTTGTTTTTTTAATTAAGTTAAGAACTATAAACTATAAAAAGAATAGCAAAAAGAAAAACAATGAGCAAGTTTTATTTTGTGGAACTGTGGAGAATTGAACTCCAGTGCAGAAGGTATTTGCAAAGAAATCTACATGTGTAGCGAGCTTTTTTGTTTAAATCAAAAAATTCTTAAGCGAGCGAAATATTTTTTGATCGATTCTCTTTGTTTTGGAAGAAAGTCGAGAAAGTCTTTTTCCTATCCCGATAATATTATGCCTCAACACATATATCGGAAGTCTATGAGTGAGACACCAGCCGAGCCTATTAGGCGAAAGCTGGAGCGAAAGCGAAATCTTTCATACCGAAGTATGGAGATGCTTTAGCCTTAGAAGCTAATTTTGCAATTAAGCTATGAACGAAATTTTACGAGTATACGTTCATCCTCGACATGCATCAATAGTAAACAGTCTCCTGTCTATGCCTTGCAGTCCCAATTAACTTTTCAAAGTTCTTCTGATCTCACGATCAGTCTCACGTTTTTTTGTAGTCTCACGTTTGTCGTGTTTCTTTTTTCCTTTTACTAAAGCAATTTCTACTTTAATTTTCCTGTTTTTATTATACACTGAAATAGGCACTATCGTCAAACTCTTATTTTTTTCATTTCCTGCGAGTTCTGTAATTTCTTTTTTCGTCAAAAGAAGTTTGCGATTTCGAAGCGGATCATAATCTTTTGGTGCATTTGCTACTTGATATGGAGGAATATTTGAATTAATAATATACGCTTCCCCGCCACGGACTATCACGAAAGCCCCTTCTAAAGACATGCGTCCACCACGGACAGATTTTACCTCTGTACCAAGAAGTTCTATACCTACTTCAAATTTTTCTAAAATTTCATAATCAAATCTTACTTTTCTGTTTTCTGCATAATGCGACATAGATTTATAGTATCACATTTTTATATAGATTTGAGATACTAATAAAAATTGACTTTATAGAGCGAATAAGCTATATTATAGAAGCTCTGTTTTACTCTCAGAGTTTATAAAAATTGCGTGAAAGAATAAACAATCAAATACGAGCTAAAGAACTCCGGGTCTTAGACAATGAAAATAAGAACCTTGGAATTTTAACTTTTAAAGAAGCCTTAGAATTGGCTACACAGAAAGGCTTGGATTTAATTGAAATATCCCCTAATGGAAATCCACCAATTGCAAAAATAGCTGATTTTGGTAAATACCAATATGAGCAGAGTAAAAAATTGAAAAAAGCTAAAGCAGGAGCAAAGTCTACAGAAACCAAATCTATCCAAGTAAAGATAGGTACTGGTGACCATGACCTTGAGCTCAAAGCAAAAACTGCTTCAAAATGGCTAAAAGAAGGACATAGAATCAAAGTTGAACTTTTCTTATCTGGTAGAGCAAAATATATGGATGAGAAATTTTTAAAAGAAAGATTAGATAGAGTACTTCACTTAATAACAGAAAATTACAAAATATCAGATTCATATAAAAGAGGACCGAAAGGTTTGATAGTAACAATAGAGAAAGATAAATAATTTAAAATAAATAAATGAAAACAAATAAATCATATTCAAAAAGATTAAAAGTAACAAAGAACGGAAAAATTATTTCACGTGCTCCGGGTTTTAACCATTTCAATGCAAAACAATCACGCACAACTCAACTCGCAGGACGCAAAGGAAACACATTTGTTATCAAGAATAAACCAAAAAGTCATTTATTGCCTTTCAGTTAATCCATTTAATTAATAATTTAGATAAAATCACATGACAAGAGTAAAAAAAGGAGTACATGCATTAAAAAGAAGAAGAAGTGTCTTAAAACAGACAAAGGGTTTTCGCCAACAACGAAGCACGAAAGAAAGAGCAGCTAAGGATGCTCTCCTTCACGCTGGAGCTTACTCCTTTGCACACCGAAGAGATAAGAAGTCTCACAACAGGAAGCTATGGAACATCAAGATCAACGCTTCATCCAGAGAGCTCGGCGTGTCTTACTCAAAGCTCATCGGAGAACTCAAGAAGAAGAATATCGAGATCGACCGCAAGATCCTCTCCGACCTCGCAGAAAACAATCCGAAAGTATTCGAAAGAGTCATCGCTAACGTAAAATAAAAATTAAAAAATCCCCATATGGGGATTTTTTAATACCACCTATTTAATATTTAAACTTCCTAAAAAGGGTATGTGATTTGTGGACTGCGTACTTTGCACCTTCAATAAGGAGAATATTTAAAATAAGCCACAAAAATACAAACGGTAGCCATTCCACAGGCAACGGTGCAATGTCAAAAATTTCTCGGATTGGTCTGACAGTCATGGTTAAAATGAGTATTGCAATAGAGATCAAAATCGAGACATTGAGCTTCTTGTTTGAAAATGTTTTATACGAAAATATAAATTTATGCAGAGAACGAAAAGAAAATGAAATAAACAAAATGTAAGAAGAGAAACATACAAAGAATATCGAGCGTACCACATCCTCTTGTATATCGAGCTGATTTAAAAAATAATAGAGACCGAATAAAAAGAGAGAACTCAATATTCCTATGCCGAAGGTCAATGATTTTACTTCCGGTGTAAAAACTTTTTTCAAATTGTTGCCCTTATACATTTCTTTGTCTAAATCTTCATCAAACGCAAAAGAGAGAGCCGGCAAGGCTCCGGTAAAAAGATTAACCCAGATGATCTGCAAAGCAGTAATAGGAATAGCTAGTCCTGCGATCAAGCTCCCTCCGACCACTACAACTTCATCGAAGGAATTGGAAAGGAGGTAGACGAAAGTCTTACGTATATTTCCCAATATCCTGCGCCCTTCATCGATGGCGAGGCTGATCGTATTAAAATTATCATCAAGTAGTACCAGGTCAGCAGCAGACTTGGCGACATCAGAACCAGTGCCGAGTGATATGCCTATATCCATAGCTTTGAGTGCAAGGGCATCATTGACACCATCGCCAGTCATTGCGACTACCTCACCGTGGCGTTGATAGAGAAGTCCGATACGAAGCTTGTCTTCAGGAGTCGCTCGAGCGAAAATCTTGATTCTCGGTAAAGCAACAAAAAGTTCTTCGTCTGTCATTGCTCGCAACTCTACACCAGAGAGAATCTCGTCGTCTTTAACAATCCAACCGAGATCACGCGCAACAGCTTTGGCAGTACCGACCAAGTCGCCAGTAATGAGAACAATTTTGACGCCATGCGATTCTATATTTTTTATCGCCTGAGGGACTTCAGGTCGTATCGGGTCAACGAAAGCCAGAATTCCAAGAAACTCCAGATCTTGTACTTCATCCGGCAAAATATTTTCCTTATGGTGTTTTTTTGGCAACCGTGCGACGCCGATAATACGCTTGCCTTCACTACTTGTTTTTTCTATCCATTCTTCAAACAAAATATATTCTTCTTTAGATATGTTTGAGCGTTTGAGCAGGATGTCAGGGGCACCCAAAACGGAGTATGCGCCGTTTTGGGTGCCTACAGAAAACTTATTCGTAGAATTAAAAGAAAGTAAAATAGTAGAAATATGATTCAAAAATTTATCCAAAGAAATCCCAGAATCACGACAAGCTTTCACGATATTCACTTCGAAAGGCCTTCCATGAAAAATCCATTTGTCTTCTGGTTCATTCATATTCTCAATCGAAACATCAGTGTTAAGCAATGCTGTTGCAAGGACTTCCCTCTGTTCTTTACTCATATTGTCCATGCTCATTTGAAAAGAATTCAATATCGAAGTCCGATCATAAATACCAACAAGCTTCATATCAGCCAAGGTAAGTGTTCCTGTCTTGTCAGTCATGACGATCGTCGCAGAGCCCAATGTCTCAGCGGCAGAAAGTTTTTTAATAACGCCTTTTTTCTTTGCAAGCTGTTCTGCGCCTAGTGCCAAAATAACCGTCAATGCTATCGGCAGAGATTCTGGGACAGCACCGACTGCGACAGCAGAAGATAACACAAGCATCGGCAAGAACGCCATTCCCTTAGAAACACCGAGTATAAATAAAATAGCTACCAACAAAAGTACTAAAACAAATATGAGCCACGCGATATGGTCGATCCCTTTTTGTAAAGGAGTTTTTACACGGTCGATCTTTGAGACGATACCAGCGATCTTGCCGATCTCAGTGTTGTTACCTATTGCATACACAACCGCAGTGGCATAACCTTCCACTACGAGTGTGCCAGCAAAAGCGATATTTTTCTTCTCAGCCACCAATGCTGACACTGACAACTCTGTGTCTATTTTTTCAACAGGAAGAGATTCACCAGTCAAAATAGCTTCATCCACGCGGAAATTATTTGAAGTTAAAATCCTCGCATCAGCTGAAATACGAGAACCGTATGAGAGCTTTATCACATCTCCTGGCACCAATGCTTCAGAATCGATCTCTTGTTCGACACCACCTCTTACCACTCGCGCACGGTCTTTAATATATGTTGTCAGTTTATCTAATGTATTTTCTGCATGATACTCGTGATAAAAACCTAAAAACACGTTGAGAAAAGTTGCAAATAAAATCACTCCGGTATTCAACCACTCCCCTAAAATAGCAGTCAGAATGCTCGCAATAATCAAAAGAAATATAAGCGGGCTGATGAATTGTTTAAAAAAGAGAGAGGCCATGCCCTTTTTTTCTTTAGAATAAAAAGTATTCATTCCATAGAGAGCTACCCGCTCTGCTACAGTAGCATCCGAAATACCTAGAGCAGTAGACTCCAAAGCTCTCAATGCATCTTCTTTATTTAAAGCCCAAGGTTGTATTATTTTATCCATTTTGATACGACAAAAATACTTACTCATGTAGTATAGCAATTTTTTTATATGATAAGTAACTAGTTGGAAACTTGGGTGCCCATCGGGAGTTGAACCCGAATTGAGAGTTCCACAAACTCTAGTGTTAACCATTACACCATGGGCACCATACTACTATTTCGAGCGAAACAGCCTTTTATTTATAACAGATTTTGTCTTTCGAGTAAAGTTTTACCTATTTAAAACCCAGAAGGCATTGAGCATCGATTTTTGAAGCGACAATGTAATCATTTTCAGTTAATCCATTTACTGAATGTGTATAAAGTTCTAAAACAACTTTATTGTAAAAAATATGAATATCTGGATGATGACCTTCTAACTCAGCTACATCTGCAACACGCTCTACGAAGTTTACAGACCCGATAAAATCTTTAAATTTATATTCTCGAGAGATTCTTGCACCAATATTTGCTTTGTCACTTTCAGGATCATTTTCAAGTACGATATTCCAATGAGGAATTTCTGACATCATATCACTAGCCTCCCCTAAAGACATTGGTTTGGTGTCTTTTTTTTCACAAGGTACACATTTTTTCTTTAATAAGTCTGACATGTATAAAATATGTTTTATGCTTCACAACTAATACACACATTAGCATTTTGATTATCATCTGATTCTATGTTTTGTTTTCTTTTTATTTCTGCTTCTTGTAATTTTTTTCTACCAAACTGTTGTGCTGCATTCATGCTATGTTGATAATATAAAGTTTTTACTCCTTTCTCCCATGCATACAAATACAATGCATTTAAATCTTTTGTTTGCATAGTAGGATCAATCAACAAATTAAGTGATTGAGATTGATCTATATGTTTTTGTCTATCAGAGGCTTGGTCAATAATTGCCTTTTGGTCTATCTCAGAAAAAGTTCTAAAAACCTTTTTTTCGTGTGTTGTTAAACAATCTAGTAGCTGAACAGAACCATCGTTTTCTCTAATACTATTCCAAGTTTCAGGTGTATTGAAGCCTTTTTCTTCGAGTAATGCCTCTAGTGTAGGATTCTTAATTGTTACCTTCATTTTATCAACATCTTTAACAAAACAATTAGACATTACAGGCTCTATACTTTGTGAAACTTGGCCCAAAATAAAAGCTGAAGAAGTTGTAGGTGCTACAGCTAACAATGTTGTATTCCTACGACCATAACCTTTTAAAATTTCTGGTTCTCCATATTCTTTAGCTAAATCCTCTGAAGCTTTGTAAGCCTTTTCTTCTATTAATTGAAAAATTTCTTTATTTAGATCAAAAGCTTTTTTATCTTCAAAAGCTATATTGTTCTCCTGAAGAAATGTGTGCCATCCTAAAACCCCTAACCCTAATGCTCTATGTTCTTTCGCAAACTTATAACCTCTTTGCATAAAATAAAATGCTGATCTTTTTTGCTCATCTTCACTATCACGAAGAATTTCCAATGTTTTAATAAAATCAGAAATAACTGTGTCTAAAAACATAACTAAGGTTTCTACTGCATCTGTGTCTTTCCATTCATTGTAGTGACGTAAATTCATAGAAGAAAGACAGCAGACGAAAGATATTTCATCACTAGTTGGAAGACAAATTTCTGAACACAAATTACTTCCATGTATTTTCATTTTTTTATCTTTGTAAACATCCACAGTATTATTGTTTACTGTGTCAGTAAACAATATGTATGGGTATCCAATTTCAGTCCTTCTTTGTATTATTTTTGCCCAAATCCTTCTTTTTTCCTGATCTCCAGCAACCATGTCCTCTAACCATTTATCAGTAACAGTAACAGCATAAGTAGATTCTTGTATAGGATGACCTTCCTTACCTATATTTAAAAACTCTTCAATATCAGCATGTTCAACAGGTAAATATGGAGCAAAATGTCCTCTACGGACAGAACCTTGACTTACGATATTTATAAGATTATCAAACAATTCCATAAAATGAACTGCTCCAGAAGAAAAACCGTTGTCTTTAATAATTGCTCCTCGAGGTCTTAATCCTGAAAAATGACCTGCAGTTCCTCCACCATATTTTGTCATCATGCCAACTTCAGCGTGTGTAAATAAAATTCGAGACATATCGTCTGCAATATAACTAGAAAAACAACTAATAGGTAAACCTCTACTTAAACCATAATTAGACCAGACAGGAGAAGCTAAAGAATAAAAACCTTTTGACATATAATCATAAAATTTATCAGCAAAACCAGGTTTATTTAAATATTTTTCTGCAACATTTGCAATTTCTCTTATACGCTCTTCTGCTGTAACCCCTTCCATTAAATATCCTTTTGATAAGAATTTTTTACTATTTTCATTTAGCCAGTACATATTATAATTTTTGGTTATTGTTATTAATTAATTTAAAATAAATCTTCACTTGTTATACTTTTTGTTTTTTTACTATAATTTATTGATTTTTTATTAAAGAAGTCCCCATGTTTTGTTGCTATAACTTCGTCATAAAACCAATCTGATTCTTTAAGAAAAGTTTCGTCTGTATCAAATATTTTATGAATACCTATACTTTCTAAAGAATTATTAAATCTTTGTTTAATAAATTCAAACACAACATTTTTAGGCATAAAATCTAATTCTCCATCTTCAAAAATCCAATCTACTACCTTTTTCTCTGCATCAAATGCTTCACGACAAAGCTTTACGACTTGATCTGTAAAATCATCATCGAACCATTCGGGGTGTTCACTTTTTATTATATTAATAACATCAGTACCAAAAAGACCATGTATCTGTTCTTCTTTTGAGGTTGCTTCTACTGCATTCGAAATTCCCTTAAATAGATTTTTATGTTTATTAAAAGACATTATAATCAAGAACTGAGAAAATAAAGAAACATGCTCAATAAACAGAGAAAAGAGAAGTACAGACTGACTATATTCCCTATTATCATCACTTCTTGAATTTTTCAAAGATTTTTCTAAATAATTTACTCTATCCATCAACGCCGGTATTTCTTTGATTTTAGTAAATTCAGAATTTAAATTAAGTATTTCTAAAAGATGAGAATATGCATCAGTATGTCTAACTTCACTTTCTGCAAAAGTTGCACCAACTGCACCTATTTCTGGTTTTGGCATTTTCTTATAGATATCAGCCCAAAAAGTTTTTACAGCAACTTCGATTTGTGCAATAGCTAACATTGAATTTTGAATTGCTGTTTTTTCTTTTTTACTAACATTCACTTTAAAATCTTGAATGTCACTAGTAAAATTAAATTCTGTATGAATCCAGTACGAATGTCTAATAGCACTTACGTATTCATATAGTTCAGGATATTCGTATGGTTTTAAATTAATTCTTTTTTTAAAAATATCTCTTTTTCTTAATTCTGCTCTTTGTTGTCTATAAAGAATATAACCTTTTGCAGTATTTAAAAATGCTGAACTAATTAACTCATTTTCAACAATATCTTGAATCATTTCTACATTTAATATGAATTTTTCATTTTCGTGTTCTTTTTGTATAGAAATTAACTTATCTAGAACTTTAATCATTACTTTCTCTGCATCTTCTTCACCTCCTTCTTTTGCAGATTCTAAGGCCAAGAAAATAGCACGTGTAATACGTTTTTCATCAAAAGAAACAACGGTTCCATCTCTTTTTTGAATTTTTTGTAGTGATGAGTATTTTTTTTCATTAATTATGCTGTTCATGTTTTTATATTTTAAATTAATTTAGCAATTTTCATTTGGAAGTATATAATAATATCAAGCATAATGTTTTGCAACCGTGAGAATAGTATACCTCGTATCACCAAAGCATAGCAATGTGTATAACTGACGAAAAATATAGGTTTTTTGTAAAAAATTTATATTTTAAAAAAATTATTAATTAACAAAAAATTTTATGAAAAAAATACTTAAAATAGCATCTATTTTAGCAATTATTGCGGGTATCGTATTGATTATCGGTGGAGTTTGGGGTGTAAAGTTTACTTATAAAAATGTAGCTCAAGAAAAGATCATGACAACACCTGATTCTTCCCTACCAAACCGCTTGGTAAGTGGTCCAATGACACTAAAAGCTCAAGCTGACGTAATAAGAGAACACACACTCAAGACAACAGGCGGTAAAACATATGCGGAAATGCCTAGAGAGATACAAAAAGTCGATGAAAAAGGGAAAGCTTTATTTAATTCAAAAGGAGAACCTTTAATGGCTCAAAATACTGCTCGTGATCTATGGATCACAGCCACAACATTAACCACAGCCCTAAACCTCGGTATTATAACTTATGCATTTTCTGGATTAATCATCCTTTTTGGTTTAGTTTCAATAATGACAGGTTATGTATTCTCTGCTTTAAGCAAAAAATACTAAATCTATAGTTCTAATTAAAAAAGACCACATACGTGGTCTTTTTTATATTGTGTGTCTATTGTACCAAGTTAGAACCTATTTTCAAAATCGCTGATACAGCGTT
>CAYXTA010000003.1:0-94227 GCA_964468315.1 uncultured Candidatus Saccharibacteria bacterium
TTATTCTATCGGCATCCTGTATGGATCTATTTTCGGAGTAGTTTTTTCTATAGGAGTATTTTTTTGTACCGGTACTATAGTAGGTGTTGTTTTTTTATCTTCTTGTCTTGTCATATTTTCAAGTGAGTATTCTGTTTTTGTTGTTGGTATGTTGAAAGAGCTTGATAATTTTTGCATTGCAATTGTCGGAGTTGCTTTTTGTATCAATTCTGGGTGTTCGACTTCGTTTAACATATTTGCTCTATCTAAACCATATAAATTCTCCCCTTTTTCTTCTTTGTTTACAAAGTCTTTTTGAATTTCTTGATTATCTATTACCTCTATTCCTGCTTGTTTCAAAACACTTATATCTTCTTTTGTTTCAGAAACCTTAACCTCATTTTCTGTTTTTTCTATTTTTGAATTTTTCTCTTCCATTATTTTTGCAAAAGCATCACGAATTTTTTTGAAAACTTTATCATTCATTTCACTGACTATGTCTTTTGCTTCCATTGGAGATAAGTTCAATCTTTCACGTATTTCTTTTTCATAATTAGAAGGATTTGAAAGTCCGCAGAGCATTAATTCTGTTTCTAATTCTAAATCTTCTAATTTTTCTATACTAAAACCCTTCTTAGTTTTTATTTCGAGTAATGCATTTCTCCAATCTACAGCATTTATAGCTTGTATTGTTTCTTGTGGAAGATCTGCTTTTGCTTTTTCTATTCTTATTTGTAGTGCGTCTATTTCCATATTTTAATTATATAACAATATTTTTATTTATTCCTTCTCTTAATGCTTCTGATGTTGGTCTGTCCCCTAAGTGAGAATAGTCTCCTCCTGAAAGAACAAATTTCATTTCTTTGTCCCAAGGTTGAGGATTATTTTTTATGTTTTGTTTTATTATTTCTATTCTTTTTTCAGCAATTGGTTTTATTATTTTTTCTATTATTTCTTTAACTATTTCTTCAGCGTCAACTTTTTCTATCTCGACATTTTCTGCTATGTTATAAGATAAATCTTCTAGATATTCTATACCACACAAAACTAGTACAACCTCAATTATTAAATTATCACAATCAACATCAAATATATTATATTCTTCAGCTATTTTCTCTATTTCTTTAATCCAATCAAAAGAAGCTATTGCTTGTTGTGAATCTTTAGGCAATAAATCTATCTGATCTTTTATTTTGTTTTTTATATCTTGTATCATTTTTTTTTAAAATTTTTATGGATGATGTGCTCCTCCACCTCCTCCAGCATGACTTCCACCTGATGCTGAAGCACTAGCTTTTTTACCTTTTGGTGCTGTAGTTGCATGTGTTCCTCCTCCATGAGATCCACCTCCTCCGTGCGATCCATCATCTGTTGGTTTTAATCCCATCCTTATATTATGACTTGCTTGCCTGTTTGAAGACATACTACCTCCTGTTATTACTGTGATAACTTGGTTTATATTACTTTCATTATTAGTTGCATATTTTCCTCTTCTTCTGTTATTTTCGTGATCTAAATTGTGTTGTGATTTATGTTCTGCTTCTTCAGCATCTTTGATTGGTTTTTCTTCTGCTTTTAATTTTGCTTTTGCTGTTTCTAATAAAGTTAATCTATTATCACGTGCAACTCTAGAAGCATTTGCTTGAGGACTGTTTTTACCAAATCTATCCATCGTATCTTTTAATTTTCTTTCAAACTCAGCTACTTCTTTTGTTGCATCTTCGACGCCCTTTGTCGCATCTTTTATTGCTTTTTGTACTGTTTGATTTTCTTTAACTTCTTTTAGGGCTAATTGTTTTTTGTTTAGATCTTGTTTTAGATTACTGTCTTCTCCAGCTTCTAATTCCTTAGCTCTCTTTAGACGTTTATTAACTTGCCTTTCTTTTGTTCCAGCATAGCCACCTACTTTTTCTTTACCTACTTCACTAACAAGACCTGTGCCACGAACATCAAAAGTAGATTTACCTACAAATTTTCCAGCATCCATTATTCCTCTACCTGCCCAACCAAAAGTTTTACTAGTTGCAAGTCTTTTTACAGCTTCAGAGTTACCTATTAGATTTCCAGCTCGTCCTACTGTAGCTCTACCAACAGTTGCGTATGCCCCAATGATTCCACCAGTTGCAGCTCCTGCTATGAATGAACCAGCTTTACTAAATGATTCCCCTATTGTTCCTGAATATTCCACTGCCAATTTTTTAGCTTGTTGTATAAGTACAAAAATAATTGCAAAAGGGACTATAACTTTTAGGAAAGCATCTAAATAACCAGCAGTTTCATTTTGTGTTTTTCCTATATCTAATGGTATAGCCTTTAATGCATCTCCAAAAAGTAATATTACATAAAGAAAAAATATAAATATTGGAGCAAGAAATGCTTGTTTTAGTAAATCAGACCACCATTTTTTATGTCCTAATCCTGGTATTTCAAAAGGTACAGTGTATGAAGCAAAAGCAATTGGAGCAAAAACCATTGCTATCCAAAGACCAGCAACTCTACCAACAAAAAGAAGAGCAACAGATAAAAATATATAAATCATAAAAGCCATAAGTATTGCTGAAATTAAGGTTATGAAAATAAACAATCCAACATTATTAGTATAATTTTCTTTTTGTATTATCTCTTGAGGATTGAATATACTTACAAGATTTGTTGATATTGAGGTTGGTTCATTGGTTACAACTTTATTGGGATTATTTTTGTCTACTTGCTGAAAGTTATTATAAAAAACTCTAGCTAGTATGTTTGAAGTATCTATTACAACCTCTGTGAAAAATAAAGAGAAGTTTATTAGAAGTGCGACAACGATAATTGAAGCAATCATTTTTTTACCATTGTGTCCTATTCCAAGTATTGTTTCTATTGCTACATACAGAAGACCAATTATAAAAAATATATTTGCTATGTCTCGCACTGCACCCCAAGCCTTACCAACAAAACTACCACTATATGAAGTACTGTTTGTAGAATAATAAATAAAAAAGTCCATTATCTTTGCAGATAGACTTGTTAATGATGATATTGGCCACCAAATAGCACCGTATATTATTTCGGCGACACAACCAACTGCACTTCCTGGACCAGGTAAAGGATTACATTCGAAGTCAAAACCACTAGGGTCACCAGGATTAATTTCAGCATTAGCTTTACTTACTTCTACATTAAAAGCAATTTGATTATCTTTTTTTTCAAAACTTGCACCAACGGGCGCAAAGAAAACAACCACCATCAATACTAAGATTAAAATTTTAGATAGAGTACGTGTCATTTTATTTTTTCTATCTTTTTATTATAGCATTCACAAGGTGAAAAATGCTAGGATTTTTCGCGTTCTTTTTTGAAGATTAATGTTTTTGGAAATAGTATTCGTAACCGTATTTATTTTTTAGTTTGTCTGTTACAACAGCAATACCTGTGAGGTAGCCACCGTAGTATTCATAGACTGCTAGAGTGTCGTCTTTCATACCGAATTCATATGCAGCAATATCTGGAATACTAACACGGATTTCTCTTCCCCCTCCTGCATAATAACCGAATGCTTGCGCAAATGTGTGAGAAAGATTGTCTGCAAAACTTTGTAGATCTTGCCCGTCTTGATATCCATAGAGCGCAGCAAAACCAGGATAATTTTTGATTTGCCTTGTGAACACTGTCTCTACTCCTTCGTGATAACGAACAATTGCATCTGAAAGTGGATTTATCTTGTCTCCTATTTTTGGAGGAGGAAGAACTGTACCTGGGCCTGTACCGAGTCCCGTGCCGTCGTTTCCATTACCATTTCCTGTTCCATCGTTCCCATTTCCTGAACCATTATTACCATTTCCAAATCCTCCATTACCACTGTTTCCATTTCCACTTCCACCATTTGTTCCGCTATTACCTATTGATGGACCAAATATTCCTCCTCCGATTGTTCCAGATCCATTGAAAGGATTTCCATTTGCACCATTACCGTTTCCACTAGTACTTCCTCCTGTTGTTCCGTTTCCACTTGTTCCGTTAGTACTTGTACTTCCTCCACTATTACTTGAACTAGAATTTCCACCACTTGTACTACTGCTACTTCCACCAGCAGAACTACTATTATAAGTCCAACCAGTATTTCCGTAACCAAGACCATTGCTTGCTGTTACATTGTTTGAAGAAGAAGAACTTCCACCGTTTGGTAATAGTGTTAAAAAATTAAAATCTGCTCCGTATTGTGGAGCTGCGTAAGAATTTGCAGCCATTGTACCATTGCATTGTATAATTCCATTTGAAGTGAAGCTTGTTGTGAAACCAGCAGGACAAGAGAGGCCGTTACTTCCATTACCTGTACATGTCGGATATGTGCCAGTGAAACTCAAAGGACAAACATTTTTTTCTTCTATAACAGCACGAAAGACATACTCAGTCATTTGAGAAAGACCAGATAAAGAATAATTTAAACCTCCACTTGAGCCAGCACCGTTTGTTGAATTATTTACCTTCACCCAAGGCGTACCTGAAACATTTTTTCTATATTCAAAATATGTTTTTGTTGGTTTTGTAGAATTATAATCACCTTTCAAATATGCACTGTTTGAAGTCACACCTTCTGCTGGTATTGTATGGATAATTGTTTGCTCACAAGATGCACAAGGAAGTGTTGTGAAAACATAAACTCCCCCGTACCGTATGTCTGTCGGTTTGTATGAACCATCATTTGAGACAACTGCACAATAAGCATATTTTGTATTTGGCTCTAAGTCTGTAACCGTAGCGTCAAAATTTACACCAGCACCATAGAACCATTGTTCTTTTGTCGAACGCATATTTGAGCCATAGATGTCGTTACAGAAAATTGGAGGAATTTCTATTTTTGAATAACGAAAATAACCAAGACCTACGTTATTGATACCATTTGGCATCCAATATTTTGGATCAGTTCCTGTATTCGACACCTGCCCTTGGAGTTTTGTTGTCGCATAATCGTTTGAAGAGTTTGGAATGTTTACTGAAGGTTTTGTAAGTACTGTACCAATAGAAGCGAAAGCCATAAATGGTCCTACTATTGTAATGAATACTATTATTTTTTTGATTATTTTTTGCATATTTTTAATAAATTCCTAGGCTTCGTTCGAGTTTTGTTAAATTATTAGCATCTTGAAATATGTTCACAAATCTTATATCAATAAATGTTGGTCCTTCATAAGCTGAACAATTACCTTGTATTCCTGTTATGTTTTGAATTGCTGTACAAAATGTTATAGCTTCTGTTTGCCCACCACTATACTGTGGGTTTGTTCCAAATCCAGCCATATACAAACCTGGATCTACATCTTTGCCGTTACTCCAAAGTTGGTTTTTGAAAGCTGCTTTGTAACCTGCATTATTTTTAGTAAATAATGATTTTGGATTATTTGATAATGGATTATAAAGAGGGTCTGGTAGTATTTCGGGGTTCGGTGCAAAATTTACAGGTTGGTCCCAAGAATTAAGGGCACGATTGTAATTGTTGTAATCATAGATAATTGGTAGAGGGTATATGTATCTCCTGTATTGAGTGAATGCCAAAGGCAAGTTTGGTCTTGTTGGATCATAGTAAAGTTGTTGCTCACAACCTGTTGGGCCTTTTATTAAATTATTATAAATATAGATTTGTTTATCTTTTATTTGTTTTAGTAAGTTATCAGCTTTTGCTATATCATCTCCTGTGACCATCTCATCAGTAAGTCTTCCAAATGCTGATATCCAAGGTTTCAAATTTTCTTCATATTGTTCATTTTGGTTTGCAAGAGGAACTATGACACCTGATGAATTTTTTATTGTATTGTTTATTAATTCTTGGTTGAGTGTATCAACAGCTGATTTAATTTGTGCGAGTCTAGCGACAATACTCTTGAGTGAAGAAATATATGCAACATTATCTTCCATCATTTTTAAATACCCTGAAGTTTTTTTGAATTCTGTCGCTGCTTCTTTTGTAGCATCTGGCATAATGATTGGGCTAAATATATTATGAACAACATTTATATAGCCATCTACTATACTTTGTAAAACTACTGTTACCCCATCAAAATCTATTGGTGTTGTGCCACTTGTACCCAAATCAACCCCAGCAAAATTTCGAATCAGCATTCTGCTATTATTTCTAGCTGCTTGTATATCCTTATCTGGATTAATAAGGTTAAGGATAGTTCCTATTGTTCCACTTGCACTTGTTGGACCAGCAAGACTTCCTAATGGATTATAAGAATCAAGTGTTGTGAGGAACCCTAATGCTTTGTCTAGATTTGTTTCACCTATCGGTGTTCCACCTACAGACAATGCTTTTGCAAGTGATGCTTGCGCATCCTCTTCAAATCCTGGGTGTGGACCTGGAATACAATAGTCTAACTGATAAATAAGAGGAAGAAGTCCATAGTTACTTCTGTAATTAGGATTTAAACCAAGGTCTGTTGCTTGTTTGGTTGTTTTTACGCTCGTGAATAGCTGAGTATTCTGTTCTTCTAATTTTTCTTTATAAATTCTTTGCTCATCAATGAGTGCTTGAGTGAGTCCTGTACGAATATTAAAATCAGGGTTTTCTGAAAGCCAAGTGCTATCAACACTATTTGGAAAATCATTTTCTACTTGAGTATTATAAGAAACTTCAGCATTTGTATTATGGAAGTAGCTTCCATCTGCCCCCTGAGGTGATATTCCCGCAAAACCTGTATTACTAAATAAGTTAGTTGACCATTGGTTGATGACCGCATCGAGTATTGCTGCAACAGCATCATTTAAATCTTCTGATTTAAGTAGCGAATCCTTAGGATATTTTACTGCATCTGACGCAGCATCAGCAATGAGACTACCTGGCGTAACATAGATCCATTTCTTACAAGCTCCAGCAGTGTCACCGTTTGCAATTAGCGCGTCGTTCAATTCTTTTGTCATTCCTTCTGGGTCTGCACAACGTACTTGGCTCATGAACCCTTTAGCTCTATCGAGATCGTCTTTGAAATACTGTGCTGTAGATTTTGCTGTACCCTCGAGTCGAAACTGGAGTTCGTTTGAGGCAAGTAATTGGAAGCCAAGCGGATTATTTGCAGGGATTTGTGTCATAGCATCCCATGCAGCCCAGCCTCCCTGACTGAAGTCAGTACTAAATGTAGCAGAAGAGTATTGAGGATTCGTGTCAGATATCAATTTATTTAAAGAGTATTGTGCGTTGTCAGCAAAATGTCTTTGGAAAGATTGTGCCTGAGCTTCCATAAATGCTTGGCCGAAAGGAAAAAGTGTTTCATTACTGATTTCTGATCCGAACTGTAGAATCTCGTTCTTTGCAATATCTGAAAAAAAACCTTCTGGATCTTGAATATATGTCGGCTTACCTTCGTAACCCCCATTGATCCAATTTACAGTACTGACTGTTATTCTTTGTAAAAGTAACTTTGTGACCGCCCTACCGATACCATCTAAGCAGGTTTTGTTTCTATTTATACTTTCAGAACTTTTGGATGTCTTTTCTGTACTATCAGCTGCATTTTTTAGGTCTGTTGCCTGGGTGTTTTCTAATTTTATTAAAATACTGTCAAAATCTCCAGTTGAACCATCGCTTATAGGGTTAGATGACTTATCCGCAGCTTTCTTCTTCTTGCTTTTGCTAGTAAAAGCACTTTTTATTTTTGAAAATAATTGACCTGTTCCATTTTTTAAGACTTCTTTACATCCTGGTAGTGCTGCTATGGTTGGAGCGAGACCTTTCACATATGTTTGTAAATTTGCTGAAGAACCCCCACTACTCGATCCTCCTAAATACGCACCAGCTGCTGTGTATGAAGATAGTCCTCCTTGGGCTTGTGCATTTTCTGTGAAAGTAAATAACGGCATTAGCACAAGGCTCGTCATTAATAATACATTAAATATTTTTTGAAAATGTTTTTTTATATGCATTTACTTTTGTCTTTCTACAATACTATACATTATATAGTATCATTGTTTGGCAAAGTTGTCTCTAAGTCTGCTGCGGCTTTTATTAATTCCTCACTATATTTTTGATATTCAGAAAGTCCTGAGAGTCCAATAACTGGATCAGTAGCAATTTTCGTAAGTTTTTCTACGGCTATACCTGTATTATTTGAACTATTTATTATTTTCAAATGATAAGATGATAAATCTTCGGGAACAGACAACAAAAGCATCTTACTAGCAAAGTCTTTGTATGCTTGTGAAATAACGATCAAATCATCTGTTTTCACGTTCACCCCAGAAGAAGCTTGAGTTAGAGAACTACTTACAATATCTAGTTCATTCCCTATACCATCATTTTTATATGTTTCAAACAAATCTGAAACAGCTTTGTAATATTTATTCTTTTTTGTTGCGTCACCTGAAGTTTCTATGTTCAAATCCCTCATGTTGTATTGGTCTATAAGTGAAGGAGTAGCTATTTTTTGCCCTAATGCACTGCCGAAGTTTGTAATAGTTTTACTGTCTACATTTCCTGTATCTTTCATTGCGGTAAAAGCCGCCAAGAATCCTCGTGCGAATTTGTCTGTCTCTGTAAGCTCTTGGTCTGTTGGTTCTTTTATATTTAAATCAGCCTTTTTGTTTTTTATATATGTTGCGTCTGGTGTGCCATTAAAAGTCGTGCTTTTGTTCTTGTCTGTTCCCCAAAGAGCCTCTTCCCAATCCATAACATTGTCACCGTCTGTGTCTTTTTGTAAAAGTTCATTTACAGTGAGTTTTCCTGTTTTGAGCTCTGCTTCCTTTTTAGCATTATAAGTATGTACTTTTGATGCATAAGATATAGCGAAAAAAACAAGCACTAATCCAATACACACAGCAATAGCAATACTAAATTTCTTGCTTGGTAGATATTTTTTATTGATAAAGTTTTTCATACTATATTAGTTTTTTGATGTTCCAAACATTGTAATAGTGTCCAAAGAAACTGTTTCTGGTGGTATTTCTGGGTCATCATGGATGCACGTTATTGTTGTTGTTCCGCTATATCTTCCTATTATTAATTGTTTTGCTGTTGGCACAGTATTTGTTTTTGATTTAGTTCCTGATGGTATGTAATAAGCCGTAGGTGCATATTTTACACCCATTACTTTGATTTCTATAGAGCTTCCACCGCTCATTTGACAGCTATAACCACTTGCTTCTAGTGTAGTTATTTCTGTTGCTTCTGTTTTTAGTATTCTTCCACCAAAAACTTTACCAGCAGAGTTTGCAGCGTAGACTACATTTATAGAAACAATTAAAACTAGAACAATTACGAGTATTTTGGAAATTTTAGACATACGAAAATTATACCATTTTGGTAATTGCAATCCAATTTTCCAGAGTTAGTTCTTCTGCACGAGATTTTTCTGAAATATGTAATGTTTCAAAAATTTTTATTATTTTTTCTTTCTCATACAAATCTTTCAAGTTACTTACTAAAACTTTTCTTTTATGAGCAAAGCCTGTTTTTACAAGTTCCCAAAATTTTTCTTCATTTACTTTATTTCCCTCAAAAGTATTTATGGAAATATTATTGATAGCAATAATCGCAGAATCTACTTTTGGTGCTGGAGAGAAATATCTCGCAGGAACTTTCATTATAATTTTCGGATTTCCATAAGCTTTAACTGAAATAGAAAGAATACTTTCATCACCATCCCTTGCTACTATTCTGCGAGCTACTTCATTTTGAACCATTAGTACCATTCTTTCTGGTTGATTTTTGGAAGTTAAAAATTTTTTCAAAATCGCTCCTGTAATGTTATAAGGAATGTTTGCGATTATTTTATAATTTTTTTCTTTTATTTCGTAATTTAAAACATCTTCATTGAGTAAAATTAATTTTTTATTTTCTATTTCTTTTTTGAATTTTTCTTGTAGTATCTCTAAAAGATCTTTATCTTTTTCAATAGCAATGACATTACCTGCTTTTTCTAAAAGCTTTTCAGTAAGTGCGCCTTTCCCTGGGCCAATTTCAAGAACAATATCATATTTTTTAATTTCCCCAGATGAAATAATAGCATTCAATGCTGGTACAGATTTTAAGAAATTTTGTCCTAAACTTTTTTTTGCTTTATGTATTTTAATCATAGATTTTTATTAAGATAATTTTTATTAAGGTCCTCGGTTCTCCTCGCATTCTGCTCGGCCAGACCATTAATAAAAACAATCTTAATATTTATATTTATATATAAATCGTTTTTACATTTGGATCCCCACCTTCTCTTTCCAATAAATCAGCAGGTATGTCAGAAATAAATTCTGATGGTGCGTTTATTTGTCGTGAACCGAATATTGTGCGGAAATTTGTATAAGATAAAAATAACTTTTCTCTTGCACGAGTGAGCGCTACATAAAATAGTCTGCGTTCTTCTTCTGCATCTTCAGCTTTTTTACTTTCCCCGGCTCTTCTATTTGGGAAAAGTCCATCTTCAAGACCAGTGATAAAAACATAATTAAACTCAAGTCCTTTCGAAGCGTGTACTGTCATAAGTTTCACTGCGTTTATTTTCTCTTTCTTATCTTCATTTATCATTATAGAATCTTGATCACTTGCAAGTGATGCATCTTCTATAAGCTTTTCTATACCGAGCCCATTTTCTAAATTATCGTATTTCAAAGCCAGTGTTGCAAGCTCTTTTATGTTTGCTAGTCTTTCTAATTCTTCTTCTCCGCCAGCAAGTAATTCTTCTTCTATTCCAGATTTTTTTATAACGAATTTTATGGCCTCTGTTGCATTACTACTTTCTATTTTTTCTTTTATTTGTACAAGCAATTCATAAAAATTATTTATTTTTATTTGCATTTTTATAGGCAAATTTTCTCTTTCATTCGCAAAGATTTTAGCTAAAGTTGTTTTCCCTATTCCTCTTGTTGGGAAATTTATGATTCTTTTTATATCACTCAAACTTTCAGGATTAAGTGCTGCGCGTAAATATGAAAGCGTATCTTTGATTTCTTTCCTTTCGAAGAATTTTATTCCAAGTACTTGGTATGGAATGTTGTATCTGAGTATAGCTTCTTCGAGTACGCGTGATTGAAAATTGGCACGGTAAAGTACTGCGATTTGAGACCAATTATTTTTATTGTCGACTATTTCTAAGATTTTATTTGCAATAAAATCTGCCTCTTCTGTCTCTTCGAGCGCTTCACAGAGTACTATTTTCTCCCCTATTTTATTTTCTGTAAAAAGATTTTTGTCTGGGCGATATTTGTTTTTCTTTATAACTTCATTTGCAGCCTCCAAAATATTTTTTGTTGAACGATAATTCTCTTCAAGAAGAATTATTTTTGCGTCTGGATAATCTTTCTCAAAATTTAAAATATTTTTTAAATTTGCTCCACGCCAAGAATAAATATTTTGATCAGCATCACCTACTACACAAATGTTTTTATGATTTTCTGACAATAACTTAGTCATTATGTATTGAGCTTCGTTTGTGTCTTGATACTCATCTATGTGTACATAATTCCATTTTTGTTGGTAATATTCTCTTACTTCTTTGTTTTCTTTTAACAATCTCGTGGCTTTTATTAGAAGATCATCAAAATCAAGAGCATTTTCTTTTGCTTTCTTTTCTTCATATATTTTCCAAATACGAGCAACGATTCTTGAGAGATAATCTTCGGCATTTGCTATGTATTCTTCCATTTTTGTAAATTTACCTTTTTCTCGACTAATGATTCCCTTTATTCTCTTTGGTTCATATTGTTTTGGATCAATTTCCGCTTCTTTTAAGGCTTCTTTTATGATTGAATTTGTATCACTATCATCCAAGATGGTAAAATTTTTAGTTACACCTACGAGACTAGAATTTTCTTTTATTATATGTACTCCCAAAGAATGAAATGTGCTTATAAAAGGTACTGTGTTTTGCCCTAAATTATTTTTATTTATTTCATTCAATATTTTCTCTCGCATTTCCTTTGCAGCTTTGTTTGTGAAAGTTACAGCTAAAATATTACTAGGATTCACTCCTTCTTTTATGAGATTTACTATTCTATGTGTGATAGTTTTTGTTTTCCCTGCTCCTGCGCCAGCTACAATAAGAAGCGGCCCGTCCTTATGGAGAGCCGCTTCTTTTTGAGAAATATTTAGACCTTGCAAGTGATCAATCATCCAAACACTATAACATTTTTATGAATTTAATGCTTCGAGTTCACCTGAGAGTTCTTTGTGCAACATATCAGCTTCTCCTTTTAGAATATCTTCAAAAGATGGAATTTTTGAAGAAAGGAAATTGAATAAAACCTCCGGAGACTGTTTACTTTCTAATATATCTTCATACTCTGTCATATTTTCTTCAGATAAAAGCGGAAGTGCTCGCATAAGAGTCGATTCCAATATTAGTGTTGTTAATTTGTTCAACGTCGCTTCTCTCTTTTCCTCAGGCATCTTTTCTATTTCAAATAAATCCATTAAGTTTTGTTTTATTGTAGCCATATATTTTTTGTTAATTAATAATTATTCTATTACAACTTCTTTTATTTTACCTTGTTTTATTGCTTCTTCGTATGCTCTGTCTAAATAATGTTCTATTGTTTCTGGATTTCTGAAAAGATTTCCTGATTTTGGGCTTAAATCAGTCGATGCATGAACTTTGTGTACGTGATTTATTAATTCTTTTTCTGCAGGAGTTGTCGCATCAGATGCATCCATTTTTAGATAATCCCTTACAGGTTTGTCTGCATATTCGCCATAATCATTTGATTTTGTGAAAATTTGATGAATATTATGATCATGTATTTTTGTAGCTTGCTCCGCTAATTGTATATGTCCAATTCTGTCTTGGTAAATATGTTCAGGGTTAATGTTTCTAGTCACTATGTTGGGATTTTGATACCCATTATTATATCCATTTTGGTAATTTGTTGGTCCGTCGTTATGATTTGCTGTATAAAAAGCATTTACATTTCTTACACCAGAAGATGGATCCATCACCCCAGCATCTCTTTGTGGATTTTCGTATTGAAGATTAAGTGCTGGCTCTGCTTTTTCTTCAAACTCTAATCTTGTATTATCTGGTTGTAATTCTTGTGTATTATTTGTCTGAGTGTTTTCAAAAACTGGTGTTGGTTTTTCTAAATGCGTTGTTTGTTCTTCTATTACTGGTACAGGCTTTTCTAAATGAGTATTGCCTGTTGTTTTGTATTCGTATTTTTCTGTATCTTTTTCAAAACTATCTCCTTCGTGATGTACTTTGTCTGTAAGTTGTCCATCAAGACTTTTTTCAAATACAGTAGCATGACCATTTTCCATTTTGATTTCATAACCGACTTTATCTGCAACATTTACTCTTATTTCATTTCCATTTGCATCAACATAACCTTCTTTGATAGCTAATGCGTGTGCTTCGTGTTGTGCAAAATGATGAAGATTTTCTTTTCCATCCCAATGAAATGCTTTTTGAAGTTCCTCACTGTGTTCGATTTGTCTTATAAATGCATTTTCTATTCCCTCTCCTTTATGAATAATTGCATCAGGATTTAATGTGTGAGTTTCGGGTGTTGGTGTTGGATGAGGAATTGGTTTTGGAATCGGATCATGATCACGAGGAACATATTCACGAGGTTGATGATGGTCTTTATAATCTTGTATAGCACCAGACATTTCTATTGTTGCAGTACCTATAGCCAAAGCCAAAAGCCCTTTCTTTGTGTTTCTGTAAAATCTATCTCTACTTGCTGTTTTTTCTATAAGGGCTAATTCTTTATCTAAATTATTTTGTCTTTTTTCAAAATCTTCAAAACTCTCTTTTTCTACTTTTTGATTTCGTTTTTCTTTCAATGCTTCAATTTTCGCATCAACTTCTTTCTTTATATTTTCTTCGCTTTTATTTTTGATTAATTTTGAACCCATATAACCAGCTACTCCAGCAATTGCACCGATTCCAGCAGTAGAATAAGCAGCCCATCCAAGAGATCCAACCAATAGTGTCTTTGAAACCCAGCCTCTGTGTTTTAGTGGAACTGAATTTATGGCACTTGCAAAAGCTGTACCTATAATTGCTTTCTTTCCGACATAACTTCCTATTCCTCCTTTTAATGCGATAGCTCCCCATGTAGCACCAACACTAGCTAAAGCTGTCGCTGCACCAACTGATGCTCCACCAATGATCGCTATTTTTACAAAAGTTTTACCAGCTCTTTTTATATGCTGTGTAAACTTGCTGTCTTTTTCATTTTTGTCCCAATTTTCCCAAAGATTCATTCCTCCTTTTATTCCATTTTTTATTCTTTCACTTAATCCTTTCTTTTCAATATTTTCTGTTTGGAATTTTTGTTTTTCTTCAAGCAAGAAATCCATCTTGTCTTTACCAGAAGCATCGAAATATTCTTCCTTTGCTTTCATATAAGCTTCCTCTTTTTCTTTTATCTCTTGTTCTCTTTTTTTACTTCCAAAACCAAATTTCCAAAATGACTGTTTCGCATTTTTTGCTTCTATATATTCTTTTCGTGCATTGTCTTTTGCCTCTTCTGTTCTTTGTAGTTCTTTAGATTCTACTTTTACAAGACCAGTTTCTACTCTCATAAGACCAGTCTCTATTCTCATAAGTCCGGTTTCTGGTTTAGTAGTTTTTTCTATACCCATTTTTTGAATCTCTTCCCTTAATCTTTTTTGTGCATCTTCTATTTGCGCATCTATAATACGATCAGCAGGAGTCTTCGCGGCTTCTTTTGCAAGCTCTTCTTTCATGAGCATACCTGTTGCTCTCTTTGTTCTGGTTTTCATCTCTTTCGAGATTATCGCATTGAGCTCATCATCATATTTTTTATTGATTTCATTAAATTTAAAACGCCACTTCTCAGCTTCTTTTTTTGCAAAAGATTTCTTGTATCTTTCTACTGTTGTATTATTTGTACCAAAAACCTCAGTTTCTAAGAGTTTCTCTGGTGTGATAGATCTATTTAAATATTTAAAGGCCAATATTGCTTTTTCCTTGTTTTCTTCTAGAAATTTTTTCGGATCTTTTTTATAAAGAGCAATAAAATCAGGATTTGCAGCTAATGCATCTGCTTGTGTAATATCAGGATTTGCGAATTCCTCATGGCGCCTTGTCTCGAGATCGATCTTTTCTTGAGTATAAGCTTTCCTTCTTTCCATTTTTAGAAATTCTTTTGTGTCTCTTGAAAGATTTTCTGGCAGATTTTTCTCTATCTTCTTTTCCTCTATATCATCTAAACTTTTTAACATAACCTCATCTATTTTTTTCCCTATTTCATGATGTGATTTTAATTCATCAAGAGTCTTTGGTTCTTTATCTTTGTTCATTAATTCTTCACGATTTTTATCTGCACTTTGTGCCATTTCGTTTAGAGTTTCTTCATCTTTCTTTGTTCTAGCAATTACGGGCTCTATGTTTTTCTTGACTACTTTTTTCTTAACTTCTTCTTTTTTGTCTAAAAATATTCTTCCTTTATCCATTAACTTTGAAATTTCTTCCGCACTCATTTCTATAGCATCTTCTGAAGAATTTTCTGGATTTATTTTTGCTTTAAATAATTGTTTCTCTGTTCCTTTCACCGTCCTTGATTTTGTTATAGTGTATTCTTCTTTCTTACCTTTTTTGATCATATAAAACTTATTTCCAATAAAAGGGATAAAGACCTCGTTATCAGTTTTTAATGTCGGTAATTTTATTTTATTTTCTTTTGTTTCTTTCATTTTTATTGGTTGTTCTTTTTTGTTTGGCATAACTATTATTTGAGGCACATCTTCTTCTAATTCTTCTTTCACGACTTCTTTAGACTTATCTACATATTCATTGTTTGGGAAGCCTATTCGTAGACCTTCCGTTGTTCCAATTTTTCTCCAGACAGTCTCTATGTTTTTTCCTTCATCTCTTACTTTCTGATCTTCTAATTCGTATTCTTCTATTTTTCCATCTGCGAGCTCTAATTTGACAACTTGTCTCCCTTCTTGATTTGTTTGTATATTTTTAACAATATACCCTACTTCCTTCCCGTACTCCTTTATTGTCTGCCCTTTTTTTAATGTATTTTTGCCATTTAGTTCTAATGATTTAACAGAGTTTAGTTTCTTTTCTTTTTCTTCTAGATTAGCTTTTAGTTTGTTTAAGATTTCTTCGTTATTTAACGGTTTTTCTTTTGCCATAGACCTTTATTATAAAACTTTTATTACATAATGGCTAATTTTATTAAGTTTTTTAATAAAAAAGCTTTAAAATTAGATAATCTTTATATTTTTTGTCAATTAAAGTTTTCCACTTTTGGGTTGACTTGGCTAGTTCAAAAAGGTACGATTATTAGGTACCGAATAGAAGAACTTCAGATATCGACAGAAATACCGTTACGATCGTAACTTCGCCAGAAACCTTTATTTTGCAACACAATTTTTGGTCGTCTTGCAAATTATCCTTATAAAATAAGGATAGAAAGCCAATTCTAGCGATATTTTTAAGGCTTATTAAACCTCAATTTAAAATTTTTAGTCCTATTTTAGCCCTTTTCATAGTGTTTGGGGTTATTTTTGCACCTGCTACAACAAATGCAGGTCTCCTTTCTTTTATGGGTTTTGGGCAAGATGCTTCTGCTGATTCTGTCGAAACAATAAGTACAGATAATTCAAAAATAGCTCTTTCCCCTTCTTCCTTTTCTCCTGTTCTAGCAAGCACTCAAGATAGTAAAGATGAGAATCCTGTGCAAGAAGATGTTGATGTAAACACTTCAGGCAGTGCTTTGGTGCCTTCTACTGGTTCTATGGGAGCAAATCCTGCTGAAGCCGAAGATCTAGATGCGGATCAAATAAGTGTATATGTTGTTAGAAAAAATGATTCCATTGGTGATATCGCAAAAATGTTTGAAGTATCTCCAGATACTATACTTTGGGCAAACGGTATGAAAAAAGGAGATAAATTAGTCGAAGGTGATACTTTGATCATTTTACCTATATCAGGTATTAAGGTTGTCGTATCAAAAGGTCAAACGTTGAAAGGTTTGGCTACAAAATACAAAGCTGATATTACAGACATTGCTTCTTTTAACGGTATTGCTGAAGATGCAGTTCTTGCTGTTGGAGATGAGCTCATTATTCCTGATGGAGAGCTTGTAGATTCTTCTGAAAATAAACCTTCAAACAAAAATATAGTTTACACAGAAACAAGTACTGGTTCTTCAAGTGGATATTTTATAAAACCAATTCCTTGTCCTTATACTCAAGGTAAACATGATCGCTACGCAATAGACCTTGGTTGTCATACTTCTGGTACTCCTATTAAAGCGGCTGCGAGTGGAACAGTGATTTTCTCTAAAGATGGTTACAATGGAGGATTCGGAAATTTGGTAATCATAAAACATAACAATGGTTCACAAACTTTCTATGCTCATCAATCAAAAAGAGCTATCGGCCAAGGTGAATACGTAAAACAAGGACAAATAATAGGTTATGTAGGTTCTACTGGTCGCTCAACTGGTCCACATTTACACTTTGAAGTACGTGGAGCAAAAAATCCTGGTTTCGATATGTCTGGCAAATCTTGGAAGAAACAATAAAAATTTAAAAGACTTATTAATAATTTTCTGGCGGACAAAACGAAGCCAGTGCCCGCAGGCGAAAATCATTAATAAGTCTTTTTTTATTTAAACTATATCTGTACTTTCGGTCTATATTGTATTGCTTCTAGAATATGATCTTTTTCTATTTCTGGTGAGCAAGCCAAGTCCGCAATGGTACGAGCAATTTTTATAACTCTATGATATGCGCGAGCAGAAAGTGCTAGTCGTTCAGAACTTTCTTGAAGTAGATTTCTCACTTCGTCTGACAAATTAATTATTTCAGATAAGTCTTTTACATTCATTTCACTATTTAGTGATATTTTCCTTCCAGCTTTTTCAAATCTTTCCTTTTGTATTTTTCTAGCATTCTTTACTCTTTCTTTTATATTTATACTTTTCTCACCAGTTCCTTCTTCTCCGAGTTTTTTATAATCAATATTTCCTACTGTGACCCATAAATCAATACGATCCATTATTGGGCCTGAAAGTTTTCTTTTATATCTATCCAAGTCTGAAGGTTTGCATATACAAGCTTTTTGTTTGTTTCCAAGATTTCCACAAGGACAAGGATTCATAGCTGCAACTAGAATAAAGTTTGAAGGAAAAACAGCAGTACCTTTTGCACGAGCTATCGATACTATATTGTCTTCGAGTGGTTGTCGTAAAGATTCTAAAACTCTTTTTTCGAATTCTGGAAATTCGTCTAAAAATAAAACTCCTTTATGTGCGAGTGTCACTTCACCAGGTTTTGGAAAAGTTCCTCCACCTATGAGTGAAACATAAGAAGAAGTATGATGTGGTGCACGAAATGGCGGAGTTGTTATAAGTTCTCCGTTGTTTGCTCCAGAGATAGAATGTATTCCTGTGATTTCTAAAACATCTTCTATCTCTAAGTCTGGAAGTAATCCACTAAATGCACGAGCAAGCATCGTCTTTCCTGTGCCAGGTGGTCCAGACATTGCAATGTTGTGTCCTCCTGCTGAGGCAATCTCTAGTCCTCTTTTTGCACCTTCTTGTCCACGAATATCTGCAAAATCAGAATTTTTTATTTCTTTAGTAAAAATTATTTCTGTTTTTGGTTGCAGATTTATTTTTCTTTTTTGTTTTCGTATTTCATCATCGTCTTCCTCTATTTGTATTTTACTTTCATCGATGTGTTCTATAACTTGTTTTAAATTTTCTGCGCCATATATTTTCACACCTTCGACGAGCGCAGCTTCTATTGCATTTTCTTTCGGTAAATATATTTCTTCAAATCCTTTTCTTTTTGCTTCTTGCACTAAAGGCAAAACTCCGCGTAAACTTTTTAATTCACCATTCAGAGAAAGTTCACCTAAAAATATTTTATTTTCTGAATTAAATTTTATTTCTCCTACTGCAAGTAAATACGCGAGAGCTATTCCAAGATCAAAAAACGGACCTTCTTTTTTGAGATCCGCTGGGGCGAGTGAAACTACCGTTTTTTGATTTTTATTTTTTGGAGATTCGTAACCAGAATTTTTCAAAGCACTTCCGACACGATCTTTCGATTCATCTACGGCTTTGTCTGGCAAGCCGACGATTGTAAAAGAGTTGAGACCTCGAGAGAGATCAGTCTCTATTGTGACGATGCTTCCTTTGAGTAGATTTATTTGTGCTGAATATACTCTTGCGAAACTCATTGTTTTAAAAAATTATTCGTTAATATGTTTTTTGCAGGTCTTTGCTGCTGGGTTTGCTTTCATACGAGCCATCTCGATATCTTTTTTACAAACTTCACATTTTCCGAAAGAAGTTTTGTTGATGTTTTTTATAGCAGAGAGAATGTTGTCCCATCTTTTTGCTAAATCACGAATCATAGAACTTTTACTTTCGTAATCTTCAAACCTGTCTGCTTGGTCATTTGAGTCTGCTTCTGGGAAATCCTGTGCTTCAGGTTGGGCTTCCCACTCACCTGTCTCAGGATTCAGTGTTCCCATTCCACTCATTTGATTACTCAACATATCTTTCTCTTTTTCTAATTCCTCTTTAATTTTCTTTTTGTCTATCATTCCATATATCATAGCAAACTAGTTTTTTCTGGCAATGGTACAAAAAAGCCCTTGATTTTAGGTCAAAGGCTTAATAGTTATTAAAAGGGTTAAATCGAATTTCCTCCATTTCATGTAACGGAAAATAGAGGCTTTTTAAAGGTTCTTCTTTTTCTTTACGAAGCCTTTCTGAGTTTTTGGTTGCTTCTTCCGTTGAATAGTCTATCTTATTGAATTGAAAATTTTCACCATTTTTAAATAACTCACTTAGGGGTGCTTTACCTGTTTTCATAGTTTATAAGTTTAGGTATTTCTATGTTTAACTTATCATACTTTATAAAAAGATACAAAGCATTAATTAGCAAATTGAGCTGAATATAAACGATCCATGACTTCTTTTATGGCATCACTATTTGAAATAATGATTACTGAAGTTTCATCTACGAAAACATATTCTAGGATTTTGTTTTTTTCTGTATCATAAAGTACCCTACTGTTTTTGTTATTTGTGATACTGTCTTCGAAATTTTTTGTTAGTAAGTATTTTGTATCTGCATTGAGTTCCATGTCGAATAGGTCGTGTAAATCACTCCAGATTTTGTTTTCCCATATTTTCATTCCAGGGAAAATGTCTGTAAATGATTTTATTTTCATGAGTATGAAAAGTGATTTGTCATTATTGTTGTTGTAAACACCGATCATGAAGTTTTCATTTGTGTACCCTGTTACTTCCTTTGAAACATTACTTTTCATTAATTCCATAAACCTTGAGAAATTTACAACATTTTTATTTTCTGTTAGATATATTGCTTCTATACCTCCATTTTTAATTTGTAAATTTGCAACTTCGTTTTTTATTGTTTCTATTATTTGGTTTTTAGAAAAACCTTCGATTTCTAGAAATTTATTTTGCTCTACGAAAATCATATTTTTCATTTGTTTTATTGGTTCTATTGTTGGCACTTTACCTCTTGAGTTGAAAGCAAAGAACAGTGAAACAAAAGCAGAAATCAATAAAATAGAACTGATTAACATCAGCATTCTGTTTTTTGTTGATTCTGGTGATACATTTTCTTGTCTTTTTTGGCCTTCTTCTTGGTCTTGTATTATCTGTCTTATCATTCCACCTTCGACATGATCAATAGCATTAGCCATATCTTCCGCATATGTTTTTACCAATCCGCTTTTTGGTGTCGGTGTTTCTGGGGCTGTTTCGGTTTTTGGAATTTCTTTTTCATTTTCCATCTGATTAGTATAGCAAAAATAAACTTTTCTTTTTCTTGACTTTGTTGTACAAATATACTATAATCTCTTTGAATATATTTTAGTATAAACTTCTTAAACAATTTCAGATGAGAAATTTTTTTAATAACACCGTAGTAGGGACGGCCTTAATCATGGCTTTGTGTCTCGTTACCCCCACATGCTTACCGTATATTTTATACGGTAAGACTCAAAATGGATATGTAATTCTTCGTACACCACACACTACTGAAGTGATTGTTGATGGAAGTAAAATCATTGTTGGTTCAAGTGACTGCCAGCCTTCCTACACTTTAATTAATAAGTCATGTGGAAAATTTATGATGGGATTCACAAACCCTTCTGTTTCAAAAGAAGATAAAGAGATATGGGATAAAGCCCTGGTGGTAAAATAGGGCAAAAAAGATTAAAAAAGCGACTAATGGTCGCTTTTTCTTTTTGCTTATTTTACGCTTTAGGTTGGAAGAAAGTTGGGTTTGCTTCTTTGATAGAAAGTGAGATCTTTCCTCTTTGTGGATCGATAGCGATGACTTTCACTGGCACGATCATACCTTCTTTTAGTATATCAGTTACTCGCTCGACACGGAATGGTGCGATTTCAGAAATGTGAACCATTCCGTCTGTGAAGTCATTAAGTCGTACAAATCCGCCGAAGTCTGCAAGCTTCACTATCTCTCCTTGAAGAATTTCCCCTACTTTAAATTCGTGTGTCATTTCTTCTACGATTTGTTTTGCTTTTCCTGCTGAACCATCACGACCAGTGAAGTACACAGTTCCGTCGTCTTCGATAGTTATTTCTGCACCAGTCCTTTCTTTAATATCTTTAATTACTTTTCCTCCACTTCCTATAACTCCGCCTATTTGTTCTGGTTTGATTTTGATAATTAAAATTTCCGGAGCATTTGGAGAAATCGTCGCACGAGGAGCACTAATTTCTTTTTGTATAGTATCGAGGATTGTGAGTCTAGCTTTTTTACTTTGTGCCATAGCTTCACTTAATATTTTTATTGGCACACCATCGACTTTTACATCGAGTTGTATTGCAGTTATTCCTTCTCTTGTTCCTGCGACTTTGAAATCCATGTCACCATGGTGATCTTCTGGTCCTTGAATGTCAGTTAATATTTTGTATGCATTATCATTTTCATACATGAGCCCCATCGCAATTCCAGCTACAGGATTTTTTATTGGAACACCAGCATCCATGAGCGCGAGCGTTGAAGCACAAATACTTGCTTGTGAAGTGGAACCATTTGATGCCATTGATTCAGAAACGATACGAATAGTGTAAGGAAAAATTTCTTTTTCTGGAAGAACCATGAGTAATGCTTTTTCTGCGAGTGCTCCGTGTCCTATCTCACGACGATTTGTCATTCCACTTCTTCCTGGTTCTCCTGCAGAGAATGGAGGAAAATTATAGTGATGCATAAATCTTCTTGAAGTTTGTAAATCCATTCCATTCACTTCTTGTTTATCTTCAGGACCACCGAGTGTGAGTGCAGAGAGTACATGTGTGCCTCCGCGATAAAATATTCCTGAGCCGTGTAAAATCTTTGAAAGATTTCCTGCTTGCGCATAGAGTTCACGAACTTCATCCATCGCTCTTCCGTCTGCTCTGCGATTTTCTTTGATAGCTTTTTCATGAAGCATATCATTTTCTGTTTCATCAAAAATGTCGTCTTCTAGTTGAAAATCTTTTTTATCTGTTCCTACATATTTTTCTTTTACTAAGTTATTCCACTCACTGTGAAGTTCATCTATTTTCTTTTTCCCTGCTCCAGCAAAAATAGCACTTTCCATTTTTGGTAAAATATTTTCTTTGAAAAGGTTCAAACTTTCTTCACTTATTTTTTCGTGTTCGATAACTCTTTTTTCATGACCGATTTCTTTTTGAATATTTTTTTGGAATTCTTCGAGTTTGGTGATTTCTTTACTTGCGAGTTCTAATGCTTCTGTGAGCTCTTCTTCTTTTGCTTGACGAGCTGCTGCTTCGATCATGTTTATTGTTCCTTCTCTTCCACAGACAGTGAGATCAAATTTGTATGGATACTCTTCTTGTCTTTTTGTTGTAGGAATATTTATTGCTAAATTTTCATCATCGTATTTTCCAACACGTACACAACCTATTGGTCCCTTCCATGGAATATTTGAAACGACGAGTGCGAGTGATGCAGCATTCACTGCGAGCATCGCTGGATCATTGTCGTCACATGCGATTACAGTTACGATGACTTGTACTGCATGTCGCATTTTTTGGTCAAAGAGTGGGCGGATAGTTCTGTCGATTACGCGTGATGCGAGTATCGCTTCATTAGATGGTTTACCTTCACGACGTACATATTGTGAACCTAATATTTTTCCTGATGCATAAAATTTTTCTGCGTAGTCTACGGTAAGATTAAAAAATCCTAAACCTGCTTGCTTATCTTTACTCATACATGCAGTTGCCAAGACTATTGTTTCACCGTATTTCAACATCACTGATCCATGCGCTTGGTCAGTTAAATCTGAAAAAATAGCGGTCATGACCTTCCCACCGATTTCTACTTGATACTCTTTTTTATTCATATTATTTTTTTAGCTTATCTTTAGAATAAAGTATTGTTTCACAAAAGCTTGTGCCACAAGATCTCTATCTAAAGACAAACTGATTAACTATTAAATATACTGGTTATACTAGCATTTTTTCCCAAAAATGGAAATAAAAAAATTCCACACTGTGTGGAATTTTTTTTGTGAAACGTTTATTTATTACTTCCTCCTATAAGATACTTTCTTGGATTCGCAGAGAGGTCGACGAATTCGTCGACGACTTCGCGGAGTTTTGATGAAGTAGATTTTCCAAATGATGCGACTTCGACTTGTGTACCAGAGACTTGTAAGTATTCAACTAGTGGAATAAAATCTCCGTCACCTGAAATGATGATAACAGCGTCGAGCTTCGGTGCCATTTTGATAGCATCCATAGCGAGGCCGACATCCCAATCCGCTTTCTTTGCACCACCAGCAAAAACTTGCAAATCTTTTGTTTTGGTTTCAATACCGATTTTATTTAATGCTTCGAAAAAGTTTTTCTCATCCCCTGCTTCTGTAGTGATGACATATGCGACAGCACGCACGAGTTTGCGACCTGCGACAACATCTTTCAAAATATTTCCGAAGTTCACGCGAGCGTGATATAAATTGCGAGCACTGTGATAAACGTTTTGTGTGTCGATGAATACAGCGACTCTTTGTTCTTTGTGTTTTATGATTGACATATATTTAAATTATACTCTTTTGAGTTACAAATTAAAATCCCCTGCTAGGCAGAGGATTTTAATTTTTTATGCTAAGTCCATTTGTTTCATTATAGCTTCGTACGCAGTTTTGTTTTTTCTTTGTAAATATTTTAAGTGAGTTCTGCGATCTGCAACCATTTTGATAAGTCCGCGACGAGAGTGATTGTCCTTCTTGTGCTTCTTTAGGTGCTTTGCGAGTTCGTCTATTTGTGTAGACAAAATAGCCACTTGGACTTGAGATGAACCTGTGTCCTTCTCATGAGCTTGGTGTTTTTTAATAACTGCTTGTTTTTTCTTTGTTGCTAACATGCTTAGATAGTAGCATAAAGCTAAAAAAATTGCAAGTACCCGTGTCGCACAATATTTTGAGTCTTTTTTGATATACTATATATGTATGGCTTCAAAGATAGAACAACTCAAAAGACAATTTTTGGAATATTTAGAAATTGAAAAAGGTTCAAGTTTGAAAACTGTCAGAAATTACGAGCACTACTTGAGTAGGTTTTTTGATTTTACAAAAATCACAGAACCAAAAGAAATCACAGATGAAAATATTCGTGAATTCAGACTTTTTTTAAATAGACAAAGTGGTGTGAAAGTCCGCGGGCAAGTGTCTGCGACGATGAAAAAAAATACTCAAAATTATTATCTCATAGCTCTTCGTGTGTTTCTAAAATATATGATGAAAAGAGATATCAGTGCCCTCTCCCCTGATCGTATAGAACTAGCAAAAATAAAAGAGAGAAGCTTGGACTTGATAACTGAAAATGAACTCGAAAGACTTCTCTCTGGGCCAAATGGAAATGATTTGAAAAATCTTCGCGATAAAGCAATACTCGAACTTTTCTTTTCTACTGGTCTTCGTGTCTCAGAGCTCGCATCTATAAATAGAGATTTGGATATTTCAAAAGAAGAATTTTCTATCCGAGGAAAAGGTGAAAAAGTACGCGTAGTTTTTCTTTCTGAGAGTGCTCGTAATGCAGTGAAAGAATATTTAAAAAAGAGAGATGATATGGAAGAAGCGATGTTTGTGAAAATAACAAATAATAAAAAAGACACAGCAAGCAGACTCACGACTAGGTCAATAGAAAGAATAGTAAAATATTATGCGACGAAAGCTGGTATTTCAAAAAAAGTTACTCCGCACGTTATACGTCACTCTTTTGCTACAGATCTTCTTTCAAATGGAGCAGATATTCGATCTGTGCAGATGATGCTAGGTCATGCAAATATTGCGACTACTCAAATATATACTCACGTCACAGACAAACAACTTCTCGAAGTACACAAAAAATTCCACAGTAAAAAATAAAAAAACGGCCTGCATAGTAGCAGACCGTCTTACTCGAGTTACAAAATATCCGTGGTTTACTTTTTGTACGATCAGAAAATCATACATGTATTGAGGGATGCGAAAATCGCCCGAGTCGTTTTTTAAATTAGATAAAAGTACTAATTTCTTCTTTCTTTACATGTTTGGGTTCTACATGCTTGTAATGTTTTTGTAATTCTTTTTCTTTTTTTGTTTGCTTCTTTTTTGGGTTAAAAATAAATGAAAACAAACCCTCAATTAATGATTCTTTTTTTTCTTTTTTTTCCGACATAATTTCTTGTTTTTAAGGATCTATAAATATTTAAAATTTCATTTATATAATAACCTATTTTCTATAAAAAAGCAAGTTTTGTGATAGGGCTTTTGTTTTGTGTTATTATTCCTATATGACAAAAATAATTTCTTGGAATACAAACGGTTTGCGTGCGACAGCAAAACAAGGATTTTTTACTCCCATTTTTAAAAAATATAAACCCGACATTTTGTGTTTACAAGAAACGAAAGTAGAACCCGATCAGTTACCCGATGATGTACGAAATATAAAAGGTTATGAAAGTTTTTTCTCATATTCAAAATTAAGAAAAGGATACAGTGGTGTTGCTTTATATACAAAACAAAAACCACTAGAAGTTTTTTATGGAATGGGAATAAAGAAATTCGATGATGAAGGTAGAATAGTCGGAGCAAAGTTCAAAGATTACACTATTATATGTGGTTACTATCCAAATGGTGGTTCTGGTCCACATCGTCTTGAATATAAACTTGAATTTTATGATGCATTTTTGAAATTCATCCTGAATTTACGAAAAAAAGGTGAGAATGTTATATTTTGTGGTGATATAAACACTGCACACGAAGCAGTCGACCTCGCTCGCCCTAAAGCAAATGAAGAAAATACAGGTTTCCTCCCTATCGAGCGCGCATGGATTACCAAAGTTATAAAAAATAATTTTATCGATATTTTTCGAAAAATGAATCCAAATAAAAAAGATATCTATACATATTGGGACCAGAAGACAGCTTCTCGTACTCGCAATGTTGGTTGGCGTATTGATTATTTTTTTGTTGATGAAAAAATAGTACCAAAAGTAAAAAATACAGGTATGATTACAGACTATATGGGTTCAGACCACTGCCCTATTTTTCTTGATTTAAAATAAAGATAAGTATTGACTTAGTTCCTTTTAAAATGTAGTCTTAAGCCAGAAATTAAACTCCTACCTTAACAATTAAAACCTTAAATTAAACCTGAAGTCATGATCTTAGTACCTGAGAAAGAACTCGTCAATAAATCTGAAGAGTTTCTCAGGAACCTGAAAGACTCTCTGCCCCCACTTCTTGATGTAATCCATAAAAAGATTACCATTGGAAATGTTATAAGATCTCCAATAGGAGCGCCTTACTTCTTTATTTATCTTCCACAAAGCATACAAGCAGATGGTATTGCGATTGCTGAAATAGAACAATCTATAATTAATTTTGGAGGAAAGTTTACCATGAGTACTCCTTTAGGAAATGTAGATGCAATCCAAGTCACTCTTGCGCTCAAAGATGTAAGTGAATTCAGATTCAAAAAAACAAAAAATACGTACGAAACAACAAATAAAAACAATATAGAAATCATGAAAAAAGTAGCTATTAAAGACTTCCAAGACTTAAAAAAAGAAATTAAAAATTTCTTAAAAATGCTCTGTTTTACAGATACACATTATTCACAGATAATTCCTGAAGCAGATCTTAATATGGAGTACGGACCTGTATTCTTAAAAGAGAAAGCTTATGCAGATTATGTAATTGCTCAAGCCGAAAAATACAAGAAACTCAATGGATATGTTGTTGCTCGGGTTGGGGAAATAAAAAACGTTTACTTTAAGATTGGGTTTATTAACCCATTGACTGAAGAACAACCGTTACCACCGGAATTCACTGTTGTTCCTACTACTACAAAGGAAGAGGCTCCCAAACCACTGCTTGTTCAAGCCCCTGTTCCTCTTTCTAAAGAAAAAGTTGAAACTAATAATAACGAAGATCCACGTTCTGGTTTAATTGCACTCTTGAAAGCTAACAATTTCAAAATGGGACCAGATTTCAGTTCTATCACATTGAACGCTACTAAAACTCGTGCTTCGATAAATAGTATTCAGACGAAACGTCAGGAAATGATTGAAATGTTCACAAAGGATGGCTCATTCGATTCTCTGGGATTAGAAAGTCCTAAATCTATCCAGGTGAATTTGGAGCTTTTCAAAAAACTTTCAAATATTTCTGGTGTTGAATCCAAAGTTCCTGTAGAGAAAAAAGCGTCTAAAGATACTAGTACAAAGAACGATAAAAGTGAGGATAAACAGAACAGAAGTATCCTTAGTAACTTTTTACGCTCTAATGGTTTAAAACCTGGTATTCATTATGAAAGGATTATACCTAGTACAAAACAAGGTTTTGCAATACTAAAAAAGGTACCTGTTGATGGAGGTCAGCGTGAAGAACTTTTAGCTGTATTTAAAAACAGTAATGCGTTTGAATGCTTGGATTTTTCCAATGAGAAATCAATCACGGTGAATCTGGTTGTATTAAAAAACTCTTTGATTGGAAAAACTAAAGCAACACAAAGCCAGGATAAAAAAGTAGTTAAAGTCAAAGAAGACAAGGTTCCTAAAAAAGTTGAACAAACTATTGATTTTTCTGAGCCGTTACATAAGCTTGAAGAGATCTCTAATAGGTTAGATCTAATGACAAAAAAGATTCAATTTGACCCCGCAACTATTTGGGACTTTATAAAATCTAATTTTTCAAAAGATTATGAATTTGAACTTTTAGTAAGGAGAAAAACTCCCGAAGGAGAAATATCAAAAGTAATTTCACAAGAAGAATTACTTAAAATATTTCTCTAGTAGATTGTAATTAATAATAAAAACCAGTTTAGAAAAAAGTTTCTAAACTGGTTTTTTATTTTTCTTGCAAAACTTAATATTTTGTTGTAATGTTTGGTTAAACAAATTCAGTACTCACCGAGCAAAAGCTCATTAAAAACTATATAAAATGAAATCAAATACAGTAATCAATTCAAAAGAATTGATGCTTCTATGCATCATTCGCAATAATATTGTTAGAGCTAAAAACCTAAAAATATTCGTTTGGACTATACGCCACGGGTTCTATGTTCATGATAAACTTAGAGACTTACCAGTATTTTATGAAGGTAATGATCTCAAGCTCATGAAAGATAACTTTTGCAAGGAAGCTAATGAAAAAATACCTGTGCAAGAGTCTATTTTTCGAAATTTTATTGTTAATGAAGCTAATTTCGTATCTTTATCAGATAAAGATGAAGATATGAGTTGGTATGGACCTTTCATGGATGAGGTTACTTATGATGGTGACTTTGAGCTTGAGATTGAATTGTCTTCAAGAGAAAAACAAATAATCAATCAATACTGTAATTAAAAAATAAAGAAAATGAAAATGGTAAGATTTTTAATCGGCAGTGTTCTGTTGGGTTTATTCGACAGAGTATGTATTATATTTTTTACAATCGTTTGCTTGATTGTTTCGCTCCTAGTCTTGTGTGTTTATTGCACTATTAATTTTGTTGAATTTTTTAGAAAAAACAAAATTCAATTTCGACCTAAAATTGAAACCATGGATTCACTTACATATCCTAAACAATAGTATTAAAATCATTCAAAAAACCTGTTCACAGATGTGCTCAGGTTTTTTTATTTCTGTACTCCATGCTTTGCGTGGAGTTTTTTTATTTCTTCTTCTTCAGTTAATTCTTTCTTTTCTTTCGCTTTCTGTCCCAGAGCTTTGAGTTCTATGTCCGATAGAGTATTTAGTTCTTTCACACGGACATCAAGATATTCACGGACATTTTTACTAGGCTCATCAAGGACTTCTTCTAATAAAGCATTTAAAATAAAGCCCATTTTTGGTCCGGGTGTTATTCCTAGTTCTTTCATAAGTACATTACCATCTATTTTAAGTTGTGAGACGGATATAGGATCACGCAAACATTCTTCGATCATTGCATGATATTTTCGAAGACGATATGGAGCTTCTTTCTTTTTCATACCGACTCTGTCGCATTCACGCACTTGCATCAAATCCCAAATATTTTCTTTCCCAACATTCACGATCACCCTACGCACAGCAGAGAGTGTGATAGTTTCCGTATCAGAAAAAAACATATGATAGCGTACAAGTTTTTCTACTTTTTCTGAAATATCTTTCGGGAATTTTAATCGTTCCATTATTTTTTTTACCATGCGTGCACCGATAACTTCGTGACCATAGAAAGTATACTTCCCTTTTCCTCCTGCTTTTGTTCCATCCCATCTGCGTGTACGAGGTTTCCCTATATCATGAAAAAGCGCAGAAAGCCTTATATCTAAAGGTAAATTTTTCTCTGCAGCATGTCCTAATGCATGGAGGATATGATCAAAAACATCATAGATGTGTTCACCTTTTTGTTCACAATGTATTCCCTCTTCGAGTTCTGGAATAATATTTTTTAAAATTCCAAATCGTGAAAGCATACTTATACCTATCATCGGATTTTCTGACATAATTATTTTTATAAATTCATCACGAATTCTTTCTGTGGATATCTTTTTTATTAGTTCTGAATTTTTTAAAATACTTTCTGTTGTTTCATGCGAGATACTGAAATTTAATTGTGTAGAAAATCGTACTGCACGCACGAGACGAAGTGCATCTTCAGTAAATCTTTCATCTGCTTCCCCTACTGTACGAATCACTTTATTTTGTATGTCCTTTAAACCTTCGAACATGTCTGTTAAATGTCCTTTTGAATCTAAAGCCAGTGTATTTATAGTAAAATCACGTCTTTTAAGGTCATCTTCTAGCTTTGTACTGAATTTTATTTCATCCGGATGTCTAAAATCACTATATCCAGCTTCAATTCTGTACGGTGTAACCTCAATTATCTCATATTCTGGTTCTTTGTTTTCATCTTCAGTTATAGTTTCACGTGTAACTTCTTTTGGAATACAAACACCAACTGTTCCAAAGTTATTCTCATAAACAGTTTTTTCGAATAAAGCTATTATTTGTTCTGGATTAGCATTTGTTGTTACATCCCAATCGTTCGGTTCCCTATTCATTATAAGATCACGAACACATCCACCGACTAGGTATGCTTCAAAACCAGCTTTTTCTAGAGCTTGTGTTACATGTGAAACTTCTTTAGGTATTTTACTTATTAAATTTTTTGTAAGTGTTTCCACTCCAATAATTCTTTTTATCTGTGCGGCGTAGGAGAATCGAACTCCTGTCTCATCCTTGGCAAGGACGTGTTCTACCACTAAACCAACACCGCGCTTTAACTAACTTTTAAATTTTACTTATCAAACATGACTATTATGACATGAAAAACCACTAAACCAACACCGCAAGTGTTGTTATTTTTAATAATTCAATTATATCAGTTTTTTATTGTATTGCAATTTTTTAATTTACTTACTTAGCTATTTAGCTTATACTTATAAAGAGCATTTCGCACCCGTGGTGAAATGGATATCACAACGGTCTTCGGAACCGTTATTGGGGGTTCGAATCCCTCCGGGTGCACCAGCAGGCGAGAAAGCAAATTTATTTGCTTTTGTGAGGGTATTCGAAAGGCTTTTCTATGCGAGCCTGGCGAGACAGAAAAGCACCTGGCTACGTAGTAGCCGAATCCTTCCGGGTGCACATTAAAGACAGTAGTAGATTTGTCCTTTTATTTCATGTTAAATTATAAGGATTTTACACAAAACTGTGGATAAGTCTGTTAGTAATGTTTATAAAGGACAAATATTTTTATGTCTTTTAAAGACATGTTTTGTCTAATAGCTTGTAATATAAGGGTTTTTTAGAAAAAGAAGAAAAATAGCTTAATTTATATAAAAAGTGTTTCACGTGAAACGTTTCACGAGTAACATAACAAATATGCCTAAGGTTTTTACTTCAGAAAAACAAAAAATAGGGGAAATTGGCGAGAATGTCGCTTGTAAGTTTCTCGTGAAACACGGCTTTACTATTCTAGAAAGAAATTACACTAAAAAGTGGGGAGAAATAGATATTGTCGCACAACGACAAGAAAATAGGGCCCGCCTGCTCCCGAACCAGCGTGAGGGCGGGCAGGGATTAAAGCTATATTTTATTGAAGTTAAGGCTGTTACACGAGATTTGAATGTTATTCGTGAAACATTAGATAGTTATAGACCAGAAGATAATATGCATCCCTGGAAGCTTAAAAGGCTCTCAAGGACAATCCAAACATATTTAGTGTCCAAACATGTCTCTGAGAGTACAGAATGGCAATTTGACCTATTGGTGGTCTTTTTAGATATGAATAATAAGAAAGCGAGAGTCAAAAGGGTAGAGGATGTTATTTTATAAGGATTAAGTGTTATAATTTCTCTATGGAAAACTTTTTCAAAAAATCTATAAAAAAACTTGCCACTGGTGCGGCTTTTGTAGGTGCTCTTGCTGGTTCGCCCGAAAAAGCTTATGGGCAGGTTATAGGTGTTGATAAAAATAAAACAAAAGAAAAAACAGAAGTACCTGCTTACCATACAACTGATCCGCATGATCCGAGGATACAGGCATATAAAGATAGTATGAATAAGTATAGTACATATGAACGTTTTGCTAAAAATTGGAGGAATGATACTATTGGGTTTTTTGGCTCCAAAACAAAAATTACAACAACAAAAAAGCCTTTAGAGAAAGGTGCTGGAGATTTTTATAAGAAAGATAAAATACAACCCTCTGAATGGTTAAATAAAGAAAGTTATAATAAGAATTATCTTGGGCCAACATATACTTATAATCCAGATAATGGATTGTATACTGATCCCAGCACTCCTTTTATTGAAGAAGACATTGATAGAAGTAAGATAAAGAAAATATTTCCTAAAATTACAGACGAAAATATTAATGAGGAAATTAAAAGGTCTCGACAGGATTTAGAGAAACCAGTAACTTCCTATGACCAACCCTTCCTAATTAAGGGTTCTGTAGTGGGTGGTCCTTCTAATTTTACAAATGATCCAAGTAAAGGATATAAGGCAGAAAGTATAACAAATACGAAAATCACTAAAGGGTCCTCTTCCTTGCCCATGTATAAAAAACCAGTTCAAGAAGTTGTTTTAGATAAAACCGATAACAAAATAGAAAACATAAAAAGAGAAATTGAACAAAAAATCTCAGAAAAAGAAATGGTTTTACCTAAAGGCCCGCTTAAATACGCTACAGTAGACAAAGCTGGACAGAAATATTTCTTTATGACAGACAGCGTTGGTGGTACAGTTAGGTCTGTGACAGAGCGGGCTTATCAAAATGATTATAAAGATCTTCCTGAAGTGAAATACGAGGATCTAAAGAAGTTTCAAGAAGGGAAGTAAGATTTGAGAAAAAGCTTTTTTGTGATATAGTCTTATCTGTTATGTAACGGGCTGTCGTATACCGGTAGTACACGTGTTTTGGGAACACGTTGACTGGGTTCGATTCCCAGCAGCCCGAAAGAATTTAGATAAATTTAATTATTTACTATTTGGTTTATGTTTTTGTATAATATATATATGTTTAAATTTGAACCATTTTTTAAAAAAACACCCAAAGAGGAAAATATTCCAGAGAATGTCTCTAATTTAATAAGACAGAAAGTTATAGATGAATTGGGTTCTAATTATGGTCAAGAGGCACAAAAATTAGGTAAAGATTCTAATTATAAATTTCTTTCAGAACAAGAAGAAATTTTATTTGAAAAGAGAATAAAGGATCCTGAATATGTTAGAAAAATAACTGAAGAAATTCAAAGAAAAGAAATAATTAATAAAAAAGCCCAGAAGAACTAGCGATAGAAGCTGAAAGGATAAAGGAACATAATTTAAGAAAAGATCAAAGATTTACGCACGGTGATAATATTAGAAAAGCTTTAAAATCACATATTGAAGAGAAATATTCTAACGAAGATAAAAATATATAACTTTTAATACAAAAAAACACCTAGAATTTTCTAGGTGTTTTTTTTGTTTATTTTGGTGCGGGATAAGGGAGTCGAACCCTTCACCACAGTTTGGAAAACTGTTATTTTACCGATAAACTAATCCCGCAATGTTTTTATATTAACATTTTTATTATAAAAAGCGAGTTTTTATTTTATTGCTCAATATTTATTTGTATGTTAAAAATAAAGGGAACTTAAAACCTTAAAAACATGAATACATATATAGTAGATCAGAAACTCTGGCATTCAAGCAGTTATCCATCAATGAACCGTTTTTTGCTTGTATTGGAAATTATTGTAAAAAAATTACATCCTTCTCATCTGGATCCAGGTTTCATTATTTCCTTTTATAATAAGCATGAAAAGAAACTTATTTCAGAACCTATCGGACATATTCCAATGGGTAAAGATAAAAAACACATACATGAATCAACTATTGGTGTTCTAGAGTTGCTAATGAACGAAAAGCTTATTTTTTCTTCAGACGTAAGAGCGATAAATATAGATCATCATCTTGCGAGCACTTCTGGTTATGGAAAATTGTATGAACAACAAAATCTTTGTGTAGCTATAAGCGCTCTCTGGATTATTGTTTATGATTTATATCACCATAATAGTACTCATTCGAAACCAATATCGGATGAAATTTTTTTACAAACTTTTAATAGTCGCGCTATTTTCGTAAGTCAAAATTTAATTAAATATAATTCTTATTTTTTAAAAATTGTCCGTGAAACAAAGATCTTGTGGCATAGTGTTAAATGAAGAACCCCCCAACCATAATCGTGGTGGGGGATTTTTATTTAGGTAAGTTGTATTTGACTTTTAGTAATTTATATGTTAATCTGTATTTAGAACTAAAAATAAATGTTAAATCTTTAAAAACAAAAAATATTGAAAACACTAATTTTAATTGCATTTGTTCTCCTTTTTGGATCGAGCTTTGCGCAAATCAATGAATCAAACCTTGTAAAAGATACCGTAATTATCGGAAATCAAGCAATGGTAAGAGTTAGTAAATGTAATTACACTTATGTTGATTCTGTGACACTTCCTTTTAAAGGTGCTTCACCTTCGGAAGTATATAGGATTGCAAAAACAACAAAAGTCTTAGAGGTATATAAAAATATAGTTTTTTTTAGAACAACCACTATTAAGTATTATGATGTTTATAGATACAATACAATTGATCATAAGTGGGAGAAAGATAAAGACCAAAAAACAGTTACAAGTCCGAGTATTATGGATGTTTATAGCTTTTATTTTTTACTTTGGATTATTCTAATTGTTTTATATGTATTTTTTTCTAGACTTACTAAAAGGATTTTTGGCAAAATGTTTATTGCAATTTTAATTTTTGTAATTATTATTGGTATTTTTATTTTATTTTCACATGCTTTTGTTTTTGGTTGGGAGTTCTATATTCCTAGCATTTTAATTTTATTAGTAATCTTTTTTATAGAAAGGAAAAAAATTAAAAAATCTTAATTAAAAAATCCCCTCGCTCATTGAGCAGGGGATTTTGTTTTATGGTTTTGTACCGAGAGTTTCTAGATAATTCACATGAGAAACTATTGCGTCCAAAAAGGTAGATTTTTCGTTGTAAGTAATTCCAAACTCTTTGCAGTGTTCTTTTACTATTGGTTTTATTTTTGGATAGTGAATATGGTTTATCTCAGGAAATAAATGATGTTCAGTTTGAAAATTGAGACCACCAGTAAACAATGTTACAAACCAATTGCTAGTAGCAAAATTTGAAGTAGACTGTATTTGATGAACAGCCCATTCTTGCTTAATTTGATTATCTTGATCTGTGATAGGGTTATCAACTCCTTCCACTACATGCGCAAGCTGGAAAATAACACTAATAAAAAGTCCACATGTTGCGCAAAGCAATAAATAACCAAAGAAAAATTTCCAGAATCCTAAAAAATAAATTGGAACAACTATAATGTAAAAGATGTAAAAAAATTTACTTAACCAAAAAATGAAATGCTCACTTAAAGGTATTTCTCCTATATCTTGCCCATGTATTTTTCCAGAGAAGTATTTTTTAAAATCTGCATACCAAACCCACAAAAAATAAGTAACTGTGTAAAGAGGGAAGGCATAAATGTATTGGTATTTATGGTATTTTTCCCATTTTTGGTTTGTGTGAACACGCATAAATGGAATATCTATGTCTTCATCTATTCCATCTAAGTTTGTAAATCTGTGGTGGAGCCAGTTATGTTTTGTTTCCCACAGGAAAGCATTTGCTCCTACAAGGTTTAGTGAGAGAAAAAGAAAATAATTTACCTTTTCATGTTTTGAATAACTTCCATGACCTGCATCGTGCATAATATTAAAACCAATACATGCAAATACAATTCCTAGGAACATCCAAAGGGTCAGTGTAAAAAAAGTAGATTGATTTCCTAGAATAATAAGAAAATAAGTTGATACATAAGCAAAAATCAAAATGAATGCTTTGGCATATGTATATAAATTTGCTGTTTTGTTTTTTCTATTTCTATCAAAATAGAAATCAATTTTTCTTTTTAGTTCAGGGAAAAACAATTTTCCCTCTCGAGCTTTAAATTTTGGGAGTTTGATTGTTTCCATTTTATTTTTTTTATTTAGTTTACAAAGGTAATGACTTTCATTACCTTAACTTGTTTAAATATATTGTATCACAAACACAAAACCCGCCATAGGCGGGTTTTGTGTTTTATCTCGAGATAAAATATTATTCAACTGCATCCTTCAAACCTTTTGCTGGTCTGAATTTTGGAACTTTCTTAGCAGCAACTTTAACTTGCTCTCCAGTTTTTGGATTGCGAGCCATACGAGCAGCTCTTCCTTTTACAGAAAAGATACCAAAGCCTGCGATTGATACTTCACCCCCTTTTTTCATTGTAGAAACGATAGTATCAAAAACTCCGTCAACGATTTCTTCAGCTTGTACTTTTGTACCGCCGAGTTTTCCTTGAACCATTTCAACTAATCCTTGTTTGTTCATAGTATAATTTTTTTTAAAATTTGTAATACTTCGACCATTTAACCCTTTGATTACTTACCTATACATTATATAGTAAGGGTTTTTTTAGGCAATAGTACGAATATTATTGACTTTTATATATATTATAGTATAATAGATACAGAATATTACAGGCCTTGGAAAGTCCATCGCTCTTTTAAAAAACCTAAAATCATTTTTTATGAAAAAACCAGTAGCTTGCCTATTAAAAAGAGGTGAAATGATTGTTCCTTTTGCAGGAAATTATATCAGGGTTGACCAAAATTTTACTTACTTACCAAGTAAATCTGAAGAAGAAACTCTTGTTCCTATTGATAATAAATATTGGAATGTTGAATCGAGAAAAAAATCGGGAGAAATTACCTTAAATGAAGATCAGCAAAAGCTTATTTTACAAGCTTTTGCTGATAGAGATAAACATTTTGAAGTTGTGAAAGACAAAATTAATAAAATGTCTATAAAGGACATAAGTCCTTTATTTGCAACAAAAGACAAAGAAAAAATGTTTTTTCAGCTTATGCTTTGTTTGACTTATTTTAAGGCTTTGCCGGAAAATCAAGAATTTCGCAATGAACTTGGTTTTGCTTTGTTCGACAATCAGATGTGTTTAATAAAAAAGTTCGAACCTTCTAGACAAGAAGAAATTATTAAACTTTTTAGAAGCAGATTTATTCAAGGTGTTCCGGAAGAGTTAAAAAAAATGATTCGTATTTGCCTAATTGGTTCTTATGAAAATCAAAGCAAAAAATTATTGGCTTTAGGAAAAACTAAAACCAATTTAGTTTTTAATTAGTCTTTTTGTTTGAAACCAAAAGACCCGCAACTATGTTGCGGGTCTTTTTAAATTCATGTTCTATCTTGCGTATTCTATGACTCTTGATTCTCGTATGACTGTGACTTTGATTTCACCTGGATATTTTAATTCTTGTTCTATCTTTGTAGCAATGTCACGAGCCATAAGTTTACTTTCTGCATCAGTTACTTTTTCTGGAGTTACGAATATACGTATCTCACGTCCTGCTTGAAGAGCATAAGATTTATCAACTCCTTCAAAAGCATTTACCAGTGCTTCGAGTTCTTGTAAACGTTTCAAGTAATTTTCTACACTATCACGGCGAGCACCAGGACGTCCACCAGAGATAGCGTCGGCTGTTTGTACGATGACTGATTCGATAGTTTCGTAAGGGTAGTCTTCGTGGTGAGATTTCATTGCAGTTATGATACGTTCATCTGCCCCGAATTTTTGAAGTATTCTCATACCGATCTCTATATGTGTACCTTGTACTTCATGATCTAGGGCTTTACCTATGTCGTGTACAAGTGCCCCGGCTTTTGCTATCGCAACATCTGCACCGAGTTCTTCCGCGAGCATTCCTGCGATGTGAGCCATTTCGATAGAGTGTTGAAGAACATTTTGCCCATAACTTGTACGGAAATAAAGTCTTCCGATAATTGCTACTATGCGTGGATCGAAGTTGAATATCCCACATTCATATACTGCTTGTTCTCCTTTTTCTTTTATAATTTTATTTATTTCTTCTTTTGCTTTATCTACAAGTTCTTCTATTTTTGCTGGTTGTATACGTCCATCGAGTATCAAGTTTTCAAGTGCTACACGAGCAACCTGTCTACGTACAGGATCGAAAGACGAAATAAGGATTGTTCCTGGTGTATCGTCTACAACAAGTTCAACTCCAGAAGCACGTTCGAATGCACGGATATTTCTACCTTCTTTTCCGATTATTTTACCTTTGATATCGTTGTTTGGTATTGCGACTGCTGTCGTCATCATTTCTGATGCAGTACTTGAAGCAAGACGTTGGATAGAAGTAGAAAGAATATCTTTTGCACGACGATCAAGCTTCTCACTGTTTGCATTTTCAAGTTTTTGCATACGAACAAGAATATCTTCTTCGTATTTTTTCTCGATATCTTTCAAAAGTTCTTCTTTGGCTTCTTCTTGAGTTAGTTTTGCAACTTTTTCTAATGCTTGAATTTTTTCATTTTCTGCATTTTCAACTCTTTCTTGAATCTTTTTTATGTCTTCGACTTTTAATTTTATATTTTCTATTTCTTTGTCGATTTCAAGTTGGCGTGCGTCTAAAAGCTCATCTTTTTTGATAAGTCTTTTTTCTGTTTCTCTAAAATCTTCTGTTTTCTTTTTCTCTTCCTCTTTTAATTCAGCAAGTTTTTCTTCTGATTTTGCTTTTGCTTCATCAGTGATCTTCTGTGCTTCAGCTTTTGCTGACACCATCATGTCCTTGATATCTATCTCGATAGATCTTTTTTTACCAAGAGCTATGATGAGTCGCAAATAGTAACCAATTGCAACACCTAAAGAGAGCGATAGTGCTCCCATTAAAATTATTAGTTTTAAACTCATAAGCCTTATACTGGCTTACAAAAACACACCATTATATTGGTATTTCGATTTTATTTCGCAGAAAATTTTTTAAAACTTTAAAACCTTTCATAATATAAGATATATTCCTATAAACCAATTTCAAAATAAATTTGTAAATCTCACTTCTTCAATATACCAAATATAAAAAATATTGTCTATGAAGGTTTTTGTGAGTATTGCCACATCATATTTTTTGTGTTAAATTAAGACAAATTGATTTTTTGACAATAAAAATAGTAATAACTTAAAAAATAGACAGAAAATGGAAATAACTAAAATTCGCTTGCAAAATGCACTAAGTGATGAAAACGTTGAAGAGCTTTTTCACATAGATTTAATGAATTTCTTTAAAGAATTAGGAATCGATTACCCAAAAGAATGTAAATCTTTAACTGATTATGTTTTGTTTGAGCTAAAAAATACAACAAACTTAGGAAATTTTGAAGAAACAATACATTCAATGTTTCAAACTTACAAAGTTTTGGGAAAAGATTTATTGAAAGTAATTTTTGAAAAAAATGACCTTTATAAAAAAGCTTTGTTTTCCGAGATTAAAGAATCGATGAAATCTGATTTAGAAGAATCTTTACCTAAAAATATTCCTGATTTTATTGATGAGGGATGTATTCATTATAGTGAAAATTCCGATTTTGCTTTTGTTGTAAATATTTTGTCTCACTTTGCTGATTTAAATGGATCTTTAGAAAATATTACGAAAAGAACAAATAAAAGAATCGTGATTATTGAAACCATACCTTTTGATACAAAAATCAAAGAACACGAAATAAATAAAAGAGTTGCTCTTAGTGAAACCATACCCTTGGATACAAAAATCAAACAAGATGAAATTAACAGATTAAGAACTTTATTGAATGATTATTTTTATCATTGTATCTTTTGTTATAAAAAAGATAAGCCTTTTTTGGGAGATTATAAAATCCGACATGCATGGGACTTACTTTTTCATCAAAAGGGTTTCGAAGTTAAGCCTTTTTTGTCTAAAATTTTTGATTTTGATAATTCTCCTGTACCTGTAAAAACAAGACATTACATTGGCGTTTACGAGAAAACTTCTGATGCTATTGATGCTGATTGTAAATAAGATAAAAGCCGTTCGTGTACAAAATGTACACGAACGGCTTTTTTATTTGTTTTATTTAGGAGTAGCTTTGGATTTTGTGACGATTTCGTCGATGATGCCATATTTTTTAGCTTCTTCTGCGTCCATAAAGAAATCTCTATCCGCATCTTTTTCAATACGTGAGAGTGTTTGGCCAGTATTTTTTGCGAGTATTTTATTTAAAACTTCACGATTTCTTATTATTCTTTTAGCACTTATTTCTATATCAGTTGCTTGACCTTCTGCTCCACCTGAAGGTTGATGAATCATTATTTCTGAGTTCGGTAAAGCATATCTTTTTCCTTTTTTACCAGAAGATAATATAACTGCACCCATTGAAGCAGCCATTCCTACACCTACCGTAGCAATATCTGGTCTTACATGGTTCATTGCATCAACGATTGCAAGACCTGCAGTTACTGATCCGCCAGGGGAATTTACATAAAGAAAAATATCTTTCTTCGAATCTTCTGACTCAAGAAATAATAATTGGGCAATAATAATATTTGCTGTGTGATCATCTATTGGGCCACCGAGGAATATAATACGGTCGCGAAGTAGGCGAGAGTATATGTCATAAGCTCTTTCGCCGAATTGTGATTTTTCTATAACTGTTGGTATTAACATATTTCTATCATAGCATTTTTGTTGATATTTTCAAGATTTAGCTTTATTGCACTTTTGTGTGTAAGTTGTAGACTTAATAGTGAAACTAGTAATTGAAATATTTACCTAAAACTCTTTGTCATGAAAATAAAAATGAGTAAACCTATTAGAATTTTTATTCTTTGTATCTTTGTAAGCGGAATTGCTCTTGCTATAAGTACACATGAAGTGAACCCTGAAAACAATCCTATTGGAGTGAACTATTACAATGATGTTGTAAAAGGTGAAAATATTCCGGATGTTATTCCTTATGCTGATTTGATTGACTACTCAAGTTTGATCGATGTGTACCGGCCGTATCATCATGCGAGTATGTTTGTGATCGTATTGAATTTATTTCAGGATCAGAATCTGATCTTCCAGATTCATAAAAGGGATTCTGTACGAGAATGGGTTCAAATAAAACTTCCGATAAAGGAGAAATATTTTATTTCAGATTTTGAGCTTTTCACAGACACAGCTTCATCAAATGAAAGTTATAGAATAACTTGCGAAATTGATAGAAAAGATACAACTAAAAATAGGAAATTTGAATTTATCATTGATACTCAAGAATTAAAAGAAATTACAAAAAAGTAATTTATTTAAAAAAAATCCCATACTCATCGTACGGGATTTTTTCTTTTTATTGAGTTTCTAAGAATTTAAATACTTTGTCGTTAGTGAGAACATTTTCTGTATGCATTCTAGCTCTTTCCGGATCGGCATCTTTGTAGTGCTCTAGGATATGAGCGACTTCGTGTTCGATGTCAGCTTCTTCTGGTTTGATATTTTCTAATTTTGCAATTTCAGCGAGGACAAGCGCGAGCTTTGCTCTTTGTAATGCGTCTTTTTCAAAATCTTTTCTCAAATCTTCTTCACTTTTTTGTAAATGTTTTAAATAATCTTCAAATTTGAGACCCATTTGAGCAATATCGTCTTTCATTCTACCGATTATTTTATTTGTTTCTACATCTACTAGAATATTAGGAACTTCAACTTCAGTTTTTTCTATTATAGCCTCGATCATTTTGATACGAGTTTTTTCTTTGACCATATTTTCTTTTTCCAATTTCATATTCTCTTCCAACTTCTTTTTGAAATCTTCTACACTTTCAAATGGACCCATTGATTGAACGAATTCATCGTTGAGTTCTGGTAAGATAGGTTCTAATTCTTTTTCTTCTTCACCTCCTTTTGTTTCTATTTTTGGTGCGCGAGATTTGCGTATATCTAAAATAACTTTCTCCATTTCTTCTACTGTGACTTTGTTGTCTTTTTCTTCATCAGTTAGATTTGATTGTATATCTTTTGCTATTTTTTTATAATCAGGAAGTTTTAGAGTAGGTATTACTGCTGTTTTTATTTTAAAACCTAAATCATTGTTGCGAGCGAGTTTTGTGATTACTATTTCTGGTCGGCCGATAGCATCTATTTTGTGTTCTTCTAAAATTTTTGGATATGTATCGCCTAGAGCCATCTCAGCCATTTCTTCTAAAATTTTTGATTCAGGAAGCTTTGAAAGAAGCACACTTTCTGGTGCTTTACCTTTACGAAAACCATCGAGTTCTACATTTTCACCTAAGTATTTTAAGGCTTTAGGGAAATAGCTTTCGAATTCTGAAGCAGGTATTTCTCCTGTTATTTCTATTTCACTGTTTGGTAAATTGTTTGTTTTTATTTGCATTTTTTTATATTACATTAAAAAATAATATTTTTCAAATTAAAAGCCCCGCGAGCATGCTCGCGGGGCTTTTAATTTTTACTTACAATTTTATTGTAAGTTTGTGTCTAAAGCATCCATATCCGCATTGTTATTAAGATCTGCTTCAATGTCTACTGTTTCGTCTGAAGAAGAAAGTACATTAGCTGTATTTATTTGTTCATTAGCCTTTTGTATATCTTTAGCTTTTTGTATATTCATTTTGAAAACATATATACCACCAACTACTAGAATAATGATAACAATGATTGAACCTATTAATGCACCATTTGATTTTTTATTTTGATCCATTTGAATATATTTTATTATTTATAATAATTTAATTTCTTGAAGAGTCTTCTGCTTTGGGAGTTTTTGCTTCGACCTTTGATTTTATTTCTTTAACTGATTGTTCTAAGTAAGTATGTGCTTGTTTCAATGCATCTTTAACAGCTTTAATATTTGCTTTTATTTCTTCTTTACTTGCTCCTGAATCTATTGAAGCTTTTACTTTTAGAGATAATTCTTTTGCTTGAGCTATTGAAACTTCAGCTTTTGCTTCTAAGTCTGCAGCAATAGTCATATCGATACCCCTTGCTTTTACTTTTGCAATTCTTACCTTCACTCTTTCTGCTATCTTTGTAAGATTTTCAGTTCTTTGTACTAAATTCATTTCTATGTTTTGACGGATTTCTTTTTTCGCTTCTTCTTTCTTGTCTTTTATTTCATCTCTTTTGTCTTCTATATCTTGCTTTAATAATCCTTTCTCTGATCCACTTGCGTCTTTCATTTCTTGTCTGTCTTCTTTTATATCATCTCTTAATTCTTTTCTATCATCTTTGAAATCTTCACGAATTTTTTTATTTTCGTCTTTTCTTAATTTTATTTGTCCTTTGATTGGCATTACTCCTCCTGTCGCTGGATTTGCTATACCGTCTACATTTACTGTAGTTGTACCATCATTTCCAACTTGGGCACTTACATTTCCAGAAAAACCATATTCAGCTTTTGCTTGAGAAATGTTTATAGCAAATACCATTAATAATATACCTAATAAACTTATATATTTTTTGTTCATAATTTTTTAATTAAACTTAATAAATTGACCCTATTACATTATACCTTATATGTTGTTTTTCCAAAGTTTTAATAAAAAAACCCACTAAATAGTGGGTTTTTTTATTTTATGCTTCTAGTTTTGGAGCGTAATCTTTTTGATATCTTTCAACACAATCCTTAATCACTTTGACTGCTTCTGCTGTATCATGGAAGGTCTCTACTACTCCTGTGCCTGGTTTTTTCAGAGCTTTGTAGTTTTCCCAGTAGTATTTTGTCTCTTTCTCCCAATATTCACCGAGGTCTTTGTAACTTTTTATGTGGTCTGAACGCTTGTCGTCATTTAAGACTGCAATGATTTTATCATCTACTTCGCCTCCATCGATGAATTTCATTACACCGATAACGCGAGCTTCAACAAGAGATCCAGGAACTAATGGTTCAGTGATGTTTACGATTTCTACATCGAGAGGGTCGCCATCTTCATCCCATGTTGTTGGAATTGCTCCGTATGTGAAAGGATAAGCGAGTGAAGAATAGCCAACGCGATCGAGCTTGAGCTGTCCGCTTTCTGTGATGAGTTCGTATTTATTTATACTTCCTGCAGAAACTTCAACTATCACATTGATAACATTTTCTTCTTCTTTCACAAATGCTGGAAGCACGTGCAAGAGGTTGTACATGTACTTCGAAGGTTTTTGATTTATATTTGCCATAGGATTTCAGTATAGCTGTGTTTTTTACTGATTACAAGATATTGACAAAAATAATTAAAGTTATATTATATATTAAAATCTTGATAAAAAATGAAAACAAAAAATAAAATAACCCTTAGGATGATAGGGTATACATCTGTTTTCTTGTGTGATTGTGTTGGTATATATTTACTCATCATGTATGCATCTTGGGAATTCTTTTGGGTGCTAACCACACTTATAGCAGGTATCATTTGTTTTAAGCCAAGGTAAAAATTAAAACAAAAGCACAGTTTTCTCTTAAGAGAAAACTGTGCTTTTTTATTTCCGTATTTATTTTTATTCTGTGTCTTCTGTCTTTTCAATAATTTCTTCTGCTTCTTCTGCGATTTCTACTTTTTCTCCGTCAGTTGAAGCGACTTCACCACCCTTACCTTTGATATCGATTCTCCAACCAGTGAGCTTTGCAGCGAGGCGGACATTTTGTCCTCCTTTACCGATAGCGAGTGATAGTTGATCTTCAGCAACTTCAATGACTGCTTTGTGTTCTTTTTCATCTACTTCGATAGTCAAAACTTTCGCAGGAGAGATAGCATTTGATACATATTCTTTCGGATCAGTAGACCAAGGGATGATATCTATTTTTTCATTTGAAAGTTCACTTGTAATAGTATTTACACGAGTACCTTTTTGTCCGACACAAGATCCGACTGGGTCGATGTGTTCATCGTTTGAGAAGACAGCAATCTTTGAACGACTACCTGCTTCACGAGCAATACTTTTTATTTCTACAACTCCATTTGTAACTTCAGGAGCTTCAAGTGCAAAAAGTTTTTCCAAGAATTTAGGATGTGTACGTGAAAGGCGGAGGTTGATTCCACGAGGAGATTCTTCTACAGAATACAAATATGCACGGATTCTTTGTCCTTGTCGGAAAAATTCTCCAGGGATTTGTTCTTCTGTTGGAAGCACACCTGTTGCTCTGTTGAAATCTATGTATAGATTTCCTCTTTCTATTTTTTGTACAACACCAGAAATAATTTCTCCTTCTTTTGTGCCGTATTCATCCATGATAGATGTACGTTCTGCTTCGCGAATACGTTGAATAATAACTTGCTTTGCAGTTTGTGCAGCGATACGTCCGTAATCATCTTTTTGTTCAAGCATAAAAACCATTTCATCATTGAGTTCAACTTCCTTTTTCATTTTTTTAGCATCCTCAACCAAGATATGATGTTCAGGATTAAATCTTGGTCTTTCGTCACCATCTTCTTGTACATCGTATTCTTCCTCACTTTCTTCTTCACCCTCTTTTGGAATTTTTACTATTGATTCATCTACTACAATTTTGACTTGATAGAAATCAGTCTGACCAGTTTCCATATCAAATTTTGCACGGATGATTTGTCCTTTCTTTCCGTAATCTTTTTTATATGCAGCAGCCATAGCTTGTTCTATAGCCTCGATTATTTTTTCTTTTGGTATTTTGCGCTCTTCTTCTAATTGCTCAAGAGCTGACTTCATTGTTTTTAGGTCTAACATTTTTTAATTCTTTTATTATTATCGCTATTAAATTTTTTACTAAAAAAGCCCGTTTTATGACGGACTTACATTTTTTATATTATCGCAAAAATGCAAATAAGTCAATTTGAAGAAAAAGTACAAAAAGTTTTCCACAAAAAAATACTTTTTAATTTTAGTTGGTGTATAATGTTATATATGTTTCAAAATAATAAGAAAATGGGTGTATTTTTATTTCTTCTCGTAATAATCATTTTGTCTGGTCTCTCATATTATTATTACTCTACTGTTATAAATAAAAAACAAGAACCAGCTGTACTTCCAAATATATCTCTCGAAGAAAGAACTGCAATTTTGAATGAATTGAATGCAACACCTAGTACTATAAAAGTATCAGCAGAAGAGAGAGCTCAAATTTTAAATGAATTAAAGGTACAAGAGGTAAATCAACCAAAAAATTTAACAGCACAAGATAAAAAAGCAATTTTAGATAGTTTTAATTAATAAAACATGAAAAAAAATCTTTTAACCTACTTTTTAGCAATATTCGTTATAATTACAGGTTTTTTTGTTTCTGTTCATACAGCTCAAGCTTCAAGTACTGACAATATATATGGTTGGGGATGGTCAGATACTATAGGATGGATAAGTTTCAATAATTGTAGTGATCCTGCTGTTGCTTCTACTTGTCTTGGACAAAGTTATGGTGTTAAGTACGATACTACTGGAGATGTTACGGGTTATGCTTGGTCAGATACTATAGGATGGATACAGTTTGGAGGTTTAGGAGGTTTCCCTGGTGTTGGAGGACAAGCACATATAGATACAACAACAGGACAAATGACTGGTTGGGCTAAAGCTATTTCTTTAGAGAATCCAAATGATAATGAATTTTCTTCAGATTGGGCAGATGGATGGATAAGTCTTTCTGGTCTTGCTTCAAATGGAGCAAAATCTCCTTATGGAATAAGTTTTAATATGACTTCTGGCTTACCAAATGCCAATTCTTTTGCTTGGGGTTCAAATGTTTTGGGTTGGATAACTTTCGGGCAAGTTAAATTAAAAACTACACTTGTAACTACTTTAGATCCAAAGATTATATTAACAGTCACAGAGCTTAATGCTTCAAATGTCCCTGTAAATGTCACAGGAGGAACAACTCCACCACCTAACAAGGCTTCTGCTACATCTACTACAACAGTTAGTGGTTCTGATGGCACTGCTATTATAAATGGTCATAAATTAAAGATAGAATGGGGAGCTCAAGATGTAGATTATGCTACTTGTGAAGGTAGAAATACTTATTCAGATACTAATTGGGATTGGAATCCACCTAGTTATTTTGCACCATTTACTCCTGCTACAAGTTGGGGAAGTGCTATTACAAATATTTTATCACCTGCTCAAGAAACAAATATAGACTTTACTCTTAGATGTAAAGCAAAAAATGCAAACAAACCACTTGATCCTTATATAACAGCAACTATAAATATAGATGTGAAAGCCCCAGCCCCTTCTGTGACTCTTTATGCAAATGGTCAAACAAATGCAAATGGAAATATTATTTATGTGCAATTAGGTGGAAATGTTACACTTTCTTCAAAAGGAAATAATCTAGACTTGGGTACATCTGGTAGTGGTGATTGGCCTACAGCTGATCCTGTTAAGGGTGTATTATGTCCAAAAGCTTTAAATATTTTTACAAATTATATTCCTTTTTCTCTAGATACTATAGGTGTTTATACATATAACATTTCTTGTTTCTCAGATACAGGTAATAGAATAGATGGTTCAGTTACAGTAAATGTTGTTACAACAATACCAAATACTCAAAAACTTTTACTTAGAATTACAGACTTAACTGACCCAACTAATATAAAAGATGCTTTGTCTGATGCAAATAACAAAGAAGTTTCATCAACTCTTTCAGGGGATATATTAGAGGGTCGTGACATAAAAATAGAGTGGGGAACGGATAATATCCCCCCAGATGAAAGACAATCAAAATGTTTTGCTTCATCTTCTGTGGCATCAAATTGGAATTGGTTAAATAATCCTTATGATGCAACAATAAATCCATCCCACCTAGGAAGTGCAACAAGTACTCCTTCCATCTTTGTATCACCACTCCCTGGTTCTATTACTTACCAAGTTGCTTGCCCAAAATTAAACTCCGGTATAAGTTTGACGTCAAGTATTACTGTAAATATAAAACCATCTATTGTTACTGGAGGTGATTCTTTGACTATTAATCCTATTAGTCCTTTAGATTGTAGAGCTGATAGTTTCTTTCCTGAAGTAAAAGTTTCACCTAAGGATTTAGATTTATCAAGCGAAAAATGTGTATTTAGAATAACTGGACCAAACGGATTTTTACTTAATACTTCTGCCACACCTTCACCTAGTGCTCCTTCAACTTCATATAGTATTGGAGGTTTACCTGGTAATAGTTCTACGTCTTTGCAAAATTATGACGTTACCTTGATATGTTCTACTATTTCTTCAAATACAGAAACATTCGGTATCAATAGTTGTGTACAAACATCTTCACTTACTTCAAATATGAGAGATATGTGTCTTAAATCAGGAGACCAATTTACTTTCACTTGGAGTTCAACAAATATGGTTAATGATAGTTGTGTTGTAACAGAAACAGATCAAAATGGAAAAGAAATTAAAAGTTACAATGTTGCTACTAGCGATACACAATCATTCCCAGTAAATTCTCCACTTTCTTCATTTAAACTTTCTTGTCAAAGTAGTCTCGATGGAGCATTCTGGAGCGCAGGTCCTGCTTTAGTTGAAACTGCTGATAAAAATGGAGTTTGTCATACCGTAAAAGCAAAAAGGAAAGCCCCAATATACAAAGAAATTTAGTAAGTGTTATAATTAAAAGATTAAATTTAAAAAATTATTAGTAAATTATTAGGATAGATAAAAATATTATGAAAAAAGAATTTATACAATCAATAAAGTTTCTACTTCTCAGTATTGTTGTTGGCGTGAGTGTTTCATATGCATCTGCTGCTGGAGTTGCTGGTAGTTGGGTTGGGCCTACAGCAACAGCTCCAAATGGAAATGTATACGGACCGATAAATGTTGGCCCAAGTAATCAAACAAAACAAGGTATTCTTGCTGCAGGAAACTTATATTCAAATAATAATATTTTTGCTGGCTCAGCTTCTTTCTCACAAAACTACCCTGGTACTTTGACTGGTGGATCTGTTTCTGCAAATTGGTTTTGTTTACCTCCAGTATCTGGAGCTAACGCCGACTGTATAACCAAATGGGCTGACATTCTAGCAAATAACAATATTCTTTCTCTTCCAACAGGTACTATCTTAGGTCAAACATTATACTGGGACACAACAGCACCTGCTAAATGGAAAGTAAATAATATTTTTAAAATAAATCCTACTACTAACGTAGCTAGTGTTACAGGTAAATTAGATGTATCAAGCGATGTTACATTAAACGGAAACATTATAGCTCCAACTCTTGCAAGTAAAACACTTTGTACAGATGCTACAGGTAAATTCATAGCTTGTGCAGGAGGTACAGCAAACCCAGGAGGAGTATTACCTCTTGGTACTTCTGAAGGACAAACATTATATTGGAGCAATACTACTCCTGTGCAGTGGAAGGCTAATAGTATACTAACTGTTGATACAGCTACACCAAGTGTAAAAGTCAACAATGCTACAGTAGTTATCGATCTTACTGGTAACAATGGTTCTCTTGGTAGAGATGGAGTTTATATTCAATCAAGTCTTGATAATACAAACAGCACCATTAGTACCAATAGAAATGCTTTTCAATTTTGGAGTACTCAAAATAATGCAAATGCAGATATTATTGGTCGTGATTATGTTGGAAGAGGTGGAACATTTTCTTCTTTAGTTGGAGGTAACTCAAGTAATGTTTGTGCAGACAATACTGGTAAATTAATCGTTTGTCCATAAAATAATTTTTTAAAATGCAAAAACAAATAATTAAAATATTAAAAGGTGTTATATTCTCTGTATTTTTAAGTATGAGTTTTGTTTCTGTTTATGCTTCTTGGACTGCACCTACAAATTCTGCCCCAAATAATAATGCTACTGGTTATATTGATACTAGTTCAAGTAATCAAACAAAATCGGGACTTTTAGGAGCAGGTAATTTGTATTCAAATAATAATATATATGCTGGTCCAAATTCTTTTTCACAAAACTACCCTGGTACTTTGACTGGTGGATCTGTGGCGACAACATGGTTTTGTTTACCAATAGACACTACTGGTGGTTCTGGTGGTACAGGAGCTATTACTTTTATAAAGAAAATAATCTCTACAAATTTTGTAAACGCTGCAACAACAAATCCTTCAGCTAACGCCGACTGTATAACCAAATGGGCTGACATTCTAGCAAATAACAATATTCTTTCTCTTCCAACAGGTACTATCTTAGGTCAAACATTATACTGGGACACAACAGCACCTGCTAAATGGAAAGTAAATAATATTTTTAAAATAAATCCTACTACTAACGTAGCTAGTGTTACAGGTAAATTAGATGTATCAAGCGATGTTACATTAAACGGAAACATTATAGCTCCAACTCTTGCAAGTAAAACACTTTGTACAGATGCTACAGGTAAATTCATAGCTTGTGCAGGAGGTACAGCAAACCCAGGAGGAGTATTACCTCTTGGTACTTCTGAAGGACAAACATTATATTGGAGCAATACTACTCCTGTGCAGTGGAAGGCTACAGATGTATTGAAAGTACTTTCTTCTAACGGAAGAATTGTTACAAAAAATGCAAAATTAGATATAAATCTTTTAACTAAGAGTGGGGTTGCTGGCCGTAATGCTCTTTTTATAAATTCGAGTGCTGATAATGTAAATAGTACATTTATAACAAATACACCAACTTTTACACTTTTCGCAAACAGAATACAATATTCCGGTAATCCAGCTGGGCCAGCAGATATAATTGCTCGTGATTATACTGGAAGAAATGGAACTTTCTCAACTTTAGATTCAACAACTAACCCAGGAGTTCTTTATCCAGCATTAGTTTGTAAACAAGCAACGGGTAAATTATTTCTTTGTCCAAGTCAATGTTATGACCATGTAGATAATGATTCTGATGGTTTTATTGATTTTCCTGCTGATCCTGGCTGTACATCTAGAACAGACAACAATGAAAGTGATCCTGTTCCACCACCTCCTATTCCTCAATGTTCTGATGGTATAGACAATGATGGAGATGGGCTTACTGATTACGTTGGTGGTGATTTCGGTTGTACATCTGTAAATGACAACGATGAAATTCATGCTCCAATTGTTCAATTGCTCGTCTCAGGTTTAGCTCCTGTTCCTAGTACTCCAATAACATATACTTCAACATTTGGTCCTGGTGGCACAACAAATGCAATGGCTCTTTCATACCCAGCTAATATAATGAACATTTCATATGGAGGTATAATTATTAATGGAGTATTACACCCAGCTGGACCAGGGTATCCAGTACCTATATATCCAAATGTTACTAATTTGTCACCAAATACTATTTGTACGGCATCTGCAAAAGAATTAGGAAGCAATAATGATGTGAGTGTTCTTTCAGGATGGACTGGTGTAAAAAATCCCTCAAATCCGTTTTTTGATTCTAGAATTTATCATTTTGGAATAACACAACTTACACTTTCTTGTGATGCTGATGGAAATACTGCAACTACTGGTGATATAGGTTCTGGTTCTGCTACTGTTGAAATAAATGGAAGTGTTACTATTGGTTCGAGTGATCCTACTAATGATGTTACTGGTTCATTTACTGTTCCTGGTAATATCCCAACCTTCAGTGTTACGTTGATTGGATCAGGAGGTGCTGGTGCCGCATATCCTAATAACGGACAGGACGGTACAAACACTAATCTTATGATCGGTACAACGACGATCGCTAGTGCACACGGTGGTTCCGGTGGAGGAAATAGCGCATCTTGTGGAATTAGCCCTAGTGCTCCTTGTGGAGGTGCTGGTTCGTCTGGTTCTGGTGCCGGAAGCTCTGGTGGTACTACAACAAAAGGTTGTGGAGGTAAACCTGGTGGAGGAGCACCACTTTGTGCTGGTGTATCATTAAATACATCAGGAACAAAAAACCCAGGTTATGGAGGTAATGGCCAAATAAATCATTCAGGAGGAGGTGGTGCAGGTGCTATATACTTTAATGGAGCTATTTCTAACCCAGGTACTGCTATTAACTATATAATTGGACGTGCTGGTATTGGTTTTGGAAATGTAAATGATGGAGGACCTGGAGATATAAAAATTTCTTGGTAATAAATACAAAAAACACCCTACTAAAACAGGGTGTTTTTTGTTATACTGGAAATATGCAAAATAAAAAGATAACAAAAAAATTAATTGTTGCTAATTGGAAAATGAACCCTTCTTCTTTAAAAGAAGCTACAAAAATAGCTAAAGCCTCTGATATAAATGGTGTAGTAATTTGTGTTCCTTCTGTTTTTATCAATCCTTTAAAAAAAATTGTTAAAAAAGCAAAAATCGGTGCGCAAAATATTTCAACTGAAGAGAGTGGTGCGTTTACCGGTGAAATTTCAGGAGATATGATTTATGACTTAGGTGCAAGATATGTAGTAGTTGGCCATTCAGAAAGACGTGAAATGGGAGAAAATAATGTTGATATAAATAAAAAAATAAAAATCTCTTTAACTAAAGGGCTTTCACCCATACTTTGTGTTGGTGAAAAAGAAAGAGATGTTAATGATATTAATCATGAATATTTTAATATTGTAAAAAAACAAATTGAAGAAGCATTTTTTGGTATTTCTAAAAATCTTGTTTCAAAAATAATTATTGCTTATGAACCTGTTTGGGCTTTATCTACGACTGTAGGCCGACATGACACCACTTCAACAGATTGCCAAGAAATGGTTTTGTTTATCAAAAAGATTTTGTCAGATATATTTTCTCAACAGATAGCTCAAAATATAAAAATACTTTATGGTGGTTCTGTGAATGAAAAAAATATTGATGATTTTGTTACAAACGGTGGAATAGATGGAGTTCTTGTTGGTAAAGCTAGTCTCGATCTTAAAAAATTTAAATTAATTACATATTATGCATAGTATAAAAGAATTAAAAAATATAAAAGGGAAAGTTGTTATTGTTCGTGTTGATTTTAATGTTCCCATGAAAGACGGAAAAGTAGAAGATGATTTCCGTGTAAAAAAAGCTTTACCAACTATAAATTTTTTACAAAAAAAGGGAGCGAAGATTATTTTGATAGCTCATCTTGGTAAAGGAGGGGAGACATTAGCACCAGTTTCAAAAGTTTTAAACAAATATGTTAAAACAAAATTCGTACCAGAAATAATAAGTGAAAACGTTTCAAAAGTAATTTTAGAAATGAAAAATAGTGAAATTGTAATGTTGGAAAATTTACGCAATGATGCTGGCGAGCAAAGTAATAATAAATTTTTCGCTATGAATTTAGCGAAACTCGCAGATATCTATGTAAACGAAGCCTTTTCTGTGTCTCATCGATCAGATGCATCCATAACAATACTTCCTAAAATAATGCCTTCATACGCAGGGTTTCAAATTCAAGAAGAAATAAAAAATCTTTCTAAGGCTACACAAAACCCAAAGCATCCATTTTTATTTATTTTAGGTGGTGCAAAGTTTTCTACAAAAATACCTCTTATTAAAAAATATTTAAAACTCGCTGATTATATTTTTATAGGCGGAGCTCTTTTGAATGATTTTATAAAAGCTAAAGGTTTTGAAATTGGTAAATCTTTAGTCGATGAAAATAATTATGGTATAGATAAAATACTTAAAAATAAAAAAATAATTATCCCTGATTATGTTGTTGTGCGAAATATAGAAGGAAAATTAATTCAAAAAACTATAGCTGATATTTATAAAGACGATATTATTTTAGATGTAGGAAATGAATCAATAAAATTATTGGAACCAATAATAAATAAATCAAAATTAATTCTTTGGAATGGACCACTTGGAAAATATGAAGATGGCGGATCAAAAGCTACAAAAGAAGTTTTGAAAATTATATCTAAAACTAAAGCTGAAAGTATTATCGGAGGAGGTGACACTGTTGAGCTTATTAATGAAATGAAAATGGAAAAAGAATTTTCATTTGTTTCTACTGGGGGAGGAGCTACACTAGATTTTCTTGCCAATGGCACTTTGCCTGGCATTAAAGCTTTGAAGTAAATTAATTTTATTGTTTGCTATATTTTTTTATGTGTTATATAGTTTAGTTAAATAACTATAAATTAACCTTAAAAAATAAAGAAAATGGGTATGCCAAAAAATTTATTCCTTGTTAGACATGGACAGTCTGAAGGAAATCTCGTTAGAAAACAGTTTGAAGAAAGTGGTGAAGAATCATTTTTTTCAGATGAATTTTTGGGACTTCACGAATCCCAATATGCACTTACACCTTTAGGTGCTGAACAAGCTAAAAAAGCTGGTTGTTGGTTTTCAGAAAATGATTTTTTAAAATTTGATAGAATGCTTGTATCAAACAACGTTCGAGCAATGCAAACAGCTGCTTGCTTAGGAATAAATAATCCACAATGGATGCAAGATTTTAATTTAAGAGAAAGAGACGGTGGTCTCTTTAATGTAATTAAACCTTCAAAAAGAGACAAGCAGTATGCTGACCAGCAAAAATTTTATGATACTCAGCCATTTTTATTTCGCCCGCCACAAGGCGAGAGTATAGCCGATGTGTGTCAAAGAATTAAAATTGTTTTGGATACATTGGCTCGTGAATGTGATGGAAAAAATGTTGTAATTGTTTGCCATGGACATGTTATTAGAACTTTCATGATAATCTTAAATAGATTATCACTTAAAAAAACTAATGAATTTTTAATGACAACTGAAGAGTGGGGACGAGTTCCTAATTGTTCGATAGTTCATTACACAAGAGAAAATCCACACGATAAACAACTAGGTTTATCTGACCGGTTTGATTGGTACAGAATGATTCGCCCGTCTGGTGGTGGTGAAAAAGAAGATAAATTTAGCGATATTGTTCGTACTAAATTTTCTAACGAAGATTTGCTTTTAGAAGCAGAACATAATAGAGATAAAAAATAAAATGCTTTCGTTATTAATTTGAAACGTTACTATGGTAAACCATAGTAACGTTTTTTTTTATAAATTATTTTTTATTCTATTTGCATTTTCTAAAAAATTGTCTGCTACTCCAGGAACTTCAGGCCAAATCCAAATATGTGCATGATGTACTTCTTCTCCATATATCTGACTTCTGATAATATCAGCATTAAATGCTTTCTTTTGAGCTAATGCTATTTTTTTTACTATTTCAAAATATTCTCCAATGTTCGGAACATCCCAAACAAAACGATAATGTTCTTTCGGGATAATTTGTACGTGACCCGGACTAAGTGGTTGTATATCCATAAAAGCTAAAAACTTATCATCTTCATAAACTTTTGTACTTGGTATTTCATTTTTTACTATTTTGCAGAAAATGCAGTCATTATTCATAGTTACTATTATATGATAAAATCAGTCCTATGACTAACACAGAATTACTAGAAAAATTACTTGAAAAAAGGGGGATACAAGGTAAAGAAGCGATAGAAAATTTTTTAAATCCTAACTATGAACGTGATATTTTAGATCCATTTTTGATGCGCGATATGCAGAAATCATGTGAGCGTATACTCGAAGCTATAAAAAATAACGAAAAGATTTTGATTTATGCTGATTATGATTGTGATGGTATACCAGGAGCAGTTATTTTAAATGATTTATTTGAAAAACTTGAATATAAAAATGTTGAAGTATATATTCCACAAAGAAATTCTGAAGGTTATGGTTTGAATACTGAATCAGTAGAAAGAATGAAAGAAGATGGGGTAAAAGTTTTGATAACTATCGACCTCGGCATAACTGCTGTCAAAGAAGTTGCCGATGCACAAAAGCATGGTATTGATGTAATTATTACTGATCACCATTTACCTCATGCAGAAATTCCAAAAGCTTTCGCAATACTAAATCCTAAATGTGATGATTATCCTGAGAAAATGCTTTGTGGTGCTGGCGTCGCATTCAAATTTGCACAAGGAATTTTAAAATATCAGGAAATTTCAGGTGGCTGGGAAAAATGGCTTCTTGATATGGCAGGACTTGCGACTCTTTCAGATATGGTGCCACTACTTGGAGAAAATAGAGCGTTGGCATATTTTGGAATGAAGGTATTAAGAAAATCTCCACGTCCAGGATTAAAAGCACTTCTTCGTAAAACAAAAATTACACAAGAATATCTCACTGAAGATGATATTGGTTTTATGATTACTCCAAGACTCAATGCTGCATCACGTATGGATGATCCGAGGAGAGCTTTTGAATTACTTGCAACGAAAGATGTGACTGAAGGTGAGAAGCTTGCTAATCATCTTTCAAATATAAACGATGATAGAAAAAATCTCGTAAAAAGTATCATGCGAGATATAAATAAAAAATTTGAAAAAAGAGAACATACAGAAGTTATTGTTATAGGTAATCCAGAATGGAAAGTTGGTGTGCTCGGGCTAATCGCAGGGAAGATTACGGATGAATACAAAAAGCCGTCATTCGTCTGGGGGCGTGATGAAAATGATGTTATAAAAGGATCTTGTCGTTCTGATGGTTCTGTATCAGTCGTAGAGCTTATGACAGAAACAAAAGAATATTTTGCAGAGTTCGGTGGGCATGAAGGTGCTGGAGGATTTTCTGTACATAATGAAAAAATACATTCTTTAGAAGAAGCACTTTGCAATTCTTTTATAAAAGTTAAAAAAGAAACTTCTACTAATATTGAATATAATTATGATTTGAAATTAAGTCTCGATGATATAAATATGCAAAACTGGAAGGAATTGGAAAAATTAGCTCCTTTTGGGCTCGCTAACCCAAAACCATTATTTCTTTTTGAAAATATTCCTGTGAATGCTATTAAAACTTTCGGTAAAGCAAGCGAGCATTTAGAGTTCTCCTTTATGAATTCTCGTGGACAAAATATAAAAGCGATTTCTTTTTTCTCTTCTCCAGAATCTTTTACAAAAATCCCAGCAGTTGGTGAGCCGATATCACTTCTTGCTACTTTTGACCTATCTCGTTTCGCTGGTCGCGTCGAACTTCGTCTCCGTGTAGAAGATTTGATATAATAAAGCAATGTCAGACAAAATAATTATTTATACAGATGGGGCGGCGAGAGGAAACCCTGGTAAAGCTGGTTGGGGGGCTATTGTTATTGATGGAAAGAAAATTCATGAAATTGGTGGAAGGGAAGATAATGCTACAAATAATCAAATGGAACTTTCAGCACCTATCGAAGCTTTGAAACATTTGAAAAAAATAAAATACACAGGAGATGTGGAAATTTTTTCTGATTCAAAATACGTAATACATGGTATTACAGACTGGATTTTTAATTGGCAGAAAAACAATTGGAGAAATGCTGCAAAAAAACCAGTATTAAATAAAGAGTTTTGGGTAGAACTTTATGATTTAGTAAAAGATTTTAAAATAAAATGGACTTATGTAGAAGGTCACGCAGGACATAAATGGAATGAAAGAGCAGATGTCATAGCCACAAGTTTCGCAGATGATGAAATTATTGAATTAATTAAAGATTAAAATGAAAGATAAATTTTTTTATTTCACGTGCCTCGTCCTGATACTCGTATCGGTGGCGAGGTTTTTCTTTTTCTTAGATAAAACAGGACCAGAAATATTTGAAAGTAATGTAGGACAGAAAGTTTTATTTAAAGGAGAAATAATAGATGAACCAGACATAAGAGAGAAAAACCAAAAACTTACTTTAGAAGTGAAAGCAGGTAATGAAGAAACTAAAATACTTGTGACGACTTCCTTAGATCAAGATTTTAAATATGGAGATGAAGTGTCTGTAACGGGAGTTTTAGAAAAACCAGAGAATTTTCTTACCGATCAAGGTAAAACTTTTGATTATATACATTATCTTAAAAAAGATGGGATTTATTATGTTATGAGTTTTGTAGATATAAAAATACTTTCTCAGAATCATGGTAATTTTATAAAAAGTTTATTGTTTTCAGCTAAAGAAAAATTCATTTTTACAATGAATCGCGCAATACCCGCACCTGAATCTTTGCTTATGGGCGGACTTATTCTTGGTGAGAAGTCGAGTTTTTCTCAAGCTCTCAGGCAGAGTTTTGTGAATACTGGGACGATACATATAGTTGCACTCTCTGGGTATAACGTCACAATAGTCGCTGAATGGATTATGAAGATATTTTCTTTTTTACCGAAGAATTTCGGTATTGGTGTCGGAATATTTTCTATCTTACTTTTCGTACTTATGACAGGTGCATCTTCGACGGCTATTCGTGCTGGTATTATGGCTATTCTTGCGCTTGTTGCGCGGGCGACAGGGAGGAATTATGATGTCGCCCGCGCACTTATCATCGCCGGAGTTTTAATGGTATTACTTAATCCATTTATTTTGATTTATGATGTTTCTTTTCAGCTTTCTTTTCTCGCTACTATTGCTGTTATTTTCTTGTCTCCTAGAATGGAAAAATATTTTATGTGGATTCCTTGGCATTGGTTACGTGATATTGTAACAGTCACATTTTCTGCTTATATATTCGTCACACCATTTATTATTTATAATATGGGCAACTTTTCACTCGTCGCATTGCCGGCAAATATCGCAGTGCTTCCATTTATTCCTTTCACAATGTTGATTGGTTTTATTACTGGATTTGTCGGACTTATTTTCTTTCCACTTTCTATTCCTTTCGGATATATTTCGTATTTTTTACTTCATTATGAATTAGGAGCGATAGCATTCTTTTCAAATCTCCCTTTTGCTTCTTTTACGATACCGAGTTTTCCATTATGGATAACAATTTTAATATATTTATTTTTCTTTTATAAACTTTTTTGGAAAAATATAAAAAAAGTACTTTAAAAAGAAAATTGATATTTTTAAGCATATCTGTTATATTTGTTTTAGTTAAATTGTTTTTTATTAACACTAGCTTAAATGCTATACAAATTTCAGAAGGAGGTGTAAACATGAAAAAGTTATTTTTATTATCAAGTGGTGGACATAGTCCGACTTGTGGCAATGACGCCAAATTGAACGCAGCAAATTAAGAAGCCGGAAAAAAAGAAGACAGCTATGAAGCTAAAAAATTTAGACTTAGTTGTCAAAAAAGCGAACCAAACGGTTCGCTTTTTTATTTTTTACAATATAGCTTTTTTAAAATTTTCTTCGATTACTTCCCAGTTCAAGTTTTCAAAAAATGCATCTATGTATTTTTTCTTTTCAGAAGTTGGATAATCATAGACATATGCATGTTCCCACATATCGATAGCGAGAATCATTTGAGCTCCATTGAGCTGTCCTAAATGTTGCTCATCTACCCATGAAGCTATAAGGCGATCATCTTTTTTATCATACCAAAGTATAGCCCAACCTATTCCTCGAGTCATCGCTATGTTTTTGAAACCCATCATAAATATTTCTACAGACATACAGTCAGCCGTTATTTTTTTTGCCAACTCACTTTCAGGATTGATTGCTTTTGGTCCATCAGAAAGAGAAGAAAAATAAATTTCATGATTTCTCATTCCGTTGTATTCGAAAGAAAAACGACGGAATAATTCCGCTATAAGATAACCATTATCTTCACCATTCTTAAACATTCCTTCACTCAAAGAACTTATTTTTTCTACATTACTATTAGCATTTTTTACGTAGCCAGAATAAAGTTTCAAATGTTCCTCAACATTTTTTGCTGAAATTCCTTTCAATTCACCGATATTAAATTTCATTTCTTCAAATTTTTGCATATGCTAAAATTATAGCATGATTAAGAAGTATTTTTTACTTTTTTGTACTATCTTTCTTTTAGCTATTGTTGTCTTTCTTTTTTATACAGATTGGCAAAATTCACATAGAAAAATGACCTTTGCAATGTTGGACATTGGGCAAGGAGACGCTCTTTTTGTTGAATCTCCTTCAGGAACACAGATGCTCGTCGATGGTGGGCCGATACACTCAATACTTGCTCCACTTTCGAAGGTTATGCCTCTGTATGATAAAAAAATAGATGTTTTGATGATTACGAATCCTGACGCAGATCATATTGGTGGATTTATAGATATTTTAAAAAATTATGAAGTTTCATATATTATCGAGCCGGGGACTTTTAATAAATCAAAAACATACGCGACAATAGAACAACTTGTAAAAGAGAAAAATGTGAAAAAAATAATTGCGACCAAGGGAATGATATTGGACTTAGGGTCTGGAGTAAAAGACACAATTCTTTTTCCTGATCGTGATGTTTCGAAATGGTCTACAAATGATGGTTCAATAGTAAGTAAACTGACTTATGGGAATTATTCTATAATGCTTACTGGTGATGCTACGAAGATGACGGAAGCGATAGTGCTTTCTGAAAACTCTGCCCAATTTTTAAAATCGGATATTTTAAAAATTGGGCATCACGGCTCGCACACTTCGACCTCCCGGGCTTTCGTTCAAGCTGTTTCTCCGATGTACGCACTTATCTCCGACGCCAAAGGCAACAGCTACGGACATCCGCATCAGGAAACCCTCGATACCCTAAATTCTTTCGGTATCAAAATCCTCCGTACTGATCTTCTTGGCACAATCATTTTCAAGAGTGACGGGATTGACATAAAAGAAAAATAGGTATTTAATTCAATTAAAGACCTAAGAAATTTAGTATTAACTAGAAAGAACTAAAAGCCCTTTCACAAATTAAATAAAATATGAAATCATGGATTTTTTTATTAACTGTATGGCTTTTCCTTCTTGAGTCTCAGTTGTTTTTTGGACATAAAATCCAATATTGGTGGATTTATTCCGGTGGTACTGCTATTGTGTTTTTAACATGGGCATTTGTTTACGCGAAAAAAAGGAAATCATTATGAGTATTTCAGATTCAAAAAAACCTCTCAGGATTGAGAGGTTTTTTATTTGATTACTCCAGCTTTTTTGAGAGTTGCGTATGGGCCGTTTTTGGCTAGTGTACGCATTCCTTGAGTTGAGATTTCTAGGTTGAAAGTTTTACCAAGTTCAGGAACAAAAACCTTCTTCTTTTGAAGATTTGGGTATTTTCGCACCTTTCCTGTAGGGTTGAATTTTGTTGCACGAGTACGGTTGGAGTATCCTCCAGCTACAAGTGAACCTTTTTTAGTTATAACGCAGATTTTTGCCATTTGTTTATCGATTTATATTTCTATAAAAGTATTTTTATGTTATCATAACAATACATTAAATGCAAATATGGATACAATAAATACAATTTTTTATATAGTTATACTTATTCTTTCGGTTATCATTCACGAAGTCTCACACGGCTTCATGGCAGAGAAATTTGGCGACAAAACAGCTCGTTTCGCTGGAAGACTCACAATGAATCCGCTCAAACATCTCGACCTTTTTGGTTCTGTTATTTTGCCACTCATGCTCATACTCACAAAAGCTGGTTTTCTCATTGGTTGGGCGAAACCTGTACCATACAATCCAAACAACTTAACCAATCGTAAATGGGGCACTGTGGCTGTAGCAGGGGCAGGTATTTTAGCAAACCTCATTATCGCTATAGTGTTTAGTATTTTTATAAGACTCGGAATGTATTTCGGTTTTGTTTCCGAAGGATTTTATTTTATAGCTGGATTGATAGTATTCGTAAATTTACTTTTGGCTTTTTTTAACCTTATGCCTTTTCCTCCTCTCGATGGTTCAAAAATACTTTTCGCTTTTCTTCCTGCACGATACGCACACTTTGAAGAAATTTTTGAAAAATATGCGATAGTGCTTTTCTTGTTTTTTATATTCTTTATTTGGCAACATATTTTCCCAGCTATTTTCTATATATATCATCTTCTAGTCGGATCTATCCCAGGATTTTTCTAAGTATTTACATTTAAGTAAAAAAATTGTACTCTCAAGCTAGTATAAACTAACTTCTTTAACAATGAAAAAAAATATTATTTACAGTCCATTACTGGATATTGAAATCATGCGACTTTTACTGGATTATGTAAAAGAGTATGACCAAAAAGCTAATTTGGAATTTAAATCATCATCACCACTACAAGACATTTTGAAAGACATTCCTATTGATCTTTATCAATCTGTGCAGGATTTAAAAGGTGAACCTTTTTTGTTTGAAAGTATTATTGGAGACCACTCCTCAAAGAAATTATTTGATGCTTTTAAAGAAAGAAACAATTTTAGTCTTAATATTCCATTACCACCCAAACCTTTTGAAAATACTATTTTTGTTACGGCAGCAGCCATTATGGAATTCATCCAGACATGGCCAGGTTTTTGTAGATCTAAAAAACAAAATTACAATATTGTAAAAGAGGATTCATTTTCTGGTACAGAAATAGAAGTTGCGGGTTTTTGTTTGCATAATGTGAATGTCGCGATTAAGACTGGAACACAAAGCACCGAAACAGTTTCAGCTACCCTTGAATTGGGTAATAATTTTTCTTTGAACTTTTGTGATTTATCTGCTTTTGAAAATGGAAAAAGCTTACGTGATGAAAAAGCCGATTTTGCAACACTGCTTAATTTGATAGATGTAAAAACAATTTCTTCACACAAGAAGTCATACTTGTATTGTCCATGCATTGAAGTAAGTGAGAATGTAAAAAATCATTTAAAAGGATTGTCTTATAAAAACACAGTTTTAAATCCATTTTTGGAAAAAGTTGAAATTACTTTTTCTGAAACCTTTGGAAAATTAAAATTATCAGAGAAAGGTGTTGAAATGCGAGTTGAAACAGTTGCTTCTGCAAGAATGGTTTTTAGTGCTAGGGCTACTCAGGAAACAACTCCACCACCTCTGGTTATTAAGAATGGTTTAGTTCTTCGTCTGTATCATGACGAAACACTTATTTTTATTGCGTATATTCCGCAGGAAAATTTTCAAATAATTTAAGTTAAAAGATCCGTTCCACACATTTGGGACGGATTTTTCTTTTGCCTATTTAACCCTCTTGCATTTTGTTTTTAAATATAGTATCTTACCCTTATAGCCGGAATGGCTATTTTATTTCATATAAATGCCTACAATAAATCAATTAATTAAAAAGAGCCGAGTAATTACTCACAAAAAGTCAAAAGCTGTTGCTTTGGCTCGTGGTTTTAATACTTTAAAGAATAAACCAGTTTTCTACCCAGCTCCTTTCAAAAGAGGTGTATGTACAAAAGTAACTACAACTACTCCAAAGAAACCAAACTCAGCTTTACGTAAAATCGCTCGTGTACGTCTTACAAATGGTATGGAAGTTACAGCTTATATCCCTGGAGAAGGACACAACCTACAAGAACACTCAGTTGTTATGCTTCGTGGTGGCCGTGTTAAAGACTTGATCGGAGTACGTTATCACATAGTTCGTGGTGTTCTCGATACACAAGGTGTTGAGAAACGAAGACAAGGTCGTTCACTTTACGGAAACAAGAAGCCTAAGAAGGATGCAAAGAAATAATTTTTAAATAATATATATGCGAAGAAAAGTAAAAAATAGAAATATAGTAGGTCCTGATTTTATCTACAACTCTCAAAAGCTCGAGAAGTTTATTAACTATACTATGTGGTCTGGAAAGAAAGAGACTGCTCGTAAGATAATGTACAAAGCTTTTGATACTATCAAAGAAAAAACAGGTAACCCAAACCCTCTTGAAGTTTTTGATTTAGCTATGAAAAACGCAGGCCCTCTTACAGAAGTACGTTCAAAGAGAATCGGTGGTGCAAACTACCAAGTCCCTCGTGAAGTAAAGCCTGATCGTAGACTCGCTCTCGCTATGAGATGGATTCGTGATGCAGCTCGCGCAAAGAAAGGTTCACCAATGCATTTGAAACTAGCCGATGAATTAATCGCAGCTTCAAAAAACGAAGGTTCAGCTATTAAGAAAAGAGACGATACTCACAAAATGGCAGAATCAAACAAAGCCTTCGCTCACTTCGCTTGGTAATACATTAAATTTTAAAAAATCCCCGAAAGGGGATTTTTGTTTGACTATTTTAATTTTATTTGGTATTGTTTTTTTGAAATTAAAATAGTATAAACGTTATTTAAAAATAGAAAAAATGGAAAGAAAAAAAATAATGATGAAAGACATTGCCAACAATCCTCAATGTCGAGAATTGGTTAATGTGCACAACATGATTCAGATGCATTTTGAAAAATGCTTTAAGGAAGTGGGAATACCGATTCTTTCTTTTAGTACTGGTACAGCAAATTGCTTTAAAGAAATTTCGGAAATGACCGGTGTGTCTTTGGTTAAAACCTGTAGTTATGATCAATTAAATATACCTGTTCCTTCTGTCGAAGGTCATGCGGGTAAACTTCATTTGGTACTTATTTTAGAAACACCAGTTTTCTTTTGTGAAGGTAGAGTTCAGCTTTCTGATGGATTTACTCCTGCAGAAGTAGTGCTCCTTACTCGTGCATTAGGATTGCTTGGTGTTAAAAAATCAATTTTTATCAATGCTTCTGGAACTGTAAACCTTGAAAAATATCAATCCGGTGATTTTGTACTTGTTTCGGATCATATTAATTTTTCTGGACAAAGTCCTTTGTGTGGTAGAGGCGCACCATTTTTTGATAGCTTTACTGATTTATCAAAAGTTCACAATGTGTGTCTCCAAAAAGTTTTTATGGAAGTTGCTAAAACAATAAATATAAAAATTAAAAGTGGAGCGATATATGGTCTGACAAAAACAGCAAAAGAGTTTGAAACTCCCGCAGAAGTTAGAATGTTTAAAATGCTTGGTGTAGATTTGCTCGGCATGTCTTCAGTACTTGAATCGATAGCTTGTGTAAATATGGGTATTGAAGCAATGATTCTTTCTGTTGTGACTAATGAAGGTGTTGGGCTTGGTCCTTCAGTGAGTCATGAGGAAAATCTTAAAATTGTTGAAACTTGTGGCAAACAACTTGCAAGACTTATTTATGGATTTGTAGATAAACTTGAGATTGTTGCTGAATCATAGTTTTAATATTTTTTTTTACAAAACTCTGTCGTTTTTAGACAGAGTTTTTTTGTTTGACTTTTTATGACATATTTAGTATTGTTCATTTGAAATTAAAATAGTATAAACGTTATTTAAAAACAAAAGACAATGGAACAAAAACCAAAATTACCAATACCTAAGGATGTTATGTCTATTATTTTAAACCTTGAAGATTGTATTCAAAGGTTAGCAAGAGCAGAAATACCTTTTGAGTTGATTCACTTACTCACAACTCCTGTAAAAGAATTAGATGGTTTATCAGAAATTGCAAAAAACGCAGTTTATAAAACAACTGGTAAAAAAAATGAAAGCAATGAAGATATTTCTTTGTTTGACATTATCAAAAAAACCAAAAAAGATTTTTTAAAAACCATTAGGGTTGGTGAAGCTAGAGTAAAAGAAATTGAAGATTTTTTACGCTCACATGGCCTTGATTTCAAGCCAGAAAGAGCAGAATAAATTAAAAAATTAGGTGATAGTTTAGTTAAATTTGGTTAAGTTAAATTTAGTTGATTAAAAATCACCTATAAACTCCCCTAGTTGCGTTAGGGGAGTTTTTTATTTGACAAAATCTCCCAAAAGCGTAGAGTGAAATTAAACTAACCTTTTAAAACTTAAGAAAATGAATAAAAATATGGACAATACAGTTGCTGAGTTTCTATCTCTAGAACCAGTTAAACGCAATGAATTATTTGCAAGAGAATATGATGTTTACCCAAATTTAAAATCACGAGCCAAACTCTTTTTATCTTTGCCGGTAGAAGAATCAGCTCGGATATTGTCTGAAGTTGATACTATTACGATGAATCAGTTTTTATTTGATCATATTTTTAAAATGCCAAATAAAAAACTTTTTGTTTTCAGTGAATTATTGCCGAAAGTTTTACCAATTGGTCGTTTAGTAGATTTAACTTTGGATTTAAATGGAACTATTCCTAGCGTTCAAGATTCTTTCTGCCTTATGCCTATTGAAACGATAACTGCAATTATTGATGAAGGTGTTTATGAAAATGAATTTCATGAAGAAAAAATAGGTGAAATTGCAAAAAAAATCGAATTTATTGAAATTGAAAAATTAAACACAATACTTTTGAAAATAAAAGTAGAAAGTTTTAAGAAAATTGTTGAAGATACTTTTTTTTCTGGCTACGGCTTAGAGGGGAAGAAAAGAATATTGAACCATGTTTCAATTCTTGAAGACAATAAAAGAATTGCAAAACTTTGCTTAGGAGTTAAAAAAGAAATTGCTCTGCGTATTGTTAAAGGAATCAAAGACAAACAAAAACAAAAACAAGTTTTAAAATTGCTTCCGCAAACTTACAAAGATTCATTTTTTAATAAAACTTCAAATTCAAAGAAAACTGTTTTAAGGGAATCTGAAATTGATGTAACTAAGCTAAATATGAAAGCGAAAAAGAATTTCTTTAGAAGATTCCCTAAAAGTAAGCAAGTTTCAAAACTTTCAATTGTTGAAAAGATTGAAATATTTGCTTGATCTTGTTTAAAAGCCTGTCGCACATCTGACAGGCTTTTTTATTTGCAAAAAAGCCTTAAATGTTTTATATTGTAAGTATTAGAGCTTTATCTTTTTAAGGCTTTTTATTTTGTTTATTTATCATTAATTATTAAAAATATATATGGAAAGAGACTATCCACTAGAGAAAGTTAGAAATATCGGAATTATTGCCCACATTGATGCGGGTAAGACAACGACAACAGAGCGTGTGCTTTATTATACAGGTGTTTCACATAAAATAGGTGAAGTTCACGACGGAGAAACAACTACAGACTGGATGGAACAAGAGCGTGAAAGAGGTATCACTATTACTTCTGCTGCTGTTACTTGTTTCTGGACGCCTACATATGCAGGAACTGATAAAACAAAGAAACATCGTTTCAATATTATCGACACACCTGGACACATCGACTTCACAGTGGAAGTAAAAAGATCTCTCCGTGTTCTCGACGGTGCTGTCGTCGTTTTCGACGGTGTTGCTGGTGTAGAACCTCAATCAGAAACAAACTGGCGTTATGCTGATGAAGCAAAAGTTCCACGTATTTGTTTCGTAAACAAACTTGATCGTACAGGTGCAAGTTTCGAGCATTCATTTGCTACTATTCTTGACCGTTTAAATAAAAATGCTGTGCGTTACCAAATCCCTATTGGTTTAGAAGATCAACACGAAGGTGTTATCGATCTTTTGAAAATGAAAGCTTACTATTTCGAAGGTGAAATGGGTAATAAAGTTATCGAAAAAGAAATTCCTGAAAATATGAAAGCTGATGCAGAAAAATATCATGCTGAACTTGTTGAAAAAATAGTTGAGACAGATGATGTAATGATGACAGAATACTTGGATGGAAAAATACCAAGTATCGATGTTCTTAAAAAAACACTTCGTAAAGCTGTTATTAATAATGACATTTTCCCAGTTTTCGCTGGATCAGCATTGAAAAATAAGGGTGTACAACTCGTGCTCGACGCTGTCATTGACTATTTACCAGCTCCTACAGACATTCCTCCTATCGGTGGAATAAACCCTGATACAGAAGAAGCGATGGTTCGCCATGCTTCTGATATAGAACCTTTCTCAGCCCTTGCATTCAAGATCGCAACTGATCCATTCGTAGGACAAATTATTTTCTTCCGTGTATATTCTGGAACTCTTTCAGCTGGAAGTTATGTTTACAATCCTAGAACTCGCAACAAAGAAAGAATCGGCCGTATCTTGCGTATGCATGCCAACGACCGTGAAGAAGTGAAACAAGTTTTCGCGGGAGAAATCGCAGCTGCTGTGGGACTTAAAGATACAATTACTTCAGATACTATATGTGATGAAGCAAATCCAATTATCTTAGATCGTATCGTTTTTCCTGAACCAGTTATTTCTCTACGTATTGAACCAAAAACAAAAGCTGACCAAGAAAAAATGGGTATGGCACTAAACCGTCTCGCTCAAGAAGATCCAACTTTCAAAGTTTCAACTGATCAAGAAACAGGAGAAACAATTATTGCGGGAATGGGAGAACTTCATCTTGAAATCATTGTTGATCGTATGAAACGTGAATTTTCTGTTGAAGCAAATGTTGGTAAACCACAAGTTGCATACAGAGAAACTATCACTGGTTCTTCAGAAGTTGAAGGTAAATATATCAAACAATCTGGAGGTCGTGGAAACTACGGTCACGTAAAAATCAAAATCAAACCTATGGCACCAATGACAAAAGAGGAAGTTGCAGATCTACCTAAAAACGTAAAGAGAACAGGAGAATTTGAATTCATAAACACAATCAAAGGAGGTGCTATTCCACAAGAATACATTCCTGCTTGTGAAAAAGGATTCAAAGAAGGTCTCGATCGTGGAATTCTTGCTGGTTTCAAAATGGTGAATGTTTCTGTTGATCTTTGGGACGGATCTTTCCACGAAGTCGACTCAAACGAAATGGCTTTCAAAATCGCTGCTTCGATGGCAATACAAGATGCTTGTAAAATGGCTCGTCCTGTTATTCTTGAACCTATGATGAAAGTAGAAGTTGTTACTCCAGATAAATTCATGGGAGACGTTACAGGGTCACTTTCAGCAAAACGTGGAATCATCGAAGGTATGGAAGATCGTGGTATGAACAAAGTTGTAAAAGGCGTTGTTCCACTTTCTGAAATGTTCGGTTATATGACAAACCTTCGTTCTATGACAGAAGGTCGTGCAGGATTCACTATGGAATTCCTACGTTACGACATCGTGCCACAAAACGTAGCCGATACAATCATCGCTTCTAGAAAATAATTTTATAAAATTAAATTCACAAAAGCCCTGCCGGACATGTCCGGCAGGGCTTTTGCTTTATTGACAAAAAACCATTTTAGCTCAATACTAGTGTTTAGATAGCAAATAGTGCTGTAATTTTTCTTTAATAACATTAAATAATTTAAAAAATGAAAATATTGTTAATAATAAATATTTTTGAAAAAACTCTAGGACCTTTATGGTTTCTAATTATTTTTTTCAGTGTTCTAGCTTTGTTTATAGTCATTTTATTTAAACCTTGGCAAAAAAATAAAAAGCTTAAGCAACCAAAAAACGAAAGAAATTAAAACTCACAAAAATTCACTAAATACTAAACAAAAAAACGCAAAAACGTATGAAACACTTAGAGATTTTTACTAGATTGAAAAACGGAGAGATTATTTTTATTGAAAGTTGTAACATTGAAAAGAAAAAATTCTTTGGTTCTACTCTTCATTCTAGAATTTTAAAATTAAAACATTACAAATTCGATGAAATAGACGATTCTTGGAGTTTACTTGGTGATAATGAAAAATTAGAAATTCTAAAAAAGCATTATAAATCTTTAGATTATTATGATGTTAATTTAACAAGTACAAAAACAAGACATAGTCTCCTTACGGATTCTATTCTAATACAACCTTTCTTAAACTCTCGTTCTAAAAAAGTTGCTTAAAATCTAAAACCAAAAAAATGGAACCAAATGTATATGATCTTTCAAAAAGTTTTGTGAATAAAGAAAAGTCCTGTGTACATGTACCTGTTCAAATTTTTGGTCCCAGATCAAATTGGGTGGACATTCCACTTGTTTTTGAGCTTTCTATTCTTTTGGAAAATCATTACAAGGATTTAATGTTTACTGGTAAGTATGCTGTACCACAAGAAAAAAAAATAAAAGAGTATCTTTTTTATTTTAAACAAAATAAAGCCGACCCGAAATAAAGGGCCGGCTTTTTTATTTGACAATGTTTTTTAATTTGCTATTATAGACCTAACTGCACTTTTGGCAGTTTTTATATTGCCGAAAGAGTAAAATTGTTTATAAAAATTTATTATTAGTTTTAATTAAGTTAGTAGTTAAGCCTTAGCGACTGGTTCTCGTACGTTAAGTTTTACTTATTAGCTAAAATAATCATATGGCATCAGAAGAATTTAAAAGAGACAAGCCACACGTAAACGTTGGTACTATCGGTCACGTTGACCACGGAAAGACTACTTTAACAGCAGCTATTTTGAACGTTCTTAATCTTAACGGTAAGACTGTTAAAATGAAGGGTGTTGGAGATATCGACAATGCTCCTGAAGAAAAAGCTCGTGGAATCACTATTAATATTTCACACAACGAGTATTCTACAGATACTCGTCACTATGCTCACATTGATGCTCCAGGTCACGCTGACTACATCAAAAACATGATCACTGGTGCTGCTCAAATGGACGGTGCTATCCTCGTAGTTGCTGCTACAGACGGTGCTATGCCACAAACACGTGAACACGTTCTCCTTGCAAAACAAGTTGGTGTTCCAAAAATCATCGTTTTCCTTAACAAATGTGACATGGTTGATGATAAAGATATGATCGACCTCGTTGAAGAAGAAATACGTGAACTCCTTACAAAACAAGGCTTTGATGGCGCAGGTGCTCCAGTTATCCGTGGATCAGCTCTAAAAGGTCTTGAAGCTACATCAGCTGATGACGAATGGGCAAAGAAGATCATGGATCTTGCAAACGCTCTTGATACATATATCCCAGTTCCAGAACGAGATACAGCAAAACCTTTCCTTATGGCTATAGAAGACATCTTTTCTATCGAAGGACGTGGAACAGTTGTAACTGGAAAAATCGAAAGAGGTATCGTAAAAGTTGGTGAAGACGTTGAAGTTGTTGGTATTAAAGCAACACAAAAGACTACAGTTACTGGTATTGAAATGTTCAACAAGAACCTTCAAGAAGGTATGGCTGGAGACAACGCTGGAATCCTTCTACGTGGACTTAAGAAAGATGATATAACTCGTGGACAAGTTCTTTCAAAACCAGGAACTGTTACTCCACATGATAACTTTACTTGTGAAGTTTACATCTTGAAAAAAGAAGAAGGTGGACGTCATACTCCATTCTTCAAAGGTTACAAGCCTCAATTCTACATCCGTACTACAGACGTTACAGGAGAAGTTGAACTAGCAGAAGGAGTAGAAATGGTTATGCCTGGAGATACTGCAAAATTCACAGTTAAATTGGTTACACCAGTAGCTCTCGAAGAACAACAACGTTTTGCTATCCGTGAAGGAGGTAAGACAGTTGGTGCCGGAGTTGTTACTAAAATTATTGCTTAATTAAATTAAAAAAGTCTATTAGCTCTTATGACAACAGCAGAAACAAAAACAAAAAAGCCTAAAACAGCATCTTCAGTGAAAGCTTCCAAAATGAAAGAAAAGAAGGAAGAAGGAAAAGAAGTGGTATTACGAATCCGAGTTCGTGCTTACGAGAGCAAGATTTTGGATGCGTCTGTAAAACAGATTATCGATACAGCTATGCGTTACGATGCAAAAGTTGTCGGTCCTGTACCACTTCCTACTGAGATCAAAAAATATACAGTAAACCGTGCTTCTTTTGTTTACAAAAATGCTCGCGAGCAATTTGAAATGAGAGTACATAAGAGAGTGATTGATATTTTAAATCCATCACCAAAGACTATCGAAGCGTTGACGAGTTTATCTCTTCCTTCAGGAGTCGATATAGATGTAAAAATGATATAAAAGAGATAAATTTATGAAATTCATTCTTGGAACAAAAGTTAATATGACAGAGTATTTTTCTCCAGACGGACGCGTTGTTCCTGTAACAGTTATTTCAACTGGTCCAGTCAAAGTTGTCACTCTAAAATCAAAAGAAACAGATGGTTATAATGCTGTACAAGTTGGTTATGGAGAGCAGAAAAAAGAAAGAGTAAACAAAGCTCAAATCGGACAAATGAAAGGAGATACTTTTAAAGTTCTCAAAGAATTTCGCCTAAAAGCTGGAGATACTTTCGAAGGTGCTGTCGGTGATACTATTGATTCTTCTATTTTTGAAGTTGGTGATAGTTTACAAGTATCAGGAATTTCAAAAGGTAAAGGTTTTCAAGGTGTCGTCAAAAGACACGGTTTCCATGGAGGCCCTAGAAGTCACGGTCAGAAACACTCAGAACGTGAGCCAGGATCTATTGGTGGAGGTCTTCGTACACACGTACCAAAAGGTATGCGTATGGCAGGAAGAATGGGATCAGATAGAATTACTTACAAAAATTTAAAAGTAGTTTTTGTTGATAAAGAAAATAACACAATGCTTATCAAAGGAGCAATACCAGGCAAGCGTGGTGACGTTATTGAAATAACAGCAAGATAATAAATATTAAAGTCATGAAAGCAACAATCTACAATCAAAAAGGAACAAGTGCAGGTACTATCGATCTACCAGAGAGTGTATTCGGCTTGAAATGGAAAACTGACCTTGTGCACCAAGTTGTAGAAGGTATCCGTAGTAACAAACGTGCTGGTACAGCTGACACAAAAGGCCGTGGAGAAGTGCGTGGAGGAGGTAAGAAGCCTTGGAAACAAAAAGGAACAGGACGTGCTCGTCACGGATCATCTCGCTCACCTATATGGGTTGGTGGAGGAGTCACACACGGACCACTTGCAGAAAAGAACTACAAGAAAAAGATCAACAAGAAAATGCGTATTGCCGCACTCTTCACAGTACTTTCAAAGAAATTCAAAGATGAAGAAATAATTTTTGTTGATTCACTTGCTCAATCAGCTATCAAAACAAAGACTGCTATGGACGCTATAACAAATATTTCAAAAGGTGCTGGTATCAAAGACCTTGCAAGTGCAAAGAAAGCTCGTGCATTGGTTGCTCTATCAGAAAAAAATACAAATATACAAAAGAGTTTCAGAAATATTCCTTCTCTTGAAATGGCTGTTATACAAAATATAAACCCAATGCAATTATTGAATCAAAAATATTTGATAATAGAAAATCCAGAAGTCGCTATTGCATTTTTAACATCAAAATTAGAGAAATAATTTTATGGCAGATATAAAAATAATCAAAAAACCAAGAATCACAGAAAAAGCAGCAATCTTTGCAGAAAAGGGTGTATATACTTTCGAAGTTTCTCCGCGCGCTACAAAAAATGAAGTAGCAAAAGAAATCGAAAAGATATACAAAGTAAAACCTGTGAAAGTAAATATGTTGAAAATTCCAGTAAAGAAGACTTTTGTCCGTGGTAAAGAAGGTACAAAAAATGGTGGAAAGAAAGCGGTCGTGTATTTAAAAAAGGGCGACAAAATAGAATTGATTTAATTTTTTAAAATAAATGAAAACATACAAACCGACAAGTAAATCAAGAAGACAAATGACAAACATCAAATACCGTGATGTTTTGACTAAGACTACACCTGAGAAATCTCTTACTTATGGCTTCAAAAGAAGTGTAGGAAGAAATAATCTCGGACGTATTACTACTCGTCACAAAGGTGCTGGACACAAGCGCTTATTTAGAGATGTTGATTTCTTGTATAACAAAAAAGATATTCCTGCAAAAATAACAAGTATAGAATATGATCCAAACCGTTCATCATTCATAGGACTTGTTGTTTACAAAGATGGAGAGAAGAGATATGTCATATTGCCTCAAACGGTAAAACCAGGAGACACTTTTGTTGTTTCAGAAAATGCTGAACTCAAAGTAGGTAATCGTTTAATGCTTAAGAATATACCTGTTGGTACTTTTGTATACAACATAGAAATGAAAGCAGGATCTGGTGCAAAGATAGCTCGTTCTGCGGGAATATTTGCTCAAGTTGTTGCTAACGCTGATGGATATACAAATATAAAAATGCCTTCATCTGAAGTTCGTAAAGTTTCTGAACTCGCTTGGGCATCTGTCGGTTCTGTTTCAAACGAAGAGCATCACTTAGAGAACTATGGTAAAGCAGGACGTTCACGTTGGAAGGGTATAAGACCAACAGTTCGTGGTACTGCTATGAACCCAGTAGACCACCCATACGGAGGAGGAGAAGGACGCCAAGGACGCGGAACACGTCGACCAAAGACTATGTGGGGTAAGGTTACAGGAGGAAGAAAGACAAGAACTCCAAAGAAATACTCAAACGTATTCATCGTATCACGCAGAAAGACAGGAAAGAACAAATAATATTAAAACTAACAAAAATCCCCGAAAGGGGATTTTTGTTATTACTATTGACTTTTTATTTTGTTTATGCTATTTTGTATTTAAATACTGCGAATGCCGAAAGCAGAGAAAAATCGGTTCATTTAAAAAATATATAGTGGAAACAACAACAATTCTTGGTATGTTGGGAGGATTGCTGTCTTTGATAGCATATTTTCCTTACTGGTATTCGATTTTTACTGGACATACCCGCCCGCAACGCGCAAGTTGGCTTATTTGGATCTTTTCTGATTCTTTGGTACTAGCAACATCAGGTGCTCTTGGTGCAAGAGATAGTTTATGGGTTCCTGTTGCTTATGTTATTGGAACAATAATTACTTTTATTTTTTCAATTAAAAAAGGACAAGGAGGAACACATTGGTTCGATATAGTCTGTCTTGGTATAACTTTTATGTCTGGTGTGCTTTGGTACATCACAGGAAACCCTTTTCAGTCTCTTTTGATTAATTTAACCATAGTAGCAATTGGAACAATTCCAACCCTATTAAAGGTATCAAAAGATCCATATTCAGAAAATATGACAGGTTTTATTTTCTGGACATCTGGAAGTTTCTGTAGCTTTTTAGCGGTAATGCTTGGAAATCGAATAACCATAGAGTTATGGTTGCAACCTTTGTGGTTTCTTGGACTTCAATTTCTTATGATGATGTTTATTATCATATATCGAAGTTTTAAACGGAACTAAATAGATTAAAATCCTCGGACTGATACAGTTCGGGGATTTTTTATTTTGTTATATAATGGTTGTATGGAAAAAATGTCAGAAAAGAAAAGGTTTTCATTGGTAGCTCGGGCGAAGAGTTTTACTCATGCGGTGCGAGGTGTTTTTGTTTTTTTGAGGAGTACACACAATGCATGGGTGCATTTATTTGTTACTTTTATTGTTTTATTTTTAGGATTCTTTTTTAATATTTCTGCGACAGAATGGATAGAGTTAATCTTCGCAATAGGTTTTGTTTTTGTAGCTGAGGCCTTCAATACAGCCATAGAAATAGACATGGATCTCACAAGTCCAGAATATCATCCTTATGCTCGTGATACGAAGGACGTAGCTGCTGGGGCAGTGCTTATAGCTGTGAAAGTTGCAGTACTCGTTGGTCTCATTATTTTTGTTCCAAAATTTATTTCTTTTTTTAGTTAAAACTCATTTTTATTTTTGACATTTTTTTTGTTTAGGTGTATAAATGTATTGAAAAATAATTCTTTTATAAACCTTCTAAAAATGAAAAACCTATGGGAAATTTCACCGGAACAATGAATCCTGTTGCAGACAATTTATTACTTAAAAGAACTCCTGATTTTGAACCTAAAAAACTAATTGATTTTGTTGAAAACAGGAATCAAAGACATGTAATTTTACCTAAAAAAAGGTTACGTAATAATATTTTAAAAAACCATGTAGACGCAAGGTTTAAAAAAAATTACGTTGATCAATCCACAAATGAAAAAACACGAAAAATCATTTTAGAATCTGAAGAACTTGCTGAAAAGAAAAGTTACAAGTTTTTAAAAGAAATGAATAAGTGTTTTGATCAGTTATCAAAAAATGAGATTTTAGAAATAACATCTCAAATCAAACTCCTTACCTCTAATAATTGGACTTATTTTTGTTACAAAAAAGACTTTATTTCTATTGCTCCTAAAAATAGAAAGATATATCTTCGTTCAAAGAAAAGAGAAATGGGTCCTGGTTCTCGTGTTTTTATAATTAAAGATATCGGTAAAAAGAAATTAAAATAAACTAAAAAGACCCTAAAAATAAAGGGTCTTTTTTATTTGACATAGTCATTTTGATATGCTAATATATATACGAAATAGTTATTTAATATAAACCATAAAACAAAAGACTTATGAACATTACGACTGCCGAAGTAAAAGAAAAAACATTTACAAAAGAAAATGGAATATGGACAATCCATCCGTACCAAAAACAATCAGAAATAATTAAGAGTTACAAAGAATTAAAGGTTTTTGAAACAAAAGGTAATTTCTCAAAAGATTTTGTAGTGAATTCCAGTTACATTGGAATGAGCCCAATTTCCTTTGAAGAAACGAAAACAAGATCTCTTGTTTCTAAAAAAATAATTGAACGGCTTTATAATTTTGGATTTTATCCAGAAATTGAAATCGTAAAAATTGTAAATCATATTTTTATTAAAGGTGAAAGTAACATGTCATATTATTTTCGTTACCAAAGTTGTTTGTTTGGTTTATTAAAAACCAATCAAACAAACCGTAATTTTTTAAGAAAAGAAGAAATTACAAAAAAGACTATCGTTCCGGATGGTGGAATTATTTTGGATTTAGTAAACAAAAATTAAAAACAATGGAAAATAATCAATTGTCTACTAAAGAAAAATCAAAAGAAATAAAACCGAAATTGATAACAGATTTGTATAATTTGGCTAATCAGCTAAATGAAACAAAGAAGATAACCAAAGTTTGTTTTGATTGGAATTAATGTTCAAGTGAAAAGCCCCACACATTTAGTGGGGCTTTTTTATTTACCTTAAGTAGAATTTGACTTTATTTTGTATTTTGCTATTATGTATCTGAGCTCAGAAGGGCTCGTTTTATTATTATTTTTTATGACAAGATCACTCAAAAAAGGAATATTCGTAGATGAAAAGCTTCTTGCAAAGATTGCAGGCAAGAGTCCTTTGCAGACTCCAATGATCAAGACTTGGAAAAGAGCTTCAACTATCTCACCAGAAATGGTTGGTTTCACTTTTGGTGTTCATAATGGTAAAACACACGTAGAAGTCCTTGTTACAGAAGATATGGTTGGCCATAGACTTGGTGAATTCTCTCCTACAAAGAAATTCAACAAACACGGAGGTAAAATGCAGAAAGAATTAGAGCAAAAGAAGAAAGAAACTGAAATAGCTCAAGCTAAATCAGCAAATGCTGCTGCTGATGCGAAAAAGAAATAATTTTAAATATAAACTACAATGAAAGCATTTTTAAAAAACTACAGACAATCACCACGTAAAGTTCGCCTCGTTGCGAATCTAATCAAAGGTAAAAGTGTTCCTCAAGCTATAGTAGAGCTTGATTATTTGGCGAAACGCGCAGGCGAGCCAATAGCAAAACTTTTAATGTCTGCTGTTTCAAATGCAAAAACAAATTTTAATATTGAAAAAGAAGATTTGATGGTTAAAGAACTCCGCGTAGACAAAGGTATTGTTATGAAAAGAATGATGCCAGCTGCGATGGGTACTGGTCACCGTATAAACAAGCGTACAAGTCACATCACAATACTTCTATCAGAAAAGGGTGCAATGAAAGACAAGTCTGAAAACGAAAAGAATAATAAGGCAAATAAATCAAAGAATACAGAAGAAAAGAAAGAAGTAAAAGAAAAAACAGTTAAAAAAGCTCCCGCAAAAAAGGCCGTAGCTAAAAAAGCAAAAAAATAATTTTATGTCAAAAATAGTACACCCATATGCACATAGATTGATAATCCTCCGAGACTGGAAATCTCGCTGGTTTGCTGATGACAAAAAATATGTAGAATTCCTAAAAGGGGATGTACTTTTGCGTGAATTCTTAGAAAAGAAACTTCGTGGTTTTTATGTTTCTTCTATCGAAATAGAAAGAAGTCAAAAATCTACACGTTTCATAATCCGTACATCACGCCCAGGTCTTATTATCGGCCGTACAGGTGAAGGTGCAGTAAAGCTAAAAGCTGAAATAGTAAAGAAAATGCAAAAGCTAAATCTTACTAAATCAGAAGAATTGAAACTCGATATAGTAGAAATACCAAACCCAGAAGCTGATGCTGCTATCGTTGCTTATATGATCGCTGAGGGTATGGAAAAGAGAATGCCTTACCGTCGTGTTATCAAACAAGTTATAGAAAAAGTTATGGGTACAAGAGGAGTAGAAGGAGCACGTGTTGTTCTTTCAGGTAGACTCGGTGGTGCTGAAATCGCTCGTACAGAAGAACTCAAGAAAGGTTCAATTCCACTTCAAACTTTCCGTGCAGATATCGATTTCAAGAGAGAAAAAGCACATTTACCATACGGAGATGTCGGTATAAAAGTTTGGATTTACCGTGGAGAAATTTTTAATGATAAAAAGAAAGTAGAAGTTAAATAATTTTAAATATATGTTAGTACCAAAAAAAGTAAAATTTAGAAAGTGGCATACAATGCGCCTAAACCCAAAGGCGATGACTTCTGATACGCGTGGCACAAAGCTTGCTTTCGGATCTTTTGGTTTGAAATCAGAAACTCAAGGAAGAGTAAAATCAAATCAAATCGAATCTGCTCGTAAAGCAATGACTCGTACACTTACTAAAGCTGGAAAATCATGGATTCGTATTTTCCCAGACAGACCTTTCACTGCAAAAGCTGCAGAAGTAGGTATGGGAAAGGGAAAAGGTGATCCACAAGGTTATTTCTTTGAAGTTTTCCCTGGACGTATTATATTTGAAGTAGATGGAGTAGATGAAAAAATAGCCCGTGAAGCACTTCGTAAAGCAGGTACAAAGCTTCCTTTAAAAACAAGAATTATTTCAAGAGTTCACAAAAAATAAAATTTTATGGCAAAAAAGAAAGAAAATTTAAAAGAAATGAGTGTAGCAGATTTGAACAAAAGTGTATCTGCATTACATGAAGAGCTCCGTACTATACGCTTCAAAGCACAAGGTACAAAAGCAAAGAATGTAAAACATGAAGCTACAACAAAGAAACAAATCGCTCGTCTTATGACAGAGATAACTGCAAAAAGTAAAAAATAATTTTAAATTATAAAGTATTATGAAAACAACAAAAAACACAAAAGAAAAAGTAGAGAACGGCAAATCCTTACAAGGGGTGGTTGTTTCTGATAAGATGGACAAGACTGTTGTTGTTTCTGTTTCACGTTTCGTTAAACACCCAAAATATGGAAAATTCTACAAAGTAAGTAAGAAATACAAAGCACATGATGCAGAAAATGCATTTCATACTGGAGACAAAGTAGAAATAATAGAAACAAGACCAATATCAAAAGATAAGAAGTTTAAAGTCGTTAAGTAATATATCGAAGTAAAATAATTTTATGATACAAACAGAAACATTAGTAAAAATAACAGATAACGGAGGAGGAACAGTTGGAAAAGTTTTCAAGGTTCTTGGCTCTGCACACAAAAGATACGCACGTCTCGGTGAGATCGTTATTATTTCTGTGAAAGTAGCAACACCAAGAAAGGCTATAAAGAAGAAAGACGTTCACCAAGCTGTAGTTGTCCGTACTCGTAGTGCTTTCCGTAGAAAAGATGGTTCATATATTCGCTTTGATGATAACGCTGTTGTTATATTAGAAAAAGGAAAGAAAGATCCAAAAGCAGGACGTGTTTTCGGACCAATACCAAGAGAGCTTGCTGAGAAAGGTTTCCAAAAGATTATTTCTCTAGCACCGGAAGTTATATAATATTTTAAATACAAAGATATGAAATTAAAAAAAGGAGACAATGTAATAGTTATCGCAGGAAAAGACAAAGGCAAGAAAGGTAAAATTGCTCGTGTTTTGACTGCAGAAAATCGTGTAGTTGTTGAAGGTATCAACATGATGAAGAAACATCAACGTCCACGAAAGTCTGGAGAAAAAGGACAAGTTATTTCTATTGCATCACCTATCAATGCTTCAAATGTAATGTTTTCTGATCCAAAAAGTGGAAAGCCTACAAAGATCGGTAAGAAAAAAGTAGGGGACAAGATTGTCCGCATTGCAAAAAAGAGTGGTCAAGAAATTTAATTTTTTAAATAAATATATATGAAACACATAACTGTAAAAGAAAAAGACGCTATGGCATTCGAAAAGATGAAAGGTCTTTTTGGCTACAAAAACAAAATGGCTGCTCCAAGACTTCAAAAAGTTGTTATCAATGTTGGTACTGGTACAGGTATCAAGAAAGATAAGAATCGCAATGAATTCATCTCTGGAAGATTAGAAAAAATCACAGGACAAAAAGCAGCACTCCGTGGCGCAAAGAAATCTATCGCATCTTTCAAAGTTCGCCAAGGTGACCCTATTGGTGTTATGACTACTCTGCGTGGAAAGAGAATGTTTGCTTTCGTTGAAAAGCTTATTAATGTTACTCTTCCTCGTACAAAAGACTTCCGTGGTATTTCTCGTAGAGTTGTGGATGATATCGGAAATATGACTATCGGCGTCAAAGAACACACAATATTTCCTGAAACAGCTGATGAAGATATAAAAGACGTTTTCGGTTTCGCTATCACTATCGTTTCTTCTGCTAAAACTAAAAAAGAAGGTACTGCATTCTTCGAACTCTTAGGTATTCCATTCAAGACTGAAGAAGATAGTAAAAAGAAGAAATAAAAAACTTTAAACTTAAAAAACACTCTTAGAAATAAGGGTGTTTTTTATTTGACAATTTTTTATCTATATGATATATTGTATTCAAATAAACCTTAAAAAATTATAGCTATGTTAGTAGAAAAAAGTACCTTATTTGTGATTGCCTCAGTGGTATTATTTACCATTTATTGTCTTATTGTTTTTTTAATAAAAAAAGCAAGAAGATTAAAATTGTTCCGAATTGCCATTGAAAATGGCGTTAATGCTGATGTAAGAAATATCTTTGATCAGCTGGCTGTTGCTTCTGCAAAATTGAATGACCGGGAGTATAAATCACTTTTTAAATGTTTTGGTAGTATTTACGCAAAATCACTTACAGAATCATTGCAAGACTCTTCAATATTGATTGCTACACGATTAAGTTTCTTGAATAACTTTTTAAGTTATTACCCAAGAACTTTTATTTCACCCTTTGTTTGTTTAAAATTTGCAGAAGAGCTTCAAAATGATTCAAATAGTCGTTTGTTAGATTTACAAACTCTACATACGATAATAAATCGTTTTGCTAATAATCCTGAAGAGAGTAATGAACATGATTATCGTAACGTAAGAGATTTATACATTGTTGTTTTTAATAAAGTCATCAATAAAAAACTTGAGGATATTTCTTTTAAAGACACGGAATCTTTTCTCTCTATTTTTAATAATTTCTTTTATATTAGTAAAGAAAATGAAATTCTTGCTGAGAATATTCGTCAAAAAGCCAAAGAAGTACTTTATTTACGTGTAACCTCACTTGAGATTGAATTATTAAAAGAAAAAAAGGTTAGCTAGCTCAAAACACAGACACATCTTAAAACCCCGCCACAAAAATGTAGCGGGGTTTTTATTTGACTATTTTTAGAGCTTCTGCTAGTATAGAGGAGTTCCTCATTTAGGTTGATCTGTATTTCTCCTTAAGGCTTTTTAAAAGGTTTTAAGAAAAAATACAAGATATCACTTAGAAAAAGGACGATATTTTAATTATGGCAAAAACATCAGTCGTCGCGAGAGCGGCAAAAAAGCAAAAGTTTTCTACACGGGTTAAAAACCGATGTTTTCGTTGTGGTCGTGGAAACGGTTTTATGAGAGATTTCGGTATTTGCCGTATCTGTTTCAGAGAACTAGCAAACGAAGGTATGCTTCCAGGTATCCGCAAGTCATCTTGGTAATATTTAAATAAATTTATGGATCAAATCGCAAACATGATAATAATGATGAAGAATGCAAGTTTGGCAAAGCGCCCAACGACTGTATTTCCTCATTCAAAAATGAAACAAGCTATTTTGGAATGTCTTAAGAAAGAGGGATACATCGTAGGATTTTCAAAGAAATCAAGAAAAGGTTTCCCAGTGCTCGAAGTAGAGCTTTTATATGTTGACGGAAAGGCAAAAATCACAGACGTAGACAGAGTTTCAAAACAATCACGCCGTACATACTTTGGAGTAAAAGATATCAGACCAGTAAGAAATGGTTTCGGTTCTGTAATTCTTTCAACTCCAAAAGGAATAATGTCTGGAAAAGAAGCAAAGAAAGAAATGGTCGGAGGTGAAGCATTGTTTAAAATTTGGTAATAAAATTATATGAGTAGAATTGGAAAACAAGAAATAATAATACCAGCAGGAGTAGAAGTCACAAAGAATGGCCCTGTTTTGACAGTGAAAGGTTCAAAAGGAACTTTGACTAAGAACTTCCGTGACGATGTTACTATAAACATTGCAGACAAAATGATCACTCTCTCTATACAAAGAAATGATAAATTTTCAAAATCACTTTGGGGTACTTATGCTTCTCATGTCAAAAATATGATAGCAGGAGTAGAAACTCCATATGCAAAGAAATTGATTCTTGAAGGAGTTGGTTTCAAATCAGAAGTAAAAGGAAAGGAACTTCACCTTGCACTCGGTTTTTCTCATCCAGTTATCGTAAAGATTCCAGAAAATCTTACAGTTACAGCAGAAAAGAACAATATTACAGTTACAGGTATCGACAAAGAAGTAGTTGGTAGTTTTACAGCAGAACTTCGTTCAATGAAGAAACCAGAACCTTACAAGGGTAAAGGTTTCCGTTATGAAGATGAAGTTATTAGAAGAAAACAAGGTAAGAAAACAGCATAATCCATTAAGATAACTTAAATTTTATGATTAAAAAAACTGAAAAAAGAATACGTTTGAAAGCAAAGATCAGAGCTAAAATCTCAGGTACTAGAGAACGCCCACGTCTTTCTATTTTTAGATCAAATAAATTTATCTATGCTCAAATCATAGACGACACTACAGCAAAGACTATAGTTTCTGCAAATGATGTTAAAATGACAAAGGGTACAAAAACAGAACACGCAAAGCAAATCGGTGCAGATATAGCAAAACTTGCAATGGATAACAAAATTTCACAAGTTGTTTTTGATAGAAATGGTTTTAAATACACAGGACGCATAAAAGTCGTAGCAGATAGTGCTCGTGAAGCTGGATTAAAGCTTTAATAAAATTTAGCTGAATAAAAAATTATGGATAAAGATAATCAACAAAAAAATACTAACGACAATAGAGGAGGAGACAGAAGAGGAGGTCGCAGACCAGCTTCTTTCGACAGACCAAAGCCAGAATTCGATCAAAAGATCATCGACATCCGTCGTGTGACTCGTGTCGTAGCAGGAGGACGTAGATTCTCTTTCTCTGTTGCACTAGTAGCAGGAGACAAAAAAGGTTCTGTTGGTCTTGGTCTTGGTAAATCAGGAGATACTTCACTTGCTATCACAAAAGCTCTTCGCAATGCAAAGAAAAATATGATCAAGTTGAAACTTACAAAGAATAATTCTATTCCTCATGAAGTTGATGCAAAATTCGCAAGTTCAAAAGTATTTATTTCTCCAAACCGTGGACGTGGACTTGTAGCGGGTTCTGCTCTCCGTGATATATTGGTTTTAGCTGGAGTAAAAGATGTAACTGCAAAGATACACTCAGGTAGTAAAAATAAATTAAACAATGCAAAAGCTACAATCGAAGCATTATCATTGGTTGCTACTAAACTTTCAAAAGTAAACCTTGATATAGTTGCACCAGTAGTACCTGAAATAAAAGAATAATTTTAATACAATTTTATGCAAATACATAATTTAAAAAGAATACATAAGAATAAAAAAGACCGTATGGTAGGACGTGGTGGTAAACACGCAAAGACTTCTGGCCGTGGTACAAAAGGTCAAAGTGCTCGTGCTGGTAACAAAAAGCGCCCAGAACTTCGTGACATAATCAAGAAGCTTCCAAAGCAAAGAGGTTACCGTACAAATTCTTATGAAATAAAACCAGCTACTATTTCACTCGATGCTATAGCAAAATTTTTCCCAACAGGAGGAGCTATAACACCAACTATTTTGATAGAGAAAAAAGCTATCAAGACTTACAAAGGTTTTACTCCAAAAGTAAAAATCTTAAGTGGTAAAGCAGACTTCAAAGTAAAAATAGAAGTCACTAAGTGTATCGTTTCAAAAGGTGCTAAAGAAAAGATCGAAAAGGCAGGGGGAAGTGTAATAGCTTAAATAATAAAAATATATGCAAAATTTTTGGAATAAAGTAAAAATAGTTTTCCAAGATAAGACTCTAAGAAGAAGAATATACTTCGTTATTTTTGCATTGTTTATTTTCCGTTTACTCGCTGCTATACCAATACCAGGTATCGATACAGTAGAACTTAATCGTTTCTTATCAAATAACCAATTCTTTGGTATTTTAAATATTTTCTCTGGAGGTGGACTTTCAAATCTTTCAATAATAATGCTCGGAGTTGGTCCATTTATTACTGCAAGTATCATAATGCAACTTCTTACTATAATGGTTCCAAGATTTAAAGCTTTGTACCAAGAAGAAGGTGAAATAGGTAGAAGAAAATTTACTCAATATTCACGTTTACTTTCTGTACCACTTGCTTTGATACAAGGTTTTTCTTTGCTTACAATACTTGCTCGTCAAAATATTTTAGGAGCCCTTACTCCTTTTGAAATGGCTTCAAACCTTATTTTGATTACTGCAGGATCAATGTTACTTATGTGGATCGGTGAGCTTATGTCTGAATTTGGTATTGGTAATGGTGTTTCACTTATTATCTTTGGGGGTATTATTGCAAATATTCCAAGTAGTATCAGTCAGTTACTCTTCTCTTTTGATGTTTCACAAATTCCTCTTTTTGTTGTATTTACTGTTGTTGGTCTTCTTGTTGTTGCTGGAGTTATTGTTGTCACAGAAGCAGAACGCCCAATCCCTGTAACTTACGCAAAACAAGTTCGTGGAAGTAAAATGTTTGGAGGAGGAAGTACATATCTTCCACTTCGTGTGAACCAAGCTGGAGTTATTCCGATAATCTTTGCTCTTTCAATATTACTTTTCCCTCAAATGATCGGTAATTTCTTGGCTACTTCAAGTCACGTCTGGGTTGTGAAGATTTCTAGCTTCTTACTTCTTTTCGCACAAGGCACATGGCTTTACACAATCGTTTACTTTATATTTGTTTTCCTTTTCACTTATTTCTACACTGCTGTTACTTTCGATCCAGAAGCTTTGTCTACAAATCTTCAAAAGAATGGTGCATTTATCCCAGGCATTCGCCCAGGAGCAAGTACTTCAGAATATATTTCTAAAGTCTTAAATCGTATCACTCTTCTCGGAGCTGTATTCCTTGGTCTCATTGCTGTTCTTCCACTCGTAATGCGTTCTATTACAGGCATCACAGCTATTGCTCTTGGTGGTACTGCACTCCTTATCGTTGTCTCTGTTGTCCTTGACCTCATAAAGAAAGTCGATGCACAGATCTCAATGAGAGAATACTAATTATATATTTTTACTTAATAAAAAATTCTCAACAAAAGTTGGGAATTTTTTGATTTATACAGAGTTATACACAGAATAATCTTGCTAAAGATGGTCGGGGGGGGGTACACTTACTTTATTATAAGTTTAAATAAAAATAATTACAATTCAATGAAAAAAATTATATCAAGTTTTTTTGTCTTAGCTTTAGTTTTTAGTTTCTTTATTAATATTCAAAAAGCTAGTGCAGACAATATATTTACTCGCTTCCTCTCTTTTGGTTCAAAGGGGGAAGATGTAAAAGTATTACAGCAAGTTTTACAGAATGAAGGTTTACTCGGTATGGCTGCTACTGGATATTATGGAACAGCTACAAAAGAAGCTGTTACACAACTTCAAGCTAAAAACAATCTAGAACCTGTTGGTGTTGTTGGACCAAAGACTCTTGCTCTTGTTACTACAAAGGTATCAACTGTTGTGCCTACAACTACTACTACAGCAAAAGCTGTTGCAACAATAGTTCCTGTTTGTTCTGCAACTTCACCCACTTCAATAACTGTCACTTCTCCAAACGGAGGGGAAGTATATTATTCTGGGCAATTGGTGAATATAAAATGGAAAAGTTGTAATGTACCCGCAACAACTAATTTAGAAATTATGCTTGAAAGTAATGCCGGTGCTATAAATGTGTCTCCTACTGGAAATTATATTCAAAATGATGGAAATGAAACAGTAACACTACAAACTACTCTTCCTTATGGGTTAAATTTTAAAATTGGTATTTATTATACAAGCGGTAATCTTGCTGATCGTTCTGATAATCTATTTACTATAAATGGATCAGGAGTAACTGCACAACTTTGTAATCCTATTATTCAAATGATACCATTGAATCCTCCACAAGTTCTTACAAACGGAACTACTAATATGTATAGAGTTATGGTTTTAAATACTTCTAACACAAATGGATGCAAGGTGAATACTATGTCTTTTAATAGTGCTTATTCATCTACTATTGGGTTAAGCGGATATCAATTGATAGATAGTAATGGTGTAATTTACACCAATGGAAATGGAGTAGGTAGTAGTAATGGAACTCAATCTATCTCTATGAGTTTAGGTAATAATTTAATTATAAACCCTCTTTCATTAAATATATTTACTTTAAGAGGTTTAACTTCCGGTATTTCTGGTTCAACTGGAACCCAATCTATTTCTACTCGTATGACTGGAATAACAGTAAATGATATTTCCGGATTAAATATTTCACCTATTGGAATTTCTAATACTTCACAAGTTATTACTAATTAAATAATTATTAATACTAAAAAACTCCCGAGAGGGAGTTTTTTATTTTTAGCTGATCCAGTTTTTATATTCTGAAACGATTTTTCCTGCTACTTCTTCAAGATTGTTTTTATCAGTATCGATCACTAAATCAAAATTATTTTTGTCTGTATGTTCTACGCCATACATTTCTTTAAATCTTTTCTTTTCACTTTCTAATCTATGAGTTATTTTTTCATAAATCTCTTCTTCTGTTAGTGATTCTTCACTTTGTCTACGAAGGGGATTTTCTTTTAGATTATTAAGGATTCTACTTTTTGATATTTCAGGTGGAAGGTCAAGATAGACTTTGAAAGACTCTGGTATCCAATGAAAAGCAAGACGAGAATCAATAACCACTTCATTCATTTCTCCAGCCTTTTTTACTTCTGTGTCTATTTTTGTATCGATACTTGGATCACTTTCTGCTTTTGTAGAGAGTTCATTTAAAGTCATATTCATATCGACAGCGACTTGGCGCATGAAATCTCCAGATGAAAATCTTTTATATCCGAGCTCTTTTGCAACCATATCGGCAGTACTAGATTTTCCACTTCCTATTCCTCCAGCTATTGTGATGATATGTTTTTTATTCATAAGTGAGTTAATTAAAGCATATTTGATTTTAAAGCTCAAATCTTGTATTCTATCTACATATGTCACACACTTTTGTATTTTTCGGTATCGTTGGTTCAGGTAAGGGAACACAAGTAAAGCTTCTAATAGATTTTTTGAAAGAGAAAGATGGAGCTGATTGTGTATATGTTTCTCCAGGGAATGAATATAGGAGATTAGCAGAAAATAATGATTTTACAGGCTCTTTGATAAAAGGGCCTCTTTTAAGAGGGGAACTTTTACCTGGTGTTATGACAGATGCAATAGTGACTAATATTTTTATGAATTCTTTAGATGATAAGAAGAATTTGATAATGGATGGATATCCTCGTGCTGTAAGCCAAGCAATAAGTTTCGAATCAATGATGAAATTCTACAAAAGAGATAATGTAAAAATTATTTATATAGAATTATCAAAAGAAGAATCAGTAAAAAGATTGCAATTACGCTCACGACCAGATGATACAAAAGAAGGCATAGAAACAAGATTTAGAGAATATGAAGAAAATGTTCTTCCTGCTATGAATTATTATAAAGATAAATATGAAATTTTTCATATTAAAGGTGAGCAAAGCATAGAAGATGTTCACACAGATATTTTAAAAGCATTAGGTTTTTAAAAAATGATAATAATAAAAACTACAGAACAAATAGATATAATTCGTGAGGGAGGTAAAAGACTCGCTACTATTTTATATAAAGTAAAAGATAAAGTAGCACCTGGAATTTCTACAAAAGAGCTCGATATGTATGCAGAAAAATTAATCCGTGAAGGAGGGGATACTCCAGCTTTTTTGAATTATCGACCTAGTGGGGTACGTGTTGCATATCCAGCCTCACTTTGTACCTCAGTGAATGAAGAAGTTGTACATGGTATTCCAAATAAAAATAAAATTCTTAAAGAAGGAGATATTATTTCTATTGATCTTGGCCTAAAACATAAAGGACTTTTTACAGATATGGCTCTCACTGTACCTGTCGGAAAAATAAACAAAGAAGATGCAAAGCTTTTAGAAATTACAGAGAAAGCAATGTACGCTGGTATTTCTGCTGCTCGCGCTGGATACACAGTAGGAGATATTGGTTTTGCAATTGAGAGTTTTGTAAAATCACAAGGTAAATATGGTATTGTCGATATTTTATCTGGTCATGGAGTCGGAGTAGAAATACACGAAGATCCATATATTCCAAATTTTGGAAAAGCAGGAACTGGAGTGAAATTAAAAAAAGGAATGGTTATAGCAATAGAACCAATGTTAAATATTGGAACAAAAACTGTTACTCTAGATGATGATGAATATACTTTCCGTACTAAAGATGGAAAAAGAAGTGCTCATTTTGAATGTACGATAGCTATCACTGAAGACGAGCCTGAAATTCTCACAAAAAAATAAAATAATACTTTCACTTATAACTTTCTTTAAGTTATAATAAAGATATGGAATTATCTTTTAAAGAAATGCCAAAATTTACAAGCCCAGAAGAAGAGCTTGATTTTTTGCGTGAGCAAGTAAAAGATAAAGAACGTGTTTTAGTTGAAAAAGGTCATTTTGAAAATGCTAATGAAAAATCTACGAAAGAAGTTATTACAGAATACATACAAATACCTAAAGAAAAAGCTCTACATAAAGATTTCATAATTAAAGAAAAAGAAGTCGAAGGTATAGTTTTAAAATTAAAACCAGAAAGTCACGATAGGGTTATGGAAGAAATCTTAGGTATTTTACTTACGAAGGGAATAAAGAATGCACTCGGAGTCGTAGAATCAATGAACAATCCACACATAGATGATGATTTCCATAGAATACTAGTACAGTATTTAAAAAGTGGTCAGACCATATCTGGATTAAAAGAATTTTCTCCTTTATCAAAAGAGCTAAATATGACTTTGTTTGAAGTTACACTCCCTACAAATGATACTGACAATCAAAAAGGATTTAAAGACTTCATTGGTGCAATGGAACAATTTTATGCTGGTATGCAATCCATATCTTCTGGTTTAAATAATGAAAATGAAAACTATTTTAGTTTAGAAATTGCTATTGATAACAATGCAGATCAAGTCGTAGTATATGCTGGTGTTCCTAATAAATATATTTCACTTTTTGAAAAACAAGTTTTAGCTTTTTATGATAATGCAAAACTTATAGAAGTATCTGATGACTATAATATTTTTACCGATAAAGGTGTTTCTGCTGGTGCATATGCGTCACTTTATGAAAGAGGAGTCTTACCACTTAGGACATACGAAGAAATAGATCATGATCCTATGAATACCATACTTAATGTATTTTCTAAACTTAAAAAAAGTGGTGAAGGTGCGGCAATACAAATGATAGTAGTCCCTGCTGGTGAAAAATTTACAAAAGAATTCCATATGATACTTGATGATGTACGAGCAGGATCTTCTGTAAAACATGCATCTGATAATTTTTATAAATTACACAAAGCATTTTGGAATGCTTCAAAAGAACTTATTTTTGGAATACCAAAAAAGAAAGATGAAAGTGAAAAATATGTTCCTGGTAGAAGTGCAGTAGACGACGGTGCTCCAGAAAAGATAGCTACAAAAATGAAAAGTACGATAATGAAGACAAATATCCGTGTTGTGGCATCAGGAGAAACAAAAGAAAGAGCGGAAGCAATACTTAAAGAAATAGAATCTTCATTCAATCAATTCACTTTGCCTGCAAGCAATTCAATACTTTTCGAAAAAGCATCAGGATCTAATTTAAAGAAATTTTTTCATGATTTTTCTTATCGTGCTTTTTCTCCAGACCATACAATGCCTTTGAATTTAAAAGAGATGGCTTCTATATTTCATTTTCCTGTTGGTATTTCTTCACAGCCACAACTTAAAGAAGCCAAGGCTGGTATTGCTCCAGCTCCTATCGAAATGGGAAATGAAGGAATACTTCTTGGTGTAAATAGTTATCGTGGAAATGATACAGAGATACGTATGAGTCGCGAAGATCGAATGAGGCATATGTATGTTATAGGACAGACAGGAACTGGTAAAACAAATATCATGCTCAATATGGTGACGCAAGATATTCGTAATGGTGATGGTTGCTGTTACATTGATCCACACGGAACAGATATTCAAACTATTCTTTCTCGTATTCCAAAAGAACGTATTGATGATGTTATTTATTTTGATCCCGCATATACAGCACGACCAATGGGACTCAACATGCTCGAATATGATCCACGATATCCAGAACAAAAAACTTTCGTCGTAAATGAACTCATGGGAATTTTTAATAAACTTTTTGATATGAAAACTTCTGGAGGTCCTATGTTCGAACAATATTTTAAAAATTCTGCATTCCTAATAATGGAAGATCCAGAATCTGGTTGTACACTTCTCGAAATTTCCCGTGTTCTTTCTGATAAAGAATTTCGTGATATGAAACTTGCAAAATGTAAAAACCCAATCATTAAACAATTTTGGGTTGCGGCTGAACAGACAACAGGGGAACAAGCTCTTTCAAACTTTATCCCATACATCACTTCAAAGTTTGATAACTTTATCTCTAACGACATTATGCGTCCTGTTGTTTTGCAAGAAAAATCTGTGTTTAATTTCCGTGAAATTATGGATAACAAAAAGATCCTTCTTGTAAATCTTTCAAAAGGAAGACTTGGAGAAATAAATGCGAACCTTATCGGTCTATTGCTTGTGGGTAAAATACAAATGGCTGCACTTTCTCGTGTTGATATGTTCGGTAAGCCGATGAATGATTTTTATCTTTATATTGATGAATTCCAAAATGTCACTACTGATTCTATTGCTTCTATTCTTTCTGAAGCTCGTAAATATCGTTTATCTTTAAATGTCGCTCACCAATATATTTCTCAACTTGAAGATAATATTAAAAATGCAATATTCGGAAACGTCGGATCTATGGCTGTTTTCCGTGTTTCACCAGAAGACGCAGATTTCTTAGAGCCAAAATTCAAACCGACATTTTCTGCTCAAGATATAATAAAAATAGATAATTATAATGCTTATGTTTCAATGCTTGTAAAAGGCCAACCTACAAAACCTTTCAATATGAAAACAGTTGCACCAGAAGAAGGAAATATTGAAATCGTCGATTCTCTAAAAGAACTTTCATATCTCAAATATGGTCGCGACCGTGAAGAAGTCGAAGCTGAAATCATGGCAAAATACGAAAAACAGAATGGGTAGCTAGTTTTGCAAAAAAGAGATTTTCTGCTAGTATAGGCTTATTAGTATTTTAATTATTTAAATTTATGTCACATATACAAGAAAGAACATTAATCATTTTAAAACCAGATGCAGTACAACGTGGAATAGTCGGTGAAATACTTGCTCGTTTTGAAAAAGTTGGTTTGAAAATTATTGGAGCAAAAATGTTGAAACCTGATAATGCTCATTATCATCATCATTATGAAACAATTGGTAAAGTAGCGACTCGTCGTGGACAAAAAGTTTTTGATATAACTCTTGCAATGATGAGCATAGGTCCAGTCGTTGCTTTTGTATTAGAAGGAATAGAAGCCGCTTCTCTTGTTCGTAAGATGGTCGGTGCAACAGAACCAAAATCTGCTCTTCCTGGAACAATAAGAGGAGATTACTCACACATGAGTTATGCTCACGCTGATGCAAATGAAGTCGGTATTCCAAATTTGATACATGCATCAGGAGATGCAGATGAAGCGAAGTTAGAAATCGCTCACTGGTTCTCAGAAAGTGAACTTTTTAGTTACGAAACTGTTCATGAGAAATTTACACAAACAAAAAAACATAACTAAAAATTCAAAAACAGAAAAAACCTCACGTCTAGTTGCGTGAGGTTTTTGTTTTGTTATACTTTAGGTAGGGTTATTTCCAATTATTACCTAGAACAATAGTTTATGGGAGCTTCGATCGGTGTTGGCCTTGGCCTACAACGTCTGGCACCCACGTATTTTATAAGCTACGGTAATATATTGGAAATAGCCCTAAGAAACACCCGCTAGTATAGCGGATTTTTCTTTTAAAATGAGTTATAATTTAATTATGAATAAAGAAAAACTTTTAAAACGCATGACATTCATGGTTTTTTTTATTTTTATCGTTAATTTTCTAGCAATGAAGTTCTATTGGTATTCATCACTATGGTGGTTTGATATGCCAATGCATTTTCTGGGAGGATTTTTCCTTGGAATGCTTGGAATTTATATTTTATCTTTAAAAGATTTTAATTTTTATGAATTTTTAAAAATATTTTTATTTGTTTTAGTTGTTGGTATCGGTTGGGAATTTTTTGAGATACTAGTAAATCAAATTAGCCATAATCCTTTTTATCTATTAGACACAATTTCAGATATTTTCTTTGATGTATCAGGTGGTTTATCTGCTATACTATATTTATGTCAAAAAAATTAAAACTTACTTTTTGTACCGGAGTAGATACAGTAACAGGTGCAAACTATTTACTTGAAGATGAAGAAACTGGAATTAAAATTTTAGTTGATTGTGGTCTTATACAAGGTGAAAAATCTGCAGACGAAGATAATAATGCGCAATTTTCTTATGATCCAAAAGATATAGACGTACTTTTAATAACTCACGCGCACTTAGACCATATTGGTAGAATTCCTAGATTGATAGATGCTGGCTTCAAAGGTGTTATTTATTCTACTCCACCAACAAAAGATATTTCAAAATTTATGATTGAAGATGAAGCTCATATTTTATCTCATGGCCATAATGGAAATATAAATAAAGAATTAGTTGCTATTTATAGCGAAGAAAATATAAATAAAATGATGACTCTTTGGAAAACATTTCCATATCATCATCCTTTTGCAATAGAAAATTTTCAAATAAATTTTAAGAATTCTGGCCACGTCCTTGGTTCAGCTATTATTGAAATAATTTTTAATGGAAAGAAAATAGTATTCACTGGGGACTTGGGTAATTCTCCATCACCAATACTAGAAGATTGTGAATTTATTAATGATGCTGATTATATGATTATGGAGGCTGTATACGGAGATCGTAATCATGAAAATAGAGATGATAGAAAAATAAAACTCGAAGACGTAATAGAAGAGGCTGTTAAAAAAAGGTCTACTCTCATGATGCCTACTTTTTCTCTTGAGCGTACTCAGGAATTACTTTTTGAAATACATGATCTTGTGACAAAAGGAAGTATTCCACTCGTACCATTTTTTCTAGATTCACCACTTGCTATAAAACTGACAGATGTTTATAGAAAATATGAAAATTATTTAAATGCTGAAGCACAAGATATGGCAAAATCTGATAGAAATATTTTTATTTTCCCTGGGCTTCGTTCTACACCAGAAGCAGATCAATCAAAAATGATTTTAAGAATGCCAAATCCAAAAATAATAATAGCTGGATCCGGAATGTCTTCTGGTGGACGTATTGTTCATCATGAACATAATTATTTACCTGATCCAAACAACATTATATTGCTTACAGGTTACCAAGCAGTGGGTACTTTAGGAAGATATATACAAGAAGGTTCTCCTTCTGTTTATATAAATGGAGAAGAAGTACAAGTACGAGCAAAAGTAGAAATGATTTCCGGATATTCTGGTCATAAAGATTCTGATGCACTTATAGAATTTGTTAGTTCTACATCAGGTACTGTAAAACAAATATTTACAGTAATGTCAGAACCAAGCTCTGCTTCATTTTTAATACAAAAAATCCGTGATAATTTTGGAGTTTCAGCTCGCCAACCAATAAAAGGTGAAAGTGTTATCCTTGATTGTTAATTGTGATATAATTGTTTCTATGGATATAAATTTACAAAATCCGTATGTTAAACACGGACATCGCCAATTAAAAATTTGTGTTTCTGGAGCAGCTGAAACAGGACACTGTGGTGCGAATGCATTACAAAAAGCAAAAGATCTCGGAGCAGAAATAGTGCGTCAGGGTGGAATACTTGTCACAGGCGCTACTACAGGATTTCCTTTTTGGTCTGCTATTGGAGCAAAAGAAGTCGGAGGTATATCTATTGGTCTTTCTCCGGCAGCAACAGAAAAAGAGCATGTCGAAGTATACAAGCTTCCAGTAGATTACATGGATCTAGTTATTTATACTGGTTTTGGATATCAAATGAGAGATATTCTTCTTACTCGTTCTTGTGATGCTGTAATACTTGGTTGTGGAAGAATTGGTACAATACATGAATTCACTGTTGCTTTTGAAGATAACAAACCAATTGGCATTTTAGAAGATAAGGGTTGGGAAATGGGAGAAGAAATTAAATTTATTATGGAAAAAGGTCATAGACCAAATCCAAAAATAGTTTTTGATTCAGATCCAAAAAAATTAGTTGAAAAAGTCGTCGCTTTAATTCTAAAAGACAAAGTTGAAGAATTTAAAATTTAAATTACCTATAAGTATTTTTATTATCTTCAGTATCATTTTTGGTACTGCTTTTATTGTTAAAAGTACTCAAGCCTCTGTTGTTGTTAATTTAATAACAAAATGGGGAAGTTATGG
>CAYXTA010000004.1:0-78313 GCA_964468315.1 uncultured Candidatus Saccharibacteria bacterium
TAATTCTACCCTTACCACCGTATGGATCAAGGATAACTTCCACATTGTCACCTACTAAAACTTTTATTCTATTCATCCTCATTTTTCCAGAAAGGTAAGCAAGAATTTCTTTATCATCTTCCATCATAACTCTAAATAGAGTACTAGGTAATGCTTCAGTTATTTCGCCTCGGGATGTTAAAATTTTTTCGTTTTTAGGATCACTCATTGGATATATGAATATACTAACAAAAACAAAAGTTTTAGTCAATAAATTATGGGGAAATTGTTATTTTGGATAATTTACAGAGACATTTATCTTCTCTATTTTATCTGGAAGTGTTGATTTCCAGATTGGACGTAGAGCTAAATCTGCAGAAGCTATGTTTGAATACTTTGCTAAGATGTTATTGAAATCTTTTTTATTACTATTTATTAAATCTTGTAAAACTAAATTTGAATCAACTTTCCAAACAAGATTTGGTTTACCTTTTAATGTAAAACTAATATTTTTTGTATTTACAAAAGAAACATCATCTTTGTTTACAAGAGCGAAAGTTAAAGCTTTAGTATTAGAAATATAGGCGTTTTGATCTTGGTCTTTTGTAAGCAAAGTATTCACTAATGTTTTTGAGAGATTCTCTTCATTAAATATAAATCCAGACAAAGTGCCTTTAATAGTCATAGTGGCTCCATTATCTTTGTTTGTTACAAAAGAAATATTTGGATCAAAATCAACAAATACAGCATCTGGGAATAGCACGAAACCTGCTGGTAACTGACTTTCGACTTTACTTATAAGTTTAGCTTTTAATGTATCTTTAATTTCGTTTTGTGTATTTGTTTTTTCTTCTTCAGAGATTTGTGGTCTTTCTCCCACAAAACCTCCTGTGATAATTCCTTTTGAGCGTCCGTAAAATTTTTCATATTTTGGTCCATTTTTAAAACCAAAAATCTTGAAATCTATAGGATCTGTATTAGATTCAACCCCAGCTACATCAGCATAGACTTCAGTTTCTACAGAACCAGGTGTTTTATCTGCGGACATTCCAGGTATTACAAGAGCTGTTTTTGTTTTATAAATTTTACCATTTGAGCCTTCTAGTCTAGTGTCTATTTTTAATTTCTGAGGAGTAGCACTAAAAACATTGTAAAGTATCACAATACCTGTAGCTTTTATGGATACATTCTCAGAACCAGTAGCTTGTATTGTTTTATTTTCAGAATCAGAAAGTATAACAGTATCAAAAGAAAGACTGGTGTCATTACCTTCTTTTACTGCAGAAAATGAAGAATTTAAATCAAATTCTTTTTGTTTTGGTGAAATGGTTATATCTGCTTTAGAGAATAAAACAGAAACTGCAAAAACAAGAAACACAACTGCAATCAGAGCTACGAACCAAAGAGTGTGGCGTGTTTTTGTGCTTTCATCTTTTTTATATAAAACAGTTTTTGTTTTAGTTGGTAAAACCACTTCTGGTTGTGGTTTTTTTTGTTTTATATTTTTTGCTTTTACCATATCTTGAAATAAATTTTTATGCATATTTATATTTTATTTATTATATCTGTTAATGTAAATAGATTGTGTGATAATTGGAACATCTCTTTTTGTTTCTTTTTCGAAAATAACTTGCCCGTGAAGTATTTTTGTATCTATTGGGATTATTTTAAATTTGGAAATTGTTTTTGTATATTGATTTGATTCTTCTTTTTTAATTATGTCACCAAAAAAAGAAATCATATCTTGTTCCACCAACAGAAATACTGTATGAGGTAATAAAATATGACTAGATAGAGCATTTAAAGAAATTCCTAACTGTTTAAGCCATTCTAAGCTTAGAATATCTAACTCTTTTTTTATTTTTTCTGAATTTTTCTTTTCTAAATGTCCTTGTAAATAAAGATTAAATAAAGATTTTGTATGATCTATATCATGGCCTATTTTTTTTGATAAACTTCTTAATATAAAATTCTTACCGTACGGAAAAGAAACAGATTCAAGTAAAATATCTTTTTTAACCATTCCTATCTCTGTGATCTCACCTCCTATATCCATAAAAATAAAATCTTCTTCTTTTGGAAATACATCACGCAATGTTGTAAAAGAAGAAAAAATAAAAGATGAGAATTTTATATTTTTAAAATGTAAATATCTGCCTATTGATTCTTCTATTTTTGTAATTATGTTTTTTTCTACCATAGATAAGAATAAAGACATTTCTACTTTCTTTGCTTTCATTCCTAATGGTTTCTGTACTCTGTAACCATTCAAAGAAACTGACATATTTTTTGTTTCTATTATATGTGCACCAGAGATAATATCATTGTTTTGTTTTATATTTTCTTGTTCAAATAGAGAAAATTCTTTTTTATTCAAATCTGAAGCGAGTTTTGAGTTGAAAATAAAATTAGTATTTTTTTCTAATTTTATTGAGCGTGTTTGTGAAGCATACCAAGGTGAAGAAAGTGTACAATATATTTTATTTGGAACACCTAATCCTGATAGATTGATCTTATGTGCGACTTTTTGAATAGATTGCATTGTATATGAAAAAAATCTATCAAAATCAAAATTTTCTGTAATTTTTATTGGCTCACGAACTGAAAAAATAATAGTAGGAATATTTTTATTATCTTTCACGATAAGTGCACCACCTACACTAGATGTGCCAATATCAAAAAGAGCGACTATGTCTTTCTTTTTTTTGGAAGAAAATAAACTCATAAGATAATTATACCTTGTGTGTATACAAAAAGGCAATAAAAAAACCGCGAAATATTTATCGCGGTTTTTAAAATTAAATTCAATACAAATATTAAGCCAATTGTAGAACACCTTTAATACAAGCAAGGTCTTCCATTAATATATCTGTTATTTGTTTTACAGACAACACAACACCTTGCTCAGTTTTAAAATTTTTTGAAAAATGATTGTACAAAATTTCTATTCTTGGTTGAAATTTTTCTGCCCAAGAAATCTTCTTGTCATTATCGATTTCTGTTTTAAAATCAATTTTGTTGATAAAATAATCAGCCAAAAGCACAATGGCTGCTTCTTTTGATTTTTCAACGGCATTTTTGAAATCTGCCAATCTTAAGCTTACTCTCTCTTCTTTTGATTTATTTTCATAATCTTTTTTTGTTAATAATTCAACAGAAGAAGAAAATTTTTCTCCATAAGTATTGGATAAAAGTTCCACCAAATCTTTGGGTGAATTTCTATGCAAAGCAATCAAAATAATCGAAGGCTTTGTTACTTTATGACGTAAAAGCCATATTGGAACACGTAATAATTTTATGATTGATTCTTCACACTTTCCTTTTTCTTTTTCTTTAAGCGATTGAATCAATCTGTTTAATTCATTTAAAACTTTCGTGGAATCATTCTTTTTAAGATTGTCCGCATAAAATTTCAATTCACACCAAAGCTCAGTTAGAGTTAAGGATAACAATGGTTTTTTCGACATAAGATTTATTTATTAAGTTGTTTTGGAAATATTCCAATTAATATATTACTAGAAATAGAATATTTGTCAACTATTATTCTAAAATAGCCTTTATACGTCTTATGCCAGCTGAAACAGCTTCTTCTTTTTGTATTTTGAAGTGACCTAGCTCACCAGTATTAGCAACATGTGGACCTCCACAGAATTCTTTTGAAAAAATACTCCCCTTCTCATCTTCTACGAAATATACAGATACAGTTTCAGGATATTTTGCTCCAAATTCCATTTGAGCACCTATTTTTTCTGCTTCAGTAAGTGGCATCTCTCGACGAACAACATTTAAACCAGATTTTATTTTTTGATTAACCAAATCTTCTACTTTTTGTTTTTCTTCATCAGTTAGCTTGTGATCACAAACAAAATCAATTCTCAAACGCTCTTCTGTTATATTACTTCCTCTTTGTTTGATTTCTGGACTCACAACTTCTTGCAATGCAGCTAAAAGCAAATGGTGTGCTGTGTGAAGTCTCACCGTCTTTTCATTATGATTCGCAAGCCCACCTTTGAACATTCCAGCTGATGCGGTTTGTGAGAGCTTCTGATGCTCTGCCATTTTTTTATTAAAATCTTCTCTATCGATTTTTATTCCTTTCTCTTGTGCCAGTTCTTCTGTTAGCTCTATTGGGAAACCATAAGTTGTTGCAAGAATAAATGGATCGATTCCTTTTTCAAATTCTTTAAGACCATTTTCTAATGTTTGAGTAAATTTATTAACTTCATCATTAATAACATTTTTAATAAAATGTGAATTTTCTTTTATTTTTTCATAAACATCACCATATTTTATTGATATTAAATCAACTAAAGTTGAAACTTCTTCTTTGTTTATTTTTCTATTTGTATAACAAAATATAGCTCTACGAAGCAATCTTCGTAATACATATCCTTGATCTTTATTTGAAGGAATAACACCGTCAGCAATCAAAAAAACACTAGTTCTTATGTGATCAGCAATAATTCTTTTTTTTCTCATATCAGCTGGGACAGGTATTAAAAATGCGGCAACACTTTCAAACAAATCCGTATCATATGCAGTTTTTTTACCTTGCATGACAGCAGTGATGCGTTCGAGGCCAGCACCAGTATCAATATTTTTATTTGGCAAATCACTTAAAAAATAAAAAGTTTTTGGTATTGGTAAACCTTTTAACTTTAATTCTTGATATTCTAATTTATGTTCATCTTTAACTTGTTTATTGTAAGCCATAAAAACATCATTCCAAATTTCAATGATTGTTTCTTTTTTACATTCTTCAATGAATTTTTCTCTAGAAATATTTTGTCCAACAAATTTGCCTTCCATATCATAAAACATTTCACTACAAGGACCACAAGGGCCAGTATCACCAGCACCCCACCAATTATCTTCTGCAGGTAAAAAATAAATTCTATCTTCTGGAATTCCTTGTTTTTTCCAAATTTCAACTGATTCGTCATCCTGTTTAGAATATTCATCACCACTAAATACAGTTATAAACAATCTATTCACACCAAGTCCTAATCCTTTATCTCCTTCTTTTTCATTATCTCCATTAGTTAAAAACTTATAACTATATTCAATTGCTTCTTCTTTAAAGTAAGCTCCCAAAGACCAATTACCCATCATTTCAAAAAATGAAAAATGGCGATTGTCTCCTATATCATCGAGGTCACCTGTACGTACACATTTCTGAACATCAGCAATTCTTTTACCCATAGGATGTTCTTGTCCTAAAAGATAAGGCACGAGTGGTTGCATTCCTGCAGTATTAAAAAGCACAGAAGGATCATTTTCCGGTACGAGTGAAGCCGAAGGGATTATTTTATGTCCCCTATTTTCAAAAAATTTTAAAAACCGTGTTCGTATTTCATTTGACTGCATAAAATTATTTTCCTGAAAAAAGTCTGTCGATTATTTTCTTTTCCAAAAACCAAAGCACAATAAAAATAAAAAGAGTTAATATTGTCGCAATTATTGCTAAATTATAAAGTTCAAAACCAACTGCAATACCTATACCAGATGCTACCCAAAGACCTGAAGCAGATGTGATACCTATTATACGAGATTCTTGATGAAGAATGACTCCTGCACCAAGGAAACCAATACCAGTGATTATCGCAGCAGCGACTTGAAAAGGATTAACACTGACATTTGCCAAAAGCATATAAGAAGCAGAGATTGTTTCTGAAATAATAATAAGCATACAAGAACCCATTGCTACGAGAGAATATGTGCGCATACCTGCTGTCTTGTGAGCGAGATATCTTTCGATACCAATAATCATCCCCAAAAGCATTGCTAAAGCGAGTTTCATAATAATATCACTGTTTTGTATAAAAAATTGAGACATGCTAGTATTATAGTATATGGAAAATCAAAAACAAAGTTTCGTAAGTTTCGGTCTTATTTTAGGACTATCTATTATCATAAGTTTCGCTCTCGTTTCTTTTGTATTCTACAAATCTCGTACACAAGAAAGTATCTCTGTTACAGGCTCTGCAAAAGAACAAGTCACTTCTGATAAAGTAAAATGGAATTCAATGATCACTCGCACAGTAAAATTAAGTGTTCTTAAAGATGGATATGCAAAAATGGATAATGATATCAAAGAAGTAAAAGCTTTCTTGGCTTCAAATGGTATCGATGAAAAAGATATAAACATTACTCCTGTATTTATGAATGAAGTTTATGAACAATATGCTCAACCTGATAAAAGTTATAACCTTGTTCAAAATATCGAAATCCAATCAAACGATATTCAAAAAATAACTGAACTAGCAAAAAATTCATCTTCACTTGTAGTTAGTAAAGGAGTTATATTTTCTACAACAAGTCTCGAATACTATTACTCAAAACTTCCAGAATCACGTGTAAAACTTCTACCAAATGCTATAGCTGATGCAAAAGCTCGTGCAGAACAAATAGCTACTGCTGGAGGTAAAAAAATAGGTGCTATCAAATCTGCGTCTAGCGGAGTAGTACAAGTACTTGCTCCAAACTCAGTAGAAATATCTGACTACGGATCATACGACACTTCAAAAATAGAAAAAGAAATAATGGTCACTGTCAAAGCGAGTTTTGATATAAAATAGAAATTATTATTAAAGATAACTAAAAAATATATGGACGGAGATTCATAAATAAAAAATCCCGACAACTATGTTGTCGGGATTTTGGTTTAATTATTTTACTTTTCCTAAAAACACATGCCATCCGGGAAAATCTTTATATCTTCTTTGTACCTTATAAGGTATTCCAGGATATTTTTTTAATAATTTTTTATGATTATTAATATAATCTCTTTGATTTTTAATATTCTCTTTAATAGCAATCAAAGATACTTCTTGCCATGTTTCATAACCAGAAATTTTATTTAAAAAAATATTCCATCCAGGCCAATTTTTATAATGTTCTTGTGGTTTGCAACATAATTTTTTATCTTTTTTATATTTTTTCAGATAACCTAATGCGGAATTAACTTTAAGTTTTCGTGCAGCACTACTGGCTAATTCCCAAGTATGATAAAATCTTAAATCGTTACCAAGAAATATATGATAACCGGGGAAATCTTCATATGCCCAATGTGGACATCCTGGTAACTTACGGTCTTCGTAATGTTTTTTTATATATTCTTTATTGCTTTTAATTTTTAATTTTATTGCTATTTTAGAAGCTTCTTGCCAAGTTTTATAATATGGTACTGAAGCTTTTTCAAAGATTGAAAGAACATTTACTATTTCATCACTGAAATCAAAACTGAAACCTTCTCCTTCTAAATGAATTGCTTCATCGAGTGTGGACAAGTTTTTATTATTTCCATTTATTCTAATTCCCGCAATTCTTCCGATTTCTTCAGCTAAAGCTTTTATCTTCCTGATACGGTCGATATTTGCAACAAAATCTAATACAGTTACTTTGAGCTTACCAGCGCTTTTACTAAGAATCCTACCAAGCTGTTGAAGGAAAATGCGCTCTGAATTTGTTGCGCGAAGAAATGCAATGACTTCTGCTTGTGGAATATGGATACCTTCATTGAATTTATCCACAACAGCAATATGCCGAACAAGTCCTTGCTTGAAAGCATCCAACGCTTTGTCATTTTCTTTATCACTAAGCCGTGAATGCATTATGACAGTCGAAGGAAGGATGGAGGCAACATGTTCTAAGTGATCAATATTTTCACAAAAAACAATTGCTCTTTTCCCAGTTTTTGTTTCTTCTTCGATGAGTCGGCATTGTTCTTTGCTACGTAACCGAATAAAGATTTTTTCATTTAGCTGGCTTTCGCTGATTCTAATACCTTCATCGATAATTTCATGGCAAATTGCTTCGATTTCTTCCTTAGTGATACCATCAGATAACACTTTGTATTCGATTGGAGTGAGCCAACCCTTAGCAATGGCTTCAGGAAGTTTGTAATTGACTACTTCTTTACCAAACAATTCTCGAATATCAACCAAGTCTTCCCTGTCGGGAGTGGCTGTCATTGCAAGAGTCCATTTTGGTTTGAAATATTGCAGAACTTCACTGAAAGTTTCAGCTTGAGCATGATGACTTTCATCAACAATAATATAAGAAAAGTGTTTTGGTGAAAAAATATTTTGTCTCTTTTCATCTTGAAGATGACCGAGAACAGATTGAAATGTAGCAAACACTATCGTATGTTTATCAGCATCCCAATTTTTCTTTGCACCATAGAACTTTGCAAATGTAATTGAAGGGTCATCAAGTACTTCTTTGAAAGCATCATAATTCTGGTTTAGAATACCATTATCATGACACAAGAAGAGAATAGTATCTCCTGGTTGTAACAATTCTTCAACTATTTTAGCTGAAATAAATGTTTTCCCTAAACCCGTAGCCATGACCATAAGTGCACGGCCAAAAGTTTTCAGCGCGTGTAAGACTTTTTTAAAAGCCTTTTCTTGGTAATCCCAAAGGGTTATAAGTTTGTTTATTTCCATTTTATTGAAGTTTTGTATTTTTTAAGGTTCTTTTTCTTTTATAGATTAGAACATTTAAATATATTTGTCAAATAGATTTAAGATGCTTTTTATTTTAAAAACTCTTCTAAAAGTTCTGGGAATTCACGGGTTTTCATATCACCATAGCAAAAATGTCCATAATTTTTAAATTCAACAACTTTTATATCTTTTATTTTTTCTTTTAGGATTTTTATACTATCTTGGACTTCTTGCATATCGTCAGTAGAAGAGAAAATTGTAATACCTTTTGTTTTGGCTACAATATTTTCATCAATTTCAAAATCAAACATTCCTGTCTTTAAATATTTATCTGGATCAATCCATGGAGCAACTAGTACAACCTTGCCAACTTTTACATCATTCTCACTTAAATATCGAACAATAAATCCACCACCACAAGAATGTCCTATCAAAATAGTTTCTTCATTAAGCGGGAATCTTTCAAACGTCTCTTTCCATGCTTTGTATTCAGGATTATAAGCTTCTGGCATTACAGGAACTTCGCTTGAAATATTTTTCTTTATTAATTCATCCTTCAACCACAACAACCAGTGCCAATATTCTTTGTTCTCCGATTCAAGCATATTAAAATATTCTTCCTGACTATCCGGCATTCCGTGAATTATTATTGCTGTTTTCATATAATTTATATATTAACAAATAAATTTTAATTCTAAAGTTCTTCTTGTGGTGGAGCGATGCGTTCTGCTTTCCAGAATTTTGTTTTTAAGTTTATTACAAGTTCTTCTATTTCTTCATTTTTCAAAATATAAAGCACGAAACCTCCAACCAAAATACCAAAAAATCCTGCAATCAAACCTTGAAAGAAAACTCCCAAAAATGTTGTAGTACCAAAAACAGGAGAAAGGAAATTGAGTGTTCCGTATGCTGTAATACCAAGAAAAAATGAAGCTCCTAGGCTTTGGAAAAAAGCTTTTGAAATGAATGGTTCTGAATGCATAAAATGTTTACGCACAGAAATCCAATGTAAAACAAAGTTTAATATAGTACCAAGAGAATATGCAAGAGGAAGCATTAGGACCGTTGTTCCTTTAATATCAGAAACACGCAACAATGATTCTATAAAATATCTAAAATATGGGAAATTTTGAAATAAATGAATCAATGTATAAGAAAAAACAACAATAAGAATTGAACAAGTTATATTTATATAAAGTGGTTTTTTTGTATTACCACTTGCATAATAAGTACGAGAAAAAAGCGCAATCATACTCTGTGCCATAATCGAAAGCGAAAATAGTGCGAGCCCAGCTGCAACAAGACGAGTATTTTCCCAGGAAAAAGTATTTGTTCCAAGTACCACACGAACGATTTGTGCACGAAGAACAATAAAAAGAAATGTAATAGGCACAGTCCAAAAAATAATAGCACGAGCTGCTTTCGTTAAATGTTTTTTAAATTCTTCTTTACTTTTTTTAGCAAAAGCTTGAGCAAGAAGTGGAAAAGCTGCTACAGCATAAGATGTGCCGACAATACCTTGAGGTATTGTTTGTAAGTTATTTGCAAAAGTAAATATAGAAATAGCACCTACTCCCAAAAAAGATGCGAATGAAACTATGGCTATCAATGCCATTGAATTAGCAGAAAGACCAAGAGTTCTAGGAATAGAAATTTCTAATACTCTTAAAATATTTTTAAAATCAATTTTTTTTGTAAAATGTGGAGAAAATCCTAACTTACGACTTGAAAATGCTTGAACAAGAAAATGCATTAAGGCACCAATTACAACACCAAAAGCCATACCTCTTATACCAAAACGTGGGTACAAGAATATTACTCCAATAATTATACCTATATTGTATACAAGCGGACTTAGTGAATATATAAAAAAACGATGGAAAAGCTGAGTGATTGATCCAAATAGATTTGAAAGACCTAAAAGTATCGGTGATAAAAGCATAATACGAGAAAGTAAAACCACTTGGTTTTGCATATCTAAATTAAAACCTCCTGCTGTAAAATGAACGATATTTGGTAGAAAAATAAAAACAATTACACAGACAATAATAATAAAAAATAAAAATGCAGTAAAAAGTTGAGAAATAAAATCACAAGTTTCTTCTGTAACTTTTCCATCTTTCATCTTTTCCAAAATAAAAGGAATTATGACAGTGATAGATACAAGAGAAGAAACAGAAACGAAAATAAAATCCGGAATTCTAAAAGCTGCATAATATGCATCAAGCATTGGTGACGGACCTATAACTGTTGCGATAGATCTATCACGAAACAATCCAAGAATTTGTGAAAGCAAATTAAAAAGACCCAAAATAAGAGCAGCTTGACCCAGGTTTCCAAATTCTTTATTTATGATTTTTATTATTTTGTTCATTTATATAACAAAATTAATTAATCTTCCTTTTACATAAATTTTCTTTTTTATATCAGAGATATTTGGAATCCATTTTTTTATATTTTCATTTTCAAATACTTGCGCAAAAACACTTTCCTCGTTTGCATCAGCTGGAATATCTATCTCAGCACGAACTTTACCATTTACTTGTACAACTATTTTCAAAGTATCTTCAATTAAAAACTTTGGATTATACTTTGGCCAAGGTGTAAGGTGTATGGATTTCTTTTCTCCAAATTCTCTCCAAAGTTCTTCTGTGATATGTGGAGCAAAAGGAGCTAAAATTTGTAAAAATATTTTAAAGTCTTTCACAGAAATATTTTCAACTTTATCCATTTCATTTACCAACACCATCATTGAAGAAATAGCTGTATTGAAAGCAAAATTTGATATATCTTCATGAACTTTTTTAATTGTTTTGTGAAGAGTTTTTTCTAAATCTGAACCTGCATGCTTTTGCGAGCTGGTCTGGTGATTTTCCCCGAGGACCCGAGCAGAAGCATTAGGTGAAGATTTAACTTTTTGACTAATCTTCCAAACACGCTCGATAAATCTACGAGAACCAATAATACTATCAGTATTCCATGGCTGACTGGCTTCAAATGGACCCATAAACATTTCATACACACGAAGTGTATCTGCACCATATGTCTTTACAATATCATCTGGATTGATGACATTTCCCCATCTCTTACTCATCTTGCGTCCATCACTCGCTAAAATCATTCCTTGATTTTTCAAAGTTTTAAATGGTTCAGCTGTCGGCACATAACCCATATCAAAAAGGAATTTATGCCAAAAACGAGAATACAACAAATGTCCTGTCGCATGTTCTGACCCACCGACATACATATCTACATCTTTCCAATACTTCAACATTTTTTTATCAGCAAAAGATTTTTTGTTTTTCGGATCCATATAACGCAAGAAATACCAAGAACTTCCCGCCCATCCTGGCATTGTGTTTGTTTCGTATCCTGCTTTTGCCCATGCTTTCACTCCAGCCAAAGGACTTTCTCCTGTACCCGTCGGTTCATATGAAGTAACATTTGGTAAAACGAGTGGAAGTTTTTTATCTGCAACTTCAGAAATAGTTCCATCTACATTATGTATGAGCGGAATCGGCTCACCCCAATATCTTTGTCGTGCAAATATTGCATCACGCATCTTATATTTTTTTACAAATTTTCCATTAACTTTTTTTGTAATTTCTTTGCGAGCTTGTTCGGAAGTTAAACCAGTAAATTTATTTGAAGAGACAAGTTCACCTTCCTCAGAATAAAATAAATTTTTATTCTGAATATATCTTTCCAAGATTTTTGCTTGGCAAATGTTTCCAACTTCTTTAAAATTCCTTACTGCTTCTTTTACATCTATCCAAATTAATTTTGCTTCTTCTGTATTCTCTTTTATCTTTGATATATCAACAGAAACTGCGAATCCATGATTAACCATTGTCCAAAAACCATTGTGATTACTTTTTCTTTCACAAAACCAATTAGTTCTAAATGTTCCAATTTTTGATTTTACTTTTACATCAGTAGTACCTATTTCTTCCGACAATTCTCTCATTAAAGCTTGATATGGGTCTTCACCTTTTTCTATTCCTCCACCAATAAGTATGTATTTACCTGCAAATTTTGTATCTTCATCATTTAATTCTTCACACAAAATTTTACCACTATTTTCAATTACTACGGAAACTCGATTTCGAGATCGAGCATCGGGTTTTTTATCTCCAGAAATTTCAGCGATTACTTCTTTTATCGGCAAATTATATTTCTTCGCGAATTCAAAATCACGCTCATCGTGTGCAGGTACTGCCATCACAGCACCAGTGCCGTATGAAGCAAGCACATAGTCAGCGACCCAGACAGGCACTTCTTCGCCATTTGCAGGATTTATAGCTTTGATACCTTTGAGTTCTACGCCTGTTTTCTCCTTCTGAATAGTCATATCTTCTTTCTTTGCTCGTTCTTTCGCTTCACGAATATACTCTGTAACTTCGGCCATATTTTGTGATTGCACAGTGAATTCTCCGATATTTGTATGCTCTGGTGAAAGCACAACATATGTAACTCCAAACAAAGTGTCCGCACGAGTTGTGAATACTTTTATATTTCTATTGATTGAAGTTTTAAATTCAATTTCACTTCCCTCACTCACTCCAATCCAGTTCTTTTGAATCTCTTTTATATGTGATGACCAATTCAAATCTTCTAAATCTGAAACAAGACGATCAGCATATGAAGTAATACGCATAAACCATTGGCGCATTGATTTTTTCTCTACTGGATATCCTCCGCGTTCTGAAACAGGATTACCGTCTTTGTCATCGACTATTTCATCGTTTGCGAGAACTGTACCGAGTTTTGGGCACCAATTAACTTCACTATAGCCTTCATAAGCCAAGCGATAATTCATCAAGATTTTTTCTTTTTCAACCTCTGAAAGTTTTTTCCAATCTTTATTTTCTTTGGAAAGTTTTTTAATCAATTCTGAAATAGGACGAGCTTTATTTTTTTGTTCATCGTAATATGAATTATAAATCTGAAGGAAAATCCATTGTGTCCATTTGTAATATTCTGTATCAGTAGTATTTACTTCTCGTGACCAATCATAGGAAAAACCAATCTTGTCGAGCTGACCACGGAAAGTTTTGATATTTTTTTCTACAGCTTTGCGAGGATGTATTTTGTGCTCTATGGCGTATTGTTCTGCTGGCAGGCCAAAAGCATCATAACCCATAGGATGAAGCACATTATAGCCCTGCATACGCTTCATACGAGCATATACATCACTTCCTATGTATCCGCGAGGGTGTCCGACGTGTAGCCCTGCACCAGAAGGATATGGGAACATATCAAGCACATAATGCTTTTTCTTTTTAGTAGTGTTTTGTGTTTTGTAAACTTTTTTTGTTTCCCATTCCTTTTGCCACTTTTTTTCAATTTTATTGTGATCGTACTCTTTCATATTTTATTTATCAGTACTAAATTTTTTAACTGCGAGCCAGATAAGGGCACCAAGAGCAACTGCAAGAATAAGAACTTTTACTAAATTATCTGCATCAGACCAATAACGAGCAGAAGCAATGATAAGAGATAAAACTCCACCCCAAGCAAAACCATTAGATAAAATAATATTTACAGAAAAAATTCCAAACATAAGAGCAATAACACCGAGTACTGAAAGTGCTATGAAAATATTTCTATTATAAACTTTTTGTGCATTGGTAAATTCTTGTTGTTTTGTAAAATCAGGATTACAGTAACCAGTTATTTTTTTACCATTAGCATCTATTTGAGCAGGGGTAGTTTTGTCGTAAGTATAATTATTTTCAGTCCATTGTCCGCCGACTTTCAAACATTCATCTTTTGTATTTATCGATTCGACAACTTGTGTTTGAGTAAAATATGAATTCCAATCTGGTGCTTTGTAAACTAAAGAAATTGCATAATTAATAAATAAATTAAAAACAATTACAATACCAATAATAAGCGCCCATTTTGAAAATTTATTTTGCATAATCTTTATAATAAACCTTTTTTGTGCTATATTCAAGTAATATGAATCGTGAAGAAAATAGAAAAGAAAAAATAGAACAAGGTGCAGACAAAGTAACAAAGTGGATCGGCTCTGCTGGTTCTTTGGTAGTACACACTCTACTCTTTTCAATGTGTTTCGTTTCAATAATACTTGGTGCAGATTTTGATAGAGTTATGCTTGTACTTACTACTGTTGTATCTCTAGAAGCTATTTATCTTTCAATATTCATACAAATGACAATAAACAGGCATACAAAAGAACTCGAAGAAGTTTCTGAAGATATTGAAGAGATTCAAGTTGATGTCGGAGAAATTCAAAAAGATGTTGACGAGATTCAGGAAGACGTGGAAAATATTGAAAAGGATGTCGACGAAATCCAAGAGGATGTTGATGAGATTCAAAAAGATGTTGACGAGATTCAGGAAGACGTGGAAGAGATCGAAGGTGAAGTTGTAAATAAGAAATAAAAAAACACCCGGATATTCTGGGTGTTTTTTGTTGTTTGCTTAAATTTATGCAGCTAAAGCTTCTTCTTTCATCTCAAGTGAACTTGTATTTAAATTAAGTTGCTTAAGTTTAATTCCTGTTCCCCATTTAAAAAGTTCTATTCTTGAATTCCACGGAAAACGATAAGCATTCATGGAATAAAAGGTTGAAAAATCTTTTTTGTTTCCTATTTCATGCAAAAATTCTACATGAACAATTTTTTTCTTCATTTGTCTGACTTGCATATGGTCATTTCTTGAAATGACCAAATTAAAAACTTCATTTGTTTTTGTTTTAAAACATAACAAATTAATTTTATCAGGATCCATAGAATCAATTTGACAAAAAACCGGCATACATTTTTTGTGAACTAATTTTGCTGAATGAATTTCGGCAAGCTCAGAAATTTCAATTTCAAAAAAATTTTTAACTTTACTTTCTGTAATAAACAGGATTTTTCTTTGTTTTACTTTCATAAATTTTAAGTTTTTAAGGTTTGTACTATAAATATTTCAGATAAAATATAGCATATTACACAGAATTGTCAATAAAATCTTAAAATTCAATAATTAAAAGCTAGTTTGCAGACCAAATAGTACTGTGAGCCATAGATATTGCTCTTTTATTTGATTGCTCTATTACACAAAGCTCTCCTTGCTCTACAGAGCCATTTAAATCTTTCATTACATCTTGCAAAGCATAACCAAGATCAAGAGATGAAGAATCAGTAGAATATGAAGTTACGATTACAAAAATAGGTTTATCTGAAAGAATATTTTTTACAGCAGTCAAAAGTCTTGGTAATGACTCCTGTATCTTCCAAGTCTCTCCTTTTGGACCACGACCGAATTTGGGTGGATCCATAATTATTGCATCATATTTATTTCCTCTCTTTGCTTCCCTTTCAATAAACTTTATACAATCATCTAAAATAATTCTCATTGGTTTTTCTGATAGATTTGAAAGTTCTTGATTTTCTTTTAGTTTAGTCAAAGATTCCTTCGAAGCATCTACATGTGTCACATCTGCACCAGCAGACAAAGCAGAAAGACTAGCTACGCCAGTGTAACCAAAAAGATTCAAAAATTTTATATGCTTCCCTGCATTTTTTATTTTTTCATTTATAAAATCCCAATGATTTGCTTGTTCAGGGAAAAAACTTAAATGACGAAAAGAAGTCGGTGACGCATTAAATTTAAGATCTCCATATGACATTACCCATTTCTTTTCTATATTTTTATTATTCATAACCCAGCCAGCTTTACTACCTTTTTTTGAAGTAACAAATTTTCCATCAGCTTTTGCCCATACATCTTTTGTTAAACTTTTTTTCCAAACAGCATCTTCAAAAGGACGAACAAAAGTATATTGGCCGAAACGTTCTAATTTTTCCCCTTCACCTGTATCTAAAAGTTCATAATCTTTAAAACCTTCAGATGAAAATATTTTTATAGTATTATTTTTCATTATTTTTTAGTGTACCACGAAGTACTTGTATTTCGCCATTTTTATTTATTTTAATCAGTGTCGATGGTTTTGATTTGAGTGTTCCACCAGCTACATAAAAATTCACCTTGTCTCCAAAATATTTCTTTGCTTCTTTAATGTTACTTGCTGGCATCAGTCCTTGTGGATTCGCCGATGGTGCGACGAGTGGTCCTGTTTTTTTCAAGAGTGCAATTAAAGCTTTTTTATTCGGCAAACGAAATGCGATAGCATTTTCTCCTCTATGTAAATATTTATATTTTGAACAAGGTAAAATAACACTTACCTTCCCAGGCCAAAACTTTTCTAACATCCTTACAAACTCCAGTTTGTAAGGATGTTGTATTTCGAATTTTTCTAAATCTTTAATACTAGAAATTAAAACAATAAAGGGCTTGTTCTCATCACGGCCTTTTATTTTATAGATCCGCTCCACTGCTTTTTTCGAATATGCACTGGCCACGATGCCGTACAAAGTATCGGTCGGTAATATGCCGACGCCATCATTTTGTAAGATTTTAATAATCTTTTTATCTATCATATTATTTATATAGATGTTTTGTAGCGCCACATTTACAGCCTTTTGGCTTAATGTATTCCTTAAAGAAAGCTCTGCCATAGTCATAGCCGAGCTCTTCACCTTTTTCTATTTTTTTAATAGCAAAAATAAAAATTCTATTTTTCTTTATTTCAACTTCACAATTTGGTTTGCAATTATGATTGATATATCTCGCTTTATTTTTTCTACTTTTACCGTCTATAGTAAGTTTATTACTAATCTCAAAAAGATACATTCCACCGACTTCATTTGCTTGATCAGCTGTTAACCTGTCTCCGACATATTCAATAATAAAATCTCCTTTCTTGATCGGTGCATCGGCAACGAGCCCAAAGCCTGCCTTTGTTTTCTTTATCTTCACTTTCGCTGGTTTCAATTTTTCTATGTCGAATTTCATGCTTTGTATTATATATAAAATAAAATGTTTATCAAAGCTTATTGACTTTTATAATAAATATGATATCATTAGTATAAACCAAAAAAATATTTGAAAATGAAAAAAGACGCATCAGAAATTCTTAAAATGGTGTCAGATGCCATTACAAGAACGTACGACCCAAAAGGTGACAAAATTTTTAGCTTTGCCTTTATAGGTCAAATGAATGGGAAGATACTTCATGAAAGTATTGCTATACTAACAGGTAAAAGTGGTGAACATAATAATACACATGTTTTATATGTTGTTAGCCCACAAGCTTTAGATGATTATTATAATCCATTAGCAGCACTTCAGCTGATACCAATGGGAAAAGCTGGAACAATGATTGAATTCTATTATCCTGAAAGAACTAATAGTGCACACGCTGTTAGAATTATTAATATTATCAAAAATGAGCTAACCAACATGAATGAAAATTGGAGCCATCAATTAAATTGGATAAATTAAAAAAAAAGAAACAATCAAGTATTTAAAAATCTCGCAAAAAAATTTTGCGAGATTTTTTATTTTCCTAAATTCTAAATTCTATAACATCCCCATCTTTCACAATATATTCTTTCCCTTCGATGCGAACTTTGCCTTTGGCGCGAGCTTCACCATAGCTTCCAGCATCAAGCAGGTCTTTATAATATACAACTTCCGCACGGATGAATTTATCTTTAAAATCTGTATGTATCGCTGTTCCGGCTATAGGCGCAGTACTTCCCTTTTTTATTGTCCATGCACGCGTCTCATCCTCACCTGTCGTGAAATACGTCTCGAGCCCGAGAAGCTCGTAACTTTTTTTAATTAAATCTTCAAACCCTTTTTCAAAAATAGCATCAATTAATACATACGATCCAGGAATTTCTTTCGTCACTTTTTCTATCACATTTTCCGCAACCTCAGAAGAATTGAGCGCGTAGAGTATCGGCTTCATCGAGAGCAAGTGCATGCTTTTTATTATTTCTTGCTCCTTGTCATCAAGAACAGTTTCACTTGCAAGATGAGAATCAGAAAGTGTTTTATCTACTTTTTTAAGTACAGCTTCTTCTGCAAGTGCCACTTTGTCGCCTCGTTTTACATCTTTCTGTAAATTAGAAATTCTTTTTGAAACTGTTTCCAAATCAGCCAAGATGAGCTCAAGGTTAATAACAGAGATATCTTGTAATGGATCAACTTTATTCGCAACATGGATAATATCTTTATCTTCGAATACACGCACAACTTCAAGTATTGCATCCACTTCGCGTATATTGGATAGAAATTTATTGCCCAAACCTTCCCCTTTTGAAGCTCCTGCGACAAGGCCTGCAATGTCTACGAATTCTATAACTGCAGGAATAGTCTTTGCTGATTTTGAAAAATTAGAAAGAAGCCCTACACGCTCGTCAGGCACAGGCACGATGCCAACAGAAGGATCTATAGTACAAAAAGGATAGTTCTCCGCAGGTACACCCTTTTTAGTAAGCGCGTTAAAAAGTGTCGACTTGCCGACATTTGGTAAACCAACGATTCCGATTGAAAGACTCATAGTAAAAGAAATATAGCAGAAAATTTATAAAATTAAAAGAGCTTTATTTTTTAAAATTATTTTCTCTGAATATCTTTCATTATACTTTCTTCTTTCTTTTGAATTTGAGAGAGAGCAATTTCGTCTTTTTTATTTAAGACTCCATCAGTTTTTATTTTCTTTAGAACTTCCAATTGTTTGTCTAATTCTTCTTTCAACTCTAATGTAGCATTGTAAACATTATCGACGGGATGAATTGATCCATTTCTAATTTTTCTTCGAAGAGCAAAGAATTTATACCAACCAAGGTAAAAGATAATAAACAAGAATAGAAGTATAGCAATAGAGATAAGTAACCAATATTTATTTATAGCCAATTTTATAATGTCTTTATCTAATATATCTAATCTAACATCCTTAGAAAATTCACTTCGAGTTGTTTCAAACAATACATTCTGTGCTGATATTTCAAAAGTTCCTATAACATTTATTTTTTCAGTTACAAAAGAGAATGTGCCATCCACTCCTGTTGTTTGCATAAATTTAGATATTTCATTTCCGTTTTGTTTCAAAACAATTTCTACTTGAGTATTTGGGTAGTCTGTTTTACCAGAGATTGTTACATCTTGTCCTTTGAGTATTTCATTTGAACTTAAGTAAAGCTCAGGAACAGATATTGAGAAAGGATTTGTAAAAGTAATTTTTGATTCTGTATGATTACCAGCTTTATCATAAGCAATAATAGCCAAAGAATGATCTCCTTTGTTTAATATAGGTAATTCGTATTCATTATTAACTAACTTATCATTTTCTATATTTAATAATTCTCCATTATCTATTGAGATTGAGTAATTCTGAATACCAGATGTATCATCACTAGCATTTAAAGTTATGAGGTTTTTATTATCAGATGATTTAACAATAGGACTGAAAGTATTTGGTGCTGTAGTATCAACCTTGAATTTATAATGAGCAACAGGACTCCAGCCACCGTCATAATAACGCAAATGGAAATAAAAAACTCTATCGGGTAAATCATTAAGTGTCTTTTGTGTGACAGAATTATCGTATGTAATTGTCGGATTTGAGTCTGGAATTTTATTATAAAGTGTTTTTATTGAAGTTGCTGTATTTGGTATTTTCCAATTAAAAGAAGCTGAACTCAATGAATACCATTTCTCTTGATCTGGATGAGTACTAGAAATAATAATAGGGTCTGGAAAATTAGATTTTGTATTTGCGACTTCTATTACTGGCACTACAACAGTTTTATCTTCTTGTTTTATTTGTATAACACTTGAATTTTTACCATTTAAAATATCTGTTCCCAAGCCATCATTTTCTCTAACTGAAGCACTAGCAAAATCAATAGAAGCTGTACCTTGTTTTTTTGCTTTAAAATTAATCGAAATAATAGATCCATTTGATCCTGTAAATCCTGGATTTTGAATACCTCCATTAAAAGTTATCGTTCCGTCAGTATTTGAAAAAGTTGGATCTTCTACCCATAAAGAAAAAATTGATGATGGTTTTGTGATTGAAACAACTTCAAGTAAATCTTTTGGAAATTTTATAACTGCTTCTCCATTATTAATAGCTTTTCCTAATGTATTTACAATAACTTTTGTTGAAAATAAATCTTTTACAGAAACACTTGAATTACTTGGAGTTATAGCTAAGGTTGCTGCTTTAAGGTTAAAAGGTGTAAAGAAAAAAAGTATAAAAGAAAATGCTATTATAAAATATTTTACAAAATTAAACTTTTGCATTTTTTCTATTTTTACGAATTCTTTTTATAATTTTATATAAAACAGTAAGTATTATTAAGGTTATAATAATACTTCTCCAATGAATTGGGTCTTTTCCATTCAAAGTAGCAACTTGGAAATTACCAGCTTTATCATAAGCTGTAACGATTACATCTGGTTTATTTTTTTGATCAATCAAAATATAAGTATTACCGGTACGCACAGCTTTAGCATCGCCTTCTTTTACTTCATAATAATTTATTCCTGATTCTTTGTCGGTTGTTTCAAACGATAGAAATTTTTTACCATCAAATAAATTATCATCTTGTATAACTTTTATTTCAAAATTTTCTGGAGCTGTATTGTCATTTGATATTATTTCTTTCCATTTATCTTGTGGGCTATTACGGGACTCACTTATTGAAATAGTTGAAACATTTTTAACAATACTACGAGAAGTAGCTAAACCATCATTCAAATAAGCTTTTAGATTTTCAGGTGAAATAGAAAAATTACCAGGCTCGTTTATCTTTACTATTATTTTAAACAATAGAAGATTGTTTCCTTTTATACCGCCTGGTAAACCACCAACAAAATAGATTTTGTTACTTTCTTGTAAAGAAGGTTTTCTTGGCCAAAGATTAAAAACAGAATTAACTAAACTCAAATCTTTTATTTCGAAATTTCCTTTATTGTTATCAGACAAAATAACATATCCATCTAAAGAATTTATAACTTCATCTTCTGTATCAATAAAAACATTTAAAATACTGACATCTTTAGCATATACAGAACTTTCACTAGAAACTTTTATAGTGGCTGCAAAAGTTGTATTTGGTAAACAAATTAAAATAGCAAAAATGAATATTGATAAATATTTAAGATTTTGTATTTTATTTAAAATTAATTTTTTATATTTCATATAGATTTTTTACCCCACTGGAAGAGCATTATAGAGAAATCAACTGAATCGACTTTTTTATCAACATTAATATCTACACAAGGATTTTTAAACGGAGCAACTCTTTTCCAGAAATACAAAAGAATAGAGAAATCGACAGAATCAACTACTTTGTTTTTATTAAAATCTGCTCCATTACAAGCACCACCGGTTGTTGTGTTGTCTGTAATATTTCCTCCACCGCCTCCTCCTCCGCCTCCACCGCCTCCTCCAGAACCTGAAGACACAGTGAATACTCTAGAGGCAGAAGAACTATCTGTACCGAAATGAACTACTAATTTAAAGTAATATGTACCAGCAGTTGTTGCTGTAGCAGAAAGAGCTGTATTCCAAGATTCACTTGGATTTATAAATTTAGCAGCTGAAGCATAGTAAACATCATCATTACCTCCACAATTATTACTCAAACTACTTACAACACACCATTCATAATCATATTCATAACCAGAAAGACCTTCGTTTGTAATAGTTATATTAGCTAAAATTGAAGACAAACTATTTGCTGTAACAGAGTTGATTATAACTTGAGCAGGAGAACCTGAAACTTCCCAATAATCATTTGTTTGAATTGTTTTACCACTTTCTACTTCTGAAGAAACAACTGTTTCCCATAGACCTTGTACAGCACTATTTGCAACTGTATATGTGTATTCATAAACACCTGTACTTATGAGTGTCATAGAAACTCCTGAGACAACAACATTACGATTTGTATCATAAAGTGTAACTGTCGGCGCTGCAAAAGGAGCTGTAGGTGTAGCACTTGAATCTAAGATAAAAACTTTTGTTCTATAGACATAACCAGCTTGTATTCTTTCAACATTACCCATCTTTACTGTCCAGTTATTTGCACCACCAACAGCAGAGATAGGTGCATCAAGATTTGTTGCTACTTGTTCCCCTATAGATCCCACAGTAGTAAGTGTTGAAGAAAGTGTATTCCAAACATCTGCAGCGGTAATGTCATTACCATAACTAGTAAGAGTACGTCCAGCATTTGCCCAGACAGCTGCAGAAACATCATCTAAACCAGTAGAAGACAAAGTTCTTGTTGCTGATGACCATACATCAGCTGCTGTTAAATTACTTGTACCTCGGCTCGATACTTGTGTATCAAGATTATCTACAATTAATTTACCAACACTACCGGAAGTACTTAGTGATGAAGTTGCTTTATCCCAAATTGCAGAAACTGAAGTATTAGATAAATCTACACCCGAAGTTAAGGTTCTTGTTCCGGCTGCCCATACATCAGTTGCGGAAATATTATTGAGTGCTGAAATAGCTGTAAGTACATCAGAAGTTTTTGCATCAGAATTTGTTTTTAATTGTTCCCCTATAGATCCCACAGTAGTAAGTGTTGAAGAAAGTGTATTCCAAACATCTGCAGCGGTAATGTCATTACCATAACTAGTAAGAGTACGTCCAGCATTTGCCCAGACAGCTGCAGAAACATCATCTAAACCAGTAGAAGACAAAGTTCTTGTTGCTGATGACCATACATCAGCTGCTGTTAAATTACTTGTACCTCGGCTCGATACTTGTGTATCAAGATTATCTACAATTAATTTACCAACACTACCGGAAGTACTTAGTGATGAAGTTGCTTTATCCCAAATTGCAGAAGTTGAAGCACTATCAATAGTTACAGTTCCAGAATTTATAGAACGAGTTCCATGCGCCCAAACATCTGCAGCAGAAATGTTATTTAATGAATTTATTAATGTTGCATTTGATTGAATTTCAGTTATTACTGTTGCTTCTGACGAATCAATATAGCTCTCTGTTGCAAGAGAACCTCCTCCTGCAATATTTTTTGTTGTAAGTTGTCTGTTTGATGCAAAAGTATCATCCCAAACATCAGCAGCTAATGCACCAAAAGCAGACAATGTACGAGTACTATTACTCCAAACATCTGTAGCTAAAGTTCCAAAAGTTGTAAGAGATCTTGTTCCATTTGACCACACAGAAGATGCAATAGAAGCATCCGTAACATTTGGAGCTTTTACAATAAATGATTTATCTAATTTTAATAAATCTCCGCCAATAAGAGTCCCACAAGTTATAAATGTAGGGTATTTTCCTTCTGTTACAGGTATTGTGTACGCATAATAATGCCAACCAGTAGCATCATCAGACATAGTTGCTTCATTTACTAAAGTTGCACCTGCTGGAGAATAAATAGATATAGTACAATTATCTGTTGTTGGAGTGTAATCATCGTTGTAAATAAATTCACCTATTACAATACTCTCAGTGGGAGTATAAGTCTCAGTAGCATAAGCTGGATTTACGATTAAAAACGTAAATAAAAAAATACTTACAATTTTAACTGAAGTACGGAATATTTTATTTTTTAAATAATTTATTTGCACAAAATTTACTATGAAAAAACAAAACACTCAATAATATCTTTTAGATATTATTTTCTTTTATCCTCGTCATTGCCTTTAAAAATACCTGTAAGGTTTTTAAAAGCATCTACTATATTTTTTGTAAGCTCTGGAATTCTTTTTGACCCAAAAAGTAAAACGATAACCACTGCTATTATTATTATTTCTCTTGTTCCTAATCCAAACATATAATTATTTTAAGTTAAATTAATAAAGAAAACTTTTATTTATTTCTTATCTGAACTTTTAAATGCACCAAACAATTCTCTTACTGCATCAGCAATAGATTTTGTAAGTTCTGGAATCTTTTTTGACCCAAAAAGTAAAACTATTATTAAAACTATTATTAAAATTTCTTTTGTTCCTAATCCAAACATATTTTTATATTAAATTAAGTTATTAAATTACGACCAACAATATTATTTTTTCTGTTAAACAAGACAGTGAGTTCATAAATTAATACCAACGGTGCTGCCATTAGTATTAATGATAAACCATCAGTGGGTGGAAGTAAAGAGACAATTACAAATATAACAGCGATTGCATGTCTTCTTTTTGATTTTAGAAAAGCTACACTCATAATACCTACTTTTATTAAAAAAGTTATAACTAATGGAAAAATAAAAAGTAATCCAAGCAAAGTAGAAGTTAATACTATTTGATATACATATGAACTAATATCCCAATAATTTACAACGCCTAAATTTGTATTAACAACTGAAATTAATTTAATAGCGTAATAAAGCATTATAGAACTATAAAGAAATCCTAAAATAAATAATCCTAAACCAAGAGGTAAAGAAAGTAAAAAAAAGTTCCTTTCTTTTTTAAGTAAAGCAGGTTTTAAAAATGAATAAAGAAAATATATAAAAACAGGAACAGTGATAACTGAAGCAAGGAAAAATCCTATACTCATAGCTAAATCAACCAATTGAAATGGAGAAGTCGTAGCAATAGTCACACCATCCATAGTAAGATATTTCAATAATAATCTAACAATAGGACCTATATTAAAAAAACTAATTACGAAAACTGTCGCGAAAATTTTTACTAAAATCAAAAGTCTTCTTCGTAATTCTTCGAAATAATTACCGTATCTGGAAATATTTTCTTGTAGATTGCTCATTACTGAAATTGATTATGCTATTTTTCTTTTATTCTTTTTCTTTATTACACTAACAACTGTTTCTGTGCTTGTTGGTGTTGTAGTATTTAAAGAATCATCTACTGGTATTTGAATTATTGGATCAGTTGGAGTAACAGGATTTTCTACTACTGGAGTAGTATCAACTATTGCTGGATCTACTGGTGTAGGAGTTGGGTCAGTAATTACTGGATCTGTTGGAGTAACAGGATTTTCTACTACTGGAGTAGTATCAACTATTGCTGGATCTACTGGTGTAGGAGTTGGGTCAGTAATTACTGGATCTGTTGGAGGTTCAACAGGAGTAACTGTTGATACTTTACGATGTCTAGTAAGCCATTCAGCAACAGCATTTACTCCTTCTTCCCAAGAAGGATAATTTCTTGTATCTGTTCCTGTATTACCTACATTCCCTGGATTGTTTGTACTTACTGCTATCCCCAAAGTGCCAAAACGAGAGTCAAGTTCCATAATAGCAAGCATTAATCTGATATCTACCCTATAAATTTGTCCAGCATTCCAAACCATATGACCATTTAAAGGACTATCTGGATTTGCTTTTTTAATATAAGCTTCTATTTTATCAGAAGAATCCATAACCCCCATTTTTTCTAAAATATTTTGTATTTTTATTTCATGATATGGATCTGTAGCATAAGGAGTTATATCGTATTCAAGTAAACATTTTGTAGCATCATTTATAATACTTGGATTAAACGAAGCCTCTATACCATTTTTTACAACTTCAGCTTCTGAAAAAGTTGTTACAGCTGCTGTTTGTTCTATAGTAGAAACCAATTTCAATTTACTTAAAGTATTTTGAACATCTAAAATCTCTGCATCAACTGCATTTATTCTTTCTAAATCTCCAGACTGAAAAGCTTGATCTTTTGCGAGAGCAAGACCATTTAATCTATTTGTAAGTAATTGTATAAGATAATCTATATTCATAAAATTTTAATTAAAAATAAATCAACATTCTCCACATTTCCTGACCAGTATGACGCATTATATAAAGATAATTTAAACCATCTGCTGTTTCTACTATTTCCATTCTATTACCAATGATTGCAGTAGAGTGTCCATAAGGAATCGTTCCAAGAGAACTAACAACATTTGTAGAAAAGTTATAAGAAAAAACTCTACCAGTGGCATCTTTATGGAAATAAATTGTATTATGACCATCATATGCATACATAGAACCGGTAGTTAAAGTTTCTGATTGTGGTGAGAAGAAGTAACCATAAGTCCATCTAGCAGTTGTAATATCGTAAATATCTGCAGTGTTTGAAGCTCCACCTCTAGGAGAAAACATATATTTACCCTTAGTAGCTGTATCAGTATTATTCCAAATCCATAATAATTGTGTACCAGCACCTCTAGCTGGCACTCCTAAAATTGCATAAGTAGATGTAGTATCAGTAAGTGTAAGAGCAGCAGTTGTGAGGGCTGTAGCAGTATTTGAAGTTATTGTTCCCTCTTGACCTAAAGCCGTACCTCCTGTGATACGTAATCTTTTACCAGCCCACATGTTTGTAGTCCAGTTCTTTGTAGTTGTTTCTGTAACAGGAGTAGTAGTACCACCGGCAGTTATCAAACCCCAACTATCAGCTATCTCATAATGAGTAGTAGCATCTGGAGTAAAAGATTGTGAAGCATAAGTAAGAGTTGTAGCTGTATTTGAAATTATCGAAATAATTCCAGTAGCAAAACCTGTTCCTGATTCTATTCGAAGTTTATATCCTGCCCAACAGTTAGTAACCCAGTTCTTTGAAGAGTCTACCAAAGTAGTAGCTGATCCACCTGAAGCATGGCCCCGGTTTTGCATATTAGCCGGTTTAAATTGATTATCCGTACCAAAAACTTTAGAATCATAAATAGCATATTTTGAAGTACCATTTACACCAGCAACTATTGTTGCAACAGTCAAAGTTGTTGCAGTATTAGCAGTAATCCACCTAATCTGTGCTGTTGGTGCTGTACCAGCAACTGACAAATGTACTAATTTACCTACATGTTCATTGGTAGTCCAAGCCTTTGATGAGTCCACAATTACTGTAGTAGATTGAGAATTACTTGCTGCCATAGATCCTGCAGCAGATGTGGCTATATCAAAAGTAGTAGTTGATCCAACACCTAAAATCGTGTGAGCTGCATTATAAGCACTATCAGAACAGCCCGAAAAAGTTACCGAGTTTCCTGTTTTAAACCAGTTTGCACTTGCTGTGGTTACCAAACATGTAGCACCAACAGAAGTTATTTCAATAGTACAACCAGATCCAGTACCACCAGTAGTAGCTTTACCTGTACCTGTCGTAAAACCAGTACCAGTACCAGATGCCACCAATTCTATCCCCGTAACTACTCCTGCAGAACCTGAAAAAGTAGTAGAAGTAACTATCACTCTAGCTGCTGTTCCACCCACTGAACATGTCAAAATATCTCCTAACAAATATCCCGTACCTCCTGCTGTTGGAGCAGGATTTACTGCTGTAACCCCAGCGGCAATTCTAGCACCAGTAGTTACTCCAATCGGATTCCAGCCGTTCATTTTTACACCAATATTATTTACTACACCATCATCTAAACTATTCCCTTGCATCCAAAAGTCATTCTCTGGAGAATAGGCATATATAGCTGCAGCTGCACCACCAGAAATGAATGCTTTATCGTAATCCCCCCAAATTTCATAAGTTGAAGTTGCGTCTGGATTTGTATCCCAAGGTTTTACTACTGTAAACACTGTGGCTGTATTACAAACAATTCTTCTATGTTGTCCAATCCCTGTACCTCCTGTAATTAAGATACGATAGTTAGCATATCTATCTACAGTCATTGTCTGAGTAGAATCAGTAAGTGTCCGATCAGAACCCGCTGTAGCAGTAGAAGAAAGAAAAGCACTTCCTGTTTTTGCTAATCTTTCAAAAGTACAATCTGTACCCAAAGCAGCTTGAATTAAACCTTGGTTACAGGTTTTGATCTGCCATGAATCGTGAATAATATCATAATATTGTAAAGTGAAAAACGGGGCTGTAGTTGCAGAAGAAAGTAAGTATATCCCCCCTGTTGTAGTTGTAAAAAAAGAAGTATAGTCAGGAGTTACATCCCAAGTAGCTACAGTGTATGTACTTGAAATTATTTGGAAATGAGCTTGTGAACCAGCAGTGGTAACCGGTAAAGCATACGGGGCTACAGCAGCAAAGATCTGGTTGTTCCATGGATCGTGAGGTTGCAAGTTGGAATCTTGAATATAGAGAGTTGTTGCATCATTATATAAAATCTTTTTGTATTGAGTAGCATCAGTACCGAAAGTAATACCTACCATATATCCAGACCATTGATTAAATTTCCACTTTTTGGTCGAATCAGCAATATTGGCTGTAGTCGTGGAAGTAATGACTCCCATGTCATGAATAGTTTCCCCTGTGTAGGTCAATACCCGCTCTTGACCAGAACCAGTTCCTTGTATTATTTTTATAGTTTTACCATTTAAAGTCGGTCCACGAAGTCCTGGTATAGTAATCGATGTGGAAGTAGCACTTAAAACTCTTCCATGAAAACCACGAAAACCTGTATATCTTAGTGAGAGAGTTGTGACTGGTGTCGTAATAGGAGTTGCAAGCTGTTGCCATGAGTCAGCATAAGTATCGTATCTATAAAAAGCTGCAGTAGACATGTAGTAAATAAACCTAGCGCCACCATCATCCGCTGTGGCCATACCAGAAAGAGCAACTGTTGCAGTAGGTGCAAAACGACACCATTCCCAAACCGGTAAATCTACTTGTGGTTTTAAATTATTTGTTACAGACATAAAATTTTATGAAAATGCTAAATTATTTCTAATACCATTCGCCGAAGCGTTTCTTGCTGTATCTATATATAAATATCTACCGTCAACACCTCCTAATGCAACTAAGTTTGTGGCAGATGTCAGAGTACCAACAGTAGTAATAGTACCTAAAGTCAAAGATCCAGAAATAGAATCGATTGTAACTTTTTGTCTTTGAGCAGAATCAACTACAGCTAAGGAGTCAACTTGCTTAACCAATCTTCTAAGCAACATCGCACTGTCATCTGTAGCAGGATTGATTTGAGTGTTTGTAGTATCTTTTAGAGTAACGCTACTTGCTCCACCAGAAGAAGATGTAAGAAGATTATTACTACCATCAAAAGTAAGGTTTGCTGTTTTTGCTTGAATAAGAGCAAGAGTTGCTTCAGTAGCAGGATCTATACGTGCATTAGAAGAATCTTTTAAACCAACAACATTTGAAGTCGGTGTACTACCAGCCACATAAGCATCAGCTTGATTTGGAAATAATGCTGATGCTGCAATACCAAGACCAGCGACTCCAGCAAACTTTAAAAATAACCTTTTATTATCATCTACTATAACTTTATTTTTCTTTATTTCTGTTTTTACTTTTACAATACTTTCTTCTTTTTGTTTATTTAAAATAATTTGCTTCTTTTGTACAGAAATAGAATCAACCTTTGGACGCGAAATAGTACTTTTTTTTAAAGTACTACCAGAAACAAGTTTCAAATGATTTTTGAATTCACTCATATACAATTTATATATATATTATATACAAATAAAGAAATCTATACAAATAAATTAAGCTAAAACTGTTGATAACTTTTAGATAAAAAATATTTTTTAAGCGAAACCAGGGAAAAAATCTATTTTTATATTATTACTAGATACACCCATGGATTTTAAAGTATTTTCAAATGCATAAACCATACTGTGTGGACCTGATATGTAAAATATTTTATTTAAATAATCTGGAACTTCTCTTTTTATCATTTCTGCATCAATAAAACCTTTTTGCATAGACAAATCAGACAAAATTTCATTTTTTTCAGTGATATTGTAAATAGTTTTTATTCCTAATTCATTTTTTGCTCTATCAAAAACATCTTTATAAGCAATGTCAGATATTTTTTTATTTGAATAAAAGATAGTTATGTTTCTTTTTTCTTTTTTATCCAATAAATATTGAACCATGCTACGAAAAGGGGTCACTCCAATACCTCCAGCTATAAATACTAATCCTTGTTTTTCTTTTTTAGGTAATACGAAATCTCCAGCCAATTGAGAAACAATTATTTCTTCTCCTACTGGTAAAGCAAGTAGATGATTTTTAAAACTACTTGGTTCTGGGTAAAATTTTACCCCTAAATGTATCTCGGGTTCTGTCGGTGAAGATGCTATTGTAAAATATCTTCTATTACCTCTCGTATCTGGGTCACGATGTTTCAAAGTCCATTCCATATATTGCCCCGGTCTGAAAGAAAAGTTCGTATTTTTTGTAAAAATAAAATCATAAGTATCATTTGCTATTTTCACTTGTTCTTTTAATTTTAAGAAAAGTTTTTGTTTAGGACTCACTAAATAAGCAAAGATATTTCCCAACAAAAGTGCTATTTCAGGAGTTAAATAAAATTGACCTATATGTACATCTGGGGCAACTAAAAAACCAACTAAAACACCGAATACTACTCGAGGCCATTTTGTAGTAGGTGCTGTTAATGGTTCTGTAAGCATTATAAAAGCAAAAAATAGAAAGGCGGAATCTTTGATAGTTCTCAATAAAACAGTCGCAACATCAGAACCTTTTAATATTGTAAAAACAGTAATTGTAATAAAAGCACTCAAAATAAAACTAAATATTAGATCCCCTTTACGAATTTTCCTTACAACTAAAATACCTCCAATAATAACAAAAGGAAGCATGTTTGTAGTACCTATCCACCAACTTGCACTCTGATTTATTGTAATAGCAGTCAATGCTACAGCAAAAGCAGCTGGATTAAAAAGATGTTTTCTCCCAATAGCAAAAATATATTTTGAGGCCATAGCCCAAACTGATGCCCAAAAAGCAAAAGGTAAGAAATCTGTATAAACACCACCTTGTATAGGAGTTATTAAGAAAAATAAAATTAAAGCAGTTATATATACTGACTCTACGTTTGTAGGTGCTTCAAAAAATTTTGAAAAAACAATATTTGTTACCCAAGAAATAAATAAAATTATCAATAAAGAAACAATAAGGTCGACAGGTGTGTATGGAAGAAGTTTAAAAAAAGACAAACAAAAAGCAGCAACAAAAAAGAACATCAGAATATATAATACTATTCTGTACATTGTTATTTTATTCAAAAAATTGTCTATATATTTAATCATTTTTATTTTTATATAACTGTATATTTGTTAAATCCTGTAGTCATTGTAGCTATACCATTTTTATCTATCATGTATCCTTCGAAATCATTTAAATTTTCAATAAAAAAAATACCTTCTTTACCCATAGCATAAGTTGCAGTTGCTAAACGATCAGCTTCAAAAATATTTGGACCTATTACAGTAAAACTAACGATTTCATCTAATTTATCAGTTTTATTTTTTGGATTATAAATATGTTGCCCACGAACATAATTACCTGAAGTCGCTATTCCATTATCATCCAAATACACTTTTTTTACAACTTCCCTCTTTTTATTAAAAGGGTTTTGAATTCCTATACACCATTTTTCATTTTTATTATTTTTACCAGAAACTTGAATATCTCCACCTGCTTCTACATAAAAATTTTTTATTCCTTTATTTTTTAAAATCTGACTAGCATTAAAAATGGACCAACCCTTAACTAAACCAGAAGGATCATAGCTTCCATTTGGTGTTAAAATATCAAAATAACCATTTGTAATTTTTTTTGTTTCTTCCGAGAGCTTAAAAACTAATTTCATATCATCACTAAAATTATTTTCTGTTATTTCTTTTTTATTAATTGCTGTTATTTCACTATCATCTTTATATGTACTAAATTTTTTATCGACATATCTAAAATAATCAAAAACTTCTTCAAAGAGTTCAGGTTTTGATTCATCGTCATGAATTTCAACAATAATAGGAGTACCCATTATGATTTCTATTTTTTTCATTTATTTTATGTTCTAGCTTGAGAAAGTGCTGAAGAAAGTGATTCAATAAATGCTTGACTTGTATATGATGCGCTAGCGTAGCCATCTACATTTGAATCTTGAGCTACCAGTGCTTCACTAATAAGATAAGGCATTGCTTTTGCATTTAAATTTCTAGAAGTTGACCTTGAATTTGGATAACTTAAAAATTGAACATCAGCTATTTTACCACCTGAAACAATAACCTTTACTTGCACATAACCATAAGAAGCATCAATAGAATCACCTGTATAGCTTCCATTTTTATATTTACCAGTATTTATAACTGGTGGAGGTACTATTACTGGTTTTGGATTTATTATAACTGGATTTGTTTGAGTAGTTGTTGTGTTTGAGGGTTTTGGTTCAGTTGTAATTAAATTATATTCAGGAAGAGAAAGTGCTACTTTTGGTTTATTTGGTTCTGGTGTTAAAACAACAGGAGCTGTCGTACCCAAAATACGTATATGTAAAATATACGCACCGAAACCAAATATTAAAAATGATGATAGTATTACTTTCTTCATATTTTATTTTTAATCGTCATCTTCCTCTATTTCATTATGATATGAAGTGGATTTATGAGTACCATAATCATCTTCTTCTATATCATCAGAATCATCTTCATCATCGTCTGATTCAATATCACTCTTAATAACATTTGAAAGCATTAATAATTTAGTTGAATTTAATGTATTAATAGCTAAATTAAATTTATCAACAGAACCATTATAATCAGAAGTATTTAATAAAATTTTACCTTCTTCTATAGATTTTTCAGTGGAAGAAAGTTTATTATCAATTTGAGTTTGTATGTTTACCGATAATTTGATTTTGTCTTTTTGATATGACAATTTAACTGTTTTTAATAAATTTTCAGCATCTTTTTGTTTTTGAGAAGCTGTAGATGAATCTTCTATTGGTTGATTTGTACTTACTTGTATTTTTGTATCTTGATTTACTGTTTGACTAGAATTTTGTATAACATCAACTAATTTTTTTGTTTCTTGTTTTGTTATTTCATTTGTATTTTCATTTGAAGATACATTATCAAAAACATTTTTATAAGCTTGAAGTGAAGCTTGCATTCTAATGTTTAAATCCGAAGAATTAACAGATTGATTTTTTACTAAAGCTAATTCTTTTACTTTAACATTAAAATCTTCAACTTGATTTTTTATTTTATTTTCTAATTCTAACCTAAAAGCTTCGTCTAATTTGTTTTCAGAAATTAATTTTTTGGCTTCTTCTAAACGACGCTCTACTAATCTTTCTTTCCATTCTGTTTTTTCTTCTTTTGTAAGAGCAAAAACACCTGCTACTGGTTCATTTACAAAAATTTTAATACCATATAACAAATTTCCAGGTACAGATTTTTCTGCAAATGCTGAAGTAGTACCTAATGATAAAATAACTATAATTACAATAATTTCTTTAATAAAATTTTTCATATTAGCATTATACCATACCTAAATAAAACAAATGAAAACTATCTTATAGATTTAGCAACAGTTTTTACTACATTTTTATCGAAAATACTTGGGATTATATTTTCCCTTGTTGGGTTTTTTACCAATTTTGCAAGAGCGACAGATGCTTTCACAAGCATTGAGTCTGTAATATCTCTAACTTTATTATCAAGAGCTCCTCGGAAAATACCAGGGAAACCAAGTGCATTATTTAATTGATTTGGAAAATCAGATCTACCAGTAGCCACAATGAATGCACCAGAAGATTTTGCAATATCGGGCATTATTTCAGGCACAGGGTTTGCAAGAGCAAAAATTATTGGTTTTGTATTCATTATTTTTATAAATTCAGGTTTTAAAGCTCCAGCTTTTGATACACCAATAAATACATCTGCATTCTTTAAAACTTCTTCAAGACCTCCTGTTATTTTTTGTTTATTTGTTTTTTCAGCTAATTTTATTTTTTCATCATTCATACTTTCTCTACCTTTATAAATTGCTCCTAAACTATCCACAACAATAATCTCTGTAAATCCATATTCAAGAAGCATTTTTGTAATGGCAAGACCAGCAGCACCAGCACCATTTATAACAATTTTTATATTTTTATTTTTTGTTCCACGAACTTTTAAAGCATTTATAATACCTGAAAGGACAACCATTGCAGTGCCATGTTGATCATCATGCATTATTGGTATATTTAATTCTTTTTTTAATCTTTCTTCAATTTCAAAACATCTAGGAGCTGAAATATCTTCTAAATTTATTGCCCCAAAAGATGGAGCAATAGCTTTAATGGCTTGTATTATTTCTTCTGTATTTTGAGTAGATAAAACAATAGGAAAAGCATTTATACCTGCAAAACTTTGAAATATTGCAGCTTTTCCTTCCATAACAGGCAAAGCTCCTTCTGGACCAATATTACCAAGACCCAAAACAGCTGAACCATCAGAAATAACAGCAACCATATTACCTCTTGATGTATATAAATTAGTTTCTTTTGGATTTTGAGCAAGATAACTAGAAACTCCTCCAACACCAGGTGTGTAAAGCAAACTCAAATCGTTTTTATTTTTAATTTTGTATTTAGAAAGGATTTCTATTTTACCTTTAAGTTTTTTGTGAAGTTTTAAAGACTCAGAAACAATATTTGTTTTTTTCATATTATGAATTTAATTTCTTTATCTGATCTTGATATTTTCTCATAACTTCCATAGAAGCAGACATTTGATCTTGACCACTTTTGATCTTTTCTTGAACCTCCTCAGCAATTTTTTTAAAAAGTTCTGGATCTTTCTCCATCATAGATAAAACCATATCTATTTGCTCTTCTGGTACACCTTGGCCCTTTAACATTTTCTTCAATAAAAAATTTTTAAACATGTTTTTGATTATAAATTAATAAATAATAAATGCAATTTACAAAATTATTTTTCTTTACGATATTTCCAACCTTCAAGATACAAACTAAAGAATTTTTTCCAAGATAAAATATCAGCAAAAAACATAAAATCTATCATATGGCGAACAGCATATGCAAAAAATCCATACAAAACAAAAGAACCACTAGATAAAACTCCCCAAGATTCACCAATAGGAATAGCTAGACCATTTTTCTTTGGAATATATTTATCTATTTTTTTGTTTTTTAATTTTTGAGTAATTATCTTTGCAACATATTTTCCATCATAAATAGCTGTCTGAGCGAGACCAGAATATTCTGTAGCAGCAGCATCACCTATAACATAAATATCTTCAAATCCTTTTGCTTGCAAATATTCATCGACTTCTACTCTTTTGTTTTTTGCAAAAGTTAATCCTGTGATTTTAGAAAAAAGTCTATTTATTTGTGTTCCAGCTGTCCATATAACAGTTTTTGCCTGAAAAGACATATCTTTCATATATACTTGCTCCAATTCTTCTTTCATTAAAAAACGATTAAGGTAAACATTTACTCCTAATTCTCTTAAACGATTAAGGATTTTACTAGAAACTTTTTCAGGTAAAGAAGGAATAAGTCTTCCGTTTGATTCTATTAAATCAATAGTTATAAAAGATGGATCGACTTTATTTACTTTTGCCAAATGTTTTAAATGCACAGACAAATCACCAGCAACTTCTACTCCAGAAGGACCACCACCAACAATAACAACGTGAAAATGAGAAACAAATTCACTTTGTGTTGGATGTTCATGTTCTTCAAACAAATTTGCAATATGAGTTTTTAAACGAAGAGCTTCATTTATAGATTTAAAACCAAGGGAAAAATCTTCTATACCTGGAAGATTGAAATATGTAGTTTCACTACCAAGAGCCATTATCAAAATATCGTATTTATATACTGAACCAGCTTCAGATGTTGCTGTTTTATCAGTTAAATTTATATCAATGATTTTATCTATATCTACTTCTACTCTTTTAGGTAAAATTTCTTCAAGGGGTACACAAACTTCAATAGGAGAAGCTCCTGTTACTATACGATACAAAGCTGGATAATATTCAAAATAACTCTTGTTTGATACGAGTTTTATCTCTAAATTAGGATTTTTTTTAGCCAATTCTCTAGCAGATATAATACCCCCAAATCCCCCGCCAATTATTAAAACTCTTTTAGGTTGCATAGAGCCATTATACGCCTATAAATAATTTTAGACAAAAATCATTCAGCAAGTATTTCAAAATCATTACCTTCTACGTTTTGACTAGGATTTATCTTTTTTCTTAAAAAATATACAGATAATATACCAATAATTAACAATAACACCATAGCAAAAATAATAAATATTAAATTTTTTGAATTATTATTTATTTCTGTATTTACGACAGAAGAAGTAATATCTTCTGGATTAATCATATTGTTTACATTTAAATCTTTAATATTTTCTATGTTATTTGAAATATTTTTTACACCAGGATTTTTATATGCAATACTATTTGTTTTTATTTTATTAGATACACCATAAGTAAATACATTTTCAGAAGTAGATGAAATGAGTTTTAAATTATTAGAATCGTCTATTGTAAAATTAGTTATTTTAGAAGAAATTTTCATTTTGCTTTTTGATTGTAAAATAGTATTTTTGGGAAAAACAAAAGTTTTATTGTTACTTTGTAAGCTCCATTTAGATATATCAACATCGTAACTAGAACTATTATAAAGCTCCACAAAGAAGTCCTGACTATTACCAACAGAAGAAATAACAACATCATTTGATACTATTTTTATAATCATTGAGTCTATTGCTTCTGGATTTTCTGCATAATAATTATCATAAAATTCTAAACTTACATTATATTCACCAGGATAAAAATATGTATGAGCAAATTTTTGAGACTGATTTAAATATATTTCTTTTGAATCTCCGTCACCAAAATTCCAATAATATTTTCCATAAAGCAAAGCTTCATTTTTATGTCCTGTTGTATTTCCACTAAAAGTAATAGGTATACCAACAAAGCCATTATTTTGTGCAGAAATATGGGTTTTTATTTTATATTCTATGGTTTTTGTTTTTTCTGATGGCGCAGAAGTCGTCCCAGTTGAACTATCTGAACTTGTATTAGTATTATCGGAAGAATTGTTTGAATTAATATTAGTTGAACTAGAATTAACTTGTCCAGGAGTTGGTGTAGCAGAAACCCATGATCCATTTATTTTTTGGAGAGAATTTCCATCACCACTTGCTCCTTGAGATGAAGTATAAGCAACAGAAGACATTGGAGAATTTTTATCACCAGTATTTATTTCAATTTTCCCTGCATCATTTGGTAAAGAAAAACTGCTGGTAAAAATATTACCAGCAGTTCCAAATCTATCTGTATAATTTGTGATTGCACTACTTTGAACGATCACACCGTATTCACCATTGTGCAACACCGATGCACCAGAAGAATTATTTATACTATGATTTGATGTCGAATTATCGACAAAAAGTTTTAACGACGTAAGATCCACATCCGAACCATTATTAACTACTTCAACAAAATCAATATCTCCACCATCTAAATCATAATTTATTTCATTAATAGAAACATCAGCAAAAACAAAATTAAACTTAAGCAAAAAGACAATAATAACTAAAAACAAGGGTAATTTTTTATTCATGACATTGTTTTAAATATTTTGTAATGTGTTATAATTTTATCATTATGACAAATCAAGGTAAAATAAATTTTCTAGCAATTGGGGATATCGTTACTGATGCTTTTATAAAGTTAAAAGAAGCCCATATTCACAAGGGTTTAGACAGTATTGACAGTAATGAACTTTGTTTGCGTTTTGGAGACAAAGTACCTTATGAATCAGTTGAAATCCTTAGTGCTGTTGGTAATAGTCCAAATGCATCTGTTTCTGCAAGTCGTCTTGGTTTATCTTCTGCTTTACTTACTAATATTGGAAATGATCAAAACGGCATAGATTGTTTAAATAATCTAAAAAAAGAAAATATAGATACTAGTTTTATACAAACAGAAAACAATAAAATAACAAATTATCATTATGTACTTTGGTATGGTGTAGAAAGAACTATTTTAATAAAACACGAAGATTTTACATATTCTTTACCAGAATTACCTGAAGTGGATTATATTTATTTATCTTCCCTTTCTGAAAATTCACTTGAGTATCACAAACAAATAGCAGAATATTTGAAAAATCATCCAAATACAAAGTTGGCATTTCAACCAGGAACATTCCAAATAAAATTTGGAACAGAAAAATTGCGTGATATATATACTCACACAGAAGTTTTCTTTTGTAATTTAGAAGAAGCACAAAAAATATTAAATATTGAAAATAAAGATATTAAAATTTTAATAAAAGGAATACACGATCTCGGACCTAAAATAGTAGCTATAAGTGATGGGCCAAATGGCGCATATGCATCAGACGGGAATAATATTTATTTTATACCAATGTACCCAGACATAGCTCCTCCAGTAGAGCGCACTGGTGCAGGTGATGCTTTTTCTTCTACTTTCACTGTTGCTCTAACATTAGGAAAAACAATCGAGGAAGCACTTTCTTGGGGACCGATAAATTCTATGAATGTAGTACAACACGTAGGTGCACAAAAAGGTCTTTTGAACCTTTCAGAATTACAAGATTATTTATCAAAAGCACCTGAAAATTATAAAGTAAGTAAAATAAATTAATATATGATGGAAAAAATAGAACAACTAAATAAAAAAGTTAGTAATGAAAATATTAAGGAATTAGAAAAACAAATTAAAAATATAAAAGAAAATATTTATAAATTTTATACAGAAATGAGATTTTTGGATGAAAAAGACATCACAAGTAAAAATAAATATGAAGAAACAATAAAGAAATACGAAGAAGAATTAGTTATATTAGAAAAAACCATAAAACAGATGGCCAAAGTTGGTGATTCAAATTATTTAATACCAGAAGAAGAAACAATAGGAACATATAAAGTAGATGGTAAACCCATAATACCGATGGAGGAAAAATTAAAATATATAGTTTCAAAAATAAACAAAGAATTAGGGTATGATTCAATTTCAAATGAAAAAGAAAAGAAAGAATTTACTGAGGATATTTTGACTAAATTGACAGAAGAAATTAATCAAGAAATGCAACATGATAAAGTTAACAACATAAATACTTCAACATTTGAAAAATTCGATTCTTTAATCAAAGAAATAGATGAAAATGAGAAAAGTTTTAAAATTCATTTTCCAGAATTAAATATAAACAATAAAAAAGAGATAAGTTTCCTTAATGAAGAATACAGAGAAACATACAATTATTTAAAAAATAGACATGAAAAATTAAGAGGAAAATTATTTTCAATAAAAAAAGAATTAGAAAATAAAATAAGTAATAATAAAAATATAACTTCTTCTGAAATTAAACAGAAGGCAAAAGAAATTGCTTGGGAAAAAATTGTAAAGAAAGAAACTGATGAAAAAATAGAAGGTATTTTAAATAAATTTAACGAGGCAAAGAGTGAAATGTATGCTACCGAAGAAAAAATGAAAGAAGCAGTGGGAATAGAAGAATACAAAAAATACGAAAAAGAGTTAATGAAAACTAGAATTAATTTACTTAATATAGATAATGTATTACACAGAATATATAAAGAAAAAGGACGTGTCTATGAATCAGATGAAATTATAATCAAAATAAAAAGTTTAATGGAGGCACAGAAAAATGATTCTGAAGAAGATAGACTAACTAGCCAAAACTAAACCTTTCTATTTAAAACCTTTTTAACAGCATCTTTTATAGAGTCCTTATCCATTCCATAGTGTTTTATGAGTTCTTCTTGTGTACCTGACTGACCGAATTTATCACGAACTCCTACGAACTCTATAGGTACTGATAAATTTTGTGCAAGTACTTCTGCGACAGCACTTCCCATTCCCCCAGCTATTTGATGTTCTTCTACGGTGACAATTTTTTTAGTTTCTTTTGCAAGAGCAATTATGGATTCACTATCTATTGGTTTAATAGATGATAAATTCATTACTTTTACTTTAATTCCCTCTTTCTCAAGCTCTTTAGCTGCGACAAGTGCACGATAAAGCAAAGCACCTGTTGCAATAATTCCAACTTGAGCAAGACCTGAATCTGGTAACCAGTATATTTGTGCTTTTCCTATTTCAAAAGGAGTTTCTTCTGTTGTAATAATGGGTGTTTTTTCACGAGCAAGACGCAAATACGTCGGCTTAGTTGTTTTTGCTATAGCAAGTGTCGCGCGCTTTGCTTCAAGTGAATCACATGGAGAAATGACATCTAGGTTTGGTATAACACGAGTGATAGCTATATCTTCAATGGCTTGATGTGTGCCTCCATCAGGACCAACAGAAACACCAGCATGTGAACCGATGATTTTTACATTACGGTCGTTATAACAAATAGTTGTACGTATTGGCTCCCAATTTCTACCAGGAGAAAACATTGAGTAGCTAGAGATAAAAGGAATTTTTCCCATTACTGCCATACCACTTGCAACTGTAGCAAGATTTTGTTCCGCAACACCGACTTGCACAAATCTTTCAGGATATTTTTCTTTAAATAAATGCATTTGTGTACTTTCTGTAAGATCAGCACAAAGAGCTACGACATTTTTATTTTCTCCTGCTAAAACAAGACCTTCACCGAAACCTTTTCGTATTGGTACTTGCTCAACATCATCATTGAAAATTTTTGTATTTAATTTTAATTCAGGGTTTAACATATTTATTGATGTTCACTTGTAATTTTTCCTCCAAGAGTACGAAGTTCTTTTAATGCCATATCAGCTTCTTCTTTACTTGGTGGTTTGCCATGCCATTTATAATCACGCTCAAATTCATGGACACCTTTACCTGGTATAGTATGAGCTATTATAACTGTCGGTTTTTCATATATAGTTTTTGCTTCTTCTACAGCTTGGTTGATAGCTATCATGTCATGTCCTGAAACTTCTATAACATGCCAATTAAAAGCTCTCCATTTATCAGCAAGTGGTTCAAGTGGCATAACATCTTCTGTATATCCTTCTATCTGAATATTATTTCTATCGATAATAGCAATTAAATTTCGTAATTTATTTTTTCCTGCGAGCATTACAGCTTCCCAACTAGAACCTTCATCTAGTTCCCCATCGCTCATAAAACAATAAATATATTTTTCTGTATTAATACCATTATCCATTCTATCTGCAATAGCCATACCTACAGCTTGCCCAAGGCCTAAACCAAGCGGACCAGAAGATGTTTCTACGTACGGTAAATATTCTCTATGTGGATGACCTTGCAAACGACTTCCAAATTTTCTTAAAGTTTTCAATTCTTCTAATTCAAAATATCCTGCGTGAGCCATAGTAGCATAAAGTACAGGGCAGATATGTCCGTTGGAAAGTACTAAACGATCACGATCTATCCAAGATGGATTCTTTGGATCATGATTTAAAATATGAAAATAAAAAAGTGTAAAAATATCTGCCATACCTAGAGGACCGGCAGTATGACCAGATTTTGCTTCGAGCAATGATTCAATAATAGAGATGCGAATCTCATTCGCTTTTTTTTGTAATTCTAAATTTTTTTCTTGGGTTAGAAACATTAAGATAATTATACCTTATTATTCTAGTGACTCAAACATATTTACTGTCTCTTTTATATCATTTGATTTAAAAATAGCACTACCAATAACGAGACGCTCTACTCCGGCATCTATTAACTCTGGTGCAGTATCAAGATTTACAGATCCATCTACAGATATAATAATGTCTGGGTATTTTTCTTTTAAAGTTTTTATATGTTCTAAAACTTTTTCATCAAAACCTTCTCCTTGAAAACCAATATGTTCAATACCCATACATTGAACAAAATCTACATAATTCACTAATGGGAAAATATTTTCTATATTTGTTTTTGTATTTATTGCTATACCTATCTGAACTGTATCACGTATATATGTATCGAGTCCTTCAAGGAAATCTTTAAATTCTGAAATATTTCCAATAGCTTCAACATGGAAAACGATTCTCTTTGGTCCTAGTTTCATGTATATAGGGAAATTTTCTACAGCATCGATGACCATCAGATCTAGTTCAAAATCAATATCTTCCCAAAATGGCATTCCTTCTTTCTCTTCCATAATCAAGTTGAAATTTGAAGTATCATTATCTTTTTCATCATATGGCCATGTTTGATTTTTCACAAAAACACCATCACAAATATCTATTTGTACGAGCGGAACAATACCTCGCACGAGTGCGACTCTATTTTTTAAATCTTCATAATTTCTAGGCATTATAGCTGGTATAATTTCTAACATAATTTAATCCAATTTTTCTATTCTCCTTATATGCCTCTCATCACCAGAGAATTTTGTATTAATAAAAATATCCACTGCTTTTTTAGCTTCTTCTTCTGTCACAAATCTTGCGCCTAGAGAAAGTATGTTTGCATCATTATGTTCACGACTTACTTTAACTACATCCAAATTTCCTCCATAAAATTCACACGCTCGTGCTCCTATTGTACGATTTGCATCCATAGCTTCACCTTCGCCAGAACCACCTATCACTATTCCGAAACTTCCTTCGTCTTCTACTACAGAATTTGCTACTGGTTCTACATAATCAGGATAATCATCAAATTCTTTATATTCAAAAGCTCCTTTGTCTATTACTTCATAATCAAATTCACCTAAATATTTTTTAAGTTTTTCTTTTAATTCATATCCTGCATGATCAGAGCCAATGTAGATTTTCATAAAAAATTAGTTTGACTTTGCGTTCTGAAGTTTTTTAGATCTTTCAAAAATAAGTTTTCCGCGTTCATCTCTTATTTTATCTTTTTCTTCTTCAGGCTTTGCATTATGTAACTCAATTCCCAAAATTGCTATTTTTTTATCTATCTCATTTTCACCATCAGTAAGATTAACTTTATTAAATTCTGGACCCATAAATTTTTCCATATATTTATAGTACCAAGAAGGATTTTATATAGCAATAATAAAAAAAATACCCCTAGAAAAATCTAGGGGTATTTTGCGTAAGCAACTAAATTACTTATCATTTAAATTACTATTTGATGATGACTTTTACTGTCAGCAATGAGAAGAGCATTCAATCCTACTGCAGCTTGTCTCCATGTAGCAGGGTAACTATCGTATTGAGATTTCACTCTCGCAATGACAGCATCTTTAATTGTTTTTGCCTCCATACCAAGCAGTTCAAATTGTGACGCCAATGAGTAGTAACTCAAAACATCTTTTTCACCAACCTTATGAATTTCATTGAAGAATTTCTGCATCGTAGCTATCATTTTATAATGATCTTGGGCTTTAGTTGCTTCATCGAATTCTTTAAAATACTTTGCTATTTCCATATTTTTTTATTTTTAAGTTTTTTTAATTGTATCATATTATAATAAAAAAGTCAATATACAGAAAAAGCCCTAAAATTAGGACTTTTTCTCGGAATTTAAGTTTAAATTTAGATAGTCTCCCCTGTCTTTATAACATGATCTACAAGTGTGTGAGTATACCCCATTTCATTGTCGTACCAGCCCATAACTTTTACAAGGTTACCTCCAACAACACGAGTCATTTTAAGATCTGCGATAGAAGCATGAGATTCACCGAGAATATCTGAAGAAACAAGTTCTTCTTCTGTTACAGAAAAAATCTTACTCCATTTAGAATCCATAGACGCTTTCTTTAAAATTGCATTTACTTCTTCTGCTGTAGTATTTTTCTTTGAGATAAAAGTAATATCTACAATACTTCCTGCTGGAACTGGCACACGCATTGAAATACCATCAAAAAGTCCTGTGAGTTCTGGAAATGCTTTTGTCACAGCTATAGCTGCACCAGTAGAAGATGGAACGATATTTTGTGCAGCAGCACGACCTTCACGAAAATCTTTTTTATTTGGACCGTCTACGATACCCTGTGAAGCAGTGTATCCGTGCACAGTGTTCAAAACTGCTTTTTCTATACCAAGTGCTTCGTGTAAAATCGCAATCAAAGGACTCGCTGCGTTTGTAGTACAAGATGCATTTGAAGTGACAGCGCATGTACCAAATTTATCTTCATTTACTCCAAGTAAAATAGTTTCTCCTTGGACACTACCGTCGCCTTCTTTCGCAGGAGCGGAGATGACTACTTTCTTCGCACCAGCTGTAATGTGTGCATTTGCTTTGTCATATGTAGTAAAGAGTCCAGTAGATTCTACTACAACATCAACATTCATAGCACCCCAAGGAAGCACTGCTGGATCTTTCTCTGCTAAAACTTTTATTCTTTTTCCATCAATTATTATTTCTTGCCCTTCTGCTTTTACTTCATGATTCCATGTTCTGTAAACTGTGTCATGCTTTAAAAGATATGCCATGTTTGCAACATCACCCAAGTCATTGACTGCGACTATTTCTATCTCTGGTCTTTCCCAAGCGATTTTCAAAAAAGCTCTACCTATTCTTCCAAAACCATTTATTCCTACTTTGATTGTATTTGCCATAATATTTTTGTGTAAATTTTAATAGATTTATTATACCAAAAAGCAAATAAAAAATCCCAGTGCAATTTTGCAAAGGGATTTTTAGAAATACCACTAATGATTGATTATTTTTTTAAATAAATTGACCATTTTATCCAATCTTCTAAAGGATCAAAAATGGATGGTGAATTATCAACATTAGGCATAAATTCAAGCTTTAGCATGAAGAATAAATGAATCCAAAGTTGTTCACAATCTTCTTTTTTAAAAGATTTAGTTTCTTCACGAAAAACACTGTCTTTAGTTAAAAATTGACCTACATAAGAAATACTTTCTTGTTTATATTTCTTAATTTCATGTATTACGGTCAACTTTTTTATACTCTCACGGATTTCAAGGTCTGAAACATTGTCATTTATAATTAAACGTTCAAGGATACTTAGGTATTTTTTAGCTGAGTCGTAATGCATTTTATTAAATTTTTTAGTTAAAAGTTTAGGAAAATTATCTGATTTTTAACCGGAACAGGGCTAACAAATCTAGGTATAGTATAGCACAAAATATGACTATTTGTCAAGCATATTTAAGCCTTTATTTATATGCTAAAATATCTTTATGAAAATCCATAGATTTATAGACAATTTCGATCTTTCTGGAAAGGAAATTGAAATCACTGGTGAAACAGCACATCAGATGGCAAAGGTGTTAAAACTTGAAATTGGTGAACAAGTGGAGATTTGTGATGGAAAAGGAATAAATGCACAAGGTAAAATAACAAAACTAAGTAAAAATTCTACGATAGTAGAAATAGAAAAAATAACAAAAGAATCCCCTGCACAAAAAAGCGTAACACTTTTTTGTGCAGTATTAAAAAAAGAAAATTTCGAGCTCGTCGTCCAAAAAGCCACAGAATGCGGGATACAAAAAATAATCCCAATCATCACTACGCGTACAATAAAGACAGGTCTCAATATGGAGCGTCTACAAAAAATAGCAAAAGAAGCATGTGAGCAATCAGGTAGAAATTATTTACCAGAAATATTTGAACCAATTATTTTTGAAGAATCTTTAGAAAAAGCAAAAGAAAATGAAATAAACATTATTTTCGATGCTAGTGGAGAATTGTTAAGAAATTTAAATGACAAACCCTCAATAGGAATCTGGATAGGTCCCGAAGGAGGCTGGACACCGGAAGAAATAAAAAAAGCCACAGAAAATAATTTCTCTGTGGCCTCACTAGGAACAAACATTTTACGAGGAGAAACGGCTGCAATTATTGCGAGTTATTTAGCCCAAAATTTATAGCGACTCCTATTTTCCATCCATAATAATAAAATCCATTTGATTTTGCATTCAAGGGTTCTTTTGGATACCAAGAAGTCCCAAGCCTTCCAACCAAAAAGATTTCAATACGTCCATCGATTTCAAAAGCTGGACCAAGTACAAAAGCTACAAGCATTTTTGGTTTTTCTTCCGTTGTTTGTGATACAAGCTCATCATCAGCAACAAAAAAATTGTGCTCGTAATCATAATCAACACCAATAATTTTGAAAAATCTTGCATGATCCCATTTTTTAAAATCTGGTTTAAAACCAAAACCAGCACCAATACCTGATTTTGTGACTTCAGTACTTAAGTAAAAATTTTTAAAAGATGGACTAGCTCCTTCTATTTCACAAAAATTAAAACCGAGTCCAACACCCAAACCTTCACGTCCATAAAATCCTTCCAATGAATAAACATATTTCTTATTTAATTCAAAAGTTTGCGCAGAAGCAAAATGACCAAAAGACAGCAATCCAAGCACTAAAAGAACAATTTTTCTCATAATTTACGTATTAAGTTTACAAATTTATTTCAAATTCAACTTAACTCTACATTTTTAAACAAAAAAGTCAATTCAAGCTCATTTGATTAAATATGCTAAAATAAAAACCAATGGAATCAAAATTTATCCACCTTCATACACACTCGCACTATTCCCTACTCGACGGACTTTCAAAAGTCGAAGACATGGTGCGTATCGCAAAAGAACACAATATGTCTTCGATGGCTATTACTGATCACGGCAATATGTATGGAGCTATAGAGTTCTATAAAGAATGTAAGAAAGAAAATATCAAACCTATCATTGGTTGTGAAGTATATGTTGCCGAAAGAAATATGGAAGACAAAGAACCTGGTATTGATAACAAAAGATATCACTTAATTTTGCTTGCAAAGAATATACAAGGTTATAAAAACTTAATGAAGATAGTTTCTTCTGCAAACCTCGAAGGATATTATTACAAACCTCGTGTAGATATGAAATTACTAAAACAATACGGCGAAGGTATCATCGCTCTTTCAGGATGTATGGGAGGAAAATTATCTCAAGCATTGCTTGCAGGAAATGATGAAAAAGCAGAAACTCTCGTAAAAGATCATCAAGATATTTTCGGTAAAGAAAATTATTTTATAGAAATACAATCTCATCCACATCTCGAACGAGACGCAGAACTCCGCGAAAAACTTATAAAACTTGCAAGAAAACTCGATGTAAAAATAGTTGCAACACAAGATTCGCACTACCCTTGCAAAGATGATCATGAAGCTCATCACACTCTTCTTCAGATAAACACAGGAGCAGATGTAAAAGATTCTGCAAAATTTGAATTCCCAGATGATGACTTTTCTCTTATAGATGAAAAAACTGCTTTAGAATATTTCAAAGAAACACCAGAAGCTGTAACTAATACAAAATTCATCGCTGATATGTGTGAAGATTATGATCTAGAACTTGGTAAAGCATATTTTCCAAATTTCCCAATCGAAGAAGGGAAAACTGGTGACGGAATGCTCCGCGAACAAGCGTATGCAGGTTTTGCTTTTAGAAAACTTGAACAAATACCAGCTTATGTAGAAAGACTTGAATACGAACTTGGTATCATAAAACAAAAAGGATATCCTACATATTTTCTTGTTGTGGGAGATTTATTAAAATACGCACGTGAAAATGGAATTCTTACAAACATCAGAGGATCAGTCGCAGGATCTTTGACGACATATCTTTTAGGTATTACGAATGTTGACCCACTTGTTTATAAACTTCCTTTCGAAAGATTTCTAAATCCTGAGCGTCCTTCACTTCCCGATATCGATATGGACTACGCCGACAACAGACGCGATGAAATGATAGCTTATGCAAAAAAAAAATATGGAGAAGATAGAGTCGCACAAATTGGTACATTCGGTACGATGATGGCAAAAGGTTCTGTACGTGATGTTGCTCGTGCACTTGGTTATGAATACGCTGTTGGAGATAAAATTTCAAATATGATACCCATGGGTTCACAAGGTTTCCCGATGACTATAAAGCACGCAATGGAAACAGTACCAGAACTTGAAAAAGCATATAAAACAGATAAAGATACAAAAAAAATAATTGATCTAGCAAAGAAACTCGAGGGTTGTGTACGCCATGTTTCTGTACACGCTGCTGGTATAGTTATTGCACCAAGACCACTTGTAGACTTCACTCCAATACAATACGATCCAAAAGGTGGTGATGTCATAACTCAATACGATATGTATCAGATCGAAGATGTTGGACTTCCAAAATTCGACTTCTTGGGAATTCGTAACCTTTCTATTCTTGCTGATGCTGTTGCTCTCGTGAAAAGAATTCGCAACATTGAAGTTGATATAGAAAATATTGATGTTGCAGATAAGAAAACTTTCGAACTTCTTGCTCGAGGAGAAACTATGGGGCTTTTCCAATTAAACGGTGGCGGTATGACTGCTTATTTGAAAAAACTAAAACCTACATCAATACACGATATCAATGCTATGGTCGCACTTTATCGTCCAGGACCAATACAATTTATTCCTCTATACATTGAACGTAAACATAATCCTCGCTTAGTGAAATACATGGATCCAGCACTCGAACCTATTTTGAAACAAACATATGGAGTGCTTGTGTATCAAGACGACTTGCTTCTCATTGCAATTCATATAGCTGGATATTCTTGGGGAGAAGCTGATAAATTCCGTAAAGCTGTCGGTAAAAAAATTCCAGAAGAAATGGCAAAACAAAAAGATCACTTCATTACTGGTTGTGTAGAACACAGTAAATGGCCATTAAAGAAAGCACAAGAGCTTTGGAATCAGATAGAGCCTTTCGCAGCTTATGGTTTCAATAAAGCTCACTCAGCGAGTTATGGACGTGTTGCATATCAAACTGCTTATATGAAAGCCAATTTCCCTGTCGAATATATGAGTGCAATCATGACTGCCGAATCTGGTGATGTAGAAAAAATTGCTGAAATAGTACATGAATGCGAGAATATGAAAATAAAAGTTCTTCCTCCAAATATAAATGAAAGTTTCAAAGGTTTTACTTGCATTGATGACAACACTATTCGTTTTGGACTCTATACTATAAAAAACTTCGGTTCTGATATTGGGGACGCTATTATTGATGAAAGAAAAAAGAATGGGAATTTCAAAAATATCACTGATTTTCTAGATCGTATAAAACATAAAAATTTGAATAAAAAATCGATGGAAGCACTTATTAAAACAGGTGCTATGGATGAATTTGGAAATAGAGGCACCTTGCTTTCAAATCTTGAAAATATGCTCGAATACAACAAAGAAAATAGTAAACAATCTTCTGATCAAGTTTCCCTCTTTGGCGGACTTTCTGGCGACAGTATGCCATCTTTCAAATTAAAAGATGCCGAGGATGTATCGAAAGAAACAAAACTTATTTGGGAAAAAGAATTGCTCGGACTTTATGTTTCAGGTCACCCTCTTGATCGTATTCGTGACAAATTAGAAAAAAGAGAAATAAATATTAAAAAAATAAAAGAAAAATTAACTAATGGTTACCCTGTACTCCTTGCTGGTGTTATAGAAACAGTCAGACAAGTAACAACAAAGAAAAATCAACAAATGGCATTCATCCGTATTGCTGATCTGACAGGTTCTATAGAAGCTGTAATTTTCCCAAAACTCTATAAAGAAAAATCTGAACTCATAGTAACAGAAAAATGTATTGCCATCTCTGGTAAAGTTTCCATCCGTAATGATGAGAAAACTATTGCGATTGAAGGATTAAAAGAAGTATAAAACAAAAAAACCACCTTTAAGGTGGTTTTTTTGTTAAGCTTCAGCTTGAGTAGTAGTAATTGTTGTAATATCTTCAGGACCGATGTCGGACATGATTTTCATAACTTGGTCTGCATATTTTTCAACGACAGACGGTGGGTTATATTTCTGAAGAATTTGTTTAACAGTCTTACCATCATAATGGTGAGCAGTCTTAGGGTTATTACCCCCAAGGTTTTTAGACACCACTTCGATAGCTTGTTCTTTTGAGTCAAAAGAGATCTTACATGAACCCCAACCAAGGAAACTATTCTTTACTTTTTTACAAGCAAATTTACCTCCTGTGGATTCACGAACAGAGATAGCAGCAACAAGACGCCAATCAAGGTCATTCTTATCTGCTTCCTCGGCCATTTTAAGACCTGTTCCTTCAAGAGGCATATCATATTTCTTGAAATATGCATCTATAGCTTCACCTTGAGCCTTAAGAGTTTTAAGCTTTTCGTCTTCTTCCTGGTTAAAGGCAAACAAGACTGGAGCTTCTATATTTTGTTGTTGGAATAATGCGACTTGGGGAACTTGCGTGTTCTGAATGTTATTTCCTATTGCAGGTACAGACATTGTAGTCATAGCAGGCAAAAGGATCAGAGAGTTCACGAGTCGTATTATGTTTTTATTTTTCATATTATAGCGGTATATGCTCCGCCAACCCATATCTATCGTTAAAGTCTCAGAAAATTGAGCTTTAAAACAAAATCCCTATTAATTGGTTTTGACCTTTTAATAAGGATACCTCTATATACTAGCATAACCGGATTTAAAAGTCAATAGCTATACAACATTTTTCTTGTCTGTCAAACCAAAAATACCTTGTAAAATAAGGATATTTTAAGATACTACCATTGACAAATATAGCTAAAATATGGGTAATTTTGACTTGGGGATAACAAATTTGACACTTATTTGTTTAAATTAAATAAAAACTTGCAAATTTTACAAGATATGCTATAATTTATATCGAAATAAGGGTTATTTGTAATAAATTCATTTAAAAAACTAATAAATATGGAACTATCCAAAGATGTACGTCCCGCAGGAGTAATGATATTTACTTTATATATGGGAAAATTTTTATTGATTCTACGTGACGATAAGCCAGAAATATCTTTTCCAAACTCTTGGTCCCCTGTTACAGGAGGAATAGAAGCAGAGGAAGATGTCTTTATGGCTGCCAAAAGAGAATTAATTGAAGAAATTGGAGTTATACCTGAAAATTTAAAAATTCTAGGTATATCTGCAAAAGGTAACGGTTTTTTCTTTGCCACTTTAAGTGAAAAAGAGAAAAATTCTATCAAATTAGGTGAAGGCCAGAAATATGACTTTTTTACTTTTAAAGAATTAAGTAAAATAGATATTAAGGGTGCATTTCATATTTATCTTGGTCGCTACAACGACATTTTTAAAAAGATGTCAAAAAACAATTATGAACCGAAGGGTAAAGATTTCGAACTTGCTGTTTGGAATGGAAATGGTGTTCACTAAAAACAAAAGAGCTGTATATAATACGGCTCTTTTTTATTTGCAATACAGAAAAGAAATGCTACTGTATATCTATGAAAGCAATAATTTTAGCTGCTGGACTTGGAACCAGAATGAAACCACTTACGAATAAATTACCAAAACCAATGGTAAAGGTTTTAGATAAAAATTTATTAGAATATAAACTAGAATCCTTACCAGAAAGTATTACTGAAATAATACTAGTTGTAGGTTATAAAGGAAATATAATAAAAAAATATTTTGGTAATAATTATAAAAATAAAAAAATTACCTATGTTTTTGATAAAACAATATCAGGTACTGCTCATGCTCTATGGCAAGCAAAAGGTTTTCTAAAAGGGCGTTTTATTGTAATGATGGGCGATGATATTTATAGTAGATCATCAATTTTAAAATGTTCTAAACATGACTGGAGTATTGTTTGTAAACCAGCTAAAAAAAGTGATGGATATAATCGTGTAGTATTCGATAAAAACAAAAAAATAATAAACTTTGTGACTCCTGAAACTTTTTATAAAACAAATAAAAAAAATGGATTAATTTTTACAGGACTTTATTCAATGACAGATGAAATATTTAAATATAAACCAGTAAAATTAAAAACAAAAAATGAATGGGGTTTACCTCAAACATTATTAAAGACAAGCAAAAATAAAGATATAAAAATCATAAAAGATTCATTTTGGATATCTATTTCATCACCAAATGATATAGAAAATGCTAAATTACAATTAAGAAATAAAAGCTTTCTTTAATTCTTCTAAATCATTGAAATGGTTTTTAACACCTTTTATTTCTTGATAAGTTTCATGGCCTTTACCTGCACATAAAATAATATCTCCTTTTTTAGCTAAAGAAACAGCTCTTTGTATTGCCTTTCTCCTGTCTGTTATATTTTCTGTTTTAGAAATATCAGACATAGATAAATCAGTCTTCATTTCATTTATTATTTTTTCAGGATCTTCATTTCTAGGATTGTCAGAAGTTAAGATAGCAATATCAGACAATTGAGTTCCTATTTTACCCATTATTCTTCTTTTTAATGGATCGCGATCACCTCCACAACCAAAGATGCTTATAAGTCTAGAATTAGAATCTTTTATTTCTAAAATCGCCGAAATAATTTTTTGAAGTGCATCAGGTGTATGAGCATAATCTACAACACAAAGAACTCCAGTATCTGATAAAAAATGATCAAATCTACCTCTTGGCGGTTCTATATTTTTTAAAATTTCTTTTACTTTTTGCATGTCAAAACCAAGCAATTTACAAATACTTATAACTGAAATTAAATTATAAGCATTAAATTTACCCAAAAGATGTGTTTGGAACTTTTCTCCATTTACATCCAAATCAATACCATGAAAATCGATTTTTTCTATATTTCCATGAAAATTCTCACTACCTAAAAATCCATAAGTATTTTTCTGTGCTTTTGTATCAGCTAAAATAATACACCCATGCTCATCGTCATTATTTGTAAGTGCAAAAGATTGAGCTGGTAAAAAATCAAAAAACTTTTTCTTTGCCAAAAAATAATTTTCAATACTTTTATGATAATCCAAATGATCGTGCGTAAGATTAGTAAAAACTCCACCGACAAAATTAACTCCGGCAATTCTATTTTGATCTATAGCATGAGAAGAAACTTCCATAAAAACATATTCACAACCTTTTTCTACCATTTTAGATAAAAGTCTATTTAATTGTATTGGGTCAGGAGTAGTATGTGTTGCTGGTATCACTTCATCTATTATGATATTTTCAACTGTACCGATAAGCCCAACTTTATAACCTAGATTTTTAGCAACTTTAAAAAGAAGCGTAGCTGTGGTTGTTTTACCATTTGTGCCTGTAACACCAACGATCTTTAATTTAGACGAAGGATTACCATATAAATGCATTGCAGCAAAGGTCGCAATCATTCGTCTTTTTATTCTTAAGTTTTTTATCAGATTTTTCATATACTAGTTTTATTCTAGCATAGAGATACTAAGATTGAGAATTTCTGACTTTGTATATAAATACAAGACCAGCAGACAAAACAACTAGAGAAGAAATAACGATAGGAACATAAGAAGCCGTTACAGCAGCTATAGCTCCTGCGAGAAGTGGAGGAAGTGATTGGCCAAGAGAATTCACTGAAGCATTTATACCGAGCACTTCCCCACGAACTTTTTCATCAGTTCTTTTTGTAAGAAATGCTGAGAAATTTGCTTGTTGTAAACCATTTGGTATAGAAGCAAGTGGAACTATTATCAAAAGCTGCCAAGGAACACTTGGTAGAAGGTAAAGTAAAATTCCTATTGCACTTGCTATATAAGCAGGACCAAGTAAATCTATTTCTTTAAATTTATTTGCCATTTTTCTAACAACAAAAACCTGTGTGATAATTATCCAAATACCAACATAAGCAAAGAAATTACCTATTTGTGCAGAAGAAAAAGAAAAAGTATTTGTAAGGTAGACATTGAAAAATGAAGTAAAAAATGAAAAACCTGCGTTAAAGAGAAAAGATACAAGGAAAAGCATTCTTATTTGTTCAAATTTTTTCGTCTTTGCTATGTTTTTAAGAGATGCAAAAAAATCAATATGTCTTTCATTATCTTTTTCTTTAATACTTTCGCTAAAGAAATATTGAATAGAAAGCATATTTAGAAATGCTAAAATTCCTGAAAAGATAAATGGTGTTGATGCAGAGAAAGAAGAAAATACTGATGGACTAGAAAGTACGCCACCTAAAAATGGGCCGAAAATAAAACCGAGTCCAAATGCAGCACCTATCATACCGAAAACTTTTGTTCTATTTTCTGGAGTTGTACTGTCTGCAATAGCTGCTTGAGCAACTGAAATATTGCCTCCTGTTATTCCATCTATTATTCTTGAAACAAAAAGAAGTGGAATGTTTCTTGTGACGATAGCAAAAGCAAAAACAAAATATGAAATTGACGTACCAAAAAGAGATGCTACGAGAACTGGTTTTCTACCATATTTATCAGACATCGCTCCGAGTACTGGAGAAGCAAAAAAAGTCGCAATTGGATAACTCGCGACAAGTAAACCAAGCAATAAAAATCCAAGCTTCGCTTGCGAAGGATCGAGTAGATAATACATAGATGTAGGCTCGCCAAGCAATTGAGGAATAACTGGTATCAAAATACCAATTCCCAACATATCGATAAAAATTGTGACAAACAAAAACCAAAGTTTCTTATTCATAGAATAACGATTATAACATAAAGATTTGGAAAATAAAAAAAGCCTGAATAAATTATCAGGCTTTTACTTGTTATTGATATCAGTACTGACTAGTTACATAATCAATAACAAAAATTACTTTGCATTAGGGTTACGAGAATAAAATTTCTATTTTTTAGGTATTATATCTACCCTCGCGAATTCACCACTTTCGTAGTTACTCAGGATACTTTACTTGTTAAGTTATGAATCTTAAAAGGAATTGCCAATAACTTATTCTTTTAAATGTAAAGTCCTATAACCTTGATTCTACTGAGCAGAACCAATTTGCCCTATTCCGTTATACTGCAGTATGTGCGGAATCACTATTGTTTTTGTTTTTTCGCAAAGTGCAAAACCTAAAGTTAATAATATATAAATTAAAAAATATTGTCAATAAAGATAAAGATTTTACTTCCCATGACACTTCTTATACTTCTTCCCGCTTCCACAAGGACAAAGATCATTGCGACCGACTTCATTTGTATCAGAAAATTCTTTTACTTCAGAATGATTTACCACCAAAGGCTCAGTTTTTTCAATTTCTATATTTCCAGCTTGTGCTTGCTCTGTTTGATTCATATTTTGAATAAGTGAAAATACTTGTTCTTTAAGAGAGACTTCCATTTCTTTAAACATTTTCAATCCTTCTTTTTTATATTCAATTATTGGCTCTCTTTGTCCATAAGCACGCAGATTTACAGATGATCTCAAATAATCCATAGCTTCTATGTGTTCCATCCAAAGTGCATCATTAACATACAAAATAATTCTTCTTGTAGTTTCTAAGAAATTAGCTTCACCTATTTGATTTCTCTTTTCTTCAATAATTTTCTCAGCATCTTCCCTTTCTGTTATGATTTGTTCTAAGAATTTTTCTATTTCCTCTTTATCTGCTTTAAGCATTTTTTGTCTTCTTTCATATATAGAAGTACGTTGACGATTCATAACATCATCATATTCCAAAGTATTTTTTCTTGAATCAAAATGGAATCCTTCAATTTTTGCTTGAGCACCTTCGAGTGTTCTTGAAATAAATTTATTTTCAATTGGTTGATCTTCAGGTATACCAAAACGCCCCATCATTGTTTTAATTCTCTCCGCGCCGAAAACGCGCATCAAATCATCTTCAAGCGATACAAAAAATTGTGTTTCTCCTGGGTCACCTTGTCTACCAGAACGTCCACGAAGCTGATTGTCGATACGTCTTGCTTCATGTCTTTCAGTACCGAGGACAAAAAGCCCACCGACATTTTTCACAGCTTCATACTCTTCTTTTATTTGAGGATTACCTCCAAGTTTGATGTCGATACCACGACCAGCCATGTTTGTAGCGATAATTACCGCACCCTTTTTACCAGCTTGTGCAATTATCTCTCCTTCTTTTTCATGATTCTTCGCATTAAGTATTGTGTGTTGTATTCCCTCTTGTTTTAAATAAATAGAAAGTAATTCATTTTTCTCTATAGAAATAGTACCAATGAGTACTGGTTGTCCTTTTTTATTTAACTCTTTTATTTTTTTGGCTATGGCTTGGAATTTTCCTTTTTCTGTTTGAAAAATAACATCACCATGATCAAGACGACTTACCTTACGATGAGTTGGAATAACAATAACTTCCAAACCATAAACTTTGAAAAACTCCTCAGAAGAAGTCTCTGCTGTTCCTGTCATACCTGAAAGTTTTTTATAAAATCTAAAATAATTTTGGAATGTAATAGATCCAGAAGAACGAGTTTCTCTTTGTATTTTTACTCCTTCTTTCGCTTCAATAGCTTGGTGTATACCTTCACTCCAACGACGCCCTGGTTGAAGTCTACCTGTAAATGGATCAACAATAACTATTTCTCCGTCTTTCACAACATAATCTTTATCTTTTTCAAAGATAGCAATAGCTTTCACAGCTGTCTCTAAATGATGCACGTATTTTATTCCTTTTTCAGTATAAATATTTTGTATACCCAATTCATTTTCTGCTTTTGTAATTCCTTCATCTGTCAAAGAAATAGCTTTTAATTTTTCATCTACCTTAAAATCAATATCTCTTTTCATAATCTTTGCGATTTGTGTAAATTTCGTATAAAAATCACTAGAATCTTCTGAAGGAGAAGAAATAATAAGTGGTGTACGGGCTTCGTCTATTAAAATAGAATCCACTTCATCAACAACAGCAAAGAAGTGATCTCTTTGGACCATTTCATTTACTGATGTTGCTAGATTGTCTCTTAAATAATCGAAGCCGTATTCGTTATTTGTACCATATGTAATATCTGCATAATAAGCTTCGCGACGAGAACAAGGTTTCAAAAATTCATATTGTATTTTGAATTCTGATATTTTTTTCTCTTCTTCAGTTTCTGTATGTTTTGGATCATATAAATAAGAAATGTTTTGTGAATTCACAACTCCAATAGAAAGACCAAGTAAATTATAAACTTGTCCCATAAGTACAGCGTCACGACGAGCAAGATAATCGTTCACTGTAACAACATGTACACCCTTACCCATTAATGCATTTAAATAAACAGGGAGTGTAGCAACTAGAGTTTTACCTTCACCTGTTTTCATTTCAGCTATTTTTCCACTATGTAATGCTATACCTCCTATAAGCTGAACATCATAATGTCTTTCATTCAAAATTCTTTTTGAAGCTTCACGCACCAACGCGAAAGCTTCCGGTAAAATATTATCCAAACTTTCCCCTTTATTTAATCTTTCTTTAAAATCTGCTGTTTTCTTTGGGAAATCTTCACTTTGTAAATTCAAAAAGTTCTCTTCTAGGGAGTTGATTTTTAATACTGTTTTATTTGCTTCTTTTATAAATCTGGAACTTGCGTCACCAAAAATACTCTTTAAATTAAATGCCATAAAATATATATTAGCACAAAAATGACAAAATCCCTCATGTCGAAACCTAAGGGATTTTGTGTTTAAGAGACTATCTCTTTTTTGACTTCTTTGCGGCTTTCTTAGCCACTTTCTTCTTTGCTACTTTCTTTGCTTTCTTTTTTGCTGCCATTTTATTATTCGCTTGCGCGATGTTAAAATTTTTAAACAAGTTTTGCAATAATAGCGACCTAAGAAAAATTTTTAAAAATAAATTTCAAAAAAAATTTCTTAAAAATAATTATTGCAAAGAACTAATATAATTATCGCTCATAAAAAATATTATGACAATACTTTTTTCACAAAACTGTGGATAACTTTTTTATTTTTTGAAAAAATATTTTTAAAATTTTTTTTATTTTATTTTTTTGTAAAAAAAATATTTGTATTATGAAAATAATTTTTTATTTTTGTAAAAAATAAAAAAGGCAAAAAAAAATTGCTTTCATTTGAAGCGGGTCATGGCGAACCTCCAACATATGTGCCTATGTGAGTGCGATGACCCGCTACAGATAAAAGCAATTCGTAACGTGAGTAGATTATAGCATAAAAATTTGCAACAAAAAAATCCCGCCGAAGCGAGATTTTTTGGGCACCTATGTTGTTCATGAATAATGTAAGGTAAAACCTCACACTCACGGATATAGTATAGCATACTTGAAATAAAAATGCAAGTGTTTTATACTATATATAGGTGTTAGGTAGTTGAGTTCACTTTTAGTGGATTAGGAAAGTCCGAACACATACCAGTTTAGTCTGGAAAAGTAATGGGTAATACCCATATGTAGTAATACATAGGTGCGAACAGAGACGTCTTGATTTGAAAATTTCAAGATATCCTAAAGCAATTTAGGATAAGCTTTTATAGTAATATAGAAGTTGAAACGGCTAAATCCTTACTCGTGTGCAAGATCGTGTCCTGAGCGAAAGCGAAGGAAGAATCGCTTGAGCTTTAGAGTAATTTAAAGCCTAGATAAATAACTATCATTCCGCAAGGAAAACAAAATTCGGCTTATAGACACCTAAAACAAAATGAGAGTCCCGCCCCTTAAAAGGCGGGATTTTCTTTTGCAAAAAATATAAATAAAAAAACCTGCAATGAAAATTGCAGGTTTTTAATCGAAATATTTTCGATTATTGTTTTAAAAGTTTAACTATGTTGGTATGTTCTCCATCTGTAATAGATAAAAAATACGTACCAGGAATAAAACCTTCATTTTTTAATTCAAAATCTCCATCAACTGAAAACTTTTTAATTTCACGCCCTCTTATATCAGATAGAGAAACTTTCCAATTTGCAGGTTTAAGTTTTAGAGGAAGAACATCGTAAAATGTATTACTTGTCACAACCTTACCATTACTTGAACCAAATGATATTTCTTTAATTCCAATTGTAAAAATAATTTGGAAAGTGAAACTGCATTCATTTGGATCATCCGGTACTATTGTGAAAAATAATCCTTCTACAAGATTCACATCGGTTGGAAGATTATCTAAAACAATTTGTGAACTACTTTGAGTAGTAGGAACATATGTATAGCTACCAATACGAACAGTGCAATGTGGAAAACCTTGTCCATTTAAAACAAATTGTCCTCCACCATTTCCACTCGTATACCAATAATCAATACCCGCAGGTGATGGTAAAACATTTACAACAACATTATCTTGTGAACTACAAATATTTCCTGAATTTAAAACATAGGAAAGAGTTATAGGTCCGTTACCTCCAGCTTGATCGGGATTGAAAATCGCTTCAGAATAACCAGGATAATTTACCAAAAAATTCACACCATTACCAATGAAAGTTCCTCCAGCAGGAGTACCAGTCAAAATAACAGGGTTGTTTGAATTATGACAAATGTTGTAAATGTTTGAACTAAGCGAAACAGATCCTTGTGCACCATTAACAGTGATAGAAGTACTAGCTGAGCTTGTACAAATTCCATTTGTAGAATATACACTATAAAATGAACTAGGATTTCCTGTCGTAGGAATAGCAGTTACCGTTGAACCAGTAGTAGAAGTTAATCCATCACCAACCCAAGTATAATTACCATTTCCCCCACTCACACTAAGAGTTATCGAACTTCCTACACAAGCTGTAGCTGGCGCAACTAAGTTTAAAACTGAGCTTTGCAATACATTAATTGTCATAGAAACGCTTGAAGAATTACAAGCAGTATTTAATGGTGTAGCGGTATAAGTTCCTGTTCCTGTTGGAGTCAATGTTATTGATGTTCCAGTTCCAAGAATAGTTCCATTACCATCTTTCCAAGTACAATTTACGCCATTTGTTTCACTCAAAGTCACAGAAGATCCGCTGCAAATGTTTTGATTACTTGCAGAGATATTAAGTGTTGTTGAATTTGTTACATATACAGTTACTGTTTTTGAACCACTTCCGCAAGAGCTTGATGGATCAGTCAAAGTATAAGTAGTAGTAACAGATGGGCTAGCAAAAGGATTTGCAATGTTAGGATTGTTAAGTCCTGTTGAAGGTGTCCATTGATATGAATTACCTCCACTTGCTTGAAATTGCACATTACCACCAGAACAAATAGAATAGCTTGCATTTGATACAGATAATGATGATGAAGAATTTACAGTAACAGTTACAGAAGCAGTATTACTCGTGCAATTACCATTTGTTTCAACAGCATCAAAAGTAGTAGTACTTGTAGGGTAAACAGTAACAGATGAACCGTATCCAACGATATTTCCGTTTCCATCTCTCCAAGTAATTGTTCCACCATTTCCATTTGCACTCAGTACCACACTACCACCAGAACAAATACTTGTCGTACTTGCAGAAGCAGTAATGTTTAATGATAAGCATGTAGTTGTTGCAAAAGTTTCATCTTCAAACCAAGAAATCCATTGTCCGTTATACCAAACATCAATATGTACGAGAATTCGTATATAATCATTTGGATTTAAACCACCAACATGATAAATAGAATTACCATTAATTGCATTGTTCCCAAAATAAGTTAAAGTAGCTGGTGAAGTAGTTGTAACAGGAACATTACCACTTACATAATAAGCGGAAAAAGTAACGTTTACAGAATCAGCTTGTGGAAAATTCCATATAGCTTTAGCATCTACACTATTTGAACCGATAAAAATCGGGCTAATTGTAACCCCTTGAGCATTCGCATTCTTGTTTGCAAAGAAAACCATAAAGGCAACCATGCAGATAGTCGTTGTTAATTTTGTGATTGTTTTTTTCATCCTGTTTTTGGTTTTAGAAATTATTTATATTTATTTATATACTTTTGTTTCTGAAGCCAGACAAATTGAAAAATCAATCGTCGGCAACAGCATACTAAGCACCAAGATTGATGCCTAAAATGCTGTTGCCGACACTAAAAAATGAAGATTTTCAAAGAACTTAAGCTGAAATGAGTTTAGCATACAATATATATAAAGTCAAGGTGTATTTTATATAGCTATTGACTTTTAAATATGCTTATGCTAAGATATTGATATTACAAAATAGGTCAAATTTGTTGGAAAATCATTATAAAATAATTAATTTATAAAAATATATGAAAAATATTATAAAAAGTTTAACGGTCGGTTCGATATTATTAGCATTTTTTGCCATGAATGCTTTTTCTGCTATGGCAAACTACTCCGTCGGTGGAGTTATGGCTTCAACACTAGCAGCAACTGGAGTTACTAATACTTCAATGACTCTTCGTGGGAACTATTCTGCAACAGGCCAAGGTATAATCAATACTTGGTTTGAATATGGTACAAGTAACGATTTAGTTACAAATGGTGGTGGACAATCAATTGGTAATTCTTCACAAGGAAATACTTCTGGTACTTTCACATACACTATAAACAATTTAAATCCAGGTACTGCATATTTCTTCAGATCAGTAACTGCACAAAACGGACAAATTGCTCGTGGAAATGTACTTTGGACAACAACAAAAGATATAAACACAAATCCAACAAACTATGCACCTACTTTAAACTCTATTAGTACAACAAGTGGTTACCAAGGAGAGACTTACAATGTTACTCTTTATGGTACAAACTTCATAAGTGGAACAAACGTAAACTTTGGTTCAGGTATCACTGTAAATTCAGTAAACATAATCAACTCTACACAAATATCTGCAAATATAGTTATTTCTTCATCTGCATATACAGGCTCAAGAGGTGTTACTGTAAACAATGCAAATGGTACTTCAAATGGAATAAACTTTACTGTAAATCAATACAACAATGGTGGTGGTAATTGTAATTCAAACAATCCAACTATATACTCTATTTCTCCAGATTACGTATCAAATACAAATAGTAATATAAACGTTGTTATACGTGGTTATAACTTCACAACAAGTTCAACTGCAATGTGGAGAGGTTCATCAAGACCAACATACTTCAATTCTAGTACTCAACTTACTATGACACTTTATGCAAGTGATTTAGTAAATAATTCAAGTGGTTCTGTTTCAGTTACAAATAACAATAATTGTAATACTTCAAACGGTATGACTCTTAGAATAGATAATGTTGACCCTTGTTATAATTACAATAACAACAATGGTTGTGGAGTTTGTGGAGGAGGCTGTAATAATTACCAAGCCCCTACTGTAACAACTCTTTCTTCAAATGTTTATGGTTCATCTATAACATTAAACGGATCAGTAAATACAAATAATAGCCAAGCTACAGTTTGGTTCCGTTATGGAACATCTAGTTATTCTATGGGTAACGAAACAACTCACACATACCAAAGTTCTAATACTTGGGGTACAAATTTCTCTGCGACAATAAACGCAACACCAAATGCAACTTATTATTACCAAGCTGTTGCAAACAATGCATACGGTACTGTATACGGAAATGTCATGACTACAGTAATGAATAATTACAATTACCCTACTGTTACTACAGTAGTAGCTACAAACAAAACAACAACAAGTGCAAGATTAAATGGTGTCGCATCAGGTTTCGCTACACAAGGATACTTTGAATACGGTGAAACTGCTTCATTAGGAAATGTTACTCCTTCAAAATATATTGGTGTAGGAAATGATGTTTACAGTGTGAACTATTCAGATACTGTATATAATTTACAAGCAGGAACAACATATTATTTCAGAGCTGTTGCATCAAATGCAAATGGTACTTCAAGAGGAAATATCTTTCTATTACAAACACCAAGTATATATGTACCAGTAGATACTACTACTCCAGCTTCAACCGTTACTACAAGTAATGACTTAATAAAGATCACTTCAAGTTCTGATGGTCTTTACCTTGGAGACAATGTTGAATACACAGTAACTTACAAAAACAATACAAGACAAAATTTTGAAAACACTATCATAACAGTACAACTTCCAAAAGAAGTAATCTTTGATGAATCAACTTTCGGAAGAATCAATAATGACAATGCTGTTGTGTTTAGTATTGGTAATCTTGCAAAAACACAAACTGGATCAATGACAATACGTGGTCATTTAAACAAAGAAAGTACAAATTCAACTTCACTTATAACTACCGCAATAATGACTTACAATGTCGCTGGTTCTAATGTAGAAAAAAATGAAATAGCTTTCGTAACTAATCATATATTGAATGGAAATAGTTTAGCAGCCGCATCTTTATTTGGAGCTGGATTTATGCCAACAACACTTATCGGATGGGTAGTATTATTACTTATAATACTTGCACTTATTGCTCTTATAAGACACTTATACCTTGGTTATAACAATAACCCAAGACCACTCGTATAATATAAAAAAATAAAACCCCCTCAATTGAGGGGGTTTTATTTTGTCTAAAATTTAATTTTATCTCCTATTTTCAAATTATTCTTATCAGAAAATCCTGAATTCACTTCTAGTACATATTGCGCATCTACCTGTCCACCAAAAGTTGCTGGATATGAGTTAGTTTGAGCATTTTTTTCTATGTAAACAATCTTATAATCTTCTGATATCCAAATAATATCTATAGGGAAAAGCATGTCTTTCATCCAAAAAGGATATTTACCTGTTTTATAAAAAACAAAAAGCATTCCTTGGTTATCTTTTAAAGGTGTATGACCAGAAAGTCCTAATTCCCTTTTTGCATTCGTATCTGCTATCTCTATATTAATTATTTTACCTCCTATCTCTACCTTAGGTTGATTGTATTTTGGTTCTAAAACATGAGGTTTAATTGTAAGCCAAGCAAAAATTACCAAAACAACTATAACAATAATGAAGTAAGATTTTTTCATACCTTAATTATATCAAAAATACAAAATAAAAAGAGCGGATTTATCCGCTCTTTAATGAAAACTACTAATCTTACTATTTAGCCAAAAAAACTTTAGAATTTCTTGTGTCACCATTTAAAAGAGGAAAACTTAAATGGTCAACACCTAAAGTTTCAAAACAAGTATCTTGTGGAAGATGAATAGTACTCCCTAAAAAACGATCAATTTTTAAAGAAGAACCTCTGTTGTTCATGCTCTGCAACCACAATATTGGACAAGTGATACGCCTAAAAGTTATGTCTTTAATTTCTCCATCAAATATGATTACAGGGTTTGCAAAAAAAGAATCAATAAAACTTACAATTACTCCTTTAAATGAACTAAGACGAATTGAAAATAATCTTTCAGGTCTTATTCTAAAATCAGGTTCAATAAATTGGCAATTTTTAAAGGTAATACCACTGAAATTACAACTTCCTAAAAACAGGGATCCAATAATAATGCATTGATTAAAACACAAGACTGTACCTTTAATACTTCGTAAACTTTTTTCTTTTTTTTCGTCATTTATTTCAGAAAAATCAAAAATCTTGTTAAAGATTTCAATATGTCCCGGCTCGTCAATTTCAACATTTTGAAGGTGTGTCTTTTTAGGATCAGATAAAAAATCAATAAAATCTGACACGGTAATCATTGTTAATGTTTCCATAATATTTAGGTTTTAGTTAAAGAATAGTTTTCTTTAACTTACCATTTATTTATACTTTTTGTCAATCTTAAAAAGTTTTACTGAGAAATCAAAAAACACCCATTTATGGATGTTTTTTGTGTGTGCTGTTCTTTGTTTTGTTTCGTTCTACTAATTTTATTATTTTATTTGTCTTTCCAAACTGTCATCTTGTTTTATAGATACAAGTAAACTCCATCTTTTTTAGCTTGTGATGTTCAAGCATTGTGTGCTCAATTGAGGCACACAACACCGACTCAATAAGTCCGGTCGGAACGGGTCCGACGCTCATCTTCTGATAAATCAGAAGATGGGACGTTTTTCAAATTGAATTATTCCACGACCAGCTTCCGCTAGCCGTGCCTTGTTACGACTTAGTCCCTGTCACCGAGCTTACCTTAGGCCATCCTTATGGACAGACTTTGGGTACTCCCGGCTCCCTTGACTTGACGGGCGGTGAGTACAAGACTTGAGAACGTATTCACCGCAGTATAGCTGACCTGCGATTACTAGCAATTCCGGCTTCATGGGGTCGAGTTGCAGCCCCCAATCCGAACTGGCGCCTTCTTTATTACGATTAGCTCAGGGTTACCCCGTCGCGACGCGTTGTAAAGGCGATTGTATTATGTGTGTGGCCCCGGATATCAGAGGGTCATGCTGACCTGGCGTTATCCTCGCCTTCCTCCCCCCATTATTCTCACGAAATCGGCACGGAAATTTCCGCACTTTTTTCACGAAGATAATGGGGGGCAGTCTCGCCTGACACTTGTAACAGACAACGAGGGTTGCGTTCGTTACCCCACTTAAGGGAACAATTCAAACCACGAACTGACGACGGCCATGCAACACCTGCCTAACTGCCCGTGAAGGCTACTAAGGTTTCCCAAAGTATTCAGCTAGGTTTCAAACCCGGGTAAGGTTTTTCGTTTACCATCGAATTGAACCACATAATCCACTGCTTGTGCAAGTCCCCGTCTATTCCTTTGAGTTTTAACCTTGCGGTCGTACTACCCAGGCGCTTCTCTTAACGCGTTAGCTTCGCCTCTCAGAGGGTCGATACTCCGAAAAGCTAGTGAAGATCGTTTAGGGCGTGGACTACTGGGGTATCTAATCCCATTCGCTACCCACGCTTTCGTGTTTGAGTGTCAGGAATACGCTAGTGCACTGCCTTCGCTTTTGGTGTTCCTCATGATATCAACGGATTTCACCCCTACTCCATGAGTTCCATGCACCCCTCGTATCCTCAAGTTTAGCCGTTTCCTCCGCATGCCCCCGGTTAAGCCGAAGAATTTAACAGAAGACTAACTAAACCACCTACACACCCTTTACGCCCAGTAATTCCGGATAACGCTTGAGGCCTCTGTATTACCGCTACTGCTGGCACAGAGTTTGTAGCCTCTTATTCGTGGGGTACTATCAATAAACTTTCTCCCCCATAAAAGAATTTTACGTGCCGAAGCACTTCATCATTCACGCGGCGTCGCTCGATCAGACTTTCGTCCATTGTCGAATATTCTCGGCTGCAGCCACCCGTAGGTGTATGGACCGTGTCTCAGTTCCATCGGTGGGGGTCAGGCTCTCACCTCCCCTAGACGTCATTGCCTTGGTAGGCTTTTACCCTACCAACTAGCTGATATCCCGCAGACCATTCCCCAAGCAATAAATTTTTACCGTTCACCTATTTATCAGTGAGGGACCATCGGGTGTTAGCTCCGCTTTCGCGGAATTATTCCCGACTTGGGGGTATGTTATCTACGTGTTACTACCTCGTTCGCCATGGGTCTAAACCCATTCGACTTGCATGCCTTATCCACGCCGCCAGCGTTCATCCTGAGCTAGGATCAAACTCTAAAATAAAATCCTTGCTAATAACTTTCGTTATTAATTTAGACTGAACGGAACAAAACAAAAGGCAGAACGGAATGTTCGAACTTTTATTTTGCACGTTGCTTATTTTTCTGTTTGTCCTGCTCGCACTCACAAAATTATTACAATTATTTCGTGAGTGGAAATTACTTAATTTAGAATATTTGGAAACTTGCTTGCATCATCGCAGCAACTTGAAAAGAAGCCGCGATGTGCAATCTCATATTTCACTTGAATTTTCAAAGTACCGCTCTGTTTTTTAATCAGAGTGTTACCCAGTATATAGATATATAAAAAGGAGTCAAGCTATGGCTATACAGGGCCATTTTTAGTGCTGCGTGGCTCTCAGGTGCCTATTTTGACCTTATTTTAAGCCATATTTTAACCTTTCTTAATAACTCCTTGGGGACTGGCTTGGCACACTGTGCGCAGACAGTAATAAACGGACAACAGATTTGTTCCCCTTCATTGCTGTATGCGTTCTTTTTTTGTTCCTCGTGCTGGTTTTACAAAAGGAGGTGCCGGGGTTTTATAGGGATTTTGTGATGGAAATTTTGTCGTTTTTTGTTTTCTCGTTTTTGTTGTTTTCTAATCGTTTCGAAAAATGAAAACATGTACCAAATCGAAAAGAAAAGGAGTTTCACATGTCTCGAGTAATTTCTCGGTCAACAGTTCTCGCATCAGTCGTCGGGTGCCTCGCTCTCGCCGCCACCACAGCCACAGCCTTCGTTGCCGTTGGATGGCATGGCCTGTCGCAAAGTGAACGCGACAGTAGAATCTTGTCCCGTGCCAGAAGTTATTCTTCCGGCACGTACACAGGGATGTCATGCAAAGAATGGGTTCGAAGAGTTGTAAGGGATGCATCTGGAAATGTTGTTACAATTCCCGCAACAAGTTCCAACGACTACCAGTGGGAAAGCAGCGCTGATGTATATGGATACGCAGCAACGCAGTGTCCGCCACGCGGAATCGATTCTGGCCGAATCATTCAAATGATTTGGACAAACCAAAGCAACGGGCGCACAAACCCACACACTGCAATCATTACAAGCATCACCAGCACTGGGATGAATTGGATTGATTGCAACTGGAACGGTGACCAGCGAGTTCAGCGGCACTTCGTAAGTTTCTCTGACTTCAATACTCGCGTTCGAAACAACTACACTGTTTATAAAATTCGATAGCACTTTTCTTGAAGGGATTCCACTCCGTGGAGTCCCTTTAGTATTTACTTATTACGTGTTTACATAGTCTTATAAAATAATGAACCCGAAAAAAATTTCAATCATCGTTGTTATCTTTGCAATATTCCTCATCCTTCCATTTTTCCTGCACGACAAAAAAGAAGACAATAAAGAAAACAGTCAGAAACCAAATATTGAGACTGAAAAAATTAAAACCACCATCAACAATAACTGGAAAGAATTTTCTGATCAGACGAAACATATATCCTTTTTGGTGCCGGATTATTTATTTCCTTTTTTCGAGGATGACCGGGTGAATTTCCGAGAATACAAGGAGGGTCCGGGTTTTATTGATATCCACTTACAAGCATCGCAAGACCCTGATGTAGAAAAGGCAGTCGAAAAGTTAAATTACGTACTTGGGGAAATTACCGATAGAAGAATGATTGATGGAGCCCAGTCTCTTATTGTTCCTCTAGCAGGCGAGGGTTCCGCTGGTCAAAAAACCTTGTATACAGTTAGTGAGGGTATCCTCTACACCATAAACACTCGTTTTATTGACGAAGAAAAATTCTGGAACAGTATTAAATTTTTAAACTAGAGCCCCTACCCCCTCTTAAATTTTTCAAACACAACGAGCAGTGGTGATGCGATAAAGATAGAAGAATACGTTCCAACGATGACACCGATGGTCAAAAGTAGCGCAAAATGTTCTGTTGATTTTCCGCCAAGGAAGTAGAGCGCAACGAGCACGATCACGAGTGTAAGTGAGGTGTTGATTGAGCGACCCATTGTTTGGGTAAGGCTTCGGCCAACAACTTGGTCGAACGGTTCTTTTCGGTTGTTTGTTTCGTGGTTGATCTGAAGATTTTCACGAACACGATCGAACACCACGATGGTGTCATGCACGGAGTACCCAAGAATCGCCAAAAGTGCGGTCATAAAAAGTAAGTCGAGTTCTGCCCCGATGTATGTGGTGAGAAAAATAAACACACCAGCAGAAATGAGCACGTCATGAACGAGTGCGATGATTGTTGCCAAACCATATTTCCAAGACTGAACAGGACGCGAAACTTTTCGGAACGCAAACGTGACGAAAAGCACGATTCCCAAAATAGTGACAGCGATCGCCACGTAGGCTTTGTTGCGAAGTTCACTTCCAACTGTCGGACCGATTGTGTTGAAGCGATCTTCGTTGAGTTTTAACTGGCCGTTTCCCGAAAGCGCAGAAACGACTTTATTTTTAACATCGTTGTCAATTTCTTTTGTTCGAAGGGTGTAGCTTTTATCACCTGATGGGCGCAGAGAATATGCACCGAGTGAAAGTGTGTCGAGTTTTACTTTTGTCGCTTCAAAATCTGGACGAGCGGTTTCGTATGTAACTTCCAAAATCGAACCGCCAGTAAAGTCGATGCCGAAGTTAAAACCTCGAACAACCATCGAGCCAATCGAGAAGATCACCAAGATCGCGGTGAGAATGAAAAATATTTTTCTGTGTCGGACGATAAACATGGTTTTATTTTTGATTAGGGTCAGACTGACGGGTGTTTCTAATACCTGAACCGAACAAGAAGTGACTCAGTTTTGACTCGCGTTTCAAGCCGATCGCATACAAAAATGTTCGAGACACGGTGATTGCGGTAAACATACTGACAAGCACTCCGATACCGAGCGTAAAGGCAAAGCCCTTAACTGCAGACGTACCGATCCAGTACAACACAACAGCAGTGATAAGAGTCGAAATGTTTGAGTCGCGAATTGAAAGCCATGCGCGATGGAAACCTTCGTGCATTGCATCGTCGAGCTTTCGGCCACGTGCGAGCTCTTCTTTTGTTCGTTCGAAAATCAAAATGTTTGCGTCCACAGCCATACCGATCGACAAAATGAAGCCGGCAATACCTGCCGCTGTGAGCGTCACTGGAATCAGTTTAAAAATAGCGAGTGAAATAATGACATAGATAACCAACGCGACCGAAGCCACAACGCCCGGCAAGCGGTACCAAAGGATGAGGAACAAAACGACCGCGAGGAAACCCCAGATACCAGCGACCACACCCGCATTAAGCGCAGACACACCGAGGTACGCACCAACAACCTGTGTTCCCACGAGTTCGATCGGCACTGGAAGTGCACCGTAATTTAAATTATCAACAAGGGCTTTTGCCTCCTGAGGTGTGAAGTTGCCGCTGATCTGTGCCTTTCCGCCGGTGATTTCTTCGCGTACAACCGGAGCGGAAATGACTTCTCCGTCAAGGAAAATTGCCACCGGCTGACCGATATTTTCGCGGGTAATTTTTGCGAAAAGCTTGCTGCCCTCTTCGTTAAAAGTCAGCGCGACTGACGCTTCACTTGTATTTGGATTAAATTCAACAACGCTGTGTTCGAGCAAACGGCCGGTCAAACCTGTTGCTGTAAAGGCAACAGTTGAAGACGCAGTCGGAGTCGCCTTTACTTCCGAAACCAATTTGAATTCAAGGACCGGAGTTTTTCCGATAAGTTCGATTGCTTTGTCGATGTCGGTGACACCAGGAAGCTCAACAATGAGACGGTGGTCAGCTCGGCCCGCAAGCGCATTGGCTTTTTCAACCTGGATGATCGGCTCAGAAACACCGTAAATGTTTACACGACGTTCAATAACGTTTTGGAGCACCTCCATTGAATTGTCGATTTCTGACGCGTCGAGCTCAGAAACGTCTGCCTTGTAGACAAGCTCGGTGCCGCCGTTTAAGTCGAGACCCAACACAAACGGAAAACGGCCAAACCATGAGTCGGGTTTTGCCTGTGAAAGATAGAGACCGTATCCGAGCAGTGCGAAGACAATAATCAGAACGAGGGTAAAAATCCGGTTTTTCATTTGAAGCCAAATTATAGGCGTTTGATAAGAAAAAGCAACTATCTTTTTTCGAGTGAAACAAGCTCGGCAATTCCCTCTTCGAGCGTTACTTTTGGCTCCCAGCCGAGGATTTTTCGAGCTTTTGAGTTATCTGCAAGGGTATGTTTTGGTTCGAGGCGTTCTGGAATATGCTCAACCGCGCCACCAATCAGCTCCGCTACTTTTTTAATGGTGTAATTATTTCCCGCGCCAATATTAAACACTTCGCCATTCGTGACGCCAGCCGCTTCAGCCGCCAACATATTTGCTCGGACAACATCGTGCACACTCGTAAAGTCGCGAGTTTGTTCCCCGTCCCCCGTTATGGTCAGTGCGCCACCTTCTCTTTTTTGTTTTAAAAATTTAGCAATCACAAGCGCATATGCACCCTTTTCGCTCTGACCTGGACCGTACACGTTGAAGTACCGAAGTGAAACGGTGGGCAAACCATACACCTCGCTCCAGACTCGGCACATGAGCTCGCCCACATGTTTCTGCAAACCGTACGGACTTTTTGGGTTTGCAGGTAGGTCTTCGCGAAGTGGCATGGTTTTCTGGTCGCCGTACGCAGAACTTGAAGCGGAATACACAACTCGTTTAACCTTAGCCTTTTCAGAAGCAATAAGGACATTTAAGGTTCCCGTCACGTTTACGCTGTGTGTTTCTTCTGGAAATTCGATCGAAAACTGCACGCGAGGCAATGCCGCCAAGTGAAACACGTATTGTGCACCAGCAAAAACCGGAATGATGGATTCGAGGTTTCGAATATCGAGTTCGTGTAACGTCGCACCAGCGTCAACTACTTCCCGACTTCCACCTGCAAGGTTGTCGATTACGTGCACATCGAAATCTTTTTTCACGAGTTCACGCACAAGGTTCGAACCAATAAATCCCGCTCCACCTGTCACCACAACTTTTGTTTTCATGTGTTTGTTTTAATACTTTAAACCCTAAATTCCATTGCTCGATAATAATGTTTTAATCGTCTTGAGTGCGATTTTCAGATCAAGCATCAGCGAACTGTTTTTCAAATAATAGAGGTCGTAAGAAAGTTTCAGCTTTGTTTTGTCGACGTCCATCATCGCTTTTGGCGGTTGGCGCTGGTACAACTGCGCCCAGCCAGAAAGGCCCGGTTTCATCAAATGTCGAATGTTGTAATACGGAATTTCTTTTTCATATTCTGCCGCAAGAGCTGGGAGCTCGGCGCGCGGACCAATCAGCGAAAGGTCTCCACGGAAGACATTCCACAATTGAGGCAGTTCGTCGAGACGTAACTTTCGCAAATACGCACCGACTTTTGTAATTTTATTTTGCTTTGCAATTTCGCGAGAATATTCACCTTGGTCGTTGGTTGTCATGCTGCGGAATTTATATACACGGACCAATTTATTATTTTTTCCAATACGATCCTGAACGATAAAAATCGGGCCACCGTCTTCCATTTTTATTGCCGCAATCACAAACGGATAAAAAACCAGCGATGCAATGCCGACACAAAACGAAACCACGATATCCATGAGTCGTTTCAGGAAGTCATACGTGTTATTCGAAGAAACTGAAATATTTTCGATGAACCAATTGTGATTCACGAGCGACATGGGAACACGGTCAAACGTCTCTTCGTAAATCGTGTTCATGTCGACAAATCGAACTTTTGAAAAAATGAGGTTATACAAATGCGGCAACAATGGCTGAACCTTTTTATCTTTAAAATCTGCAGCAACAATGTGAACATGGTTACTTACAATTCTCCGCGCAATGTCCTCGCAAAAACTCGCATCTTCAATATTATCCGTGTCGACAGACGTCACAAAATACAGACCATACCGAGGATTATTATTTACTTCGTCCATAAGCTCCTGCGCCTCTTCATCATTACCAATCAAAATAGCTTTTTCCGACTCGTGTGAAGACAACAAAGAAACGCCACGAATGCGCCAGAGCAAAATAAGTCCAAACGAAATCACAACGTACACAAAAAGATTCGTTTTCGGTGTAATGCCAAAAAACGGAATGAGGTAGAAAAAGATAACGGCAATTGCGCTATTGACCAGCTGCGCATTTAAAATAATCGTTGGAATGCGACTTTTTAAAAGAAGTGTGTGTTTTTCATACAAACCAGCGATAAAAAATACAATGAACCACAGGACAAAAATAATGGAAAAAGACCAGACGTGACTCAAAAAAATATCTGTGTCCGGTATACCTCGAAAACGCACCAAAAGCATGAGCCACAAGGAGAAAAAGAAAACGATAACGTCCCCTACAAATAACATCAGGGCTTCGTTTTTATTCATAACTGCCATAGAAGTAAGACTATATTATACATAACAACCACCTGTAGCAAGTCGCCGCGATACAACGCACGACACACTACCAAACACCGCCGACGTGTTACTATATGAACAATTCAACAGCTATGGATAATACCGTTTCGAAGAAAAAGATCCTTTTTGCGATTACAAAAGGAAGCTGGGGTGGAGCACAAAAGTATGTCTTTGATCTTGCAACAAACCTTCCAAAAGACCGGTTCGACGTTGTCGTACTCTGTGGTGAAGGTGAACAACTCGAAGCAAAATTAGCTGAAAAAAATATCCGGGTCATTCGACTTGGTTCGCTCCAAAGAAACATGAGCCTGGGTAAGGACCTCGATTCTTTTTTTTCAGTCTGGAAAATAGTAGCCGACGAAAAGCCAGACATCCTGCATTTAAATAGCTCAAAAATCGGGGGTATCGGCGCACTTGCTGGTCGCCTCGCCGGTGTACCCCAGATTATTTTCACAGGTCACGGCTGGGCATGGAACGAAAACCGCAGTCCGATTTCTAAATCCCTCATCACCCTCGCCCACTGGGCAACTATTTTGCTCGCTCACACCACGATCGCCGTTTCTGAAAAAATCAAACAACAAATTCGAAATCTGCCTTTTATTTCTACGTCAAAAGTTGCCGTGATCCACAACGGCATCGACCACATTGAATTTCTCGAGCGCTTCACTGCCCGCTCCGGGGTCAACGGAACCATCAGCGAAAAATTTTGGGTTGGAACTATCGGCGAACTTCACACAAACAAAGGCCTCGACACCCTTATCACTGCTTTTGCTGAAGTGTCGAAATCTCATGTCGACACAGCACTTCTCATTATCGGCGAGGGCGAAGAACGCGCGCACCTCACAGCCCTGATTCAGAAAATGGGCATGCAGAAAAAAATCCACCTGTTGGGATTTAAAGAAAATGCGGCCAGTCTTTTAAAAGCGTTCGATGTTTTTGTACTTCCTTCACGCACCGAGGCGTTTCCATATGTCCTCTTGGAAGCCGGCTTGGCACAGTTGCCCGTAGTTGCGACCCGTGTTGGTGGTATTCCGGAAGTGGTTGTTGAAGGAAAAAATGGACTTTTGGTCAGCCCGAATGAATCATTTGCCCTTTCCCGTGCCATAGACCAGATCCTCGAAGACAGCACAAAAGCTGCCATGTTTGGGCACAATCTACGTAAAACTGTCGAGGAACGATTCTCGATTGAACACATGGTTGAAAAAACAATTGCCATATATAATTAAACATATGAATAAATTTAAACATGGTTTCACATTGATCGAACTCCTCGTGATCATTTCTATTCTTGGCCTCATTTCAAGCGTTGCACTCGCAAACCTCCAAGACGCAAAAGAAAAAGCAAAAGTCGCTGCCGGTGAACAATTCCATGCGACCATCTACCACAGCCAGGGCGACCACACTGTCGGCATCTGGGAGTTTGACGAAGGAAACGGCTCGGTCGCTTCAGACAGTTCAGGTAATGGACTCGAAGGGGTTATTAACGGCGCAACGTTTGTATCAGGATTGAATGGCACTGCCCTCTCTTTTGACGGAAACGACTACATAGCACCACCCGAGGGCGGAGAAATTTTTCCAAACCCAGGTAACAACGGCCAAATGACCGTCATCACCTGGATCAAGCCGGCGAATGCCGCAACACCCAACACCCTCTTCACTGTTGCCGGTCCAAACTGTACCGCTATAAAAGTAGGAATCTCCGGCGGATCAATGCATGTCCAACAAGCAGGTGATGTTGAAGTCGGCGCGGTGTCAGAAGACGAACCCACAAACCCAGGCCCTGGAGTGGACGAGCAAATTTCAGAAGATCACGTCTTGGAAAACAACGCGTGGCAGAATGTCGCATACGTTTTCAATAACGGCACAGTACAGAGTTTCGTAAACGGCACGCTGTTCGGTTCGACCGATGGGGTTGGAACAACTGACTGTGAAGAAGCCACATGGATCATTGGCGCTGATGCAACGTTTGGTTCTGGATACCAAGGTCTAATGGACAGTCTACGTGTCTACGGAACGACACTCACCGCTTCTGAGATCCAGAATATTTATGCTGAAGGACGAACCGAACGATCCACACTTGTCAGCCGCTAAACTAATTGCTAATAATTAATAAAACCAAACACAATGAGTGACGAAGTAAAATTTGAAGAAGAGGAAATACTAGTTGACCGTGCATCGCAGATTTCTCGTGGGTCAGCACTCACCAACCTCCTTTTGCGCTCAGGCATCGCAAAAAACGAATCGCAGGCAACCTATATTTTGATCGCTATTATGGTTGCGGCCCTCCTTGCAACTCTCTACGTTGTTTCTCAGTATTTGCTTTAGGCTGGACCTCAAAATATCTATCAGGCGCCGTGGATTCCAACGATTTCGTTTTGGGCCATGTCTTTGTGCGCGGGTCGGCCGTATCGTGCCATACCTGAAATCACACCGATCGTCGCAAACTCCACGAGCAAATGACTGCCACCGTAGCTCATAAACGGCACGGTAATTCCTGTTACGGGCAACAAGCCGACATTCATTCCGATATTCACGATAAGGTGAATCATAAATAAAATAGAAACCCCGAGTCCAAACAACGTTTCAAAATTAGTCGCACCACCCATCGCATTTGAAATCACACGCCACAGCAAAATGCCAAAAAGTCCGAGCAAAATAGAAGCTCCGACAAAACCCCACTCTTCTGCAAATGCTGCAAAGATAAAGTCTGTCTGATATTCCGGCAAGAAGAGTAATTTTGACTGTGTTCCGTAGCCAATTCCCTTTCCCAAAAGCTCACCCGACCCAACTGCCACCATGGACTGATACGCGTTGTACCCAGCACCGTGAATGTCAGCGAGCGGATAGATGAACGTCAAAATGCGCTGTTTTTGGTAATCCTGAAACACAAACGTCCAGAGCAGTGCGCCGGAAATAAGCCCAGCGCAAAACACTGCAAGCAAATGTTTTTTCGAAATTCCCGACACCATCACCATCCCGAACCAAATAAGGAAAATAACGATTGCTGAACCGAAATCCGGCTGTAGCAACACAAGTACAAACAACACGAGTGTGTACAGACCAGAAATTAAAATGTGGCGAATGTGTGCGATCTCCACATGACGCCGCGAAAAATATTTCGACAAGAGCAAAATGAGAACGATTTTTGCGGGGTCAGATGGCTGAAAAGAAAAGAAGCCGAGGTTAAACCAACTTTGTGCACCATGCGAAACTTGTCCGACAATAAACAAAAGCAGGAGCGCGACGCAGATTGATACAAACAGCGTCACCACCACGCCCGTTCGGCGCAAAAAACGAAAATCAAAAAAGGAACAGGCAAAAAAAGCAATCACTGAAACCGAAATCCAAATAATTTGCCTCGAAAAAAATGGGCTTTCTCCCACGAACGAACTCATCGTTACTAGCCCTGAAAGTGAAATAAGTAATGCGCTTCCGAACAAAAGCCAATCGGTTTTCCGAACGAGCGTTTGAATAATTTGAAATGCATTTTGAATTCCCGAAAACATAGAAAGGGCAGTAAAATCTAAGGCGTAGACCTACCAGGTAGCAGGTATTACCCGAGGAATAATTTCAACAACAGAAGCGTTGGAAACAGTGGTGTCAGGATTGTTTGGATCTAAGGGAAATGGTATTGGCCAGGTAAATGAAACGCGGGTCGACTGATCTTTTTCAAGGCGGTCGATGAATGTTCGAGACGCCGCAATTGCATTCCCGTTTTTGTCATACACAATTGCCTCAACCTCGATTCTTTCCTGGGCACCGATCGACACATTTTGCACCGTCGCATCGACACGCGGCATCGTTAACTCACCAGTCAAAGCTTTTTGGGTAATCACAAATTCTGGAGACACAGAAACGTCCTTTCGCCAAATCGGCTTCTGGGCAAATTCAAATGTCACACGAGCTGGAATTTTTGACTGGGTATCAATATTTGGTTCAAAAATCGCAATGATTTTATTTTTTGGAATAATCGTCGTGTTCTTTTTGCTCGCAATGAGCACATTGTTTGAGTCGTATAAATTGAACACATATGTCGCCAACCCTTCAGAATTCACATTTGGATTTTGAATATACGCCGCCGCACTGTAGACGCCAGTCGTAACTTTAAATGCTCGGCTCCATAAAATGATCGGATCCAGACCCTCAAAACTACAGAGCAGTTGGCACTTGCCTCCACAGTCCGTGCCAGCTTCCTCACCGTTTTGCTTGCCGTCAAAACATGTCGGCGGCTTATTTGTGAAATAAAAAACTGGCAGACCAACAACCACAACAATAACGAGAATCGCCTCAGCGACATACAAAAACTTTCGACGCGTGGACCAGGGGTTGTTCATGAGGAACATTATAACAGACCCTCTTTCACATATACCCTTCAGGAGAGCGCGATAAATCCTACTGGATTTTCGCTATGCTCGACTGCCTTCGCAGTCTGCGCAACTCTCCTTCCGAGTATATGTGAAAGAGGGTTTCTTATTATCTATAAATAAACTACAATTCCATGAGAATTCCCGCTCACAGAAAAAGGAGAAGAAAAAATGCTTGGAGTACCCGGAACAGGCTGGTATGGAAAATTGCGGACTCTCACAAACCTAATTCACACTGACGAAATGGGCTTAAATGAGCCAATGGGACGAAGACGAAGAAAGGCTCTTCTGGATCGTATCCAGAAAAACAAAGACGCTAGAATAAAACTCCGTCATCAGATGAAAATGAGTAAAATGAAAAAGGGACCAAAGCAAAAGAAGTGAGGGTCGAAAAAATGACCCGCAACAAACAAAAAACCACTGACGCATGTCAGTGGTTTTTCTTTTACTTAGTTTTTGAACACACTGTTCCGGCGACTAGCTACTTTCCCCTCCATAAGAGTATCATCGCTTCAACAGAGCTTAACTTCTGAGTTCGGAATGGGATCAGGTGTGACCTCTGCGACGAATCACCAGAACACTATTTTCAAAAACTTTGTAAAACTAGAACCGACATACCTTAGCACATGTTTTCTGAATTTAAAAACCGGAATGTGGGCCCGACTATCATTCTGATAGTCGGGCTTTTCTCTCTCGCTACCAGGAACGAGAGAAACTTGCTCATCCTTTCGGACGAAATGGAGCCGGCAGGACTCGAACCTACGACCTCTTCAGGACCCCTGAAGCGCTCTACCAACTGAGCTACGGTCCCATTAAAGAACAATTTGTACTCACATTTCGATTTTCAAATTACACAAAAACAACAAAGGCTATTTTTGTTTTGAGACCGACAATGCCATAAAACAGGGTGTAAAATTTCGCTTTCCCCGCTTGCGCGGGTGCATGCGACTGATGCATTAATTTCCTAATTGAATCGGCGGATTAGTACTCCTCGGCTGAACACATTACTGTGCGTACACCTAGAGCCTATCAACGTGATCATCTCTCACGGGCCTCAAACGATTTCTCATCTTGGAGTTAGCTTCCCTCTTAGATGCTTTCAGAGGTTATCTATTCCCGACTTAGCTACGGAGCGGTCCACCTGGCGGCAGAGCTCCCAGACCAGAGGTCAGTTCATTTCGGTCCTCTCGTACTAGAAATGAATCTCCTCAAAAATCAACGCCTGCAGTAGATAGGAGACCAACCTGTCTCACGCTTCTTTTTCCAACATTACTGTTGGGAATGGACTATATCTTCACCCGCACACTTTATGTGGGTGGTTAACGTGTAGTCTCTAGGGGTAAGGGAGCGAATCTCTCTCTTCCCTCGGTATTGTCCTTTCCATCACGAAAGGATTTCACCGATATAGTTAACTTCGTTCAGCGCACATTACTGTGCGTGACCGCCGTGAATTTCTAGGTTGGTTCTCTAACATTTTTCTTCAATATTTATAAC
>CAYXTA010000005.1:0-42963 GCA_964468315.1 uncultured Candidatus Saccharibacteria bacterium
CAGACTTTCGTCCATTGTCGAATATTCTCGGCTGCAGCCACCCGTAGGTGTATGGTCCGTGTCGCAGTACCATCGGTGGGGGTCCGCCTCTCAGCGCCCCTAGACGTCATAGCCTTGGTGAGCCTTTACCTCGCCAACTAGCTGATATCGAACAGGCCAATCCCTTAGCGTTAAAACTTTACTCTTGCGAGACCATCGTGTATTACTCTGCCTTTCGGCAGGCTATTCACGACTAAGGGGTTTGTTCCTATTTTGTACTACCTCGTTCGCCACTAAACTTAAACGACTTTTGACTTGATGTAATCGCATCTCTAGAAAAATAAGTTCCGTTCGACTTGCATGCCTTATCCACACCGCCAGCGTTCATCCTGAGCTAGGATCAAACTCTAACGTAAAATTAGATTTCAACCGAAGTTGATTAGAACGAAACAAAACAAAAAACAGCATTGATTTTTGTTTTACTTTTCGATCCTAGCTCTTAACAGAATTATTGAAAAAACTAAACTAGAACTTGCATCCCTCCGATATAAATCGAAGGGGTTCTCAAACTATTCTTTTTTCAAGGTTTTATATCAAATTTATTGAAATAAAAACGTCCTATCCACTTGGATTAGACGTGGTTGTAGTATATATGAAGAGAAAATCAAAGTCAAGCACCTAAATAGCCTTATTTTACAATATAAAAACTAGTCCAAATCGAGAGTCAAAAGCTTGCTTTTATGGGTGTGGCCGTTAATAATTCTGACTTTATTTTTAGGTAATTTAAAATAATCTGCAACAAGTTCTATAGCTTTTATATTTGCCATGTTTCTTTCAGCTTTTTCTTTAACAAAAACATCAAAATGATCTTTATTCTTTTTGATAAAACTTTCCTTATTTGCTCCAGCTATAACTGTGAGTTTTATATACATATTTTTATTCTAAAACTGCACTAGTTAATTCTTTGATACCAACTTTGGTTTCTGAAGAGAAGAAAATGATCGGGTGGCCTACGGTAGTGTCTTCTATTTTTTTAACTTGTTTTTTGTATTCTGAATTTTTCAATTTATCTATTTTGTTTGCGAGAATTATCACATCCTTACCATGTTCTTCTAATGCTCGTAGCATATCGAGATCAGTATCAGTAAGGCCGATAGATGCATCGATTATTAAAACAACTTTTTTCTGTTTATAAAGTGAATGGAAAAAATATGAATCAATAAGGTCGGTAATAGCTTCCCTTTCTACGTGGGACAATCTTGCAAAACCATAACCAGGTAAATCTACGAAATACGTATTACCATTTATTAAAAATAAATTTATTCTTTGTGTTCTACCTGGGAAAGAACTAGTACGCGCCAAATCTTTCACTTTGGTTAAAGTATTTATAACAGTAGACTTTCCTACATTAGAGCGGCCAATAAAAGCAACCTGAGGAATACCATTCCCCAAGATCTCATCATCAGATGCTATTTCTTTTATGAATTTCGCTGAATTTACTTTCATACAAACATCATAGCAGATATTTAGTATTTACGTATGACTGCCTTCACGACTGCTGTGATCTGTAAATCATGTTTCGGGATTATCGGTTTAAAATTTTTATTGGCTGGTTCGAGCCAAACTTTGTCACCATTCTTTTTAAAATATTTCATAGTGAATTCTCCATCGACATGTGCGATGACAATATCACCATCTTTTGCTTTGTCAGTGCGTTCAACGAGGACCATATCACCGTCTTTGATATGTGCGTCAATCATTGAGTCACCATCGACTTCAAGCATGTATGTATTTTCTTTTTTCTGTATTAAAAAATCTTCTATGTTTACTGTATCAGTTAGTTCTGCTTCTACATCAGAAGGAAAACCAGCTTTCACAGAACCAAGAAGAGGTATCTCATCAAATGATGCATTTGGTATCAATCTACCAAGATGATCTTTTGCTACTACGCCAGCTTCAAGCATCTTCTCCACAACGCGTGCTACAGCATTCTTTGATTTGAAAGAGAAGAGCTTCATCATCTCTGTGTATGTAGGCATTCTCTTGTTTGAAGAATAGAACGAAGTTAATTTATTTTTGTAATCGTTTTGCATTTTTAAAATTAAGCGTGTGAGAAACTAAAAGAAAATAATTTTGACCAAAAACTCTTTGGGCTAAACTGTCGTGCTTTGCGAAGGAGGAGTTTGTGTTCTCGTGCTTCTCTGAAGTATGCTTCACCTTTTAATATTTTAACATCTATTTTTTTATTTATCGCCTGGATTTCTTTTTCTACTATCTTTAAACATTGTTCTCTTGTCATATTTTTATAAAAAATTATTTTTTTAATTACCTACGTTCGACTGTATTTAGTATAAGTGAACGTTCGTTCACAGTCAACACAAATCTGTGGATAACTATTAAAAACAACTTATTTAAACTATTTATTCTTTTTCCATTCAGTAATTTTCCCCACTTCTATTTCTATTTTGTCTGCCTTGCGAAGATTTTTTAGAATACTTTTTGATGCTATATCATAGTATTTTATTTCTTGAAGTTCTTCTCCTATCCCCCAAAGATTTTCTTCTGCTATCGGCCAATCATCTTCAAAAATATTTAAATTAAGTGGCGCAGAATATTTTCGTAAAGTTTTTTCTCCATCATCTGTAAAGTATTCATGAAAATAAGAAAGTGCTAATTCACGAATATTTTTATAAACTGGTTCACGGTAACGCAAAGAATAATGATTACTTTTTGAAATAGCTCCGAAGTAACCTTTGTCTCTGAAAAGAGCTATAGTGTGGTCGAAATCTTTTTTATTTGATTTCAAATTCATTAAAAGTGGTTGTTTACCTTGAATAGAAAAAATATAAGCAGCTAGTATTGCACCTTCTATGCAGTGCGCATTTTTTGTACGAAAAACTGAAAGAGGAGATTTCAATGTATCTATTCCATCTTCTTCAAAATTAATTGCAATAGTATCTAAAAAATCTTGCACTTTTTTAGGAGTGTTTAATTTCTTCATAAATGCAATTTCTTCTTTAGAAAAATTTAAATATTTCATTTTAAAAATTTATTCGCTCCAATTTATATGTTTTTCTTCCCGAATTTTACAAGTACCTTGAACGAATTCTTCTCTACCACTACCAACACGATAACGCATATAATATTCTGGGTTCTTTTCAGCAAAATCTTGATGTTCTTCTTCTGCCTTAAAAAATTTTTGTTCTTTGATAATTTCTATCGCTGATGGCTTATCGTATACGCCACTATTATTTAATTCATCAAGTACACCTTGAGAAATCTTTTTTTCTTCTTCATTTGTATAATATATTGCAGGCAAGTATGAATTACCTCTATCAGTAAATTGTCCACCTGTATCTGTAGGGTCTATATGATCAATAAAGAACTGAAGGAGTTTTTTATAGGTAATTTTATTTTCATCATACTCAACAAGAATTGATTCTCTAAATCCTTTATGATTATGATAACTTGGAACAAAATCTTCACCACCCATATAGCCCGAAATTACAGAAATTACTCCTTCTACCGTTCTCATGTCATGTTCAACACACCAAAAACATCCTCCTGCTAAATATGCTTTTTTAATCATTTTCTTTTCCTGGAATAAATTTTAAAGATATTGAATTTACACAATGTCTTAGATTTTTATCAGTTAAATGTTCACCTTCAAATACATGCCCTAAATGCCCGCCACAATTTGCACACGTGATCTCAGTACGAATACTATCTGCATCAAGTGTCTTTTTTACAGCACCTTCTATTTCATCATCGAAACTCGGCCAGCCGCACATAGATTCGAATTTATCTTTTGAGTTATACAAAGGCGCATTACATTGCCTACATACATAAACCCCAGTCTCTTTATTGTTTACATATTCGCCAGTAAACGGAGCTTCTGTACCTTTGTCGATAATTACTCTTTTTTCTTCGTTTGTTAATTCATTCATATATAAATTGTAGCATAAAACAAAAAAGACCCGAGAGGGTCTTTTTTGTTAAGCAATTATGCAGCTGCTTCTTCTGTTGTTTCTTCAGCTGGCATTTCTTCTGTAGCTGGAGCTTCCATTTCTGGAGCCATTTCACCTTCAACCTTTGTTTCTTCTGTTTCGTCCATATAATTTAAAAATTAAAATCCTTATAAAGCGACTATGGACAAACATTAACACATAAAAAAATAATTAGCTAGTTTTTAAACAAAGTTCACGCGCAAAGCATTGAGTATTATTGCCACATCTAGTGCTTCTTGTATCAAAGCTCCGTATATAGGAGATATGTATCCAAACGCAGCGATAATCATAAGTAAGATACTTATACCTATACCAAAGAAGATTCCTTGTTTAGCTATTTTCAATGTTTTCTTTGCAATAGTATAAGCTTCACCTACACGCTCCAAATTATCCACCATAATAACAATATCACCGCTATCCGTTGTACTACTACCATGCCCACCTAAAGCAATGCCTACGTCTGCTGTGGTCAGCGCAGGAGCATCATTCACACCGTCTCCTATCATTGCGACTCTGCCAAATTGTTTTTTGTGATCGAGAACTTCATGAACTTTATTTTCAGGTAATGCTTCTGCATGCACATCATCGATACCTAATTCTTTTGCTATAACTTCTGCTACAGATTTTTTGTCACCAGTTAGCATTACTATATTTTGTACACCTTCTTTTCTTAAATTTGAAAAAAGATTTTTTATTTCTGGTCTCACGATATCTGCAAAAACAACTATTCCAAGTATAGAATCTTTGTTACCACAATAAACTGTTATATTACCTTTTTCTTTAAACAAAATATGCTTCGCTAAAACATCTTCTGATATCTTTATTCCTTTTTCTTCCAAGAATTTTAATTTACCAAAAAAGAAAGTCTCACCATTTATATCGCCCACTACTCCTTCTCCGAAATTTTCTTTGAAATTTGTAGGTATAGTGAGATCTATTTTATTTTTCAAAGCATAAGATTGCAAAGAACGAGCAAGCACATGCAAAGACATTTGATCGAGTGATGCAGATATTTTTATTATTTCATTTTTATCTTTATTTTCGAAAGTTATAACATCGACTATTTCTGGTTGGCCTAAAGTCAGTGTTCCTGTTTTATCGAAAATAAAAGAATGTGTTTCAGCAAGGACTTCCAATGCTCCACCATTTTTCACAATAATTCCTCTTTTTGCACTACGGCTAATACCTGAGATCATTGCTATTGGTGTCGCTAAAATAAGTGGACAAGGTGTAGCGACGACAAGCACAGCGAGTAAACGCACTGAATCTTTCGCTAAAAACCAAGCACCTAAAGCAAGTACAAAAGTCACCAATGTAAACCAAACACTATATTTGTCAGCCAAGCGTACTACTGGAGCGCGATTCTCTTCTGCTTTTTTTATCAAAGCAATTATTTGTTCGTATTTACTTTCTGCTGGTGACCGGATGACTTTCACTTCCAAGATATCACTTTTATTTATACTTCCAGAAAAAACATTAGAACCAATTTCTTTTTCAGAAGGTAGGCTTTCTCCAGTGAGAGCGGATTCATCTACTTGAGATTTACCTAAAATCACGATGCCGTCTGCAGCTATTATCTCACCTGTTTTTATTAAAATAATATCTCCGACTTTTACTTCATGAACATCAACTTTTATTAAATTTCCATCTTTTTTTATATGAGCAAAAGTCGGGGCGTTGGAAATAAGGGAAGAGAGTTCTCTTCTAGCTCTTTTTAAAGCGTATGCTTCGAGAGCTTCTCCACCAGAGAGCATAAGCAATACTATGTTTCCTGCTAAATATTGCCCCATAGCAAAAGACGCGATGATGGCAATTATTGCGATGATATCAATACCAAAATGACCTCTGAAAATATCTTTCAAGATTTTCCAAACAAGAGGAATTATTCCTATGATGATAGTCGTCATCCATATATAATTTTCGAAATTTGTTTTTGTAAATAAATAAAAAAACAAACCACTTATCAAACCAACAAAAGCAAAAGAAGGTAACAAATATTCAGATATTTTTTTATTTTTCATATTTTATATAAACAACTATTTATTAATTTTTTTATTTTTCTTTAAAAATATTCCACCCCATACGAAAAGCAGTGCTGTGTAATTTATCATCATATACCATTGATTACTCCATTGCACACCATAAGGAAAACGATAATCAGACAAAGGGAAAAGAAATGGTGTCGGATAAAAAGAAAGTGCATGAGAAGGAATGTCTATGAGTATATGCAATGCCCAACCAAAAAGCTCGTATCTAGGACGTTTGTAAATAATCCATACGAGAATAAATACAAAAGCCCATATTACGAGCGAATGACTGTATTGATACAAATAATGCGCAAGATCAAAACCAGCGACAGCTCCATGATGCTCGCCAAAAGATTTTAAAGTTAAATCACCAAAAATTATTTTATAAATTGCAATAACAAAAGGAATAGTAAAAGCAAAAAGATCTGGAAAAATTCCCCAAAATGCCGCCCAACCCACATTCACATGTATCTTTTTATTATTTTTCTCTGCAAGTGCATTTGCTCCGCGAGCTCCTGCATTCGTCCACAATGTATGTGCGAAAATATCCATAAATAATTATTTATTTATTTGTAATATTATTAACTGTTATCGAACCATTAGATGATGTATAAGAAAAATTCGCAGATTCGTGTAAATGACCATCTTCGTATTCCATAACACCGATCTTTGCACTTGGATCAATGTGCAAAGAGGTCACATACCATGCACCACCGAGTACTGGTTTGCTTAAGACAAGCATCTTTATATTTTCACGAATATATTTCTCTACAGCAACTCTTTCAGAAAGATCATTACAGCTCACATCAGTCATACTTTCTCCATAAGTTATCTTATTTGCGTCTTTGTAAACATAAACTCCATCTCCACGGTCTACCATTTCACCGAAACCTGCCTGTGCATTTCCTTCACCGAAGACAATACGCAATTGTTCTTTATTTTGCATTCCTTCAGCCATAGAATTCCACCAGACATCTGCTGTACGAGCCATAGCCATTTTGTCTACGGCTCCTACTGTACCTTCGAAAGTACCAGTTTTTCTGTCCTTTTCTGCTGGTAAATAATAAAATTCTCCTGTAACTTTCTCACCAACAAGTTTCATCTTTATCCAAGAAACATCATAAAGAGCCTGAGCTATTTTCTTTTCTTTATAAAAACAAAGTTCTATTGGCTGTTGTGTCACCACCTCTGTGTCATCGTCATTTATTACTATTTCTTTTTTATCGTTATAAGAAACAAAAAAATAAATACCTACAAAAAACAAAACAATTAAAATAATTGGAAGAATTTTTTTCATAAAAATATTATTGAATAGGATTTTTACCTTGAATTATTCTAATTAGAAACATTACGACTGCGATAACGAGAAGTATGTGAATAAAACTTCCAAGAACATGGAAACCGACAAAACCGATAATCCATAGTATTAATAAAATCCAAGCGATTGTGATGAGCATAATAGTTATTTGTTTTAAAGTTACTAATACATTAATTATAGCATATTTTACCAACTTGAGCTCGAACCTCCGCCTCCGGAAGAGCCTCCTCCAAAACCACCAAATCCTCCCCCACCACCGAAACCACCTCCACCACCAAACCACCAAGGGAAATGGCCCGAATTTCTTTTTTGTGTATGAGCTCTAGAAACGATGAAATCAAACAATAATCCTACAGAGACAAAGCCTATGACAGACAAAATTGCTATTAATATTGAAGATATAAAAAAATGCCAAACGACAAGCCCTACGATACCTCCGAGTACTCCTCCTGCCCACCAAGATTTTGATGGAGCTAGTATTGCTATGAGGATTTGAAAAACAACAATAATCAAAAAGAAAATAAAATCCCAAGATATTTTTGAATTTTTCTGATTCGCATTATAATCTTCCGGTACGATATTATTTCCTCCGAGTGCTTCAATCATTTTATCAACTGCACCATTTATTCCAATATAATAATCACCATTTTTGAATGCTGGAATAAGCACATCATTTTGTATGTATGAAGTGCCTATGTCTGTCAGATCGCCTTCTACCCCGTATCCTGTATGAATACGAGCTTTATGATCGGCTAAAGAAACTATCAAGAGTACTCCGTTATTTTTATCTTTTTTACCTATACCCCATTTTGTAAATATTTCTTGAGCGAAGTTTTCTATTGTATCTCCATCGAGAGACGTCACTGTGACGACAGCTATTTCATTGGTTGTATTTTTCTCGAAACTTTCGATTTTGTTTTCTAGATTTTTTACTTGTTCAAGAGAAAGCATCTTCGCATAATCTTGTACGAAAGCATTTGGCCGAGCAGGTATATCAAAAGCGTACGAAGAAAAAGGTAGAAAAAAAGAAATGATCAAAAAAGCTCGAGATATGATATATTTCATTTTATTTTAAAACTAATTACTGAAATCTACTTTTGGATTTGCTTGATTTTCTTTTGGAACTTCAAAATAAGCTCTTTCTTTGACTCCGAAAATTTTCGCTATTATAGATGAAGGGAAAGTTTTTACACTTGTATCATACACACGCACTATGTCGTTGTATTTTTGTCTTTCGACTGAAATACGATTTTCTGTACCTTCGAGTGTTACTATAAGATCTCTGTATGCTTGAGAAGATTGAAGCACAGGATAATTTTCTGTGATAACAAGAAGGCGACTAAGTGCAGATTCTACTTGTGATGCAGCTTGTGCTTTTTCATCAGAATTTGTCGCACCAGCATAACGTGAACGCGCATCAGCTATCGCTCCAAATACATCTTTTTCTTGTTTTGCTACACCTTTGACTGTGTTTACGATATTTGGGATCAAATCAAAACGGCGTTGGTATTGGTTTTCTACTTGCGCCCATTGTGCAGTTATTTGTTCACCATTTTTTATAAAAAAGTTATATTTTGAAATAGCCCAGAGTAAAATGATCGCTAAGATACCTAGAATGACAACCCATTTTTTATTTTTTTGGAAAAAATTTTGTTCTTGCATATTATTTTAGTTTTTAGAATTAATAATTACTTCATCATAGCCTCACCGTCAGCTGCAGACATAAATTTAAACATATTACCTCCACACTTCTCACATGTACCCTTTGCTGAGTATCGGCCTTTGTCGTTCTTAGTTACGACTGGGTTTACCATAGTCTGCATAGTTGGTTTATTATTTTCTCTACACTTCATACATAATGCTTTTAATTCTTTCATAATTTTTTATTTTTAAATTAATAAATAATACTATCATTATACCATAAATTTTTAGTTTTATAGCAAAATAATCGTTAAATAACGCAATCCACCCTTATATAATCTAGTGTTTTGTATTCTTTTGTCGTATCAGGAATGAGCATATTCTTGCCTTCTATCAAAGGGTAACGCAACTTCTGTAAAATGTCTTTTTTTACTAAATATATTTCTTTTTCTTTATTCGCTGAGCCTTCAATTACATAAGAAAATACAATATTCATGACATCTTTATCTAAAATCCCATTCAGACTTCCTTCATAACCATTCGTCATATCTGGACCAGCTTGTGTACCCTTTTTTGTACCAGTGACTACACTACCGGATACATTTATATCTATCGTCTCGCTCACTTTGTATGGTTCGTCTTTTGTCGCTTCGTGTTTATAGGCAAAACAATTCCTTCCTTCTATTTTTTCTTCTACCACAGGCGATACTTTTATTTCTTCTGTAGGTGCTATTACTTTTTTATTTTTTAAAAATATTCCAGAAGCGATAATCAGAACGATAAGCACAATAAACAAAATAGCTTTTTTCATATATACATTATACCACCAAATAAAAATCCCCGTTTAGGGGATTTTTATTTTATTTTTTCCAACGAGGGGCGAAGCGTATCATCCAAGTATAAAACTTTGCCAAGATAAATGGAGTTCCATTTGCTCTCATATTTTTATAACAAACTTTTTGAAATTCTTTTAGATCGTATCCGTCATAACACAATTTGCCATTTTTGAAACAATAACTACAATATTTATCACTTTCTCTTTTTCCAGGATCTTTCACAAAAGGCATCATACAACTCTCGCAAGTATTACATTTTTTATTTTGTTCCATAATTTGATTATACCACGCAAAAGGTTATACTAATTAAATGGAAAATGAAGACGAAGAAGTAATAACGAAAGACGCTCATGGCAATATTCTCGCAAATGGCGACAGTGTAATCGTGATAAAAGATTTGAAAGTGAAAGGCACTTCATCTACCCTCAAACAAGGCACAAAAATAAAAAACATTCGCCTCACTGGTGATGAAGAATTGATAGAATGCAGTGCCGATGGCATGAAAGGCCTCGTCCTCCGTACTGAATTTTTGAAGAAGAGTAATTAATTATTTATCTAAAACAATATCCTTACAAACTCCAGTATGTAAGGATATTGTTTGTTAAAGTTATTGAGTGAGGTTTTGAAATGCTTTGAGAAAATTATAAAAAGTCTTTCCATATGGAGACAATGAATGCTCTACAAATCGGCCTTTGTACTTTTTATTTACCAAACCAGCAACACATAAACGTCGAGTATGCTCACCTATTGTCTTTGGATTAGCATCGAGCGTATTAATAATCTGATAGAGCGTAATACCATTTTTTTTTCCTATTAATAATAAAATCTCAATACGATGATGGTTTGACATGCCTTTCAAATGTCGCTCCATTTGTTTTGCAGTTTTTAATTTTGTCATACTTATATTATATTACGACATCCTGACAAACTCCAGTATGTAAGTATGTTAATTAAAGGAAAACTTCCAGCGCGCCTTCCCCGCCGTCTTGGATCTTTGACTGGTTGTAATGCACTCCGCGAGCATTCAAATAATTCCGTACAAAGCTTGGTAATACGGGACCATTCTCACTATTCTTGCCTTTACCAGTGATTATACGCACATGTTTATATTTCATTTCCTTAAACAACGCATTCAAAATATCCTCCGCCTCATGCATCGTGTGCCCATGTAGATCAATCTCCACCTCCGCCTTTTGTTCGTATTTGTTTGGCATTTTAATTAATTAATTTTATTTTTTCTATTTTTGGATAGAGTGGTTTGTTATTAAAAGTAACTTTGTAAGAAGAGTGCCTATGTATTCCTTCTAGTGAGTTAATATACGCAAAGTACTTTAAAGTGAATTTACTTTCACTTTTTGAATATAACTCGAAGCAAACTTTCCACTCGTTATCAGCTTTATTTTCATATTTAAAAATTCTGATAATTTCCTTTTGTCCTTTTGCTTGAAACATTGTAATGCCACCTCCTTTTACATTAGTACGTGCGACTTTTCCTTTATTAAAACCAAAGTCAGTTTTCTTAATACCTTTTGCTGCTTTTTTAGCTCCTTTATCAACATTATTTAAAATTTCACTTTCTTTTCCTTTATGCCATCTAACTTCTAGAGCAGCTGAGACTTTTTGTCGTGCAGATAAAAATTCATTCCAAAGATCAGAATTATCTACTGGTCTACCGTCTCTATTTTTCCATTTATCTTTTTTCCAATAATTTGCCCTTTGTTGATTATCATAAACATACTGAGAATCTGTTATAATAAGAATATGATTTATTCTAATACGCTCGACTTCTTTACGAGCAAATTTAAAAGCTTCAATACAAGCTTTTAGTTCCATTCTATTGTTTGTTGTTTCTCCGTATGCACCACTACACACTTCATAACTTTCAATATCAAAAGAATCAGGATATTCAGCAAAAACAGAATAGCCGCCTTCGTGGCCTGGGTTTCGATAAGCAGAACCATCAACATATAATTTTAAAGCATGTGGTTCATTCATAATTTGGTAATCTATTTTTCCGCTCTTTTTTGAGCATTTTTAAATCTATCAAGACTCATTAGTTCATTTTTTAAACGATGGTTTTCTATTTCAAGTTCTTTTAAACGAGGAATGAAGTCATCTGTAAATTTTATTACCCCAAGATTTTGATTCACTCCATAAAATAAATCCATTAGACCCATAGCGATATTACCGATCTGCCAAAGGTCTGTTTTCACAAGATACTCATCTTCAATATCAAAAAATGGAGTAACAAATTTCCAATTTTCATCATCAAGTCTAAAGTTATTGTGTGCATAAATTATATTAGAGTGAGCAGTAGATTTATTTATTTCACTTTTCATATTTTTTATGGCATCTGACCCTTTTTTAAAATTATCTTCCAACCACTTATATCTTTTATTTGTAAGTTCTTGTGAAGAATTGATAATTCCATTTTCGTCAACACCAGCAAAACCACTTTGGTTTGGATTAGAAATTGCATATGCGGCACAGGATCCCGCCTCAAGTTCTTGACGTAAATCCATCATTGCTTGAATGTGATGCAATCTAAGAGTAGAAAAAATTGCAAGAGTATTGTGCTTTTTTATCTGTGCCATGAACATTGCAAAAATAAAACACTCAGGATCTATAGATTTAATAAATTCTCCAAGTAAATTATTAAATTCAACTGCATTTTTAAAATAAGATCCGTAGCGTTCTTCGCCAAATAAAATCATTTGTTTTTCACTTTCTAGAATATCTTCGACTGTTTCTTGTTTAAATTCCATTATTTTATTCTTCATCTATTAATTTAATGGTTTCTTGCACTATACCCTGCACACTATCCCCTTCTTCCGGAATTATAGGTTGATGGTTTTTGTTTGTACTTTTTGGTAACAAAATTCTTCGTCCGTCTTTTTTATCATAAAATTTAATCGTAACATTTTCACCACCAAGCAAAGCTACTACTCGATCTCCTGTTTCCCCTTTTTCAGCATAACGACATAAAACTAAATCTCCATCATTAATACCTGCAAGATTCATAGAATCACCACTCGCTCGTACTATAAAGTATTGAACACCTGCTCTGATCTTGCTTTTCTCAACTGGTATCATTTCTTCAATATTACTTTCTCCTAAAAGTGGCTCTCCGCAAGGAGCAGAACCAACCAAAGGGATACTAACCATTTCAACTGTATAAGGAGAAATAATTTTTTCTTTCTTAATTATTTCTTTAATAGGACTTATATTTCCTATTTTATCTTTAAAATACTTTCTTAAATTTTCATCACAGATATAAATATATGTCCCTTTTATTCCACGAGTAAGCAAAGTTTTATAAATATTTATTACATATCTTTCAAGCTCATTTGGGTCTGTTATACCATTACGTCCATTAGTATCAAAATATTTTTCTTTATCTACTTTAAGTTTTTTATTTTCAATATCATATGAAAATTCTGGACCAATAATTACTCCAACATAATTCAAGTCATAACCTTGAACAGTATGAATACAGCCAACTTCATTTATTGCATTTGGAGAATTAACCCAATCCTGAGCTGTTGAATTCCAAATCAATTTTAAACCATTTATTTCAATATCATGTTTTTGTGTAGATCTACTTCCTGGTTTTGTATGCCAAGGCCAAGCATAACCAGCTACAACACGAGCAAGTTTATGTTTTTTATCTTTTTCTTTTATATCAGAAACCATTTTATCTGCATTATCATAGATTTTAAAATCGTAATTTCCAAAATTATTTTGTTTTGGTGTTTTTAAGTCAAAAATATCTTCAATAAATTTTATGTACTCTCCTCCTGCTTCCACACGCATTTGTGAACTTAATTCGTATTTTTTAGTAGTTAACTTTCTAAAATCTTCTGGTCTCACATCTGCTGGTTTTATACTTTGATTTTCATCATAAAAAAATATTTGGTGTTTTGAAGATTTCATAATCCAATCAAGCTGATTTCCGCTATTATCTAAACCTAATTTTTTATTTACTTGATCAAAAGAACCATAACCCATAATTCCCTTTCTTCTTTGTAATCTATGAGATTCGTCCACGATCAGTAAGTCGTATTGTTCTTTTACAACATCATTTGGTCCAATAACCATGCTTGACTTTAAACCTTTTATTTTTGAAAAAACTTTACCAATAGTTCGACGAAGTGAAGACATAGGCACAACAAGTCCTATTTTCATATTCTTTGTTTCATCTTGTTCTTTTAAATACTTAAAAAGATAAGTCGCTAAAATCGTTTTACCTGTTCCTGGTTTCCCATTCACAACAAAAGTATTAAATTCATTTTTCTTTATATCTTTAAAAATCTGCTTAGCAATAAAATATTGATCTTCTGTAAGAGATTTATAAGGTGAATATTTAAATAAGTCACTATTTTTAAGATCTGCAAGAGTATTTTTAGCTAAACCCATTTCTCTTAAATTATCCCATGCAACTTCAAATTTTGTTTTATATTTAACTTTATCGTAGTAATTATGATTTTTTAAACCACCAGTTAAATTTTGTAGTACATACTGACCATCAGCCTGAATATGCTGAATTAACCAAGATTCAATATCAAAAGCGGCAGAAATATTAAATTCTTCATCTGTAATAATATGAATATCTTTCAATTTTCTTCTTTCTGGATTTTCAAAATGTTGTTTACTTCTATAATATGCATTTACAGTTTGACCTATATAAATTTCTTTTTTATCTTCAATAATATATACAACAGGCCAATTGTGACCAAATTTATATTCTTTTATTTGACTAAAATCTTCTTTGTTAAAAGGGAAAGTTTTTATTTCAGACATAATTATAATTCTGTATATTTAGTATGTTTTCCTTTAGCTTTTTTTATAGGATATTTTTTACCATTTTTTTGCATTTTTAACATAAAAGCTTTTTCAATATCAACATCTAAATCATGAGAAAGTAATAAAACCCAGTAAAAAACATCCGCTAATTCTTCAGCAATATCTTTTTTATTTTCTTTTATATATTTTTTAATTTCTTCAGGAGATTTCCATTGAAAATGTTCAAGTACTTCACTAGCTTCGAGAGATAAAGAAATAGCTAAGTCTTTAGGATTGTGAAATTGCCTCCAATCACGAGCATCTCGGAAATCATTAATTACTTTAGTTAGAGCCTTAATTTGATTCATAACCCCTAAATTCTACCTTATTTTAAAGCATTTTTCAATATTAAAATAACCTCAAATACTATTTTCACAAATAATTGACTTTACTTACAAATGTAAACAGTATATAATGTATTTACAAAGTGCCGAAAGGCTCCGAGAAAGCCCCCGTAAGGGGGCTTTCGATTTTCTAAAGGAATTTCTTTAATTTCTCTTTTATTTCCTTTAACTGCTCGTCTGGTAATTCATATAACTTTCTTTTTAATCTTTTAACACTGAGTAATTTTAATTGAGCCAAAATAGCTGAAACTTTATTATTATCTAAATCAGTAAAATTATAATAAAAGTCAAAATCTTTTTGTTTCGTAGATAATGGAACAATCCAAAACATATGATTGTTAAATTTCTTAATAATTAATATTGGGCGAGAAAAATTTTCACCACTACCATTTTGTTCATAACCAATATTTTTTCCTAAACTGCTCATCCACACTTCACCTTCTTTAGGAAAACGATCAGGTTTATTCTCTTCGAAATCAATTTTCTTTTTTAATTCATTCCAATTATTAAAATCTGTTTCCATACTTAAATTTTAAAACATTTTATAAATAAATCAATTATATCTTCCTACTATCATACGCCCAATGGAGGAGGGCTTGGCGTTGGCGAGGACGGCAAAAAATGTCCCCTACTCGGCAGTTTTTCTTTATTTGTGCAGTGTGTCGCAAGATCATGCGCCAGCGTTTTATTTGTCTTTTGTCTTCATCTGGGATTCTACGCCCCATGTAATATCGGCAATACCATTGGAACCATCCTCTAGGATCTTCGGAATAAATCCATCCATTTTTCTTCCAGACAGAAAGTGGTTGGCTCGCATCCACACCGAAATAATTTAATTTCTTATCATGTTTGTCTTTCGCAAATTTTGCTTTTGTAAACCAATCTTTCGGAAATTCTTTTTTGCAATCGCGCATGTAGCGTCCGCCGAAGACGCCCAAGGAAAGCATTTCCTTGGGCGTCAGGTCTGGTTTGAATTCTATATCAAAATTTTTACCCACAGGTTCAGTCAAAAAGTATGTATACTTTTTCTGCATCTTATCATTCACTATTACTTTTTTCTTTTTGAAAGGCATTTTATTCACCCCGTTAGATAATTTTTAAGTCGACTTTTAATATATCGTTTACCCCATGCTGTTTTTAAATATTTTTCTCTATGTGTAGCATCTTGTTGATTCAAACAAGCTTCGTAATATACTAATTCCATTGGTAAACGATTTTTAGTGGAAAAAACTTTTCCACTATTATGTTCTTTAAGTCGACTTTTTAAGTCTTTAGTATAACCAGTATAGAACAATTTATCTTTTTTACTTTTTAGTATGTAAGTATAATACATAACTATCTAATGGGGTAAACGCCCTCAGCTTTTAATTTTTTTATTTTTTCATCTCTTCCTCTGTTGTATTCACCTATAACTCCATCACTACGAATAACTCGATGACAAGGAATATCAGGATTATAATTCTTTTTCAAAACAGAACCAACAGCACGAGAAGCATTTATGTTTCCGCTTTTACGTGCAACTTCTTTATAAGTCAGCACTTTGCCTTTTGGAATTTTACGCACAACATCTAATACTTTTTCTGTAAAAGTTTTCATTTACCTTGTTATAATATAATAAACCAAAACTGCTAAATTCCCCCACCAAGAAATAAAAGATAGGATGAAAGAAAAAATTATTTTATTTTGCCAAGACTGTGGCAAGAGTTCTCTTTGTCTTCCTTCTTTCTCACGAGCAAGCAAAAAAGGACTAACAGAAAAAGAAAGAAAAATTCCATTCAAAAGCATAATAGGTACAGAGATAACGTGGAAAAGTAAAATACCAGTAAAAGGTACACCACGATAAAAAAATATTCCACCAATGATGACGAGGAACATTCCAATCCATATCAAAGGCTTTGTGACTTTATGTGTACGAGTCGTAGCTTCTGTCCAATATGCTGATTTGCGTCCAAGGAATCCATGCAAGTCTATGACTATCACAGCTCCGAGCCCAATAATAAAACCAGCTAAAAGTATAAACAAAGATATTGTTTGCATACTACTTATTTAAAAAATAAATTGATAATTGTAATACTGTCGCAAAAGAAACCCAAATAAGATATGGGATTTGCATATACGTTACAGAACGCATATATGGAAATATTGCTATCATCATCCAAATGATAGTACCGAGGACGAGTAAAATATCTATAGATGCGAGAGTATTATTTTTCAAACCAAACATAAGAGGTGTATAAGCAAAATTAAAAATTAAATTCAAAATAAAAGGTAAAGCTACGATGAATGGAATATTTTTATCATAAACACCCATGAAGACTTTACTAAAAGAAATAAAAATCAAAACATATAGAAAAGTCCAAACTGGACCAAATAAATAAGAAGGCGGAGCAAAACTCGGCTTTACCAATGCTTGATATGATTCATATGTTTTCATATATACATTATACTCCTTTTTCAAAAAACAATTTGGTAATAAAAAAGCCCATCTGAAAGATGGGCTAAATTTTAAAAAACTTTCTTTTACTAAGCTACAAGTTTTACTTCTAATGAAAAGTAATGAACTATTGCTTTAGAAATTTCTGTTACGGAATCGTGTTTTCCTGCTTTTTTCATTTCATAACATTCTTCATTTCGTTTCTGGATTTGTATCTTTTCAAAAATACTATCCAATTGTTCTTCTGTAGGTATCATCAAGTATTTTCCACCTTCAATCTCAACGAAGGCTGATTCAAATAAACGATGATAAATCATAACTTTTTTTGATACACCAATCTTTTTTTTCAAAAGATTATAAGCTCGGGTCTTTGTATAGACCCCTTCGGAATTACTGTCTTGCATAGTCTAAGGTTTTAAAATGTTTAACAAAATAACAAATGTCCCAAATATCATACCACCCAAGGATAAAAAATCAATAGGAAGATTACTTACCTAACAACTCCAAATGAGTAATTTTAAATTTTTACAAACCTATGAACTTCGCTTTTTGGTAAAACCTCAGCACGGAAACAGCAACAAAATTCCCCAGAAGCTAATTTTTTTAGATTAATTTCATCAATACGAAGTGCTTCTGTTTTATCATTTTGATACATTAAAGTTTGATCATTTTTTAATTCTTCCAAAATTCTCTCATAAGAATGAATACCGTAAATAATAAGATCAGTATAAACTGAAAGCATACCGCCACTCTTTAATGAATTAATAGCTTCAGAAATCATTTTTTTTCTTTCAATATAAAAAGGGTCTTCTATGTTTTCTTTTTCTTTTATAGGTCTCTCTATTGTTTTACCTTCCTTTGTAATTTTAAAAACATTACCATCACGATCCCAAGATTTATGGATTGGAGCAGAGATCGTATTACTTATAACAATCTCATCAAAGTTATTTAACGGCAGATACATTTCACTTGCATCACCAAAAGTAAAAGATAAATCTGCTGGGCAAGTGTTTCCTTTTTCTTGATATTTTTTTATTGAACTCTTTGCAAGCTCAATATTTTCTTCATCAAGATCAATAGCTTGATAACTATCTTCAGTAGATAACGGAATATTGTAACGCATGAAATATGGCGTCCTTCCACCACCGATTTCCAAAATTTTTCTCATGCAAAAATTATATCATGAAAATTATTTAGTATTTTTCTCTTTCCATTCTCCACCTAATGCGAGGATGAAATTTTTGTGCATTTTACTCAATTCTTTTTTAGAAAGTTCACAAAAAGTTTTCTCTGCTGTTTCAGATTCTTTCCTGAAAATTTTATCTTGTTCTAAAATAAATGGATGTACTTTGAGTGCTTGATGATTTATTCCTAAAAGATAAACTCCGGAAAGTCTTCGCACACGAGAAAGCGCTACATAGCCTTGCCCGTATTCAAATACACCAGATAAATCCATAACAGCTGCATCCATACTCATACCCTGGCTTTTGTGTATAGTCACAGCCCAAGCGAGACGAAGAGGTATTTGTGTTATCTGTGCTTTTATTTTTCCATTTTCTTCTACAACCCAATCCATAGGTGTGATCTGTATCGTCTTTCCATTACGAGTTCTGATAATAGGATTTCCAGTATATTCATCGAATTCTTCTACGACACCGAGAGTTCCATTTACAAAATGTTCTTTTGGATTATTTTTTGTACACATAACGACAGCACCTCTTTTCAAAAGCAATGTCTCAGGAGAAAGACAACCTTTCTTGAGCATCGTAATAAGTGCTTCGTTACCTTCGCTATCCATAAGGAAAGGAATTTCTTCTTCATCTTCTATTTTCGAAAGCATTTCTTCATTCACTTTATCGACATTCAAATTGTGTGAATAAAGTTTTGTAGTATTTTCTGGAATTTCAGTTTTTTCAATAAATCTTTCTTTCATGTATTCATAATGTTCTTCTTCGACACTATCACTACGAATAGCAGAAAGTAATTCAAGAAAAGCTTTATCGTCTTGGCGATGTTGTTCACTGATATAACAAACAACAGGTTTCAATCTTTTCCATGCATTTGATTCATAAGCAAAGTGCGCCTTTTTTTCTGCTATCAGTGCACTTTGCTTTTCGATAGTTTCTTTTTTAAAAATAGGCGGAAGCTGAAAAAAATCTCCGACAAGAATAACTTGTATACCACCAAATGGTTCAGAGTTTTGTTTTATCTCTCTACAAACTGCGTCCACCATGTCGAGCGTGTCAGCACGAAGCATAGATATTTCATCGATGATAAGTACATGTGTTTTTCTTACTCGACGACTGACGTATTCACTACTCGCTATTTTATCCAAATCATATGGAGTCAAAGTATCTTTAATACCGATAGCACTCCAAGAATGTATCGTCATACCTCCTATGTGTGTAGCTGCAATTCCAGTACTCGCTGTTATGGCTGGCTCTATACCATTCTCACGAAGATATGAAACGAAACTATTTATAGTATATGTCTTTCCTGCGCCGGGTTCTCCAGTAAGGAAAACACTTGCGCCAGTCTTGAGTATTGAAAGTGCTTCATTTTGAGTCATTGGCCTAATTATAACAGACTAGTTGTTTTTTTATCTATAATATGCAATAATAGAACCATGCAGACAATTACTAAATTTCTTCCATACATGCAAATAGTGGCTTCAGTTATACTTATAACAGCAATTCTTCTCCAGCAGTCAGCTTCTGGAATGGGTGGTGCGCTAGGTGGTGGTGATGGTGGTTCATTTCACCACACTCGCAGGGGTTTTGAAAAATTCCTCTTTATTCTTTCAATTGTGTTAGGTGTTTTGCTTGTGGCATTAGCTCTTTTTGCTATAATTATAAAAGCAAAGATATAAGCTTAAGCTAATCTATTTCATTATGGAAAATTTCTTTAATCGAATAAAGCGTTTGTTGCCGTCCAAAAGTGAAATGCGGACCGCTCTTTCCTCTTTTTCTACAAAAGAAAGAAGAGTTTTAGTATTACTTTTTTGTGTTTTATTTGTAACGACACTCACTATAGTACAAAACATAAACAAAAGTTTTATGGTAACAGTACCACTTCGTGGTGGAAGTCTTAATGAAGGTATTGTCGGCACACCAAGATTCATAAATCCAGTACTCGCACTATCAGATGCAGACAAGGACCTGACTTCTCTCGTGTATTCTGGTCTAACAAGAAAATACCAAAGTGGACAATTTATTCCTGATCTAGCAGAAAGTTATACTGTATCTAAAGATGGTCTTTCATACACTTTTGTACTTAAAGATAAAATATATTTTCATGATGGAACACCAGTCACAGCAGATGACATAATATTTACAATAAATGAAATAAAAGATCCTCTTACAAAAAGTCCTCGCAAGAGTAACTGGGATGGTATAACCGTACAAAAAATAGATGAGAAGACTATCGAATTTAATTTGAAACAACCTTATGAATCTTTCTTGGAAAATGCAACAGTAGGAATATTACCGGCAAGTATTTGGAAAGGTACACCGATAGAATTAAATGATGCAAATACAAATCCAATAGGTTCTGGTCCTTACAAAGTGACAGGCGTTAGTAAACAATCTTCTGGTATTATCGATTATTACACTCTAAAAGAATTCAACAAATTTGTCTTAGGTACACCATACATAAAAAATCTAACATTGAAATTTTATCCAAATGAGAACGATCTCATCTCTGCTTTAAAAAATGGTAATGTGGATCAAGTAAGTGGTTTGACTCCAGAAAATGCAGAAAAATTAAAAAATATCGGATACAATATACAATCTTCTGTATTGCCTCGTGTATTCGGTCTTTTCTTTAATCAAAACCAAGCACAAATCTTCACAGACAAAAAGATAATAGAAGCTATGAATCAAGCTATCGATAAAGATAGAATAGTAAATGAAGTTTTGAAAAATTATGGTGTTACAATCAATGACCCAATACCACCAAACATGCTCGCATATCAAAAATTAAACAACGATACAAATACATCAAGAGAAGAAAATGTTAAAAAAGCTATAGCTATTTTAACTAAAGATGGTTGGGTCAAAGGCGAAGATGGATATTTACACAAAACAACAACGACAAAAAAGAATAAAAAAACAACAAAATCTACTTCTGATTTAGCTTTCGTTATATCTACTGGTAACGCTCCAGAACTTTCAAAAACTGCAAATATAATAAAAGAAAATCTTACAGAAATAGGAATGAAAGTAGAAATACAAACATTTGAAATCGGTAACTTAAACCAAAGTGTAATACGCCCAAGAAAATACGATGCATTACTCTTTGGACAAATAATCAATCATGAATCTGACCTTTTTGCATTCTGGCATTCTTCACAAAGACTCGATCCAGGTCTCAATGTAGCAATGTATACAAATGCTAAAGTAGATAAAATTTTAGAAGACGCGCTCGTCACCGTCGATGAAAAAAATAGAGTAAAAAAATACGCTTCATTTGAAGATGAAATCAATCGTGATATGCCAGCTGTATTTTTATATAGCCCAAGCTTTATATATATAGTATCTAAAAGTTTAGATGGACTTAATATAGATCACATCACTACACCAGAAGATCGTTTCTTAAACATCTATGAATGGTCAGTAGAAAAAGATGGTGTATGGAAAATATTCTCTAAATAAAATTATTAAATAAAAATTAAAAAGAAAAAACAAAATGATAAGAAAAAAAACAAGACTGTCTTTCAGTGATATAAGTATTGAAGGAAAAAAAGAAGAAAGTCAAAAAATAAACCAAGAAAAGACAAATACTCATAGTTCCCATCCACATGCTCACCCACACACAGGTGGCCACCAACAAAAAAAACACCCTCAAGAGAAAAGAAGTCCCAAGAGTTCAACTTTCCAATATTCAAAATTTGGCAAAGGCCGTGGACGTTCACAAGTAGGATCAAATACAAATTCAAAACCATTTGTATCAAAAAATAGTGTAAGCAAAATTCCAGAACTTCCAGCAGGAAATATCCGTATAATACCACTCGGAGGTGTAGAAGAAATCGGAAAAAACATGACAGCGATAGAAATCGGCAACGACATCATCGTTATAGATGCTGGTATGCACTTCTCTACAGAAGACACACCAGGAGTAGACTATGTTATACCAAACACTACATACCTAGAAGAACATAAAGACAAAATCCGTGCGCTTTTTATAACACATGGACACTTAGACCACATAGGTGGAGTACCGATAGTACTTTCACGTATTGGTAATCCTCCTGTATACTCTCGTAATCTTTCAATTCTTATGATGCGTAAACGTGCATCAGAATTCCCTCACCTACCAGAAATGAAAACAGTTACGGTAGAAAGAGATGAAGTTGTAACAGTTGGAAACATGCGTGTTAGATTCTTCGGGGTTACTCACACTATTCCAGATTCAATGGGTATAATAATTGAAACTCCACACGGATGGATCGTAAACCCAGGCGACTACAAGCTTGATCAAATCGACGGTATTGTCTCAGACGAAGAAGAAAAAGAATATGAGATTTTCGATAAAGCAAAAGTATTGTTACTTATGACAGACTCTACAAATATCGAAAACGAAGGTTTTGCTCTTCCGGAAATAAAAGTTCATCAAGGTTTAGAAAATCTTTTGAAAAAAATTTCTGGACGTATCATCATCGCAGCTTTCGCTTCACACATAAGTCGTTTAATAAAAGTAATACAAATAGCTGAAGGATTGGGAAAGAAAATAGTTCTCAATGGACGCTCAATGAAAGCAAACATGGAAGTTTCTTTTGAAGCAGGACTTTATACTCCTAAAAAAGGAACTATTATAACAATGGAAGAAGTAGATAACTACCCTCCTGGAAAAGTTGTTATCTTAACAACAGGCGGACAAGGTGAAGAATTCTCTGGCCTTAATCGTGCTGCAAATAAAACAGACAAAAAATTCTCAATAAAACCCGGTGATACTATCATCCTTTCTGCATCCATCGTCCCAGGTAATGAACGCCAAGTACAAAAAATGAAAGACGGTCTTTCAAGACAAGGAGTGAAGATAATCAGTTACCGTACAACAGGTGAAGATTTCGTTCACGCTACAGGACACGGAAACAAAGAAGATATAAAATGGCTCCACAATAAAGTTCATCCAAAATTCTTTATACCAATTCATGGACACCACTATCACCTAGAACTTCACAAGCTCCTTGCAATGGAACTCGGTATGGCAGAAGATCGTATTGTCGTTCCTGATAACGGATCTATCATAGAAATATCTGCTGACGGAGAAAAAATAAATGTAAGAAAAGAAAAAGCTCCAAGTGCACCAATGATGGTGGACGGTATGTCAGTCGGAGATTCACAAGATGTCGTTATCAGAGACCGCCAAATGCTCGCACAAGATGGTATGTTCGTTATCATCGCTGTAGTAGATGCACAAACTGGTAAATTGAAAAAATCCCCTGATCTTATATCTCGTGGATTCGTATACTTAAAAGAAAATCAAGAATTACTTCGTGCTTGTCGTATCATAATAAAGAAATCAATCGAAGATTCTACAGCTCGCGGACCTGTATCTGATTTTGATAATATAAAAAACAATCTCGGTGAACAAGTTTCAAAATTCTTATTCCAAAAAACAGCGAAGCGTCCTCTTGTAATACCTGTCATATTGAGCGTATAATTCTATTGATGAAAAATAATAGGAAAGTTTTATACATAGCTGGATTTTTATTCTCAATAAATATCGCTCTTACTTCTTATATCAGTTCTAGTTTTTTAGATGTTTTTGTAAATGAAAAATATTTAGGAATAATATACGCAGTATCTGCAATACTAACTATTTGGGGTCTTTTTGAGATGCCAAAAATGATGTCTAAATATGGCAATACTCAAACTTCAATCTTTTCTAGTATTTTATCTTTTATTTCTCTTATTGTTTTAGCTTTTGGAAATAATGCTTACTTAGTAATTCCCGCATTTATATTTTATTTCATAACAAGTAATTTTCTTATTATGAATTTTGATATATTTATAGAAGAATTATCTCCATCAAAACATATAGGTAAATCAAGGGGGATATACCTTTTAGTGATAAATGGGGCTTGGGTTTTAGCACAATTAGTTTCTGGTTCTATTATCGCAAAAAGTTCTTATCAAGGAATATTTCTTTTTTCTGCATCTCTCATAATACTTACAACAGGAATGTTTATATTATTTTTCCAAAAGTTTAAAGATCCAATATATAAAAAAATATCTATATTGAAAAATCTTCGTTTTTTCATAAAACAAAAAAATATTTTTAGAATTTATATGTTAAATTTTTTATTGAAATTCTTTTTTGCTTGGATGGTAATATATACACCAATATATTTACACGAATACATACTTTTCTCTTGGGATAAAATTGGTATCATCTTCACCGTAATGCTTTTACCTTTCGTAATACTCGACTACCCTATGGGAAAATTATCTGACAAAATAGGTGAGAAAAAAATGCTTATTTTGTCTTTCACACTTACTGCGATATTTGTACTCATGATTCCTTTAATAAAAAATAATTCACTATTTGTATGGGCGGGCATACTTTTCTTCACTCGTGTCGGAGCCGCTATTATAGAAATAATGTCTGAGAGTTATTTTTTCAAAGCAGTAAATGTAGACAATTCTGAAGCAATTAGTTTTTTTAGAAATACCGGACCTATGTCATATCTTATAGCGCCAATAATCGCTACGATAATACTAGCAACAACTCCATCTTTTAAATATATATTTTATATACTAACCCCAATAATGCTTCTAGGAACTCTCATAAGTTTGAGGCTCAAAGACATAAAATAAAAACCCTCTTTCGAGGGGTTTTTATAGTTTTAATTAAAGTGAACTTACTAAGTAAAACAACATAAGTAGTGCACCGATCAAAGCAACATTTTTATAGAAATTTACATTTTCACCCATTCTTTGCATGGGATCAACAATTTTCCAATATTTATGCATCATTATTGTTGTAGGAACTAAGAATACCACAAGCATAAGAGTAGCGAGCTGTGTATATGGACCAAAAATAAGCCCTAAACCACCGAATAGCATCATAAGACCTGTAACAAATACAGCTAATTTTGGTGCTGGTACGCCTTTAGATTGAGCATATCCTGTAAGCATACCCAAATTCTTTATGTGATTATAACCACTTCTCATAAAATAACCTCCAAACAAAATCTTACCTAAGATGAAAATGTATACCATATTTTTATTTATTAATTAGAATAATACTCATATTATAATCTTTTATAGGTACACAATGCAAACAATAAAAAATGCCCATTTTAGGGCATTTTTTAGATTACTTTTTCTTTTCTTTTTTAGGTTTTTTTACTTCCTTTTTGTGAGACATTCCTTTTGCCATATATTTTAAAAAAATTAAATTTATAATTTACTTACAAATAAATTATATCACAAGTAATAAAAATTATTCTAATTTTGTAGTACAAAAAGCGCAACGTGTTGCTTGTATTGGAATTTCACTTAAACATTCAATGCATTTTTTACTAGTTGGATCAACAGGAGCTTCTTTTTTACTTCTTGAAATTAACATATTTATAGGTACAACAACAAAAAAGTACACAGCTACAGCAATGATAATAAAAGAAATAAGTGCATTTAAAAATTCACCGTACATAAATTTACTTTCGTTTATAGTAAAATACAAATTTGAAAAATCAGGTGATTTTGCTATAGCTCCGATAAGTGGAGTAAGTAAATCTTTAACCATTGCACTAACAACAGCACCGAAAGCAGAACCGATAACGACACCCACAGACAGATCAACTACATTCCCTCTTAAAATAAATTGTTTGAATCCTTTTAACATATTTTTTAATTAAAATAATTATAATAATAATTCATTATATCACAATCTGTTTATATATCTATTCCTGCTACATATCCTGTAGTCCAACAAAGTTGTAAGGAATATCCACCTGAAGGTCTGTTTATATGAAGTAAATCCCCTGTTATATATAAGTTTTCATATTTTAGCGACTTCATTGTACGAGTATCTATCTCTTTCAGAGATACACCACCGTCAGCAACTACAGCTCTGTCAAAACCCATAAGCCCTACGATAGTGACAGGTAGAGCTTTTAATAAATCTACAATACTTTTGCGTTCTTGTTTCGTAATACTATGAACTTTTGTATCAAAATTTATATTTGGCAATAATTTCATAATACCCAAAGAAGTACCATGAGGAACTATATCTTTAAAAACAGTTCTTAGAATTTTATTTTTATTTGCATCAAAAATTTTTATAATATTTTTTTCAAGAGCACCATGGTCTGTATCTGGGTATGCATCTATAAATGCTGTGACTAATCCTTCATGAAGCAATTTACTTACTTTACCAGCACTGTTTAATATGAGTGGTCCTGAAAGTCCAAAATGTGTAAACAATATTTTACCTATTTCTTTAAAAGATTTTTTGCCATCAACATAAAAAGTTATTTTCATAAAAGAAAGAGACGTACCTGAAAGCATTTTTATCCATTCATCTTCAACTTCCAAAGGTACTATGGTCGGAGTTGGGTTTTGAACTTTATGACCCAAATCAGTAAGCCACTTGAAACCATCTCCAGTAGAACCAGTTTCTGGATGAGAAAGTCCTCCTGTGGCTAGGATATATGATTTCGCAGTAAAGACTCCTTCTTTTGTGTCAACACCTGTGACTATTCCATTTTGAGTCAGAATTTTTTTGACGCCACAACTTGTTTTTATTTTCACACCACTTTTTACAAGTGAATTATATAAAACATTATATACGTCTATGGCTTTTTCTGTTTTAGGAAAAACCCTATTGCGAGCCTGTGTAACCAAAGGCAAACCTCTTGATTCAAAAAACTCAAAAGTGTCTTTAGCGCTAAATTTTGAAAAAGCAGAACTTAAAAACTTACCATCATCTCCGTAAATTTTCAAAAATTCTTTTATATTAAACTGTGCATTTGTGATATTACATCTTCCTCCACCAGTTATTTTCAATTTTTCTCCGAGGTTTTTATTCTTTTCTATTATAAGTACTCTTTTACCATTTTTCGCAGCAACACAAGCAGACATAAGGCCAGAAGCCCCACCACCAATAACGATAACATCAAAAACCTCAGTATTTAATCTCATTTATTTTTACTCAATCTGTGATTAAATATTTGGCTACTAAGAATAGCGACAAAAAGTATTCCTAAATAAATTAGTATAAATTGATTAAAATTTAAAGTAAATTTCCTAAGTGATCCAAGAATAAAAATAAAATACCAAGAACTAATTGAAATGGCACCAAAAGCAAAAGCAAAACTACGAAGCATATTATATTTATTTTCTCTTTGTGTATTTTCTTTAAATGAAATAAGGGGTAATTTTGGAGCAATAAAAACATTTAAAATAATTCCATTAATAAATAATACAGCAATTGCAATTATTTTTGTAAGAAATTTTACAGAATCATTCAGACGAGCATTTTCAGGTAAATATAATGCAATACCAGAAATTATTAACATGAACAAAGCGATCCAAATAAGAGCAGAAATAGAATTCATTATATCTGCTTCTGATTTTGTAATTTTAAAATCTTTCAAGAACTTAAAAAACAAAAGATCTGTAACTGTAGCTCCCCCTACTCCAACAGCAGCAGATAGAAGATGTATTATAACAATAATAGACTTATATTCTACAAAAAATGGTACCAAAGTTTCTTTAAATATATGCATGTCAATTATGAATTTTCTTTATTTAAAAAATGTCCTACCAACACAAGGACTATTAGTACGAAGAATGCTGTCAGTGCAAGCATTGGAATTGAAATATATCCACCATATTCAGATACGAGTTGTTGATAACAAGAAATACCAGAAGCATCACAAGGTAGATTACCTGTTTCACCAAAATAATATCTAAAATTTTGATATACAGAAACAACAAAACCAACAGACAAAAGAGGAAGAACATAACGAATTATTTTTTTATCTTTATTCCAAAAAGCTACACCAAAAATAAAAACCAATGGGTAAAGAAAAATTCTTTGATACCAACAAAGCATACATGGAGCGAAATTTATTACTTCTGAATATACGAGAGAGAAAAGTGAACCAGAAAGAGAAATTAGAAAACCAATGATTAGGAAATGCTTCTCTATGTATTGCAAAAAAGCATGTTTTTTATCAGTAAAGAAAAGTAAAAATAAAGCTACTATCGCAACTATTTGCAAAATAATAGCCCCTGCACCGAGAAACATATTTAGATAATGTACTGTATCTGGATTCATATTACTCTGGAAGAACACAAGAAGTTTTCTCTGCTAATTTTACTAGTGGTACTTCACCTGTTTCTTTTGAACCATCTGCGAAGATCCATGTTGGGTAACTTTCAATTTTCTTTGCTATACATTCTGCAGTTTGAGAATTACCATCTGGAGTCGAACATTCTACATATGGAAGAAGTTTTACAGAAGATCCGAAAAGTTTCTTTTGAGCTTTACAATGAGGACACCAAAAAGCACCATAAAAAGTCGCACCCTTGTCTTTTAGACATTGAGCAAAACCATCGTATTTATTTAAAGTTGATGGTGAATTAGCGGATTTTGAATCCATTACCACCATAGTAATACCTCCTAAAATGAGTAACCCTATAATTGAAAAAAATATTTTTACATTTGTCATATATTTAATAATATCACAATAATGACCAAAAACAAGAAATAAAAAAGCCCTGCTACATCGTAGCAGGGCTTAAAGTTGTGTTCTAAACAACTATTTTAATTAACAATGAACTTACATCGCTGTAATGATTTGTCCGGTTCAATCGAGATAGCAATATAATAACCAGGTTTCAAAGAATTGAAATTTTCAATAACTCTTCCTGATAAATCATAAATCGTTACTTCAGATTCATTTGTTGGTTTAGTTATAACCAGATTTTCTTGATTGTAATAAACTTTCAAAATTTGAACTGGAACATCTAAATTTGATTCAGTAGCTGGTAAAGATTTCCTTACAGTTTCCTCAACCAAATTAGGGTCAGCAACAACACGATCAATAGCCGGAGTAACAGGCGTTGGTACAGGTCCAAACACATGAGGTGTAGGAGGAGTGTATAGCTTAAATAACCATAATTCTGTTGTCGATTTAACAACACCATTAATAGTCACAGTGTGACCTACGCTCGTAACGTCTCCGTTTGCACTAGACTTTGTCTGACCAAAAACTACATAACCACCATCAGATGAAACAATAATACAAGTAGGAAGTTCAGCATCATTTCCACCGTAACATTTCTGCGCAGTAAGAACTCCATTTTTATTTACTTTTCCTACCCAGAAATCATTTGAAGTAGGATGGTAGTTACCACCTGCAACATTTGAATCATTTGAGTTTGTAATAGCATTAAAAACAAGACCACTATCAGGTGTAAGTGCCAATGAATAAATATTGTCATCTTTTGAACCACCATATGGTTTTGCCCATATAACACTTCCTGAAGAAGTTATTTTGATAATCATACCATCATGAAGTCCACCTTTATATCCAGTAATACCACCTTTTGGATTTCCACAAACATAATAACCTCCTTCTAAGTTTGGTATTATACCCCAACCAAATTCTTGAGTCGTAGTTCCAAAAGATTTAGCCCAAGAAATTACATCATTTTTGGTCATTTTAACAGTAAAAATATCTCCACTGCCAACTGAGTTCGTAATATCTCCATTTGTTGAAGTTGTGTAACCATTTAATATGTAACCACTATCGCTAGTAGCAATAACACCTCTAAACTCATCAGTAAGAGAACCACCAATACATTTATATCCTATAAGGCTACCATTTTTACTATAATGAGCTACATAGCCATCTGATTGACCTCCATGATACCCGGTAAGAGAAGTAGTGCTTGTTTGACCGCATACAATGTAAGATGAATCAAGTAATTGAGTAACAGATTGACCAGTAGCACAAGTTTCTGAGCTTGATCCAGGAAGACAAGTCTGCCAAATTATAGTTCCAGAAGAATCTGTTTTTACAATCCAAATATCATTACTACCATTGTAACCTGACACATCTCCATTATTCGATGTTGTTGTAACTGCGGAAAAAAAATATCCACCATCTTTTGTAACAATAATTGATTTACCATCATCATATCCTGTTCCACCAAGTAGTTTTGTCCACATAACATTACCTGTAGCATTATATTTTACAAGACCAACATCACTAGAAAGACTTGAACCAGATGCGTGATTTCCGCTAAAATCTCCATTTTTTGAATTTATAGAACTAACAGCAATATAACCACCATCTGGTGTTTGTGCGAAACCTCCAGCAGCATCGTAATTGTCATTAGTAAATGGCCCACTACAAGTATTACCACCTGAACTCTTATTCCATTGAAGATTAGGCATTTGTGCAAAAACTGTACTCGTTGTTCCATAAAGGAACGCACATAATAAAATGTGCAAAATAGATTTTTTTGTTTTCATTGTTTTTTATTTTTTTATGTCAGAGAACATCCTCTTTCAAAAAGATAATAGCATATTTTAGAAATAAAAGCAAGTTATAAATAGTTTAATATCTTTTTACTAATGGGTTTTGTACAATTAAGCAAATTAATTTTGCTACGAGTATATTGAGCTACTATTCCTGTTGTTTTTTTACCATTAAATGGAGAAATGATATCTTTAAAATATTTTTGCTGAAAACGTTTTACTGCTTCAAAATCTTTTTTTTCATAAATACCATTCACAGCCAGCTTTTCTCCCTGAGAATCATTTAAAAAAGTTTCAAGTTTTTTAACATCATTAATATTATTTATCTTACCTAAAACGATACTTTTTTTTGTAGAAAAAATATTTGTACAAAGTGAAACATCTTGAATTTTTTCTACTGCAATTTCTTTTGCTTGAACAGGATAATAAGGACGCGACTTTCCATAAGAAGAACGATGAGAAGCTCCTGAAACAGTTATTGGGGTTGTAATTGTAAAAGTTGTCACGCTTAAAAGATTACTTGTATTAGTAGCAGTATCAGTAACAATGATAGTACAATCACTATAAATTCCATCAACGAGTGTATTAAAACTTATTGTATTATTTCCCACACTTGCTGAGGTTGTAACTGAAGAACAAGAACCTCCGTATGTTATAGTTCCTGCTTCATCTGTAGAAAAAACATAATCCGGTGTATGGTCCGTCGTTAGATTTGTAACAGGTGTAATTTCAGAAAGTGTTGGACTAGTAGTATCAACAACAAAAGTAGTAACACTAAGTGGAGTACTTGCATTAAGTGCAGTATCAGTAACAGTAACAGTACAATTATTGTACGTTCCATCCGACAATGTATTAAACGTAATTGTATTACTACCTACTGAAGCTGATGTTGTAGCTGAAGAACAAGAACCTCCATATGAAATATTTCCTGCTTCGTCTGTAGTAAATGTATAGTTTGGAGTACTATCATTTGTTGGAGTTGAGACTGGAGTAACTTCAGAAATAATTGGTGCAGTAATATCTGGTGCATAGGTTACAGTATTGTCCGTAGATGTCGCAGCAGTATTGTTGTTATTAGAAGGATCAGTTACTTTGTTTGCATCAAGAGAGGCAATAATAGTACCGCCTGACGTTGCAGTAACTGGGACAGTCCATGTAATATTATCTGAAGTTGTAGGAGTTCCCACTGTGGCAGTGCCTGTACCAGAAATTGTAATATCACCAGCTATAAATGTTGTTGGATCAATTGCTTCGCTAAATACTACAGTGAAATTAATTGGGTTTGAGCCTGTTGGATCAGACTGTCCTACAGCTTGGTTGATAGTAGCAGTAGGCGCAGTTGTATCAGGTAAAGACACATCATAAATAGTTATTCTATTATTATTTGTCACAAATAATTTAGTATTTGTAACATCATATGCCAAAGGTCCTGGTCCATTCATCCCCGCTTGTGTAACTGCTCCCGTACTTCCCGTAAAAGTCGTCTGTCCTAAGACATTTATTGCATTTTCTCCATCAGTGATGGAAGCGACGTCGTAGACGGTGACGCGGTTACTTGTTGATTGGGAAACAAACAATCTATTATTAGTAGCATCATAGACAATGTCTTGAGGAATATTCATTCCTCCTTGTGTAGTAGCTCCCGTACTTCCCGTAAAAGTCGTCTGTCCTAAGACATTTATTGCATTTTCTCCATCAGTGATGGAAGCGACGTCGTAGACGGTGACGCGGTTGGCGGAAGTTGCTTGGGCGACGAAAAGTCGGCTGTTGGTAGAATCATATGCAAGACCTTTTGGATTATTCATCCCCGCTTGTGTAACTGCTCCAGTACTTCCTGTAAAAGTTGTCTGTCCCAAGACATTGATTGCATTCTCTCCATCAGTGATGGAGGCGACGTCGTAGACGGTGACGCGGTTACTATTGGAAACAAAAAGTCGACTATTGGTGGAATCATAAGCAAGTGCTTGTGGGCTACTCATCCCCGATTGTGTTACGGCTGCACCACTTGCAGTAAAAGTATTCTGTCCCAAGACATTGATTGCATTTTCTCCATCAGTGATGGAGGCGACGTCGTAGACAGTGACACGGTTAGCTGCTGTTTGAGCAACAAAGAGTCTATTGTTTACAGAATCATATGCAAGACCGAAAATAGAACTTACGCCTGCTTGAGTTACTGCTCCAGTATTTGAATTAAAATCTGTTTGACCTAAAACATTGTCAGGTGTCTTGTCTACAAGCTGATTGCTTGAATTAAGATTATAAACAAGAACGCGATTATTAGTAGAATCATTCACAAATAAACGGTGATTCGTAGAATCAATAATATTATTACCAACACCTGCACCACTCAGGCCGAGTAAACTCGGTGCATTATTTGTCGCTGATTTTGTGTAATTTACTGTCGAGCCTGATAGATCGGAATATTGACCAATCAAATCTACCGCATTTTCTCCATCAGTGATGGAGGCGACGTCGTAGACGGTGACGCGGTGCGCTCCTGTTTGTGAAACAAATAAAAGACCATTTATATTGTCGTAAAGTAAACCAGTTGGTGTACTCATACCTCCCTGTGTCACCGCTGCAGTACTTCCCGTAAAAGTCGTCTGTCCTAAAACATTGATTGCATTCTCTCCATCAGTTATGGAAGCGACGTCGTAGACGGTGACACGATGATTTCCTGACTGAGCAACAAAGAGTCTGTCATTAGTTGAATCATATGCAAGACCAGTAGGACTTTTCACTCCTGCCTGCGTTGTGGCTGCTGTATTTACCGTAAACGTCGTCTGTCCTAAAACATTGATTGCATTCTCTCCATCAGTTATGGAAGCGACGTCGTAGACGGTGACGCGGTTACCATTTGCAACAAATAACCTACTGTTAGCATTATCATATGCCATACCTTGTGGACCACCAGTAGCCATTCCTCCCTGCGTAACCGCTGCACTAGATCCCGTAAAAGTCGTCTGTCCTAAAACATTGATTGCATTTTCTCCATCAGTAATAGAGGCGACGTCGTAGACGGTGATGCGGTTTGAAGAAGATTGCGAAACAAAGAGTCTATTGTTTGTGGAGTCAAAAGCAAGACCGAAAATATTACCCATGCCTGCTTGAGTAACTGCTGAAGTAGATGTTGTAAACGTCGTCTGTCCCAAGACATTGATTGCATTCTCTCCATCAGTGATGGAGGCGACGTCGTAGACGGTGACGCGTCGAGCATTTGTATTTGCAACAAAAAGTCTATTGCCATTAGGATCATAAACAAGACTGGAAGGACTAGACATACCTGCTTGAGTTATTGCTCCTGTAGTTGTAGAAAAAGTTGTTTGCCCTAAAACATTATCGGCTACTTTATCAACCAACTGATCACTTGAGTTTAAATTGTAAACAAGAACACGATTATTCGCAGAATCAGATACAAACAATCTGTGATGCACATGATCAATATCAGTACTAAAATTACCAGAGCCACTGAATCCAAGTAAGTTTGGAGAATTATTTGAGCCTGACTTTGTATAAATTACGGTTGAACCTGCGGTGTCAGTATATTGTCCAATTAAGTCTGAAGCATTTTCTCCATCAGAAATTGCAGCAGACGTAGTTTGAGTAAAAGTAAAAAAAGCAACTACTAGAAAAGAATAGATAAGAAATGCCGATTTTTTATTTTTTTTATAAAAAAGTTTTTTCATATTAACGACGAATATTAATACATTATAACACAATAAACAGTACAAAAAAAACACCCTTACAATTGTAAGGGTGTTAGTATAATTACTTTTTAAATAATAAAAATTTAACTATTTAAAGAGCTTATTTCTCTCGAGAATATTGCCTTCCTTGTCATAACTGACAAGGATATATATACCTGAACTGAGAGTATTCATGTCTACGACTTCCCGACCTTGGGTATCATAGAGGATCGTTTTGACGACTTGCTTGTCGTCAGTAAACTCGATTGCAATTGGTGGAAAAGTTTCATTATCACCATTATAATCGGTCTGACTGAGACGATAGTACGCAACACCGTGAAATGGATTATCATCAAAAAATGAGTAATTAAGTGTTTGGCTACTGTTTCCAGCGCCAGATACTTGACCAATTTCTTGGTAGTTGTATCCATCAATACTTTTTTCAATACTGAAATAGTTATTGTTGATTTCTGATGCTGTACTCCAAGTAATTTGCACTTTGTCTTTTGTTGGTTTGGCTTTGAAAGAAATTAATTCAATAGGCAAAGGCGGTGGCGGATCCATGAGTTTAACAATCCAAATATCATTACTTCCAGCATTATGTTGAGCTGGATTACACCCAGGAACAGTAATATTAGAAAGAGTAGAAGTTTCAAAAATATAACCCTTGTCTCGCGTTTGAATAATCCAAGGAATAGCTTCTGTGTTTGTTCCACCGTAACATTTTTGGTATTTAAGAACACCAGAACTGTCTAATTTTATTAACCAAACATCAGAGGAACCGCCATTATAAGTAAAACCTCCATTTACCAAAAAATTTCCACCAGTCAAAGTGGAAGCAAAAACACTAAGTGGCATAATGCCAAATAAAATAAATAGAAATTTAATAAAATAATTTTTACTCATATAAGAATATATTTATTATTGTATCACAAAATAGAGTTGAATAAATAGCCTTTTTGGGTTAATCTTACAGTGTAATAGTCTTAAAACAGTTTAATTTTGCCAGATCGTCTAATGGTAGGACACCTCCCTCTGGAGGAGGTTATCTTGGTTCGAGTCCAAGTCTGGCAGCCAGCTTGTACAGTCCGCTAATTCTAGGACTAGATTAAATGGAGAAGCTATTGCAAACTCTAGCTTTTTTCCGTTTACAGTCGGGTTCTGAAGTAGAGAGTTCAAAAATGCTCTTTTTCCTGCAACATCAGAACTATTTTCAAAAATTGTTTTTGCTCTGCGTGCTACAGAAACAATCATAGCAACGGTAGTTTGATAATCGTAGTCTGCTTTTCTATGCTCGGACATTTCAATTTCTAGTAGCTGTATTTTATCAGTGTACTCTTGGTGCTTTTTGTCATAAGTATCCTTAGTAATACTCGTATCTAAAAATGCTTCAAGTAATCTATTCTTTTTTGCTTCTAAGTTATCGTGGTCTGTGCGTATGCGATTTATCTGTGCCTTATGAAAAACTATTTCAGCTTCAGTATTCTTGCGTAGGTCATTTACAAGCTCGTTCTGTGCTTCCTCTGTAATGCTCTCAAATCGCTCTAAAACCTCGTACACGGGCTTCAAGAGGTCGTTCTCGTTGATGTATATCCTCTTACAAATACGCTTTGCGTTAGTGCAAGAATAATAGATAAAAATAAGTCCACTTTTCTTAGTCTTGGTTTCAGCTGTCATTGCACAACCGCAGTTTTGACACTTAAGCAAACCCTTGAATATAAAATCTTTAGAATGTGCCTTATAGGGCAAATTGGTGCGTTTAAGGCGTACCTGTTTGCATTTATCAAACAATTCTTTGCTTATAAGACGAGGGTATTTATGTGCATACGCACCGTATTTTTCTGATACAGCAATACCACAAAAGAAGCTATCCTTTAAGATATTTTCAATACTACTTCTTCCAAGCTCGTTCCCATTTAGAGTGCGTAGCCCAAGCTCTGTGATTTTTATTCGTATCGTTTCTAGTGAGTGTTCGTCTGTTGCGTAAAGCTCAAACATTTTTGCAACTAAATGTCCTCGTTCAGGGTCAATTATTATATCTTTGCGTAATCTTCTTTCTGTATCTAAAGAAACATTAAGATAACCCAAGCGTACTCCGCCAGTCCATTCGCCATTTCTTCGTTTGTTTTCAAATGCTCGTCTTACATTGTCGCCAATAGCATCGGAATAGTATTTTGCCAAACCCAAGCTCATACCAAATTGGAACTTCTCAACAGCAGACATTTGAGTATTTATAATCTGTCCTTCTGATACAAAGTGAAGTTCAATCTTATCAGCAATCGCAAGTTCGTAGAGCCGAGCAACTCTTTTATCAAAAACACTTCTTGAAAGTCGGTCTACTTTATCAAAGCAAACAGATATTTTTTCTTTTTTAATTATATCCTCAACATACTCAAGCAATTTATCAAACTCATCTCGTTTATCTTTATACGCACTTTCATCAAAACTGAAAGATTTTATTATCTCAAAAGATTTCTTTTTACAGTAACTATTGATACGCTCAATTTGAGCAGGCAACGAGTTTCCAGCTTCTTTTTGTTCTTCAGTTGATACTCGTGATACATTTATTGCTTTCATAATTAAAATACTTTTTCTAATTTCTTTTTTGAAATTGAAGTTTTTTTGAGTTTATTTATTTGTGTTTTTTCCATTAAAAATAAGTACTCTTTATGAGCATCATTTTCGTTGGAAGCGTTGAGCCATTCATTCGTCCAACGCATACTTGCCATTATGTTTTTCTTATAGTCAATTTCTATTATTTTAAGAACTTTCCCCGTTTCATTTAAGATTGTTTCAAGCTCTTTTTTTGTTGCCCTCCCTCCAGAGCTGTAAGAAAGCATAACGTATTTTGCATTAGTTTTTTGTATGAGTGTTCTAATCGCTTCCATAGCGATAAAATTACCATTATCATTTTTTCTGAACTCTTCAAAAATTGAGCCAGCGATTAAATCTCTACTATCTTCTCGTCTGTTTACCTTACCAAAAAGTTTTGGTTTATCATTTTTAATAACAGTTGTCCAAATGTGGTAATAAGAAGCATATCTAACACGACTAGGGGGCATTTTCTCATTGTTTGAACCATAAGGGGGGTCAAAATAAGCTAGGTCAAAAGAGTGTTTCTCTACCACCTTGTAAATATCATCTTTGATTATCTTATGTTTACCAGTTGTCTTTTTTAGATTTGGCAATTTAAGAAAAAGGTCATTATAGGAACGAGCAGACCACTTGGAAAGATAAGAAACGAAGTGTCCAAGGGTACTGTCTACAGCATCAAGTGCGAACAATAAACTTGTTAGCACAACTGCTTTGTCTGTGTCATTTAATTTTAATTCATCAATTCTATCTCTTATCGCATCTAGCTTTCTTGTATTTTTCTTTTGAAAAGGCATCTTTACTTCCATTTCCTCATCACCTCCGTAGTGCTTTGTAAACCAACCATCGTAACCCTTAAGAGCGTTCAACTCATCAAGTATTGTTTGGTAGTATTCTCTATCTTTATCGTGCAAGAGAAAACATTTTGCACAAACTTCAGACCAATCTGCTATATCACTAGAGGTAACATCGTAACCAGCTTGAGCAAGTGCTTGACTTACTCTAGTTGAACCACTAAAACCATCCAAAACGGTTTTAATTTCTAGGTCTTTTATAGTTTCTAATATGTAAGGAATTATTTTGAGCTTAGAGCCAGCATATTTAATTCCTTGTGTTTTTATATCAGAAAAATCTTTTTGATTAAATAATGTTTTTGACATAATTATAATTTTTTCAATCTATCTATATCTTTTTGTAGAATGATATTTGCTTCCTTGTGGCTTTCTTCAGTGCTATTTAATGCCAAACTAAACAACTTAACTAGCGTGTGATTATGAGAGTAGTCAATCCACCCATTTGTAAGACTATCAAAGTAATTTAGTGCGTTTTTTGTATTTGTCCAAAGACCTCTCTGAAGTGCATTTGCTGAAGCACCTCCGTAACGTACTTCACATATATATTCACCATTACTATCTAAAAACATAAAGATTGGATGTTGTCTTGTTTTTCCTGTCTTCTTACCACTATGACTTTCTCCATTACCAATATATTTAATTCTAGCAGTTTCATTCATTGCTTTTTCGTGGTCAAAAACCATAATGTTACATTGTTTCTTTTTTTCATTATAAATCAGAGGCATTACATTTATATTATTGAAATCTGCAAATGCAGGAGACGCAAATATATCTTTTATTTTCTTTTTATCCGTAATGTCCTTGCCTTGTATTTCAAGGAATGGAAACATTTTTTGTTCACTATCTGTTGAAAGTTGTAAGGGACCGTCTCCGTATGCTTTTAAGCTTACAGGGAATTGAGATTTTGTTACTTCATTGATAATCATAATATCCTCCTCTCTTTCTTTTGCTCTGAAAAGGTCTTTACCGACGTGTATACTTCTGAAGTCATACATAAACTGATTGATAAACTCAGCAATTCCTATTTCTGCTAAATCCCCGTGAGTTTTGTTACCAATAAGTCTCATAGTAAATATGTTAGACAAGGTATTTATAACCAAATGCCTGTGCTTACTTACTAGTAACTTAAATCTATCTTTGAAATCTTTATATGGGTTCATAATTTTAATTTATATAATAATTATTTTGTACTTACTTTTTTAAGAAAAGTATTAAACTCTACTTTATCAATCCTAAAATCACGACCGATTTTGTGTGCTTTCAAACGACCTGCTTTTATGTAGCGGTAAATGGTCATAATGTTTACCTCTAGTAATTCAGCTAAGTCTTCTGCTTTATAAAACTCTTTTTCTTTAATCATAAATGTTTTGTATTTACCTAATAATTATACTTTACTCCGCTTTACATAGCAACTTTATCGTCAGTGAACAACTTTTTCCTTCGTATTCCTTGTTTTATGCGTTCTGATAATTGTCTTCTGTATTCAAGATTTAGCTCTCGTGTCATTGCTTCACGAAAGAAGTTTCTTTTGAGCTTTCTTTTAGCATTTTGTTTTTCTTTATTGTTTTTCATAAGTTTTAATTTTATATGGTTTATAATCTTCCAATGCTTTATCTATCTGCATTACCCAATCTCGGAGATTATTTTTGGTTATAAGCTTGCCAGCGTGTTGCATATCTTTGGCTATACGATACCAAGTCATAACATTACACTTTTTAGATATGATTGAGCGTAATTCTCGCATTCCATTTTCGTCCCTACCAAGCATATACAATCCTAAAAGGTATATAGCTCGGTTTGGTTTGATTTTGCTGTCAGCTAAATAAATGGTTCTTATGGCATCTTTTACACTTAACGAGATTGAAAACAGTCCAAGATTGCGTTCTTTGATGAGTTTTTGCCAATAATCTTTTACCACCTTTTGAGACATTTCTTTATTGAAAACATCTTTGAAAAGGGGGTTCTTCTGATAGCCCAATTTTTCAAGTACGCTGTTCATTTTTTGTTTTTGGATTAAGCGGATTTCAAAGCGTATAACTTCAAACATTTCTTTCTTTTTAATTTCACCAAACAAACTTCGTTGATAAAGTGTTTGGTCTTTATCTATTGCTCGCTTCTTATCCTTACCCAAGTCAGCTACTTTGTCGTAAATAACAAGCTCGTGCGAGGCGGTATGAGCGTACAAACTTTGTCCGTCATTGATAAATCTTGCCTTTGCAAAATCAAAACTCTTTCGTAGGTCTATCTTACCAATTTCGCTAATAATGTGGCTTGCGGTATATCCGCCTTCAAGTTTTATGTTCTTTGAAAAATGAACAGAGCTTACTGAAGCATTTTCAAGAACTAACCTTGTAACTATTACGCCCATAGTTTTAAGTCTTTCCTGTAAGGTTTCAATTACTTTAGGAAAATCTTTTTCTTCAAGTTCGTCTAGGTTATTTAGGTATAACAACTTAGGGACTGAAAACTCCATACGAACATTCGCATCTTGAGAAAACCGCCGTTTATATCCAGTCAGTCTGGGAAAATAATTTCCTGTATCTTTTTCCGCTTTATTCGGATTACGAACAAACTTCGCATAGTCGTCTGTCTTAGAATACAACTCCCAACTCACTACTCCCGAAAGGTAAATCATTTTTTCTTTTGGTATGAGTAAACATATTGTATCAATCATAATTTTCTGTCTTTTTAATCTGATAAATATCTAACGCAGGATTTTGTTTTTTGTCTTCCTGAATAAGCCATCCAAAAGCACCGACCAACCTCGCCCTTTCATCAAAAGAGAGGTCTTTCATTCTGAACGGCTTTTTCAGTTGTTCATTAACTTCCTGCATAGAAAACCCCGAAGGGTTATCTTCAGGGTATTAGATACGGTACTTAAGTTTGCTTAATTTTTATTTATATATTTTGTGTTCAATCTTGCAGAATGTTTGGTTAGTTCAAATATATTTTCTACTTCGGGGATTGATAACTTTACCTTTCTATTGAATTGATAGATTGCATTTTTTACAGCAGTTTCGTTTACATCATTACCACCCAGTAACTCGCTTATGTCATACAAACTCCATTCTGTATAAGTGTTTTTTGGGTTCTGAAAGATAACTCTTAGAACTTCTTTTTGTACTTGCCCTTGAACTTTTACCTTGTATTCTTTACCTTCTTGGTCAGATAAAGTCATCGTTCCTGTTTGGGAAGAAAAACTTAAGTTCAGCTTAAGTCCTTTGGTTTTTTCTGTTTCAACTGCATCTTTTTTTACTTGCCCAAGTAGAGAAGGAAGTGTTATCGGGGTCTGATGGAACTTAACATTCCAAAGCTCTGTATCATTCCAATTTCTAACTTTTATTCTTGTTTCTCTTTCTAGGTAAGACATTATTTTAATCACTTCAAAACCCTGCTCTAATAAAGCAGAAAATGGTATGTTTACGCACCCATCAATTTCAGGTAATGCCTTTATGTATCCAAAAAAGTTTTCAAGTTGTTTTGAAAAATAGAACCTCTTACTTTTATAGATGGGTTTCTTATCAATAAAATCGTCTTGTGAGAAAGAAAAAAGTAAATCATCAATGTCTTTATTAAGTTGGTCTACTCCTTTTTGGTCAAAATCTATTTCAATTTCAATAAAAGGTGCGGAGATAGAGGAAATGTATTGTATATATCTATGAAAATCGTTTTCAGTAAAATTAACTCCATTTGTATTTATATTACCGAAAGTAGCTTTTTTATTCGTTCTGAAGTACGCTTCTCGTTGCCTCTCCTGTAGCTTATCAAGGTCTGATATTTCTTTTATAATACCAGTGTAATACATAACAGTATCTTCCGTGCATTCTTTATTATTTAATGCTTCCCGTATAACTTTTTCTCGTAACGCATCTAAATCAGTAACGCTTATCCTTTTGATTTTACCTAACTTCAAATCTCTAGTAATTTGTACCACCTGACGAAGAACTAAATCCTCAACAGAGCCATAGTCATTGGTATCTTGCACTTCTTCTGTTATTTCCTCAATCTTCCAATACTCACCTTTAAGAAATTGCTCTAATGTAAGTATATTTTGCCCTCTATAATATCCCTCAAGTAGTATATGAAGTGTAAGTAGGTTTATATCGCTATTGAAGTAATCAAAAGGTTTTAAGTAAAAGTCTTCATCTTCTTCCATTTATATAGTTTACTTTAGTTTACAATACTTTTCAAGATTGTTATTATAATCTTATGCCCAAAAAGCAAAAAACGATTGAAATAAAGTATGAGGAAATGGAGCAATATGATACCTCTTGGGACGATGAAGTAATGGCAAAAAAGGAAGAACGATATTCTTCACTCATAGGTTCATTCTTAATATGGTTCAGTAATCTTGAACATAGCTTAGATATAGAGTTGGCTAATATTATCAACGAGCGTGCACACGATGAGGGCTATATAATAATCAAAGATTTAGAAATGTTTGAAAAGATTGAGCTTTTTTACAATCTTGCATTTCCTAGAATTAACTTTTCAGATAAGAAGAAGACACAGAAATTAAAACAATTAAATAAAATCAGAAAAGAACTAGAAGATTTAAGTATTATAAGGAATAAGATAGCACACGCAAAGTGGAATACTTTAGACAAAGATGGATATGTAAGAGTAGATACTAAAACTAATAAAGAAAATGGGCTTATCAAGTTTAGAAAGTTCAAGATTACACCAATAATAATGAAGCAAGGTGTTAGACAAATTGAAGGGCTAACTGAAAGACTTTCTATATTTAGAGAGAACATATTTCGGTAGGAAAAAGGTTTAATATACCACTAAACTGCAATTCACTTTTAATACTAGCCCAGTTTGCGGTTCTGAACCTGTCCACTACTGCCAGCAAACTTGAGCTAGCACGAGATGCTTATAAATTGAGCTTTCGAATTAGCAA
>CAYXTA010000006.1:0-39588 GCA_964468315.1 uncultured Candidatus Saccharibacteria bacterium
GCATCTTTCATAGCAATACTAGTATCTTCAAGAGATTTTTTAACACCCTCTATTGCAATTTTAGTATTTTCACCTGCTAACACAGTTACATCAAAAGCACTTTTTACTGAGTCTATTGCTTCTGCAAATTGACCTTTTTTAATTAAGTCAAAAGCATTAGCAAGACCAGTTACAACACTCATGAGTGCTTTTTTAGTACTTACTAAGTCTGCAAGAAAAGCTATAAATACTGAAACTGCACCACCTAAAACAAGAACACCATATTTGATTATATTCCATACTACTTTTAAAGAGTTACCTAGAAATCCTACAACACCTGCCATTCTCACTGCACTTGTAGCATATCCGTTTGTTTTATCTGTAAGTTCATCTGCACCCTTAGAAGTACTAAAAAGATTATCAATAAGAGCATAGAAACCTACTTGTAGACCCTCACCAAGTGCTACTTGTAAATCCTCTATCGTGTCTTTTGCTCTATTTATCTTACCTTGAAAAGAGTTACCAAGATTTTCACCTGCCCCTTTTGCATTTGTATCAAGTATTTTCATTAAAATAGCTGTACGTTGTGCTTCTGTTCCCATTTCAAAGAGCTTTTTTTCTGTTTCTGTAATACCTGCTACGTTTTGTTTTACAAGTCTACCTAAGTTACCCTCTGCAAAAGCAAGCCCAATAGCTTTACCTGTTCCTGCTACATCAATTTCTTGTCCGTTTGCTTTACTGTTTGCTACTGCTAAATCTACAATACCTGCCAGAAGCTTCTTTTGATTTTCAATACTGATTTGGTCTTGTGCAAGTATTTGTGATGCTTGTCTTATAGACTTGTCATCAATACTTGTTTTCTTTTCAAGTGCTAATATATACTCATTCAAGTCATTGATTTGTTCTTTTGTTGTACCTGCCACGTTTTGCTGTGCATTATTAAACTGGATTAAAGACTGTTGAGCATTTGCAAAAGCTTGTACTGATGCTTTACCAAAGTTAAATATTTGTTGAGTAAGATATACTAGTCCAATAGCTTTAGCTACATCTCTAAAGTTATCACCAAAAGACTTGGCTTTGGAATTTGTTTTATCCATTGTATTACCAAGTTCTTTTACATTTGTTTCTACTTTTTTAATGTTAGTTTCTACACTTCCATCAATTTTTGAAACAATGTTATATACTAGTTCACCTACTTTTATATCTTGCATAAGGCATTATTTTTTAAACATTTTAATAAAGCTATCAAATTCTTCTTCTGTCTTGTCTATCTTTCTAAGTTTGTTGTATTCACCCTCTTTGATTTCACCTGATTGCTCTAGTGTATAGATTAGTTCGTGATAGTATTCTATAAATTCATCAAGATAGAGTGTTTTTATATCTCTCAGAGAGAAGCCATACTTTACTAAAAAGATAATAGTACGTCTTAGATTGATTAGTTCTTCTCTATGAGTTTTTTTTTTGAGTCAGTATCTTCTACTTCTGTTTCTTTTGCTATATATCTGTTTTCTGCAAAGAAGTTAAGTATCTTCATAGCATCAGTTGGAAGCATATTTAGTTTCAAGTATTCTGCTGTTATATCTGGTTGAAAGTGTCTAAAGATTACTTCAAGCTGTGTGTAAACAAGTCCCCAGTATAATCGTAATTGAGCAGACCCCTCTTCGGAAACCTGCTCATTTACTAACTTGTCTAATTTAGATTGTGTTTCCAAAAGTCGCTCTACTTCACCAATAGTTAATTCACTAGGTATTTTGAAAGTTTGTTTAATTCCTTTCTCCATTACCATTTCGATTTCGTGATAAGGTCTTGGTGCGTAAATATCTAATTTAGGCATAAATAATATCTCTTATTAGAATTGTTCGTCTGAGATTGATATTACTTGACCCTCGATAGATACAGGCATTTCTGCAACACTTGAATCATTGTCATTACCAAATGTAATTTCAATAGGTGCTACGTTTGTACTACCTTGAACAGTTGCTACTGTTGTTTTTCCATTTTGGTCTGTGTTTGTGAATCGGAAGTATTGACCTGTTTTGATACCATTTGCAATAAATGTGACTGTCTTAGAAGCATAAGGTGTGTATGTGTAACCAAAAGTGATTGCACCTGCTTGTGCTGTAAGTGGGACAATGTATGTGTAACCAAGTACACCATTTGTTCCATCTGAAAGATAAGTACGATAATCTGTGTTAAGTGTAAGTGTTGTAGCACCTGATTTAACTACAATAGCACCTGCAATAGTGTTATCACCATTTTTAAAGTCTGTTCTGATTGGTTGACCGATAGTCCAACCTGTTCCATGAGCTTCTGCTACTACTGTTTGTAGAGTTCCTGCTACACCTGTGACTACTACTTGACCTTTGTTAAGGATTTCAATGTTATCCCAGTTGATTTCACATAGGTTAAAGTCTGCTTTAAATTCATCACCTTTTGAGAATACTGTGCTACCTTTAGCATTATCAAATTCAATTTTTTTAGATTCACCCATTTGAGCAAATTTAAATCCTCTAATAGCTCCTAGGTTAACCATAGAACCAAGTGATGCACCTGCTTCAAGCTTAACTGAACCTACTTTGATTGTTTTTTCGTTTTGTATTACTGTTTGCATATAATTTTAATTATAATTATTTATAAAAGACTTTTGGAGTCATATATTCAATATACTCCTAATTTCTATTTTGACAATCTTATATTGTCCCTTTGGCTAGTATTGATACATAACAAAAATAAACCCCTGTATCTGTATCATAACCACCGTCTAAGATATTTGTTACTGATGTAGATAATAGCCCTGTAACTGGTACAGAATATATACCATTAGCCCAATCAGTATCGTTAAAAATATCTCGTATCTGGTTTGCCATATCTCTAGCTGTTTCATAATCTTTACTTACTGTTGTAAGCTGAATTGTGTAAAAGTTAGAGGTTCTGTTTATCTCATTACTGAGAATATTGTAGATAATTGCTTTACTAAAGCTGTTATCTATTGCTCCGTCTGGTATGTGCATTGGAAAAATGTTGTATATAGTACTTCCAACAGTCTTTTTAATTGCATTACCAAACTCTTGCTTTAAAATTGCTACTATAATTTTGTGCATATATTACTTTTTAAAGAAAATTCTTTTAATAATCGACTCATTGGACTGCTTTGCTTTTATCATACCATTTCTCATAAAGGGTCTTGCTGGCATTTTTACTGTTCCGTACTCTACATACTTTGCATATTCTACTTCTTTCTGCTTTTTCTTTCTTTTAGAGTTGATATTAGTTACTGTAATTGTTCTGAGTGTACTTGCTCTTACTTCTCCCTCTATACTGTCTTTGTTTTTCTTTAATACTGTACCTGTAATACTTCTACGAAGTGTACCTGTATCAATAGGTGGGTCTGGGAAGTCTGTAAATGCTTTTTTTATGTTTCTTTCTGAGTTTAAGACTATGTTTTCTGTTGCTTCAAGCATTTTAGCTCTTATTAAAGCTTCTGCTTGGTCTTTGTAGCTTTTATAGTTCATGTTAATACACTGTGGTTGGTACAAAACTAGTAATAACAATCAGTGCTAAGAATACATTTTCAATTAAAGCTTTCTCTAAGTGGTCTGCTTCAATAAAATTAAGTGTTCTTTCACTGATACTCCCAAGCTTTGTGAGATTACCTTTTCTGTTTTTTGCTAATACTTCACTTACTGTATCATCTTCAAGCCCAAAGTTCCTGCCTTTCTTTGTGAGTATCTTGTTAAACAAGTCACCACAAATCACGTTATCTAACTGGTCAATACTTACAGACATTTTGTGTACTACTCTTGCAAAGTATCTTACATTTCTACGTTTGATACTCTGTACAAAGCTGTATGCAAGTCCAATAGGGGCTACTATTGCAGTAAGTATAATAGCGATTGCTAAAACTATGAGTGATATAAATAATTTCTTCATATTTAATAGTTTGAGTTAATGTAGTTAGTAATTTCTGTATGCAGTCTGACATAAGGTGGTTCACCTACTGCATCAATTCCAATTTCTTCAAGTTTTCTTTTAGCATTTATCCACTGACCTGCAAGTATTTCTCGTCTGACTGGTTCAAGTATTTCTTCAATGTATTGGTGTTGTTGTTGTGTCATGATACCTGCTGATTGATAGACTCTAAGCTCTGCACTAATTTTTGCAATAGCTTGTATACCATCTTTGATACGTTGGTTGTATTTTACTTCTTCCTCGATAAGCATACTTGGTAATTTCACTGATATGTTTATGTATTGCTCGTCAATGTCATCAAATGCACCACCATTTCTTTGATATTCTAGCTGTGCTTGATAGATTGGGTTGCTTTCTTCTTGCACTACTGCAAGTGTTTTGTGTATAAATACTCCATATTTTGTGGAGAAATAAAACTTTGTGTCTTGATTATTCATATTATTTGTTACTCCTCTCTTTCAAGAGCGTGTGGACCAAAATCACGCAAGACTACTGCTGACGCTGTCCCGTTATTTGTAATGTAATGGAAAGTACTTTGTGATGATGAAATAGGGAAGTTGGTTGTTGCTGAATAAGAAGTCACAAGAGTAGCTCCTGTTGATTTTTCTTTTCTTTGAATATACATAGTAAAACCTGATTGTGTCTTTACTGTGATTGTACTGTATTCATACAGGGTACTTAACGTAAAGTCTGAACCTAAGTCAAAAACAGTTGCAAGACCTGAGCCATCATTATGTATAACATGGAGATTTTGAGATGTACTGAGTTTACCAACACCTATCATGTTAATGAGTGTGTCTGGTTCTACATTTGTTGGTGCTGAAAGTAAAAACTGATTTGATGTACCAATAAAAAATCTTGTATCAGTAAAGAATGTTTTTAGTTCAAATCTTCGTACTAGTGTAAAGATACTTTGACATACTAAAGATGATGCACGTTGTAAAGCTACGTTTCCTGCTACTGCACTTGTAGTAAAGTCTATTGCTGGGGCTCCATCAGTTGTTGCTGCTGCACCTGAAAGTGTTGTTGGACCTCTAACTTTAAATGCGTTGTTATATGTAGTTGCACCCTCTGTTGGAAACATATAAGCCATGTTTTTTTCAAAGAATGGTTTATATAAGACATTTTCAATACCTGCAAAGTCTACAATAGGTGCTTGTATTGGATATTCAATATTACCCTCGTTATCTGCTGTAACACCATTTAGACTGAGTACACCTAGACCATCTGTATCAGGAAAAGCCCAATTTCTGTCTGCTGTCATGTTTGATGTATCTAAGTAAGCAATATTGCTACCACCATTATTTGAAACACCAAATTGTGATGTTGCTCTAAGTACTAGATTTATTGCATCAAGATAAATACCACCAGTAATTGCTTGTATCTCTAAGTTACTATCGGATACCATCTGTGTAAGTTTTAAGATTACACCAGTAAAATCAATATCATGTGCTGGACTATGGTAAGGTACTCTTTCATCAATAGCACTTTGTTGAGCTGTTGATATAGGCTTGTTTATATCGCTTGTATTATCTACGTTTCCAAGCCCTACTTGTGCTTTTGTGACACTGTGAGGGTTTGATGTACTAAACGTGTGGTCATAAGCTATTTTACCTCTGTCACCTCTGTATGCTGTGCTAGATGTTTCACCAAGTGCTACACCACCACTACCTACTTCAACATAAGCAGTTCCACTCCATCTGTAAGTCTTATTTGTATCTATTGCTACATAGATTTTGTCTGATTCACCTGTAACTGGAAATCCTGCAAGATTGGCATATTCAAGTACATCATCTACAAAAGCAGGGAGCTGACTTGCTGGCACTTTACCTGCTACTAAGTCTGCTTTACTGTTCCATGTAACCTTTTCTGCGTCTGTTACAGTTCGGTGCAAAGAGTCTTCTATTAAGTCTGATAGTTCATCTGGAATATTTGGCTTACCTGTTAAGTCGTTATATGCACCTGAGAAGTCAGATTTTGCGTTCCAAGTTGCTTTTTCTGTATCGGATACAAACCTTTTTAAAGTTGTATCGTTTATATCATCAGTATCAATTACCACGTTACCTGATAAATCTGCTGTCTGACCATTCACTGAATGAATACCTCCACCAACATTAACGACACTAAGTGGGTCATCTACTGTACCTTTTCCTGTAAGTGTACTGTCATGTATTACTTCTGTGAGGGCTTGGGAATGTACATCTAACCCTGCTGTTGTACCTAAATCTATTCTGTGTGCATAGATTTCAACATGATGGCCTGTTGAGATACCATCAAAAGCGATAATATCATCAATATAATACTCGATAGACTCACAAACGATACGATTGTTTGCTGTAATCAATCCTTTGTATTTAATATCAACATAAAAAACATATAGCTCTTTAATAGTTTTATATTTATCGTCTTTAACATTAAATCCTTTTGGTGCTATATCACGCCGAGCAGGAATACCACTTAAAGCATCTGCCCATGTTTCAGACACCTGACCTGAATCAAGCTGTACTGTTGTTCTTTCGAGCGTGTTAATTTGTGTGTTTAATAAAAGGGTAAACATAATTTAACTCATTGATGCTGTTTTTATATACTGAGAGAGTATTGAAGCACCTGTTGGTACATCATTAAGTGATTTTTCAAATAGACTTGAGTTTTGTTTTGAATTTGTAAAACTTACTGAATACGAGCCAGTTGTTTCAGATTGGATATTACCTGATTTTTGAGAGAATCCTGATACATCTATTTCGCCACCTTTTTTAACGAGGTTTTGAGATATTTGTGTTGCTAACATCACTAGTTCTTCTGGGAAAGTATTTGCTAAACCAGTGTCATCATAGACAAATCTACCTAGTTTTGCCCCTATTACCCTGTATTGAGCCATACCTCTACCAAACGTACCATACTTCATGCCTACATAGGTTGTGTGAGGGGCATTTAGGGGGTATCTGACGTAGTTTTCTCCTGACACGAGAGTTAGACCACTTTCAGTATCTTCGAGCTCCCACGAGCCATTTAGAGGGTAAGGAAAGAATAAGTACTGTGTGCCAGAGCCGTCTAGGTAATAATCCTTTGTGTTATCTCTTGAGAGAGATGCGAGCTTGTATCCTACATAGTAATCCATGTATCTGGATACAAAATTGATTATTGAAGTAATTTGTTCATCTGTAAGCGTTGTTGTGATACCTAATTTTACTTTTGTTAATGTTGTATACATATAATTATATTAAAACTTTTAATTATTTCTCTAAACTGTCTGAATTACTGTTTAGGTCTTTCGGGTTACCGAACTTAAGCATACCCTCGATAACACCCTTGAATACATCTTGGAGCTTTTTAATCAACAGAGTAATTGCATCATATTCGTTTCGAGATTGGTCTTTTGAAATAATCTGACCAATGTTTCCGAATATACTCCACCCCTCAGCTACCATGATTATACTAATACAAGCTGATACAAGTACTGATACATCAAAGCCTGCACCTTTACCTACTATCGCAACTACGAATGGAATAAGAATTACGCACATTTTACTCACTGTGCCAACTAACCCTGTTCTACTTGATAATGTTCTTGGGTCGATTACCGCTTGTCTAATTAAAGCTGTAAATACGTCTACTAAAATTAAAATACCTAATATCCAAAACTTCTCTAGTGGAATACCTACATAGGAAAACACAAATACGAGGATTGGATATGATGATGTTTGTAATGTTTCTAAATTTGTCATAGTTATAATATACTCTAGTAATTAAAAAAAAAGAATAGGGGCATCTTATTCAGAATACCCCTATAACTTTTTGCTTTTCAGCCAGTTATTATGATGTTAAATCAGTAATAGCTGTTGAGAATGTTCCTTTGATGAACGCTCCCTCATCATTTCCTTTGATGTAAGAACCAAGTCTTCGTGAAGCTCTGATTGTAAGAATGTCTTTTTCAAAGTCTGTACCGTTTTCAGTAGCAACTTGGATAGAGAATCCTCTACGATTTCGAACTGTAAGCTTAGTAAAGTCACCAACCAAGAATGTTCCTGCTGTCATGACTGAGTTTTCAACGATTTTTACACCTTTGATAACTGTTCGGTCAGAAGTAGAGAATGGTGGCATGATGTAGTGTCCATCAGTTCCTTTTGCAAGGTCAAGGTCTGCGTGGTCAATAGCATTAAGAATGATAGCAGTTGGTTTGTATTTACCTTTACCTGCATCAGCAATTTTTGCCATAGCGACACGAAGCACATCGAACTTGTTAGGAGTAGCGACAACAGTAGTACCTGCTGCGAAAGTGGTAGCTGCTGTGTATACACCCATGAATTCACCTGTTGTACCTGCACCCAAAAGGAGTTTTTCATCTACTTTAAGGTTCAAGTCTACTTCCATCATCTTTTTGACTTCTGCTACAAGAGTAGGCATATCTTCAAGGATTTCTGTTGAGTGTTTACTCATTACAGTCACTTTGTAGATTGGAGCTTCAAAGACACCGAATGTATAGTCTTTTTCAGCAAATGTTGCTAATTCAGCAGTAGTTGCAGGAGCTCCTGTTTCAGTGATGACTTCTGTCCATGAAATCTTAGGGGCTACTGTCGTTGAAGTGTTTGCAAGTTCTTCAATGAATGGGTCACGAACTGGTGCTCGATAGATTTCAGTTTCACGTTCTGAACGGATAACTTCACCTGTAAGTGAGTTCAATTCTGAGAGAGATTTAACATCAAACTCGAATGATTTACCTGCACTAGATTTTACTTGAGCAAAACCTTTGGTGATAGCATCTTTATCAAGAGATGAATCTGAACCAACATCAGCAGTTTTGATAGCTTCAATAAACGTTTTCAACATTTCTTTGTTCATTGTTTTACCAACGCCAACAGTTTCTAAGAAGTCTTTTGTTGTTTGTGAAGACTGTTCTTTGATGAACTTTTGAAGCTTTTTAACTTCTACTTCACCTGCATCTGCTGTGACTTCTGTCATTTCTTCTGATGTAACTTGCTCATCAGTTAAAACAACTTCTTCATCATTAGCATCTTTTGTAAGGAAGCCTTTTTCGTCACATTCATAGTTTGTGCCGAATAGTTTTGTAAAATACTTTTTCATATTTTAATAACTCGTAATTTTATTTATAATCGCACCTTATAATCGAGGTCTTGGTGTAGATTTCCAAGAGTGGTTTAATATCCTCGCTTCTTTGTTTTTAATAAGATTATCGTAGTGTACGAATGACTTTTTCAAACAACGCTTTCGCTAATAGACTTTTTTGTGTGTTCACATCTATTGGTTCTACTTCTTTAGGTTCTTCTTTGTCTTCTTCCACTTGTTTTTGTGCTGGTAGTTCGCTTTCTGTTTCTGTTACAAGAGATTTAATTTCAATAATACTTTCTCTAATCATTTTAAGCATAGCTTCTTTTGGAATGTGTGTTTTGAATGGTTCAACTGAATCGCCAAGTGCTTTTACAAGTGCAAGGAAGTTAGCTGGTACAGATACACAAGAGTTTTCGATGATGTCACAGTTCATGAGTCTTCGTACCCCTGTTTCTGCATCTTCATCTATATTACCAACCATAAAGCCGATTGAAAAGGCGTTCATAAATCCTTTTGCATACATTTTGAAATAAGTCTTGGCTACTTCATATTCTTCAACAGCAAACTGTATCTCAGCTTCAAGTACTTTAATACCATCAGTGTTTACAGTCTTTTGCATTGTTAATGTTTTTGCCACTGGCAACTTATCGTATTCATGGAATGGAAGTACGACTGGATTAGTTGATAAATATGTATCGAATTTAAGACTATCAATATCTACGACTTCGTTGTGTCTGTCTGTAATTTCAGCAGACATAACTATCTTCATAGTGTAGTTAGTTTCATCAATTGTTGTTGCTAAAGCTTTTGTGTATATTTTGTGCATATCTTTAATATAATACTATCCTGTAAAAAGGCAAATCTAATAATTTTTACTTAACGACTGGTGCAATAGCACATCGACAGTTGATACTGTTCTCTCCGGGGAAGCTTTCACCATTTGAGAATGTTTCATACTTGCCGACTACTTGCCCATCATTTTCAACGTGTTCTTCACGAGTGACATCGTCAATTACAGCTAGCCATTCTTTACCCTCTACAAATTCACTTTCTTGAAAAGCCATTTCAGTCCCGATACTTGTTGTAAAACATGATTCAGTACGAGCAATTCTTTCAGAACGTACTTTGGACATCTCTAAGAATGATTTTTCTAAGATAGTAGCCATTTTACCTACACCTGTTTCGATGTTATCTCCTACAACCTTACTTAGTTCGTTGTAAGTATACTCAGTGACGTATTTTGCAAACATATTTGCTCTTGCTTCGAGCTTCTTAAGTAGACTTGAAGTCATAACGAAGTCATTTTGTTTAGTAAAGAATATTTTTACTGGAATAAGTGCTACGTTACCTGATTGTTCTGCTATCTTCACATACAAAGGCAAAATGTATTTAACTGTTTCTTGCTTTTCCTTTTCAACATCAAAGAAATCGTTTGCAGTAGTAAAACTGTCACCTGCTTCTTTGAGCTTATTTAAAGCTCTTTCTTTTTGCTCTTTAAAGAACTTTTTTGTTTCTAAGTGGATTTTAACTACACCACGTTCTCGCACGCTATCTACCGCGTTAGCATACTTTACTCTAAACTCGGGAGAACTGAGCGTCTTCTTCACTTTGAGCTTGTGTTGAGCAATTTTGAGCGTTTCAGAAGCTTTTAGGGTCTTATATAGCTTACTTCTACCCTTGAACGCATTTTGTAGTGTATATGAGGTAAAGTCTTGAGGTGAGCTAAGTTCGTCTGCCCCCTCGACAGGTTCTAACCCTAGACGGGTTCTTACTTCATTTACTGTTTGTATCTGGATACGCCCGTTTACAGTTGTTTCAATTTCTTTAAAGAGCAAATCTTTATCTTCAGATAATAGCTTTTCAGTATCGAGATAGAATTCCTCCCCGTAGTTTGGAATAACAAATCGTTCGTTGAGAACATCAAGCAATAGTTTAAACATAGGTACGATAGTGAATTGCATGAACTGTCTGAGTCCTGCATCTGCATTAGCTCTGTTTACATCATCACTAGTCACTAAACTCTTTGGAACACCCAAAGCTGAGTGAATATCATCTCTAAGCATCTCTAATGAAGCTTTATAGTCGAGCAGGTTACTAGTTTTATTAAGTGGCTCGGTTCTTCCTTTACCTGAAATAACAGATACTTTGTTTTTTTCGTTCTTGCCGTTAAACGTATTGTAAAACTTGGCTTTTATTTCATCAGTATCTTCTTGTGAGTGACTTCCGTCTTCAAGCCATAAGATAGTGTCTGGATTACCATTTCGAGAGAACACATTACCTTGATAATCAATAGATTTAAGTTCTGCCATGATACGAGCATACAATGGCCTGAGAACTGAATACCCTCTAAGTTGGTCTACAATATCTGGGTCTTTAATGTGAATCATGTCGTAGTTAGTAAACGTGTGTTTAATACCCTTTCCGTCATACCAGATATATTCAATGTCTGTACCGTCATCATTTACTCTGAGAGATATTTCAGATGGGAGTATGTTTACCATTGATACAATCTTGCCTGTATTTGGTTCTCTGATTAAACGAATAAAAGCTTCCCCTGAAAGCTTGATGTTTACAAACAGAATACGCATGAACTCTGCTTTTGTTTGAAGTGGGTTTGGTTTATACAGCAAATCAAGGATTTCATGGGCTACTATTTCTTGAGCTTCACCTTTTGTGCTGACTATCTTATATAGTTTAAAGTCTACACTTGATACTGCGTCTTTTATTTTAAGCAAGGCTGTTGAAATATATAGACTGTCTTTGTAAGATAACTGCAAGCCAATATCTGCCCCATCATCTTGCACCATAGTAAATGGGGAGTTTTTGTTGCCGATAAAACTAAAGCTATCAAAGTTGATTATCTTTTTGACTATTTTGTTGATGTTTTTAAATACATTCATGTTTTATGTTTATTAACTAATAATTACTTTGTTATTGTTGAGCATATTTCCTACTAAGTGAACGAAAGCGTCCATTACGTCATCATGTGGCTCGATACCAAATCCGATTACTTCTTCCAATATATCACTAGCTCCGTCTTTTGGGAATAAAACCATGCCTGATTTAATATACGGGCTTATTGCCATCAATCTTGAACGCTTATCTTTGCTTACTTTCACTGATACAGCGTTGATACCATTCTTTTTCATTATTTCGATAGCACTTCTTTGATAACCAACATCTTCAACATAGAATATTGGTTGCTTTTGCATTTCATCTTTAATTAGTTTGGCTGTACCTATCGTTTCTTCAAAACCCATGCGTCTTTTTACTGGGTTCTTTAGGATAAGTAATCTCTTTTCACCATAGTCGTTTAAGACAATCACACCACGCACCATCGCTGTGTAGTCGGCTGTTTGTGCTTCAGAGATAGCCAAGTCCACGCCTACCCCTGTTTGTAAGTGTGGTCTTTGTAGCCATTCATCTGGGTAATACTGTATTTCAGTGTCTTTGATTACTTGGTCTTCTTCATCAACGAACTTAAGTAGATACTCTCTAGCCCAGATACTTGCACCAAGTCCCTCGCCTGCGAGATATACTTTTTGTTTGGCTTTTTCTACTGTTTCCTTGTTTGGATACAAAGCTTCCCAAGTTATATTACCCTCATCATCATATAGGGGGAATTTAAGTACTTGGATTATATTGTCATTGTCTAATTGCTTATTGTCTAGGTTAGCAAGTAAGCAATCTCTGTGGACTAAGTTACCAAGTAAGACAATCTTTACATCAGAAGCGAGTGAACCTTGTGCTGTTGCTGGTACTACTTCAGTAAAAAACCATGTACGAGTCTTCTTTCTTGCTTCTTGAGTACGAGTGTTATCTGTATCTTCAATGTCGTCACCAATGATTAGTTCAAGACGTTTACCATCAAATAGACTTCCTCGGATACCTTTTGCCCCTCGAGATTTAGCCACGATAGTGTTTCCAAAGATAGTTATTTGACCCTCAGACCATTTTTCAGTAAATCCTTTCTTTTGATTATCTATCTGAATACCAAAGTCTTTTCTTAATAGCTCGTTGTTTTCAATAAAGGATTTTATGTTGGCTACGTTTTGTTTTGCTTTCTCATCAGTACTACCGATATAGATAGTGTACTTACTTCTTCCTGTGAGCATACACCATGTTGCATACGCTTCTAGGATAGTACTCTTTGCACTACCTCGAAAACCGATAATACCGATAAAGTCATTAACGTGTTGAAGTATTCTTATTAAAGGTTCGTGGAATATCGCTGGGGCTAGTTCAAACTTTCCACGATAGTAAGTAGCTAAGAATACAAAAAAATCATTCTTTACGGCTTGTTCTTTAACTTTAGTGTTCTTTTCCATAGCCTGAAAAAGCTCTGGTGTAAGAGTTACTTCAGGTATTTTGTTTAATATAGGGAATTCAAGCATATAGTAAGTGTTTTGAATGGGCTTAATTCTCCTCAGAATCATTTTTAAGGGGGGTTGATTCAGTTTTAGGCAGTTTGCCCCATTTCTCATAAAACTCACGCTCCTCGTCAGGATTATGTACTACGTTGTCTGTTAAGGCTACACCTGTCTTAAACTCGTTGTGCATCTTCTTTTCTAGGTACTTCCAAGCGAGATATGGGTCGGCTTTGTTTATTACCTTTATCACGTTGCCCTGCGTGTCTTTTATCTCATGCCCTACGATACCTTTCATAACAGATTGACGAGCAAGTAATACTGGCTTCATCTTTAACTCTTTTTTTCTCTCCGAAAAGTCAGGGTTGGCTTTTAAGTAGTCATATAAGGTTGATTCTCCAATTCCTGCATAAAAACAAGCTTCAATATCTGTACACCCGAGTGCAAATGCTTGTTCTAATTTAACTAATACGCTCGGAGTCATTACAGTCTTTCTACCGTACTTGTCTTGCTGTTTATCTAGCTCTATCTCTGCTTCTGTTTTTGTTGTTTCTAATTCTTTTGATTCTTCTGACATATATTTATAGATTATATTTACTAATAAATTGTTCGGCTTCTTTCTTTGACAGTATACTATAAGCGAATTCTTTTGGAAGCTTTTTGTGATAAATCATTTTAAGTCGCCAGAGCTTTACTTGTTTTAGGTTAGTGAAAGCTATAGATATATCACTGTCTGACTTGGGTCTAAATATACTGCCGTAGTACTTCATAAGCTTTTTACATTCTTCTATCTTTCTAGGAAGTCTACTAGCGTATTCACCTATACCTCCTTTGGCGTACATTTTTGCATCAGTGGCAATATATCCTACTCTTAAGACTTTGCCATAGTACATATGCTGTTGAGCTGTTATGTTCATTTCTTCCATAGCATCACCAAATCCATCTCTTATCCAGCTTATATTGTTTTCTTTCTTAAAGAATACTAAGCCATGAGCTATATGTCCTACTTGCCTATATTTGATAGTATTAAAGAATTCGTTTCTTACTGTTGCTATACCTATCGTGTAGACTTTCTCTGAATTGGCTTTTTCTATTAGCTCGGGTATTTTAGATACAAAGAATTCAAAGTCAGGTTCATACTTGTAATCATCTGATATTTCTTTATCCCAACTCTGCTTATTTATGTAGATGTTTTTAATATCATCATCAATAGATATAAACCATTCGTCTTGCTCTTGCTGGTCATATATGAATTGGCGTGTTTCAGCGAGGTTTTTGAAGTCGCCATAAAGAAAGAATGATTCATTAAGCCCTGTTTCATATATATACTCATCTAGTTGTTCATATCTGACTACTATTTTAAGTTCAAACGTGTCTAAGTAATCTAAAAAGAGTTTATGAGTAGTAATAGTATCAGCCCTTGAATAGCTTGGTATAAATACTTTTATCTTTTTTTGCATACTGTTTACTCTCGGTTGCTACTCTTTCGAGCTTTTTCCATTTCTTCTTGTAATGTTCCGCACTTATCCATACCTGCGTTTGCATAGTAAACGATTGAGTATCTATAAGAGTCTTTGTTTAGTTTTATTATCGGGGCAACGCCATGCACTAGGTCGTTTCTAAACAAAAGCACATAGCCGTCTTTTGGTTTTATACTTGCTCCCCATTTAGGTACTACTAGCTCCCCACCATCAGTGTCTTTTTGGAAGTAAATCATTGCGTTTATACTTCCTTTTAGATTTTGTATGTCTGTATGGTAGTTTAATTGGTTAGAGTTGTTTATTACACCACCAGTAAAAGGAATACCTTTCATGAGCCATTCTGGTTTAACATCTTTTATTGCTTCGTAGTGTTCTACAAGATTGTGCTTATATTGATTTTCAAATAGTGGCATGATGTACTTTTTGCAATAGAAGCCCATAAATTGGTCTATTTTTGGATACTGTTGAGCGATACCTGTAATACTACAAAATGGTCTTGCTCTTATAGGGACTGGTGGTTGAAATCCAAAGATACTACTTTCTGTTGAAAGACCTGAAACACGAGTAGACTTGTTATATTTTATCTTTTGGAGGACTGTTTTAAGTTTTGTAAGGTTTTCATCTTCTGGAAGTTTTGTATACACAAACTGGACTATTCCATTTTCATCAATACCCATAAAGTCTTCATCTATAACGACATCTTTTACGTCACCAATATATGCTGGTTTTTTAAGATGCTCTAGTGTTTCATCATCTGTTTTAAATTGTTTTAATTGGATTACTTTCATATTTTCTTGCCTTTAAAAGGATTAGTTCTTCTAATGATTTAGTATTTGTGGCTATTTTTTCGTTTTCAATCAAGTTGAATATCTCATCAGGTGTATTGTTTTCAAACTTAACTTGAATCATTTTGATTGGGTTTTGTTTTTCTTCTTCAAAATCAGTTGAAAAATCATCATCAAAATCAAAGTTATCAAGGTTTAAACTGTTTTTTTCAATATACTCTGCATCAAAGTTGAAATCAGAGATAAGCACCTCTTTATCAATACCTAATGATTCGAGTTTAATAAAGTCCCATTCACCTACTTTGACGTTTAAAATGGTCACTATTTCGGCTTCTTCTGTGTTAGAGAGCATTCGGTCAGGTACAAGCACTTTGACGCTACCTGACATGATTTTGAGCCTTTGGTTGCCACCTAGAACCGTATAGTCTTGGTTTACCACCAGTGGGACTACTTGGCCGAAGTCTTCAACGCTTTTTTTAAGTAAATCTAGGGCTTCTGGTGTTATATCTCTTGGGTTTTTGTCGTACCCTTTTAGTTTAGATATATCTATTTCGTGGACAGTCCACTTAATGTTGTTTTGCATAAGGTATTTTTAAATTATAGGTTTAATAAATAAAGGACTGCATCTGCTTGATTAGTGAGTCTTTTTTCTTTTTGTATTTCAGCGAGAACTTTCTTTACATAGAAAAAGTCATCTGCGAAGTAATACAGATTGTAAACAAGAGGGTTTTTTTCTTTTATTTCATTTCTTTTATCAGAGTCTTTTTCATCAGGTATTTTTAATTCAACATACCCAATGTCTTGCAGTTCTTCCACTGATAGACCTAAAAGAAGTAATTTATGTGTATTTGTTTTACCACCAAGAGAGTTTAGTTTAACATTTAATTCGACTTCTTCTTGAGATGAAAGCAAGCGAGATGGATATGATACTTCTACCATACTAACACCTTGTTCTTTAAAAATCTGGTATCTTTGGTGTCCTCCAATAATAGTGTAGTCCTGATTAACTACTATCGGTTCTAATATGCCAAATTTTTCTAAGTTCTTTTCAAATACTGGTTTTATTTTTTTTAATGTTTTTCTCGGGTTGTATGCTGCTGGCTTTAATTTACTTAAATCCACTAGCTTAATTTCCCAATCTATTTTTTCGTTGTTCATAGTAATATATTTATGCTACTTCTTGTAATATTTAACGACTTGCACTCTTTTTCAAAAGACTCTGTATCTTGGTTTGTATCTGGATACAAAACGCAAGTCATAGAACTCATATCTTCAGACCTGTATTTTTGAATCTTTTTTTTCAAATACTTAAGTGAATCTTTTTCAGTCCTATCAACTAAGCTTAACGATTCGTAGAGTATTTGTTCTTCGTTCGAGCCAACTAAGATAATTATTTCATCATACTCATATTTCAGTTGATTTAGACACTCTATTTCTTTACTTGTTAATACTTGCCCAAGAGATTTTACTATTGCTATCTTTGGATTTGATTTAAGTTTCCCCGTGTGTATGTTAATGTGATGGTCACTAGCTAATATCTTTAAACATACAGAACATTTATTTACCCAATAAGAGTGGTGGCACTCTCTTTGTTTTTCAAGAAGCTCTTTTTCTTTTTTATCAAGAGATTGTTGTATTTTTGATTTGATTACAAATGGTTGTTTTTGCATCTTATTTTAAATTAAATATAATCATACCCCTATTATGGGGCATGATTCATGTTTTTATCAAATAAAACCTGTGGATAAATAAAAAGACAGGGGATTACTCCTCTGTCTTTTCTTCTGTCTTTTCTTCAACTTCTTCTTTTTCTTCGCTTTCTTTTTCTGTAAGATACTGTTCGTTGAAAGTATCAAGGTACTCAGAATAATCACGCGTGAGCTTTGACATTCTGTTTAAGTTTCTGAGTCTAAAATAAAAGCCTATTGGGAAAATTATTCTCCAAACTAATGGCACTTTATAAGACTCCAAGTATTTCCAGTTTTCTACATAAAGGAAATATAATTTAACGAAGCTTTCTAACTTTTTTTGTTTTTCTGTTTTCATATTTTTAACAGTAAATCTTTTTTTCATGATTTACATTTTGATTATCCTTATAACATTTCACACTTAACGAGATACTTGTTACCACTAGTAATATTCCTATTACAAGTAGTACTATATCAAATAATTTGTCATTTTTCATATTTAACTTTCATTTAAATTAAAATCTTTCAACCTAAACCTTTCATAGGTATGTTTTGATTGTTGATTTAACAAACCACCAAAGAAAATGTACGACTTTTTTTCTTTGTAATATGGACATTGTTTTATTGTAACCATATTTAACTTACCTGTTGTAATATCATATTTAGGATATTTTACAGGGCTAAGATAAGGGCTACTACTTGACCAGTCAAAATACTTGTATGCTTCATCTTGTGTTACAAGTAGTTCTTCTCCACATTCTTCGCAGTATTTTATCTCACCTATGTTTTCATCTATTGGTCGCATATACTACTCATTGTTAATTAAATTTTGTAAATTGACACTCGTGCTTTGCTACCTCAACAGCGTAAACATTTTGTGTTTTCCTTTCATCCCAATTATATGTGTCAATCATATAAGATGTACTTGTTTCATTAAGTACAAAATACATTTTACCTTTATACACAACTCTTTTTCCTACTGGATTAAATTTTCTTTTAAATAAATTCATATATTATTTAATTAAATCTTGTAACCATTCGACTGCTTTATTTTTGTGAATCAGTAAATATAATGAAACACAATACTACAAATAGAAATGCTCCCAAAAAAGCTAAACTATCAACAAAAGTTATACAGGCTTGTGGTGTTGTGAATGGGTTTTTATATTGTTTACAATTTATTGTTTCCATAGTTATTTCTTGCATATAAGCTCATAAATTAAATCTAATAATTCAGGGTTGTCTAGGTTTTTTTCCACAGAGAGGTTGAGATTATACAATGCCCAACCTCCTGCTATTTCAATTCTCATAAAATTAGAACTGATTTGGATATTGTCGTTAGAAATAAAATCTAGTGCCAGTAACAAATGATTAAGTTCCACAGGAAGCCCGATTATTTCAAAATCCCTATCAATTATTTCTGTCATGTGCCATTCAAGAGTTTCTTCTGCAAAATACCCTTTTTCACTTGTTTCAATACCATGTTCATTTGACTTGATAATTACATGAATATTGTCACTATTTTTTGCTTTAACTTCACAATTTCTCTCCAACCTCTTTAAATCACAGAGATTTCTTATTGTATCTAGTACTTGTTGTTTTTTATTCATGGCTTTTTGGTTTAATACTTATTTCTAAATGATGTGTGTCGAACATCAGGACATTTCCTACATTCATTAAAAACTGACCGATTACCGTAAATAGTATTGATATTGGGAAAAATACTGCGTGCATATCCCATTGCCATTGTCTTGGTTTATTATTTTCGTCTGACCATTGTGTGTTTGTTTTAATTTCGTTCATGTTATTTTTCATTGTAATTATCTTCTACTAAGAATTTTTCTTTACATTTCGGGTTAGGACAATCTGCTTCATACGGTACTCCCTTTTGTAAAAAACTAGGTTTTAAATTCCAACCCATATCAGAGTGTTCTATTAGGGTTTCACACTTTGGGCATCTAAACTTGATTGATAGCTTGTACGTTGGACTAGCTTTTTTGAGTGTTTTAATGTCTTTCATTTTCTATTTATCCTCTTTTACTTCTAATGATGTGAGTAATTTATTTTTATAATCTTTCCAACCTTTGTCATACCCCTCCATGAACCTATTATCTGTAAATTCAATTTGATATAATTGTGGTATTTCTTTTCTTATCTCCTCAACAATACTCTGTGCCAGGAGAGGGGCTTTAGAGCGGAGGTCGGTGAGGGCTTTATTATAAGTCCATTTAGTATCACACGTTTCACACATTTCTCTAGTACATTCTCTACATTCTTCATGTGTAAGTTTATAGCCTTCTCCTACCCACTCCACTATTTTGTTTTCTATGTTTTGTTTAAGCATGGTTAGTTAAATGAATAAATTACCTTTCCTAATAATGATGATAGAGCAAACGCCCATACTGCTAGAATAGTGATTGACAACCATTCAGGTATTTTAAGCATTTTTTTTAATGGTTCAATGTAATTTGCCATGTGCCAACCTAGTGAAAAAGACAAAGTAAAATGTAATACAATTAGAAATGTTTTCATACTACTTAACTCTTATTGTTCATGCTTTTAATTTGTTCTAGTACTCTCACCTCTGGGATATAAACGTCTTTGATTAGATTAGTCACACTCAATACGAATACTCCCGAACCAAACAGAATAGCAATAGCCCCAAACATAATCCAACCAACTTCATCACCAACGTCTGAATCAGATTTTTTATGCACTTGAATACCTTTTCTTACCATGAGTATACCAATAATTGCAAATATTAGTGCCAAAAAAGCATATATCGTATCAGTAATAATAAGATACTTCACATACCTGCCAAACAAGTCTAGGAAGTAGTCTTTTGTTACAACCAGACCCTCTGCTACTTTTGGCAAAAGTTTTGTTGTAAAGTCGTTGTATATTGTTTCTAACATTTTAATAACTGTTTTTCTTAACTCTTAATGCTTTTAATGGTGTTGCAAGTTTTTCAAATACTGGAACGTATCTTGTGTATTCAACATTCTTGCTTTTATTGTTTTGCACTTTTAGTGCTTTAAACACTTGCTGATAGATAATGAAACAAGTATCTTGCAACCCTTGCACCATCACTGCTCCTTTTGATACACGTTTGCCATTTAGGTGTTTGTTATCTCTTTCACCTTTTGTTTTTTTGAACGCTTGTTCGCGTCTAGCTTTTCTATTCATCTTTTTTAATTATTTTATCTAAAAATCCGACTTCTACTAAACCTATTTTTTCTTTTGGTACTTGTTGATTAAACAACCTTACGAATGCTGAGTTTTTTATTACAACATATTTTCCTGTTATGTCTGGCATTTTATTTCCATACTTCTTCTCAGCTTCAACGAGCATAACCCCATTTTTGAGATATTTCTCTTTACATTCATCGCAAGGGATAATCCCTACAACCATGTTTTTTGGTGCTTCACCTTTATAGCTTGCTCCCAATAACGCAATTTCTCCTGTTTCTTTTTCACAAATAATACAGACAGGTATGGTTGGATTTAAGCCGTATTTTGGGTGTAACCTTATATTTCCATCATTCACTTTTTAACTCGTTTTATTTATCCACTCATAAACGTAATCACCTTTCACTTCTTTTGTTCTAAACACATAACCATCATTTTTTAGGTCACAGATGATTGCACCAAGTCTTGAAATATAATTTCTTAAACATTCGTTTCTTGTTATAAATCCATCTTGCCTGAGCTTGCCTATAACTCTTTGTTTTTGTGTAAGTTTATTTTTCATCTTTTTTATAAAAGCTTTGTAAATGAGTAACGATTTTTAATCGACCTACAACGTGCCTTTTTTCAATCTGACCTGTTTCAATACTTTTGAAGTTTCTTTGGTAATCATCTTTTTTAAAGATAGAACCAATATCAGGTAACCTAACTTTTACACCACTTAACAACGCTTTTCTTATTTCAGATTGAATATGTTTCATTAACTGCAACGAATATTCAAGCGTTATTTCGCGAGGTGTTGAAAAACCAGTTTTGGTTGTTTCATCTTTTCTTACAAGATACACCCCTGTGTTGTCAAAGAAGTATTTTATTACTGATGCAAACTCTTTTAGATTGAAAGCTTCTTCTTTCTTTTTCAACATAAAAAACATTTATTATTTGCTATTAAAAAATTCTGACAATTTATCAGTGTGTTCTTCTTCTTTTTCGAGCGTTGCGTTCAACATATTCATCAATTCAAACATTAAAAATTTCTTGAACCCTTGCATACCAATATTTTGGTTATTCGCATCTCTTAAGTATTGTTCCATACTTTCGCCATTTTTAATATTTGTTACAGGACTTTTGGTACTAGATTCAATATTCGTAAGCGTAGTAAAGATTTTTGATAACATTTGTCTTTGCCCAATATAGGTAGACTTGATTCTTATTCCCTCGATAAGTGTATGAAATTGTTTTTCATCAGGCGTTTGTACTGAAAACAAAGCTATTGCTTTAGCACATACATCTTTTAATGTATTTGTTTCTTCCTGCACAGTTTCAAATAACTTGTTTGCCACCACATCTTCTTGTGATAAATCTTGTTCTTTTTTCTTTGATTCTTTTTTCATATTTCTTTTTTTTAACTAACTATTTTTATAATCTTTTTTCTTGTTTAACCATTTGGTATTCAAGATACACCTTGCTTAGAGAGTACCAAACACTGAACGTAACCAATAAGGCAAACAGTACTATCCAAATTTTATTTTTCATGTTTTACCAATTACAATTAACCACTTCGCACCCTAGAGATATTTTGTCCACTTGATGAGAGTACCAAACAACATAGGATACTAACCCTAAAACTAACAAAATAATGAAAGTTTTTGAGAGTTTGTTTATAAAACTATCACTCACTTTTAACTCGGGGTTTTTTAATGTTAATTTTATTTTTCCCCCTACCTTTAGATTTTAGCAGGGGTTCAAATAATAAGCAATCACAAAACACGCAAAAAGGGGGATAACTTAAGAATAGACTTGTTTTTCAAGCATTTTTCTTAATGCCCCAAAGAGGTCTTTTTCAGCTTCTTCCATTATTTCTCTCACTTCTGCACTTTCTTTATATTCAACCAAAGCCATCTTTTGACTTTCCTGTATTTTGTTTACAACAGGGATTATACTTAGGTTGCCGATAATAGTACCGTTTATATGTTCACCCGAGTTCACCATTCCTAACAAGTAACCTGCTTCCTGAATCTTTAAAAAGGCGTCTAGGAAGGCTCTTTCTTCAGGAGTACACTTTGTACCACTTTCTCCATCAGACCCCTGATTTGAGCCATTTTGAGCGTCTGGTGATGGTTCTGGTTGTTCTTGTTCACCATCTTTATCCTGCTCTGTTTGTTTGTTGAGTTTTTTAAAGGCTCTGTTTCGATAAGCCCACAAACCTTGCCTTTTGCCTGCTAGTTCAGTTATGTTGCCTTTTGAATCCACTTCAGACACTTCAACTATTTCACCAGTTTTTAATTCGTATATTCCCAGAGTTTTTAAACAAATAGCCTTTTCACCTACTTCAAATTTTTCATGAGGTTTTTTACTCATTTCTTCATGGGTTATTGGTGGAGCTTTTTCTTGATTACTTTCTTCTTCACTATTACCTGATTCATCTTGGCTTCCGTATTCCATGTTTTTCATTGCTTTAACCATTTCATCGAGTTCTTTTATTGAATATGGAGCAGATAACTCGTCAGCTAAATCTTCAGAAGTCTTACTGTTTCCAGTTTCTTCTTGTTCATTTGTATTTTGACTTACTTGCTTGTTTACATATTCTTGGATATTTGGAGATAATTCAGACATAACACCTGCGTTTTGTTCCTCTTGTTGTTCGTTTCCATCTTGACCAGCATCAGAGCTTGAATCTTTTGGAGGTATATAGAGATTGTCTTCATGGTTTTTTGGTTTTGTTTTAACCTTAACTTTTTTTAGTTCCATATTTAACTTCTTTTAATATTTCTTGATAATAATTTTGCGACCGCATCGAACATTTCATCTGTGTTTTTTATATTGATGACATTTTGATTTCCATACACGCCACCAACATGGGAAGCCATTATCCCAACAGCTAGTATTATTGTATCTGGATACTTCTTTTTTACTGCTTTCACTACTGCTGAGGTTGATTTAAGGTCAGAGAGTTTTATTTTTCCTTGATACATACCATCATTTCCTTGAATATTATTACCCTCACCGTCAGTGATAACAATAATAATATTTTTAATAGCATTTTTTGTTGCGTAGTCAGCCGTCATGTAAAGTCCTATTGCATCATTCGTTCCACCGCCAGACGTTCTATTTGATTCCACTATCCTACCGTACTTTTTACAAAAATGTCTTTGTTCAATATCCATGTCACCACAACTATAACAGTAGTAGTATTTCACGCAGTAAGTTTTGTCGTACAACTTCGTAAGAGTTCCTGCAACATACTTTTCATTAAAGTTTTTCAACTGCCTTACAACATCTTGAAAAGCAAATACTGATGTTGGTACATTTATTTTTTGAAATACGTTACAAAGATTTTCAATAGATTCACAGGTTATCTTTGCTCTTGCTCCACCCATAGAACCTGACGCATCAAGTAGGAATGTAACAGAGTAGTCCTTACCTTTTCTTTCTTCTTTTCCTTTAAATATTTTTTCTGAATGAGAGATTTTATACAACCTTTTATTGTTTAGCTTGCCACGCTTTTTACCTCCAACATATCTCTCGATAGCATTATCCTTAAGGATTGAATTAAGTTTGTTTTTAAAAACTTGACTATTCATGTTAGAACTCGACTTCGTATGAAACTTCCACAACTTTATTTTCTTCTTGAGGCACAGGATTTGAACTGCTTTTTGTTGGAGGTTTTACACCAGTCGCAATATTTAAGAGTTTAAGTGCTTTTTGGACTTTCGGGTCAAGGAACACTCCCTCTTGTTCTTGGGTCTTTTTCTTCAAGTCTTGGTTTTCTTTGGATAAAATTTCTTTCTCTACACCAAGTTTTGTTACAAACTCTTGCAACGCTTCAATTTGTTTTTGTTCTTCTGTTTTAAACTTGAAATTTATATTTTTTGAGAGTACAAAGTCTTGGTCATCTTTCATCATTTTATTTATAATCCCAAAATTTACTGCCTGTTCAATAGTCAGACCATCACCCATTAGCTTACCAGAGTTAATTAAATCACGAGTACCACAGAAAAAGTTTATTTCATCTTTAAACTTATATGTTCTTAATTGATTACCAAAACTAACGAGTGACATTGCTGTTTTCAAATCAATACCTTTTGAAACAAGAATCTGAGTTTCTATTTTACTTTCATAAGGAGTTATATTTACAACAGCATTGAAACGTGAAAGGAACGCCATGTTCAATTCTTTTGTTCCCGCGTAGTCATCAGGTGGGTTCATAGTAGCAAAAAATCTAAATTCTTCGTGTGGTTCTATTACTTCACTATCTTTTTCAAGGAGCGTAATAATTCTGTCATCATCAAGCAAGGAGTGGAGAGCAAACATAACGTCAGCAGGTAATGCGTTTATTTCATCAAACACAACCCATTCACCATTCTTCATTGCATTTGTAAGAATTCCATCTTGCCAAACAGTTGAACCATTTATTGCCAACCATTTACCAATAATTTCATCAGCAGTTATCCCACTGTGAACTGACACTCGTCTTAACTTTTTGTTTTTCTGGTTAGCAAGTTCTTTTACGAGTGTTGTTTTACCTAACCCAGTATGACCGATAAGCAAAACAGGGGTATTGTTTTTAATTGAGCTTTCTAAAACAGCTATATGAGTTTTATCAAAAGACCCAATAATAGTGTGTGGCTTATTAGCTTCTTCTTGGCTTTCTGGTTGATTCCCATTCACAACCAATTCGTCAAGTTCTTTTTTTGTGTATTTTCTTTTTTTTGTATTACTTTCCATAAACAATTACATTTAAGATTCTTTTAATTTTAGATAGTTTTGCCTTACCTGTTTCAATTTCTTTTGATTTAGCAAGTTCCATTTCTTCTTTTTGTTTTTTTGCGAGTTCTTTAATTTTATCAGTGAATTCAAAAATTTTGCTTTCTTTGAAATAAATATTAACTCTTTCGTCTTTGTACTCTTGCTCGAGCGTGTTTTCAAAAATGTTTCTTATTTCTGAAATTCTGATTTTTGTTTCTTCTTCTAGTTTTACTAGTTCAACATATTCATCAATTAGTTTATTCATTTTCATCTTCTTTTTGTTCTGTTAAGTATTTTTCAAGTTCGTCATATTCTTCTTGAAACACTTTAATCATGAGTTCTTGTGTTTCCTCAGAGCATAGACCGAATAGCCCGTATTGGTTTTTAAAGTCAAACATCTGAATTATTGCCCAAAAGTTTTCTTTATTACACTCTACAAGACTTTCTAGTTTTCCAATTTTTTCTTTTTGATACGTTTTTTCTGTATCCCTTGCGTCACCTTTTGTGAGCCACAATGCTCTTGCGTTTTCTTTAAGATTTTTAAACGCTGTTTCTGTTATTTTAAGATTTGATTCCATTTTTTTTATCTTTATTAAAGACATCTAATAATTTAAACACTTCTTCAACACTTTTCGATTCAAGCCATTTTTCAAATACTGAATCACCATATTGAATTTGTCTTTTTGTTCTTAAACTTGATTCAACCCTGCAACGATTTAGTAAAAACTCTTGCCATTCGTTTTCTGGTTCTTGTTTCCAGTATGAGCTATCCATTTTCAAACTCCTCGATTTGTTTTTCTAACCTACTTATTTTTTCTCTTACTCTCTCTTTTTCACTCTCAGAATACATAGGGTAGAAAAGTGATTCTTGTTCTTCTTTTGTTTCTAATAGATTTTTTTTAAGAGCTTCAACATAAGGGCTATTTCTTTTTTGATTAGTCACAATCTTTGTTAAATTTTTCTATTAAATCATTAAGCTCCTCTTTTGTGAAAGCTAGGTAATAATCATCTGGGTGAGATTCCTCAACATCAGTATGAGTAATACCAGTATCGCTATCAGTCCATCTGCTTTCTACATACACATAAGCGTTTGGTAAATAAAGATTTCCCTCGTCATCAAAGTAGCAATCAGAGAATTGTAGGTCTGCTTTATTTTTACTTCCTTTGATAATAGGTGACCAAGATTCTTCCGAGATAATCGAAAGTAATGCTTCGAGGTACTTTTCATCTTGCGATTGTCGCCAAGCGAGATTTAAATAAATTTTTGTTTCCTGTTTTTCCATATTTTAATTTCTAAAAGCCACAAGCTTTAATAAATTTTTCTTCATCAAAACGATTGTTTTCAACTTTTAATTCACGAGCAAGGCTATCAGCCATACACTCTATTTGAAAGAGAAAACTTTTTGAAAGATTGTCGTTTCTGGTTGAGTACTTAATTCTTTCTGAATTAAAAAACTTTGCCAAAAGCTCATAATCTTTTTTAGACATTTTAACTAACAAAACTTTTTGCTACTAATTCGACCTGCTTTAAAGACAACCGAAAAAACCCGTTTTTTTCAAACAGTTCTTTAAGTTTCCTTAAAAATAATCTTCCTTGTCCTTTTTTCTCTTGTTCAAGAGTGTTAAAGACTTCTTTTGCGAAAACCTCAGTTTTCTGGTTCAAAATAATTTTCATATTATTTTTTATAAAAGGCATTATTTATAATTTTTTTTACCAACCCTTTTACAATTACAGTAAAACATATTGATATTATTTAAGCAAGCGAGAAACACGCAAAAAGGGGGATAACTTTTTAGGACTTTACATTAAAAGGATATTTTCTATTTCTACGCGGGGGTTTAGATTGTCTATCCCACCCATCATTAAAAGCAACCCACTGACTTCAAACCAGTTATCGTCTTCAAGATACCCGTTATCTACGAGTAAATCCATCACTGACTCGGCTTTATTGGTTAAGTCAGCCTTTCGGGCGTCTGGTGGATAAAACGTCATACGGAGCGTTTTTGAGCGTTTAAGAGCATTGTTAGAAAACTGTAATAATTCAACAGAAGCGACCTTATGCCACTCCTGATGTTTTTCACTTGGGATTACTGTTGGATACTTACCTCGACAGAAAACCCTCTTTGAATTTTTTTTACTTGGGACTCTCCCTGTTAATACAATTTTCATACTTTTATTGATTGTCACTGCCTACAAAATAAATTATAGGCAGGTGCAATCTCTTAAACTTCTATTAAGACTTGTAACATTTCATTTGCTGTTTTACCAAACTTATCCTGACAATGTTCTTTTATGAAAGAAAAGTCGTTTTGCTTTATTTCATATTGATTGTTTTCGTATATCATCTTTGCTGTTATTTTATACAATTTAAACCTCGTTTCATTATCTTGTTTAATATGGTCATGGCAAACTTTACAAAGGACACTCGCGTTAAATGCTGAATCTAAAAACTTTTCATGTTTCTTTCTTCCACAGATATGATGGATTTCAAGACCTCCTCTCCCGTTTCCGTTTGATGGACAAAGCCAGCAAAATTGAGTGTACAAAAAAAGATTTCTTGTTTCTTGAGAAAAAGGGTGGTCTAGCTTCATCTTGTTTTTTCGCCAACGAGTACTTTTCCATTACAACACTTACAAACTTCAAGGATATATACTTCTTCATGGTTGCACGCTGTTGTTGTTTTACCCATAGCTTCTTTTACATAACTTTTTATGCTTTCGCGACTTGGTAAAGTTTTTGCGTGTTCCAGTACTTCAATAGCTTCCTCTTTTGTACGAGCAAGTGGGAGTAGTTCGTAAACTCGAGTGTACCCACCTGCTTCGACAATAGATTCTTCTTTAATCCCGTAGTCCAAAACAAACTTTTGATAGACACGCATGAGATGTTCTGAGGTACTTTTTTTAATACCAATCTCACTAAGGAATATATCAAAACCTCCGTACTGACTTTCTGCCAAGTTTTCATTCTTAATTTTTATCAGTCTTTTACCAAGTTCTAGGTAAGCAACGTTAATCTTAGAATAAAGACTTCTTGTTTGTTCGCAATATTTAAGTGATTCTTGTTCTGATATTCTTGTTTCCATGTTATTTCTTTGTTACTTTTTTAGTTGCTGGCTTTTTTGTTGTTGCTTTCTTAGTTTCTGATGGCTTTTTTAAGCCAAGCATTTCACTTAAATCAAAACCTCCTTTTTCTGCGAGTAGTTTAATTTTTTCTTCTGCTACAAATTTCAAAGCGATTAAAAGACCTTTATCAAAATCATCAAGTCTTGATTTAACATCTGTTAATCCATTTTCTTTGAAAACTTTTTTTACATTTATCTTAACGAGTTCGTTCACAATGAGTACTGCAAGGACACAAGTGACGAAAGCGTAGATAATTTTTACAATAAATAATTTATCCATATTTTTTTTATAGGTTCACCTGCTCATGCCAGTAGACAAGTAGGATTGGTTGAAATCATAGAAAACCTTTCCCACGTTGGGTTGGAACGCATACTTGTTTACTGGAACGAACAGGCAAAACCTGTTCTTAATTAAATATTAAAAAGGAATATCCTCCAAGTTAATATCTTCTTCTGGTAATGATTCGACTTCTTCGTCTTTTACGGCGATTTGGATAGTTTCCAAATCTTCATTCTTTTTTACTTTTTTTGATTCAGCAACTCTTGGGACACCATATTTTGCGTGTCTTTCTTTTGCTTCTTCAATTTGAGCAATTTTCCATTCTTCTAAAGATGGTGTTGTTTCCAATTTTAGTCTAATTTCGTCAAGTGGAACTTTAACTTTGTTGTTTTCTTCTGAAAGCATAACTGCAACTGAGTAAGTGGTATTGTATATACCCTCTCCTGACTTTGTGATTATTAAATCTTTTTTCATAGGGAAAGTAAATTTACCCTCACCTTGTGCTTCATATGATTTTTCTTGAGCTACTATTCCCTCGAGGACTTTCCACCCAATAAACATAACTTTAATTTTAGGACTACCATCTTCGTTTACTTGGTCATTTGCGTCTATACAGTAAGTGAAAAATTCAGTTTTACCTCCTTTTTCGTAACCACAACCATCGTAAACTATTTCTGAACGCTTGTTAGTTTTCTTTTCACCTGAATCTTTATCAACTACATCATATTCTGTAAAACAGGTTGCAATCGCTTTTGGTAATGCAACGATACGAATGTAGTTCATTCCTTTTGCTAAATAAAATGTGTTTTTATCTGTTTTTGATTTTGAGTTTTCAAACAACTCTGAAAATGTATTCATATTTTTATATTTTATATTATTTTTAATAGCGAGTTTTATGTCTTACTCAGGACAATGATTTTTTTTACAACCCTAATTTTCTTGTTTTATTTCATCTTTGTTTTCGGCTACAACTTCTTTTAGTGAATCGACCACGTCTGGATTGTCTAATTTTTCACATAAACCTGCTTTACAGTACATACAGTATTTAATTTGCCATGAATTCTTTTCTTCTGGTGGAATAACAATATTTTTCATTTCCCAAGCTTGATTAAGTATTCTTCTTTCAGTGTAGTATTCTAATTCTAAACTTGTATCTGGATACATGACTGGATACTCGAGTTTTCTTTGGTCATCTTTTGAAACATAAACTACTGAACCCTCCTTGATTGTATTATCTAATTGCCATATTTCTTTTTTTCTACCATTAGGATTATTTTCTTCCATAGGTTTATACCCTACAACTCTTGCATGGTCTAACAAAAATCTGTGCAAGTCCTGATTTTTTAAGGGTGCTGTTCTGTAAAAAATTACAGTACCATTTTCTTCATTCATTAAATTCCATTGACCTATATCATGGATAGTATCTTCGTTTCTTAATGAAAAACCATACTTGTTTACCATATCAATATATGAATAAACTTGTAACAAATGATGGTGCATAGCTCCTTGTTTCTTCCCGTCCATATAAGAAAAGCTTCTTGAGTTTTTGCTTTTAAAATCAGTAATGAAAGCTTCAAAAGTTTTTTTATGTATCACTAGTGCGTCAAGGTGGCCTGAATTATTTAGATTCGGGTCATACATTTCACATTGAGTAAGAATAATATAATCATCATGTAAATTTAAGTCTACAAGATATTTTTCTTCAATCATGTTTCCAAGCTCGAACACCTCGAGAGTTCTTTGGTCGTGGTTTACTGTAAACTCTCCAGAAAATAATCTTCCCAAAAGCTGACCTCTTTTACATGAACCAATAGCCGAACTTCTCCAAGATTTTGATTCTTTCGCTTTACTTGGATTTGCTTCTATTTTTTTTTCGTAAACTTCTTTTAATATTTTTAATATCATATTGATTTCTTAATAACCCTATTACCTTTTAATTAAAACATACAGCCTTTTCTTAAGCTAGTACAAACAGTGGATAACTTAGGGGATAAAGTTAAACCTTAAATTTGTTCTTTAAAAGCTCGATGTTTTTGTTGAGTGATTCCATATCCTTGTTTCGCTCCATGTTTTCATGTAATTCCTTGTTTACTTCTTTTTCTATTATCCTTTTATCTGTTTTTGTTTTTGGTGGTAATGGATAAAAGCTTTGCCAACCATTTTCAATAGAACGTGCTATCACAAAGACATGGTCGTGTATACCTATATTTTCAAGTTTCTTTAATTGCATTTTTATTGTAGTTTCAGTAAGTTTCTTTTTTGATTCTTTTCTGTATTGCACCCAAGCGTTCCATGCTTTTTCATTAAGCCATTCTGGAAGTGACGATTTTGTGGATTTTTCTTCTTTCTTATATATATACTCTTTATTTTTTATGGAGGGGATTTCCCCTTCGAGGGAAAAAGCCTTCGAGGGATTTTCCCCTTGTGGCTTTTGCTGTTCTTCAACCCCTTTTTTAGGAGCTCTTTTATTTAAAAGTAGCTTATAATTAACTTTTCCGTCAGCTTTTTTTACCATAATCAAATAACCTGCGTCTTTCAATTCTTTTATACCTGCTTTTATACCATCTTGACCGTCTTTGTTTTCCTCTGTCATTCTCTCTGTTGCAAAATCCCAGTCTTTTGGTTTTGCTTGTATGTACGCATAAACCCCTTTAGCTTTTAAAGATAGTTCCTCATCAAACAAGACATTATTTGGCACTTGCGTGAAAGGCACTTCAAACTTTACTATTTTCATATCTCTCTTTTTTTTTACTTATTAAATTTTTCAATGATTCAGCGACACCACTTCTAAAAAGTCATTTGTGTGAAGTTATGAGTCCCACAATAACGGCATTAAAAAAGGAAGTGCCACCGAATCACTGAACATAACTTCAGCGACATTTACTATTTTAATACAAAAAAAATCCCTCCAAAATTTTAATTTCAGGGGATAAAGTTAATAACTTTTTTGTATGCGTAAAATGGGGTTTAGGATTTTGTGTACATAACCCTAAACACGAGCTCGGTGTGTTTTAAGATTATCTACACACAACCCTAACGAGTTATGTGCGAGAGAATAAGAACCAGTGTTAGAGCTGACCTGACACTGACATTCTTATAATACTATTTTGTTTTAGATTTTGCAACCTTTTTTGTTTCTTCAGTTGGTTCTGTTTGTGTTTCCACTTCAGTTTTTTCTTCTTGAGTTGTTTTAACTTCACTGAAATCTACTTTACTTCCGTCTTTAACTCGGACAATACCATCTGATGTTCTCATCATGTTGTCTTCAATAGACATTTTATTAAGCATATTTTGTTACTCTTTTATTACTAATAAGTAATTAAATTATATCACATAAAGAAAAATGCCATAGATGTACCTACGGCATTTCTTACAACACTAAAAAAAGAATTAAAAAGTGTTGCTTTGAGAAAATAATATTCTCGACCCTTTTGTATTATCTTCTCAGAGCAAAACTCTTTTTCTTATTAAAATTACTTCTGTTATCTTTAAAATAAATAACAGTGTTTTTATGACTAGCTCTGCACCAATCTCCCATTCTTTGTTTTCTTTTTGCTTTTCTTTTGTTCATAATTATATGGTACTTTCGATTACTATATTTCATCGCACGTGGGACATAAACCCATTCGAGTCAGATACTATCGCAACCTTTTTTAGTTGCTTTTCTCCTATTAAGATTATATCACAAAATGTTATACTTTGTATAAATATATAACTTAATAAAAACAAAATGAAACAAACATTGTACTTAGGGAGATTTATCAGTGGTTATGGTATCCCCTATCAAGACGTGCGAGAGTTTGCACGACAACATCAAGCGACTTGTATTATTACATTTAAAAATATTCGCCAGAGAATAAAATATTATATTTGTCAGAGTGGCGAAGAAAAAGAAGATGTGATTATTGAGGCAAAAGACCATGCATTAGAGTACGCAGGAGATGAGGATTTGTACATTAGTAATTTCTGCACAGTGTGTAGTAAAACAGTCAGTGGTATACCGTGTGACGAATTACAATGTCCGTGTTAAAAACAAAAAGACACCCAATTTATGAGTGTCTTTTTTTTAACATTATGAACGGAAACTAGCCAAGAACTATACAACCAAAGCTTATCATATATTTAAGATATTTGCAATTTACTTTTCATATATAAATTATATCATATAAGCAAAAAAGACACCCAGTTTATGAGTGTCTTTTTTAACATACTTTACAGTTAAGTATATTCTTATAATACTATTCCTCTATTCCGATAGCTTCATCTAATGATATTGATGATTCTTCTAATTCTTCATCAGTCATATCTTTAAAATGTTCTTCTGCTATTTCTTGTAATTCTTTTTGGTCAAAAACCATGTTTGAACTAAAATCTAATTCATCTGATATGATATTTCTAATTAAATCTTTTGTTGCCTTGTTTTGTTTTTCATCAGTCATACAAGCATCAATCACTGTAAGCGTTTTACCCATTACTTTTCTTAGTGTATCCACCAAAAAATCATGACTTAATAATTTTTCACTTAGTGTCGTTCTTTTACTAAAATATTCTTCAACATTTATTGTCGGATACTCTACTAATCCTCCGATGCTTTTTACTGATACAATTTGTGTTTCTTTATTCATAACTTAACTTCTACTTAACTTAACTGCGTTTTTTGAGAGTATGTTATGTTTATATATTAACATAAGCAATATTTAAATCAATAATTTAAAGGTCCGCGTATATATCGCGGACCTTTAACATACTGCTATTTTTGAAACAAGTTGTTTAAGTAATTTCTTGTTAAGCTTTTTACAAGTCCAGTTCCGTATTTAAGTTTTGCAGGTTTTAAAATCGTGTTTGGGTTGTCATTTTGTAATTTGATTACTGCTGTCCTTGTTAAGTGACCAAAGTTTCCATACTTTTTAATATCTTTACTAAGGTAACCTAGATACTGTAAACATTTTTGTAGTGCTTCTACCTCTGAACCTGTGTCGCCAAACTGCATATCTTTTGCAAAATAGTGTATTGGTTTTTCTATTGGTTTATTAAGCAGTCTTCTTGGTACTACGATAGCTCGTATAGCGAGTGCTACGGGGCGTTTATCATTCACACGCAAGATTGGGTCATAATGCTCTAATGTAGTGCTTAAAACACCATTTTGAGCGTCTGAGAGGGCAAGCTGTACGATACTGTGGTTGATATTTAAAGGAATACCGATATTAAGTGGTGATTGCTTCAAATAGTACTGCGTATTGTGTATTTCAACATCTGAGTATCCAAGCTGTCTATCAAAGCCAGCAACGAAGTCATAGAAGATAGCAAACTTTTCCATAAACTTATCTCCCACTTTTAACATTTCTGGGGTGATAACATTTCTGTCATGATACTGCTCCCAAGTTGAACCTGCTTTTTTGAGCATATTAAATGGAATAAGTCCGTTTTCTTTTCTTGCATTTTCCCAAGCTTTTTGAAAGTAGTTACCTTTTGTAGTATTACCACCCATGATTGCGTTAAATCTTTTTGATGTAGCAATAGTTTTGTAGTTGTCTTTCTCTACCATGTACTGTTTAAGAAATTCTTTTTCTTCTTCATCAAGCTGTCCTGTTTCCCATAAGTGCATTAAGTATCTTTCAACGTGCTGACCCACAGAAAAGTGAGTACACGCCATTGTTTCTTTACCATTATCAAGTAATTGAATATCTCTTACAGGGATTATAGAAGTCCAGTCACCACTTTCTATATTTACTTGATACTTGATAGCCGTTTCTGCTCCTGCGATAAAGTCTTTTTGTTTAAGTTCTATTGGTCTAGGGTCTTCTGGTAAGACACCACTATTTTTTATTTCTTCATTCATAGTTTTAAAGGATTACCCCATTAGGTATTTCGTATAATCGCCAAACTGTTTCCCAGTTAAATGTACCACCACCTGTACTATAAGATTTTTGAGCTGAGATAATTAAATTTGTTGGGTCTTTTCTGTACCCTGCAACACTGTAATTAGTCAAAGCAAGTGATTCAAAATCAAGTGTACCTGCTGATGCACCTGTTTTGTAGTTATAGATTGTTTGGTTGATACAAATAAAGTCTGAGTAAGTATATTTTACTGCTGAGTGTGTGTTTGTTTGATATGCAATAGAATAAGTATTGTTAAGTATTGCTGATGTACCTGCAATATCAATTTCAAATACTGATGAAACACCACTTGCTGAACGACTTGCTACAACGTATGCTTTTCCATTGATTCCATCACCTGAAACTGCTGTCATGTTACTTGTAGAATACTGGTTGCCAGAAAACGCAATAGTTACTGCTGTAATAGATGATTCATAAAGCACTGTACCCGATGTGTTGATTATTCTAAAGCCATGAGCTGTACCACCTGAGTTATTTTGGTACATGATTAAGATATTATCTGCAAACCATGAAAAGTGTTTTGCAGTCATTCCTGACCAAGCTGAAACAGTAATTGGATTATAAGAATAGTTACCAAACTTGTCTGGTGTACCTATGTTTATCGCAGTAGTATTGTTTGAGTTTTTAGTAAACAATATTTTACCATTTGATTTGTGTGTATCTATTGGAAAGTGTGTACCACCTGCACCTGTTGCTGAGTTAAAATAGTTCCATTGTGTTCTTGAAACATCTGTTAGATATTGTCTATCTAATAGTTGGTTAGGGATTTTACCTGTTTCATCTGTTTTTACTACTTGTGATTCGTTACCCTCGTATGTTTTAAAATACAAATCAATAGTTGATACTGCTACATGACCATCTGCTGTGTTTTTGTATTTAACACTTCCGTTTGCATAGCCACCTGCTGTGTTTACTCCTAGATTTGGGTGGTTTGAGCTATCTGCTGTACTTGATTTTACTACAATCCAGTATGTTGTATCGGGTACAAGCCCTGAGTACTCTGAGCTAAACAAACATTCGAATTCACCGATATTAAGTCCATTGTATTCTGAATTAGTGAAAGTTTTACTTGCCAGAGCTGTGCCTGACCATGAACCTGAGCTATCTGCTTGTAGTTCCACTGTGACTGTACCTGTAAAAGTACCTGTGTTTGCTTTCTTGAATAAGTCTACCTTTCTGATTTTAGTTCTTGTTGGGATATAACTTTGACCGATTTCATTCTTTTTAGTTGTTGTGTTTGCTTCACCGAATTCAATGACACCATCTGCTGTTGTTTGTGTTTGGTCTGTACTAGAAATGGTTACTTCTTCTTGTGTTACATAGTTATCTAGTTCGCCACCTGTGTAGACAATAGCCCCTGCTTGTATCTTAATAGCTTTTGTAAGTGTTACTTGTGAAACAGTGTGTACAATGTTTCCATTTAAAATAGTTGTAGCACTGTCTGGCACTGTGATATTTGCAAGTCTAATAAAGTTATATGTTGCACCGATAGCTGTTTGAATAGCACCATCTGAAAGAGCTGATACACCTGTACCTTGAATTACTTGTGCTACTGCTACATTACTTTTTGCACTGTTAGGATTTACTGCTGTATCAAGTTTAATGATTACTGCATCAACACGATTACTACCTGTTGAGTTGTTTGTTACTGTGAGTGTTTCGCCTGTTGTTTCACAAATAACTTTCCATGATTTACCAGACTTTGTGAAAGGTACAAGAATACTTCCTGCTTCAATATCTACACCCATACTTGGTGTACCTTTTTGTACCACTTTAAAGGTTTGGTTACCTGATTGGTCTGCAAAATATCCTGCTGTAAGCACTTTATCTTGTAGCCATGAAAAGTCTTTATCAGTATATTGAGCTTGTGTTGAGTTAATAAGTGTTGTTGTTATCATATTTATTGTTTATTTTCTAATAATTTAATACGTTCTTTTTGGTCTAAAAGAATTTCACCAAGATTTTTTTGTTGGTCATTAAGTTTTATCTTGATTTGCTTTTCTGTACCGATAAATGTTACTGACTTTTCTACTACCTGATATTTTTCTTTTATATCTATAAACTTATTATATATTGCTACTCCTAAAATGTCACATACATCAAAAGTATCGGGAAAGTTTGGAGCTAAAGTTAGTTCTGGTGTAAAAAGTGTTCCCTTTAAGTCTTTTCTAGCATCTCTTTCAAGTGTGATATTGTCTAAAGCACTTGAGTAAGTCTTAGTTGTCTGCACGAGTCCATACTTTTCCTGCAATTCTGCATCATTTACTATCACATAGCTTCCTGTACGCTTTGCTAATATGTGTGTGATTATTGAGCTAGACGTTTCTTTTACATCAAAGTTGGTAATATTTGAGTTCTCTACTTGGTTTGAGTTGTATTTAAGCTTGTGTGTTGTCGATAAATCTCTACCTAACAGTGTTGCGATTTGTATTTTTCCGTTTACATCTACTCTAAACTGCATATCTGCACCTATTAAATCTCTTATGATTTGGTCAATGTTTTGTCCTGCATCAAACATCTTAGAATACACAGTGCCATCATCTTCAATAGAGCCGATAGATATACCCGTTTGTGACGCTGTATTCGTTGCTGTGAGCAGTTGATTAACAATATAGGACAAAGTACCAGACAAGGCATCTGACACCCCTAATTGGCGATTCTTGAGCTTGTATCCGATACTTACAAGGTTAATAGAGAGTGTATTTATGTTGTATTTTACTTGTGTAATATATCCATTGAAAACAAGCACCCCATCATCAAATATTTTGACTACATTGTGTACTTGTATGTTTTCCTTAGTTACCTTTTTTGTGTCTGCTCTGATTTGAAAAGATGCAGTACCATCACCATCTCTTGTATCTGTGTACTGTACTTGTTCTACATCAATAGCAGTCAGTGTAGTAAGTGTAGTAAGTGGTATAAAGTTGTTTGTGTATATTTTAACTTGCATAGATTTGTTTATAGCTTACTTCAAAACGTGTACCTGCTTCTGGTAATATCCCATTTATCAAAGGGTCTTCATCTGATAAGTATACAAGTCTGTTTACTCCTGTTGAAAGTTTTAGAAAACCACTTGAAACATTTATGTATCCTGACACATCTATCCCTGATTCATCATAGACTGTTCCATTTTCTGTATCTATTTCTACCCAATTAGAAGCATTTTGTAGTGTCATATCTAGTTGGAATATCTCGCCAGTATCTATATTGAGTACTCTAGGATTGTTTATGTACTGTTGGTTTTCGCCATAGAGCTTGATTTTAGGCAAAGCACCAAGTGAATCTATTGTTACTTCAATTTTATTTACATATTGTTCTGTCATGGTTACAGGAAGTAGTGTTGAGAGTAAAAAACCTGATTCAAAGTATCCTCTTTGACCTGTTACTGGTGTTGTGTAACTGGTTACTTTCTCTACATAGTTGTTTTTGAGTTTAAGCTGTATTTGAAAGTCTAAAGTGTTTCTTTGGCTTACCCGTCTGTCAAAAGTAATATCTTGTATGATTTTAGCTTCTATTTTCTTTTCAATACCGTCATCATCAGTCCAAGTAATAGTCACATAGCCATCATTTGTTTCTGTGCTTTGTAGTGGGATTGCAAATACTCTTTGTAAAAGTGCTTTTTTTTGTTCAAGTACTTGGTGTGTTGGTGCGAGAATAATACCAGAGAATGCAACAGTCATTTTCCCATTGTATGAGTGAAAGTCCCAATAATTGTTTTGACCAATACGTTCTTGCTCTGTGTTTTTTATGTTTCTTGAAAACTTTGGATACGCTTGTAAGGCATAAAGACTATCAACGACAGTATGGTCATTGAATTTAATTGTGTCACCTAATTTGTTTGTTATTGTGTATTCAAATGCAATCATATTTTAAACTCTTTCTAATTTCCATAATAATTCTTCTGTCGCTGTCTGTAAATTACCACCTGTGTTTTGCGTATTGATAGTGATATTGTTTGTCTGATTTCTGAGATTATCAAGTGCTGAAATAAGAGATGGATTACTTGCTACAATATTTGCTGGTACTACAAATTCTCCTGCATGAACCTGCCCACCTTGACCACCCACGAAACCACCATCATGAAACTGTGGAAGTCCTTTTGCTTGTCCCACTGATTTGATTTGATTTTGTAAGCTGATAATGTTTCTAAGACTGTCTGCCATAGCTCCGTACTTTGCAATACTCGCACTAGCAAATTGTTCTACTGCTGTAAGTCTTTTAAAGTTTTCTGACTTAATAAATGCAGTTAAATCTGCTTCAAAACCTTTCTGTGCTGTAATTTTTGTTTGAATAAGTGTTGCTTCTGTAATAAAACTTTCTGTAAGTTTTAATAGTTTTGCATTTTGTTCTAATTCAAACCGAGTAAATTCATCTTTACTTGCTAAATCTCTCTGTAATTTAAGTTCATCTTCAAAAGATTTTTGACTAGTTAATAGATTTTCATTAAGTAGTGCTGGGTCAAGTCCTGCATCTTTAATCTTATTTCTGATTAACTCTATTTGTTTACTTGCTCTATCTTCGTACCCGACACGAGCATTGAGTGTAGCTTGTACTTTTTGTAGTTCTTTTTGGTCTGCTGAAACATCTGAGCCGTCTGCTTGTCCTTTTGAAATACTTGCTAGTAACTCTTTTCTTTTTTCTTCTGCGTCTACTACAATTTCTGCGAGTCTGTTTTTTGTTTCATTTACATTATCTGCAAGTTTTTCTGAAAAGTCTTTAAATGATTTAGTAAGATTGCCTTTTAGTTCTTCACTTGTTTTAACAGACTGATTGTATGTATCTACAAGTGTTTTATTAAAGCCCTCTAGCTTTTGTTTAGCTTCTGTTGTTTGCTCTGTTGATTGTGCTAGTGCATCTGCTTTAGCATTTTCTGCTTCTACAAGTTTTTTATTTTCTGCTGTCATTTCTTTTGCTACTTTACCTGCAAAAACCATAGACTCTGCTGACCTACCAAGACCATCTTGTGCATCTTTCATAGCAATACTAGTATCTTCAAGAGATTTTTTAACACCCTCTATTG
>CAYXTA010000007.1:0-35341 GCA_964468315.1 uncultured Candidatus Saccharibacteria bacterium
GCGTGGCACATTACCGATTTTGGAAATAGGTTCGAGCTTGGTACAATAAATACACCAAAACAGAACTTAACGAATTTTTTATTCTAAAATCAAGCCAATAGCTCCGGCGTATTTTAAAGATTCTTCAAAAGGAATTTCTGGAATACGAGTATTAAAATAATCATCTGGGAAAATATTTTGCCAAACATTTGCTATCTCTACATCTTGATGCATTTTTGTAGAAAGGTATTCTTTGAATTCTGTTATATCCCCTGTTTTACCAACAAGGATTATTTTTTGTATTTTAGGACGAGGTTTGTTGTATTCATCTTTTGATGTATGCCAATAAATAAAATGACGATTTATTTCATCTGCAATATTGTGTATTTCTCGGAACAAACCAAATGGTATATCTTGAGTAGAAAGTATTTCTCCATTTTGCACAAAATGAATTCCAGTTTTTTTGTCACCAAAATCCAAAATCATATTTGCTCCAACATCATCTTTTTTAAATACAACTTTCATTAAAGAGTGGACTTTGAGTTCAATTGAAAGCAAATCAATATCTAAATATTTAAATAAAGAAATATACTCTTTCGTAATATTTTCTTTTTTTTCATTAAAGTTATTTATGTCTGTTTCTAGGTGAATAGCTATTTTTGCTTTTTTTATTTTAAATTCTTTCTGAAAAGATTTGAAAAAATCCCTGCAAGCATACATGTCCACGATTTCTCCTTGCTCTATCAAACCAATAGGAATATTTTTCTCTCCATATTTACCGATAGATATTTCTTCTTCATCTTTAAAATACTGTACGAATTTAATAGACTCGTCAGAAATTTCTAAAGCGAAAATTTTATTGTTACCAAACATATAGATAGTATAACTCTTATTAAGCTATATAGGAATATTATTTCGCTCTTGTACCTGCTGGAATTTCAGCATTTGGTTCAAGAAGTGAGAATTTTCCATCTTCAGTAGAAACAGCGAGTATCATACCGTTGCTTTCCAAACCTTTTATATTTCGTGGTTCTAGATTTACTACGAACATGCATTTCTTCCCTACAAGAACTTCGCATTCAGGAAAATACATTGAAATACCAGAAATAATCTGACGAGGATTTTCTTCTGCAAAATCTACTGAGAGTTTTAATAATTTATCAGTATCGGGAACTTTTTCTGCTGATAATATTTTTCCCACAGCTATTTCTACTTTTTTAAATTCATCAAAATTAATTTTTTCCATATTTTTATATTATTTTTTACTATCTGCTAAATTTCTCTTATCTAAATATCTTTGCAATATAAGTGCAGCTGCGGAAGCATCTACTCTGCCAGCCTTTGTATTTTTAAGTTTACTGTGTGCTTGAGATGGGCTCATACCTTTCTTTCCATCTTTAGATCTTCTTGCTTCGACTGATGTCAGGAATTCTTTTTGTGTATGAATTGGTAAATGAAATTCTTCTTCAAGCTCTTTTATAAAAAGAGCTATATGAGCCATGAGCATATTGAGTCTTCCAGAAAAATCTACAGATTCACCGACGACTATTTCAGAGATATCTTCTGTTTTTATTATCTCACCGATCTTTTTATATTTATTTTTATCATTAGGTACTATTTCTTTTGGAAATGCCAAAGTGCCGTTTTCGTCTGAAAGAGCTATACCTATGCGTTTCATACCAAAATCTATACCTAAAAATCTCATATCAAAATACTAGCATAAAAAGACTTTTTCTGATATTATCACCCTATGCAAGCAAATATATTAATAAATGTGCTCGTTGCCTTAGTAATGGTTTGGACTATCCTATGGAAGTGTTATTCTGTTTGGACAGCTTCAAAAAACAATGACAAGAAGTGGTTTATCGCTCTCGTCATATTCAATACTGCTGGTATCTTGGACATTATTTATATTTTTGGAGTAGCGAAGAAAAAGTGGCCTGAAGTAAAATCTGCTTTTTCTAGAATTCCAAATATATTTAAAAAATAAAATATAAAGCGGAGGAGGCGTGGCTGAGTGGTTGAAGGCACTTGTCTTGAAAACAAGAGACTCTTTACGGGGTCCGTGAGTTCGAATCTCACCGCCTCCGCACAAACAATAAAAAAACGGCATATGCCGTTTTTTTATTGTTTGTGCGGTATTTGTTGGACAAAGTTCGAATGTATTTTGCGGAAAATCCTGAAGAAGAAATCTAAAAAAATGGACTCGGTTTTGCGAAACAATTTTCTGGGGAAAGGATTCGCAAAACCTCGGCTATTCTGATTTTTCCCGACTTCGGATTCTGTCCGCGCGCAGGAGGGGTCTGGGGAGGAATACGCGCGGGCTTCTCTTTTTTTTGCGGGGCGGGCTAGAAGATATATAAGTGCTATTGAAAACGGGAAGAAGAATATAGCCCTTTTACAGCTTGCGAAAATCGCCAAAATGCTCGGCGAACCAGTTGATAGATTGTTAAAAATAAGTTATGCTATAATTTAAGCGTATATGACACAAGAAGAACGAGCAAAAGAGATTGAGAAAGTATATAACGATGCTAAACAAAAACTTGAGGAACTTGGCAAAAAACGCAGAGGGATCGTTAAAGATTACATCAAAGAATTAGAGACCAAAAAAGTCGGTGCTATTCGGGCATCACTTGGATTATTAGATAATAACCAAAAATAATTATGAGCATAGAAGATATGGCAAATCGCCAAGCAATCGAGTTTATGGAGAAAACAAAAGATACTGCTGGTCTCGAGGCCTTTAAAGAAGCAGCAGAACTAAACTCTGAAAAAAATGTTGCACAATGGGCAGAAAATGCAATTAAACGTTTGTCACAGGAAACAGAGATAGCTAAAACAACTCCAGAATATCAAACAACACAACTTGAAAAGCTTAGTGGTTCCAATGAAGAAATTATGAAGAGAACGGAAGAAGTAGATAACAATATAGAGCTAGTTAAAACTGACACTGAAAATCAAATCAAAAAATTAAATACAAAAGACGGTGAGTATGTTCCTTATGAAGAAGTGAAAAATGAGGAAAAAAGTTTAAATAATAATCTAGAAAAACCAGTAGAAAAAGTAGAACAAAAAATTGAAAATAAAGAGGAAGTAATAAAGTCTTCTGAAATAAGAGAAGATAAACCTTTGCAACCTGGAGATGAAATTTTCAGCGATGGTAAGTTCTATAAAATATATAATATTAGCAGACCTTCAAACGAAGAAATTGAAGCAACATGGGAAAGAGATAGGCCAAAGAGAGATGAAGAGTTTAGAGAAATGACAAAAATGTTGCCTTATAAGGAGGGTAGTGATAATTTTTTCCAGGAAAGAAAAAAGTTTGATGAACAAAAAAAGAAAGAGTTAGATCAGCCAAAAATATCTGCCTTAGTTAAGGGTGGTCCGGGCACGATTGCTCAAGAAATGATTGAGCTAGACGAGAAAAATGTTATCAGAATAGATACACCTGAACAGAGAGAGAAAATTGTAGAAATGCAAAAAGAAGAGGAAGAAACCGAAAATAGAGCTGCAAAGGCTGCGGGTTTTGGATCAGAAAAAAAGATGGTGGATAAAATTATCGGGCATCCAGGAAAATTCTAAAAAAAAGGAAGAATAATTACATTGAAACTAAAAGACTGGCTAAAAGCCAGTCTTTTAGTTTTGTATCTCGGGAGGGCATTCATGCGCGCACGGGTGGGCAAGAGCGTGTGTGCGTACTCGCACACACGCTAGGGGCAAGCATGAGTATTCCGCCTCAGGCATTTCCGCTAGGGCGTCCAGGGCTAAAGGATGAGCGCCGCCGTAATCTTGCAATGCAGAAGTTTAGTAGCGAAAGCGACACCACTAAAAGTAAATTTGAAAACGAGGAGAGGGGTTGTGCGAGGGCGGACTCCGAAGGCACGTTAAACGAAGTCACAAAGCGTAAAATGAAGAAAAACAATATAAAGCACTGAATACTCCAAACAACATCTGCGAGGAGGAGACCGACGCTGGGGAGAGGATTCCTTCCTCTCCCCAAACAGCTGTCCTGCCCTCGCCTCCCGCGCGCACGCGGGCAAAGGCGAGGAAAAGCAGGACACCTAGTAATCTAGGCGCGAGTAGCCCTAGCGGAAATGCCTGAGGCGGATGCCGAATGGTGATCCCCTTTAGACTTGGACGATCAAAATGGTAGAATGACTGAGACAATATTATTGAATTTGTATTTTGCATTTAGTAGCCCGCCCCGCAAAAAAAAGAGAAGCCCGCGCGTATTCCTCCCCAGACCCCTCCTGCGCGCGGACAGAATCCGAAGTCGGGAAAAATCAGAATAGCCGAGGTTTTGCGAATCCTTTCCCCAGAAAATTGTTTCGCAAAACCGAGTCCATTTTTTTAGATTTCTTCTTCAGGATTTTCCGCAAAATACATTCGAACTTTGTCCAACAAATACCGCACAAACAATAAAAAAACGGCATATGCCGTTTTTTTATTGTTTAATAAATTCTTTTATTTAAAATAATAAATGATATACTTTAAATATGGAAACCATAAAGTGGTCTGCTATTGAATACGAAGAAAAAGAAAGAGGCAATGATTGGTATTGGGCACTTGGCATCATAGTAGTTGCAGGAAGTGTAGCCTCTATAATTTTTGGAAATTATTTTTTTGCAATTCTCCTTGTACTAGGTGGTGGTTGTTTTGTAATGTTTTCAATCAAAAAACCAGAGATAGTGCAGTACACTCTTTCAGACAAAGGTCTCGAAATAAAAAGCCAAGTCTACCCATATAAAAATATAAAAGCATTTTATGTAAAAATGGATTATAAGCCTACCCTCTTCTTAAAATCCTCAAAAGCTTTTATGCCAATACTTTCAATACCTATAGAAAATATTTCTCCTGAAATAATCCGTGACAAAATGTTACAAAATGAAATCCCTGAAGAAGAAATGAAAGAACATTTTTCAGAAAAAGTCATCGAGCGTCTTGGTCTATAAAATTTGGACTTTTTACTAAAAAGCTGGTAATGTATTGATATTGCTCTCGTCGTTCAATGGATAGGACGCAACTTTGCGGAAGTTGCGATGTAGGTTCGATTCCTACCGAGAGCACAAAAAAAATGGATGAAATTTACCCTATGAGAATAAACAAATACCTCGCTCTCAAACAATATTCTACGAGACGAGGTGCAGATGAACTTATTGAAAAAGGTCTTGTTTTTATCAATGGCAAAAAAGCAGTATTAGGAAGTAAGGTACTTGAAAAAGACAAAGTGGAAGTAAAAGGAAGTAAGACTGAGCCACAAAAAGAATATGTATATTTTGCATACAACAAACCTATAGGAGTAATTACGCATTCACCTCAAGACGAAGAGCGTGACATTCAAGAAGCTATCAAGAAAACAGATATGCCCAAAGATGTCTTCCCTGTCGGCAGACTCGACAAAGCAAGTCATGGCCTCATCATCATGACAAATGACGGACGAATAACTGACAAACTTCTAAATCCAAAATATATTCACGAAAAAGAATACTTGGTAAAAACAAAAAATAAATTACGTTCAAACTTCAAGAAAAATATGGAAGCTGGAGTCGATATCGAAGGATACAAGACCAAGCCGTGCAAAGTCGAAATCGTCAGTGAATTTTCTTTTAAAGTCACTCTCACTGAAGGCAAGAAACATCAAATCCGTCGTATGTGTAGTGCACTCTTTCAAGAAGTAGAAGACTTGAAAAGAATCCGTGTACTCAACATCAAACTCGGAAATATAAAACCAAACTCATACAAAAAAATCGAGAAAAAAGAATTGACTGCTTTTCTAGATCAAGTATTTAATAGTTAATTATTTCTCTTTTGTTTCTATAAAATCTGAAATTGCATTTTTTATATCATTAAAGAATCTTTCTTGATTTGAATTTGCGAAATGAAAATCTGAGTTTTCATCACTTAATTTTTCAGCACTAAAACTAGAATTTTTTCTCATATCATTAATCCAAAGATTTGCTTCTTTGTTCGGATATTTTACATACTCAAGACCTAAAGTATCTATTCTTTCATTTTGTAAACCTTTTAAAGAAAAAAGAAATTCATAAGAATTACCTTGTTTTTCATCCATATGACCATTAGCTCTTGTTAATTTATTCACCAAATAACAAACACGTTCTCCATTATAGTCAAAATTCATCCCTCGATTTACTTTAGCAATAACATCCATCAATTCTTTTACAAAAGGTTCTTTTTCTAATTCTTCTACTGTATGTGCATTTTTACCAAGTTCATTAAGTTCTTTTGCAAAAGATTCTTTTTTAACTACCTCTTTTTTATTTCCACTGAGCATTTCCATAAATTTATTCATGAATTTATTATACAATACTATTTTTTATTTTTCCAAATCTAGTACTTCATCAATCCTAATTTGTTCCACAAATTCAGGAACGTGGGAAACGAGAATCATATTATTTAAAACTTTTACGAACAGTTAAAAGATAAATTAAAACAGGCAAATTAATAATAAGAACAACACGAAGAAAGCTTGCTAGTATTAACTCATTAAAGTCAGTTGATTGGGTAATTAAAAAAACAAAATAAAGTAAGATAGCAACAAATAAAACAGAAATACCGTACAAACCAGTTTTTTTCATTTTACGAAGCAAAAAACAAAAAGGTAAAAAAATTATTGGTAAAAATATAAGACCTAAACCATTCACGATAGATGAAAAACCACTACTAGCTATTAAGAAAAAAGAAAGCAGTAAAGATATTATTCCTTCTAATAAAAAAATTATTGATGCAATCTTAATACCGAGTGGCACTTGTGCTATTTGGTTATTTTTTATTTCTAATGATTCCATAAACAAATATCTATCTAAATAATTTTATTAACCAACCAAAAAGGCTGAATTTGCCTTCTTCAGTTCCAATTAGAAAGGTTTTTACTCTGCTTTTATGCTCAATTTTAATTGGTTCGTTTTCTGTATTATCTTTTTTATCATTATCAATTTGTTTTTCTGTTTCAATAGATTTTGCTTCTTCTTTACCAGAAACATTTAAAGTATTTTGGATGGGTATTATTACTTCACTCTTATGCTCTTCATTATTAACATCTTCAGATTTATCATTTTTTATCCCTCTGATTGTAAATGGAAATTCTGAGGAATCTTTTACAGGAACTTCAGAAACTAAAGAAACATACGCTTTGTAATTTGAACCTGCTGGTAAATTGTTACCAGGTGCATATATCAAATTTCCAGTATTATTTCCCCTTACAACAGGACCTTTATGAGTACTATCTGAAATATAGACATCAACTAAAGCATTACCTGAAACATTCGTATCCCATCTAATTTCAATCTTTTGGCCAGGATCGATAGCTATATGAGTATCATTCGGTGAAGTGACTGTAATTGACGGAGTAAAAGTATTAGTAGAAACAACATTAATTGGCTTAATAGTAAAAGGATTATCAGATGAATCAATAACAATAAGATTTTCTGCAACTAAAGAAACGTATGCTTTGTAATTTGAACCTGGTACTAAATCACTGGTAAGTGTGTATATTACGCCTGAAGCTCCATTATTACTTGTTCTTATCTTTGCACCAACATGAACACCATCAGAAACATACACGTCTACTAGGGCATTATTTGAAACAGTTGAACTCCAGCGAATTTCTACTTTCTTTCCTGATTCAATTGCTTCAAATCCACTATTAGGAGATGTAACAGTAATTGAAGGTGTATCGGCATATACTTGAGAAGTGATAATAAAAAAACTAAACGCAAACAAAATTACTTTATATTTATTCATATTTTTGTATTAATTAGTAAATAAGACTTCCTAACAAAGGAACCCTTTAATAGTAACACTTCGTATGTAGTAAGTCACTTATTTTTCCAAATCTAGTACTTCATCAATCCTAATTTGTTCCACGAATTCAGGAACGTGTGAAACGAGGATCATGAGCCCCGTGTAGTCATTTAATGCTTTGGCGATTATAGGCAAATGACGAAAGTTGATATGGTTCGTAGGTTCATCAAGTATTAAAATTCCTGGTTTTTCAAGCACGAGTCGAGCGAAAGCGACTAGGCCTTTTTGCCCTTCAGATAAACTTCCAATTTTTGTACGAATGAACTCTCCTGTTATTTGAAAACTCGCAGCAACAGAACGCATACGCTCTTCATCGAGTCTTTCCCCTCCTATGGCCATAGCACTAGCTAAAGATTCATACACAGTATGATCGAAATTTAAAGTAGAAAAATCTTGGCGATAATAACCGATTCTCAATCCATCTTTTATGGTAATTCCTTTTGAGTTTCCACTAGCTAAAGTTTCAAGCAAAGTACTCTTTCCAATTCCATTTGGTCCTTTCAAAAGCAAATGCTTATTTTTATTTAAAGAAATATTTACTTTGTGTTTTACAACTTTATGAGTCTTTGGGTCGAGAGTTGTAAACTCTGTAATATTTAAAAGTTCCCCTATCATCTCAGTCTGCGCAGGTATTATAAATGGTCGTATTGCTTTATCTTCTTTTCGAACATCGACGATCTCTTCTTCGAGATCTTCAGCGAGCTCACGCATACGGCGAGCAACGAGACGAAGGCGTCCTCCTTTATGTGCGAAGACATTGGCTTGATCTTTTTTCTCTTGGATAGTTTTCGCAAGCTGTGCGTTTTTCATATTTTCTTTTTCTACACGAGCTTTAATATCTTTTACAACATTGAAATAGTTACCTACATATTGTTCGATTTTTCTAGTATGAACATCGAGATAAAAAACTCCTTCAGTGAAAGCATTTAGAAATTCCGCATCGTGAGAAATAACAATAACAGTCTTTTTGTAATCAATAAGGAATTGTGTTAGATGCGCAATTCCAGCTTTGTCTAGATTATTTGTAGGCTCATCAAGTAAAAGCAAATCAGGATTTTGTATAAGAGCACTCGCAAGTAGAAGTCTTGCTTGTTGTCCACCAGAGAAAGTTTTTATTATTCTGTCGTGTACTTTTGCATGACCTTTCAAATTAACAACTTCCAAAATATCATCAATTTTTACATCTATATCATAAACTTTTTCTTTGAAAGATTTTTCAAAAAATGCACGGACAGTCAATTCCAAATCTGCACGAGGTATAACTTGTCTTGAAAGTGCGATAGTTACGCCTTTTACTATATTTATAATTCCATCTTCTGGTTTTTTCTCTCCTGTAATGAGACTAAAAATAGTACTTTTGCCAGCACCGTTTTGACCCATCAAGGTGAATTTTGCTCCACGACGAATAGAAAAAGAAACCTCTTCTAAAATAGGCTTGTTTACACTGTGTTCAAATGACACTTTATCAAATCTAACTATTGTTTCTTGAGACATAAAAATTATTCTTCTTGAGTAAAAGGATGACCTTTTGCCCAAGCTTTGACTGTTTCATAATCTGCTTCACCGCAGATAAATTTCTTTGTTTGTGTATTATATAAAAATGGAACTCCTCCACACATATCTTTATCGAGGGCTTCTAGTTTTTTAGCGTTTTCTTCATTATGCCAAACCTCAAAAACATCTACTTTCAAATTTTCTTCTTTTTCTACACGAGAAATAAGAGCATGCATCCTCTCACAATGAGGGCATTCTGTTCCGTAAAATTCTAATAGATGACTCATGAGTCTTTTTTAATTTATTTAACTGATTTAGATAATCTAGATTTTCTGCGAGCAGCTGTATTCTTTTTGATTACACCTGATTTTGCAGCTTTATCGATAGCCTTAAAAGCTTGAGAAAGTATTTTTTCTGCTTCTTTTTTGTCTGTTTTCACAGTCTTGTCTATCTTCTTGATTACTTCTTTCATAGCGCGCTTGCGACGATCATTAAAAACCTTCTTTCGAAGTGATCCACGCATTGCTTTTTCTGCTGATTTTGTTATTGGCATATACATAAACATACCAAAAATCTCAAAAAAAGGCAAATGCGGGCATGTATTTGATTTGCTATACTAAGACTATGATTGGAAGTATAAACGGAAAAATAATATTCAAAAATCTGAAATACATTATCGTTGATGTCGGTGGTGTCGGCTATAAAATAAGCGTATCGCTCGAAACTTTGTCAGAAAATAGAAAAATTGGTGATGAAATCTTTCTTTGGATTCACACAATAGTACGAGAAGATGCTTTAGACCTATATGGTTTCGTAGATCCTAAAGAATTAGAATTTTTTGAAATGCTTATAAGTGTATCTGGTATTGGACCAAAATCAGGACTTGGGATACTTGGTGTTGCTAGTATGGAAACATTAAAGAAAGCTATAGCGACAAGCGATACTTCATATTTAACAAAAATCTCAGGCATTGGTAGAAAAACAGCAGAAAAAATAGTCATCGAACTTCGCGACAAAATGGGTGAAGAAAACAAAGACATTTCCCTTCAGGGTGAAATGGATGCTCTTGAAGCGCTCAAAGCTCTCGGCTATTCTCAAAATGAAGCTCGTGACGCACTCAAACAAACAATATCAAAAGATATTAACTCTAAAATAAAAGAAGCTTTAAAAATTTTAGGAAGTAAATAATTACTATTTATTTGGAAGTACTATTGATAATACTTGGACCTGGGACAATATTATAGATGCCTACTACTGGCATAAGGAACTTATTCCAAAAACTATCTTTAATAAATAAATAAAATGTATGACTTCCTAGTTCATACAGTAAATTTTTTGTTGATGGCCTAGACATAGTTACGTTATAATTTTGTGTTGTGCCAGGTAATACAGAATTAACTAAAGGATTTTTAATATTAAATATAAAACTAGAATTTTCAGAACTTAAATAAGGTTGATACGGTGAATAAGATTCTATTGAATAAACAGAAGGAGGACAATTTATATTGTCTTGATTTGTAACACTAACATTATAATTTAATGAGCCACCAACAACAATATTTTGTGTTGAAGGATTCAAAACTACCAAAGGATCATTTTTAATACAAAGCCATGGTTGTTTAGTTATATTTATTTGAACTTGTAAAAAAGCAGGATTTGGTGTGGTTGGAGGTAAAACAGAAATACTAATACCTCTATCAGTATCATTAAAGATTGATCCAGCTAAAAAAGGTGCGTCCTCAAAAGTTGAAGTTTGTGGATGTGAATCAATTAAATACGAATCTTCAAATTCATAAATATTATTAGCAGTATTAGCTATAGTATGTTTTTTAAAACGAATAGAAACACCATTTACAACAGGATCACTTGATAAAAAATCATCAAAAACACCATACGACTTTCGATATTCTATATAATAAGAAGATTTTTTATTACCATAAGATTCAATAGGTATTTCTAATCCTCTTAAAAGAGACGTGGTAGAAGTTGTATTAGAAGGATAAAGTGTATATAAACCAGTAGATGTAATATTTCCAATAACATTAGGAGATAAGAAATTTAAAAACGATTTATAATCATTATTAAAATGTCTATGGCGCCATGCATTACCCATAACATCAAATGGATCACCATATTCATCAGGTGTACATATCTTACTTAAGATGGAAGGATTACCATTGCTATCTTTACAAAGTAAAGAGTGTGCGTGAGATAAACCTAAAGAGTGACCAAGTTCATGTATCATATGCTCGGGGTTTGTTCCACCATCATTCATAAAAATACCAAAACCAACATAATAAGCATCTGCAAGAAGGGCTGAGGTGTGTGGAAATACATACATTACTGTGTAATAATTTGTTTTAATAAAACCATCAATCGCAGCAGCTTGATTAGATAGAGCCTCAATTTGATTAAAATTAAAAGAAGGACCGTTCATTATTGGTAAAGTATACCAACCAAAAACATCTCCATTTGGATCAATTGATCCTGTAAATTTAAATTTATTAAAAGATGATTCTTTAAAATATCCATTTACCGATCCAGGAACTGTTGCTGGATCTAAAAAAATTCTTTGTTTTGCATATACAGGGCTAATTGGTTGAGATGTATCATTTTGAAAATTAACAAATATAACAGCTAGTTTTTTTTGAGTTACTGTTATGTTGCTTGGATTTGGTTTTTGAGATTGATTAATAGAAATAATTTTTAATTTATTTGGATCAACATCCACCTGTGTACCATTTTGAATTCCAAAAAAAGAAACTTGTGATCCGTCAATATTTTCTGGTGGCAAGGAAGTAAAGTTAATTTTCAAACTTTTTCCATCTAGTGTATTTAAATAATAATCTATATATGTTTTTTTATTTTTAAAATCATCTCCATGAGCCATGGTAATAGTTCCAGAATAAGTGGTTGTTTCAGCATTAATAACCGCAGCAGATAAACCTAAATATTTTGTTTTTATAAATTTTATACCAAAAACGAGAAGTGTAATAAATACAATGCATCCTAAAACCAAGTGTAATTTTTTCATACTATCTAATAGTACCCCCCCCCGCAACACGTTGTCAATAAAAACTATTTACTTTTTAAAGAAATAATTCTTGATTCCATTTGCAGTTAATTCAGACATAGTTTTGTACGCTTTATGGCGCATAGTGCTATTTGCAAATCGATAAATATAACCGTATTCAATGAGCACGCTTCGAGTATTTGCTGGCAAAGTATTGTTCGTACCGAGCGCAATGAGCTTTTGATCTGGAATGAGTCCTGCTTTTTCTTCTTCATATGTGCTCGTTATATATTTCTTGTGAAGTTCTTTAAAAACAGATTCTGCGAGAGGTGCGCTTTTTTCTGCATTCGGCATCTGATTCTCTGGTATATACACAGCGAAACCTTTGTACTTCCCCATCTCCCATTTATTGTCTCTGGGATAATCATTGAAATGAATATGAATAACTGCATCGATATTATTCTCCCCTGCCCATTTATTAAAACCATACAAATTCATAGCAACGCTTTCGTTTACACCGACATGAGGAACTCCATCTTTTTTAATAACAACACCTGATGCAATACTATTTTTCATTTCTTTTTTAGAATTTTCTTTAAAAGATTTTATGTCTTTCTGGTGTAAAGAAAAATAATCCGCGAATGTTTTTGTATAACCTAAACTATCGCGAGTAATATAAACTTCAAATCTTTTATCTTTTTTTAAGATTGCATAGATTTGTTTCGCGAGAACAAGGTTCATATCAGCTTCTTTTATATTTCCATATTGAGCTCCCCAGACTTCATTGTCATGTCCCGGTACGATAAGTATTTTTACTGGTTTTATCGTTGGTGTTTGTGTTACTTTTTTTACAGTTTTTGCATAAATAAAAAAAGGTGCTGAAAACGCTAGTAAAATAACGAAAAATACCAGTAAAAACTTTTTCATATTATAATCATACCATGCCTGAATTACCTGAAGTAGAAACAACAACAAGAGGCTTACAAAAAGAAATAATAGGCCTAAAAATAAAAGATGTTTGGACTGACCTAAACAGTAAAGACACTCGCCAGACTGATGCAGTAAAAAATGCAAAGTATTTTCCTTATTTCAAAAACGAAGTAACTGGTAAAAAAATATTATCTGCAAAAAGACGAGCGAAAAATATTTTGATAAATTTGTCATTGAATAAGACAATACTCATTCATATGAAAATGACTGGGCACTTACTCTATGGAAAATATATTTACAATAAAAAAGAAAATAAATGGTACCCAGAACACAAAGACAAAAAACATCCACTGCATGATCCATACAATAGATTTGTGCATGTAGTTTTTATTTTATCAAATGATAAACATTTAGCTTTTTGTGATTCTAGAAAATTTGGCAAAATAACATTACTCGAAACGAAAACAATGCATGAGACTAAACATCTTTTTGGTATTGGGCCAGAACCATTGGACGAAGATTTCACTTTAGAAAAATTCAAACAATGCATATATTCAGGTAAAGAAAAAAGAATAAAAAATGTTTTAATGGATCCTAGTATAATAGCTGGTATCGGAAATATTTATTCTGATGAAATTTTATGGCGTGCAGGAGTAAAACCTGAAAGAAAAGCTAGAGAAATAAAAAATGAAGAAATAAAATTAATGTATAAAGCAATGAAGGAAGCTTTAGCAAAAGGCATAGATTTTGGCGGAGATTCTATGTCGGACTATAGAAATATTTATGGATTGCGTGGAGAATTCCAACTTCATCATGATGCATATAGACGCACTGGGGAAAAGTGTAGGAGGAAAAATTGTACTGGTGTTATAATAAGAAAAGTAGTCGGAGGCAGAAGTGCACATTTCTGCTCAGTGCATCAAAAATAAAACAAAAAACTATGGCAATAGATCACTTAAAACAACTTTTAATACTTTTAGTTATACTTTGGTTTGTATGGTATTTTGCTGTTCCTACAAAGCATGTAGACAAACCATACATACTACAAGACGGCACAACATACGGAAAATAAATATTTTATATATTTAAAATTCTAAAAAGTGCCACACCTAAAGACACAGATACATTGAGGGACTCTTTCTTCCCTTTCATTGGTATCTCAGCTATTACATCACATTTTTCTAAAACGTTTTTTGGTATACCTGTGACTTCCGTACCGACAATAAAAGCGTTTTTATTGTTTAATTTAACTTTTTTATAATCAATAGATTTTTCGTCTTGTTCGATAGCTATTATTTGGAAACCATCTTTTTTTAATTTAGCGATCAAAGGAGAAACTAATTTCTTTTGTTCCCAAGGAATAAATTCTTCTGCCCCAAGAGCGGATTTTGCTATATCGTTTCTTTTTCTTCCAAACTTATCAATAGGTGCTGGAGTATAACCTGTAATGTATATTTTATTTATTCCGACAGCATCAGCAGTACGAAACATAGCACCAACATTCTCTGCACTACGAATATCATTGAGTATTAAGATGTTTTCTTGATTTTTAATCATATTTGATATATTATCACATATATTGTCATACATGTTTATGTAAGATAATTTGCGCCCGTAGCTCAGTCGGTAGAGCAGCTCCCTTTTAAGGAGACGGTCGAAGGTTCGATTCCTTCCGGGCGCACAATTCACAATCACTATGTGTATTCTAAAAGAATTAATAAGAAGTTTTAATTAGCATTCAGGAATTAATACTCTTGGGCTACTTTTTGATTTTACAGGAGCAATACTTTTGTTTAAATATGGACCACCTTCAAATATACAGACCCACCCACATTATTACTATAAGGTGATATAACAGATAAAGAAGAAAAAGGTACTTGACTTTTTTATTTTAAATGTTAAATTAATGCTATTGTTTTAGCTCTTTAAAAAAAGAAAACAGGAATCGCCTTTCATTCTGTCCATTACACTAGTGGCAAGAATGAAGGGTAATTCCGCCCTTTCAATAAAAAAATAGAGAAATGAATCCAATAAAATCAGTTGATGACTTCAAGAAATTTATAATAGATTTCAAACAAAAACATGGTAAACCTTTTGCTTATGGTATAGGTATTGCATTTAAAAATTCAAAAGATAGATCTATTGGGTTTCAATGGTATTCAGTCAATAAAGACGAAAATCTTGGAACTGCTGCATCTCTAATGCATATTCTTCAAATTAAAAAGAATTTTCTTTTTGAACAGGAAAACATTGCATTAGAAATAGGATTAATAACTATCGACAAAATGTTAAACGAATACTTACATGTATTCAATGATGATGGGGGCTACCACCCCAACATAGAGGCATTGAAAAATGCCAAAGCAGCAATTGAAAAAAATGTAAAAGTTGAAGCAATGGTTATTTTTTATGCAAAAGAAGAAACACTTAAAAAACAAATTCTTGGTGTTGAAGATGCTACTTTTCGTCTTGCATTGATATCACAATCAAAATACAAAAAAGATGAAATCTGTTTGGATAGAATAGATAACATTGTTCCTAATCTTGCTTGGACAAAAGAAGGACCTTTTAGTTTAAAAAAATGGGATAGTATCAAAAGTGAAAGCAAAGAAAAACCTGTAATCGCCAAGATACCACCCAAAAACTGGAGTGTTCCGACTATTAAAAAGAAAGAAGTTGTTAATGAATAAAAAGTAAAAAACCCTTATCAAATTTAAGATAAGGGTTTTTATTTTAAAAAACTTCAAGGAGAAATTGCTCAAAAGCTATTTCATCATCTATTCCCTCTCCACGGGCTTTAGGTAAAAGGTAAGATATTTTTGAAACAAAATTTTTAAGTTCTTCTTCTTTAAATTTTCCAAAGTTTTTTTTCACAAGCATATCTTTGGCTTTCCAGAAAAGAACGCCAATAAGTTCTTCGAGGCCGACACCTAGGTCTACAGCTTGGCGGTAGTGGAGCCATAAACCAAGCTTGTCCTTCGCACCGAAATCATTTGCAAGAATAAAATTATTATATTTCTCTTTAGCTTCTTTTGGTAATTCATAAATATTTATCTCAGCACGAGCTTTCTTAAAATCATCAATGATTGGTTTATTTAATTTCCCTTCTAGGAAGACAAAATCATTTCCAGATTCTGCCATAAAAGATAATTTACTTAAAACAAATTCTCTCATCTCTTCTCTCTCAAAAGTATTTTCTAAAAACACTACACATTTAGTAAAAAAAAGTCCTTGAGAACTATAAAAATTCTCAAGTTGCATTGGATCAAAATCATTTTTAATGATGAAAAATTTCTCTACATCTTTAGGAAAAGATGTAACAAATTTTTCATATGCAGATCTTTTTTTCTTTGTATCGTCTCCAGAAAAAAGGTATATCATAAAATTAACCAGTTACTTCTTTTTTGTATTCTGTATATGGTTCTCCGTATTTTTTTTGTAACAAGGCTTCTTCTTTTTTTACAAAAGTATATTTAGTAGCTACAAATGAAATAACTGCAAATAAAATAACAAAAGGCAAATTATCGAAAATTCCAAAACCAATAAGTAAAAAAGTAAGTCCTACATGAGTCGGTATTCTAGTTGCTCTGTATGGACCTTTCAAAAATACTTGTTTGTCATTACCTGCAAGTCTTTGTTTTTTAGAAACACGAGAAGTTCTCTGTGCCCAAAATATAAAAAGTGAAGCAAGAATCATCCAAAACAAACCAAGTGGTTGGCCAAAAGATTCATCGAAAGGTTTCAACATAAAAATATCATCCAATACGAAACCTATCAAAAAACCAAAAAAATAAAGTGAGTAAGAATACGCCAAAGTTGAGTGAATTATTGTTTTTTCAGGCACATTTTGTACTTCTTTTTCCATAGTCACATTATACAACAAAACAATAAAAATGTTACTTAACTTCCCCTAAATTACTCCCAGCACCAAAATGCACAGAAAGTGGTATTTCTGTCTTAAAATGTAAGAATGAGCGGATGAGTAATTCCTGCATAGCTTTCAAAATTATCTCTGTTGCTTGATCTAAAACACTTTCATCTATTTCATAAACAAGCTCATCGTGTATTTGAAGGACAATACTTGATTTGTCTAAAATTCCAGCATTTTTCAAATCTTCTTCCGCATAACGGATAGCGAGTTTTATAACATCTGCAGTCGCTGTACCTTGTATTGGAGCATTTGTCGCGGTACGCTCTGCCATAGATCTAATGAAAGGTATTTTTGAATTAATACCAGGGAACATTCTTTTTCTTCCGAAAAGTGTTTCTGTGTATCCATTTTTTAAAGCAAAATCTTTTACGCTTTGCATATATTCTGAAATACGAGAGAATTGTCTAAAATAATTATCATAAAACTTTTGTGCTTCTTCCCTAGTACCTCCTAAATTCTTTCGTAAAGCAGAAACTCCCATACCATAAATAATTCCAAAGTTTATTACTTTTGCTTTGCGTCGCATTTCTCCATCAACTTTATCGAGGTCTACACCAAAGACAAATGAAGCGACTCCAGCATGAATATCTTTACCCTCTTTAAAAATCTCTGTCATTTTTTCATCATTAGAAAGTATTGCAAGAATACGAAGTTCTATTTGTGAATAATCAAAAGCAACTAGTTTAGTTCCCTTGCTTGCGACAAAACCATTTCGGATTCTTCTACCGAGTTCACTCTTGATAGGTATATTTTGCATATTTGGATCTTGAGAAGAGAATCTTCCTGTAGCTGCACCATTTTGAATAAACTTCGCATGAAGCCTGCCGTCAGTTGCTACCATAGCAGGAATAACATCTATATAAGTAGAGAGAAGTTTTTGTAATTCTCTATAATTCATAATTTCTTTTATTATAGGATTATCTACTTCCAATTCTTCAAGCACAGAAATGTTTGTAGAATAAGCTCCGCTTGCGGATTTTTTCTTTGGTGATTTTATGCCCATTTTTACAAACAAAATTTCTGACAATTGTTTCGGTGAATTAATATTGAATTCAGCCCCAGCTACTTCATAAATTTTTTTTGTTAGTTTATCTAGCTCTATGTGATATTCACTGGATAAATCTTTAAAATATTTTTGATCTATCAAAATACCTTTTTCTTCCATTTTTTTTACTATAGGAATTATAGGTTTTTCTATTTCTTCGAAAACCAAAGTTAGGTTTTCTTTTTTTATTTTTTCTAAAATTATTTCTCGTGCTTTAGTAAAATCCTCAGTCTTTGCATAAAGCAAAATATCTTGCAGACTAGGATTACTAATTTCAGAATTTAAAAGCCAAAGAGCGACACTTGTTTCTTGTAATTGATTTGGGTCTATATCAGCACAAATAAACTCTTGAGGATTTTCAACGGTCTGGCCGAGCTTTTGCGAGGAGATCCGAGGACCTTGAAAATCCTCAAGAGTTTGCGAACTATTATTACTAAACAAATTTCTTAATCTTCCTTGTAAGCTTCTAAAATCAAGATCTGCGAAAAGTTGTTCTATTTTTTTTATATCAACATTATCCCAAAAAGTTTTCTCTGGTAAAACAAAATCTATCGGTGCATCACGACGAATGGTCGCTAATGTTTTAGAAAAAAGAGCTTCTTCTTCATTTTCTTTTATGAGCTCCACCATTCTTGGCTTGATACCTGCTTTCTCAAAAGCCTCCGGGTCTTTTTTTATTTTCTTATATATGTCTTCAATAGTGCCAAAAGTTTTTATCAAATCTGTTGCTGTTTTCTCACCAACACCCTTGATGCCGATAATATTGTCTGATGGATCACCTCTCAAACCTTTATAATCAGGCAAAAATTCTGGCTTAAAACCAAAACGCTCGATAACAGCTTTTTCATCATATAAAATAGTATCCGTAATTCCTTTTTTCAAAGTAAATATCTGCACCTTTTTATCATCCACGAGTTGCATCGTATCCATATCACCTGATGCAATGATAATATTTATTTCTTTATCTTTTTTAAATTTTTCTACTATTGTTCCTAAAATATCATCAGCTTCAAAACCTGGAGCATCATAAATAGGTACGCCAAATGCTTCAAATACTTTTCGTGAACTTATTATTTGCGCGACGAGCGCTTCATCTGTTTTTGCTCTACCAGCTTTGTATGCATCATAAACTTCGTGACGAAATGTTTTTTGTGGAAGATCGTAACAAGCGATAATATAGTCGGGCTTCAAATCAGCAATGATTCTCATAAGCATTGAAGAAAGCCCATAGAGTGCACCCGTCGGCTCACCTGTACTTGAAGCAAAATCCGGCAATGCGTGATATGCACGGTGAATAATAGCGTGTGAGTCAAGGAGTACGATCTTTTTTGGATTTTCTTTTGGCATTACACCAATTATAGCATTTTGAAAAATTAAGTATGTTTTATCTCAAACTTCCTTTCTCCTTCTTTTATATGGGAGATTTTTATTGAAATATGTTTTTTAGGAATGGATTTTTTTACATTTTCTGGCCATTCGATAAAAATAAGATTTTTTGGATTAGCAATAATTTCTGCCCAGCCGAGCTTTTCTAATTCTTTTTCGTTTTTTAAACGATACGCATCTAGGTGAAATAAAAAATCATGCTCGTTTAATTTAAGAGCGTATTTTTTCATAATCACAAAAGTCGGGCTATTTATTTTATTTTTTATTCCTAAATGTTTTCCTAGTGCTTGTGTGAAAGTTGTCTTCCCTGCACCAAGCTCACCTGAAAGAGCTATTAATGTCGCTGATTTATTATCACTCTTAATATTTTTAATAAAATCTTTAGCGATTTTTTCTGTATCCTGTGTGTTTTTTGAAATGATTTTCTTTATCATTTCCATATTTTAGCATAAAAAAACACCGCTTGAATATTCAAGCGGTGTAATTAATTTAGTAACTCTTACCACATATTTCCATCCCAAGATTTTGCATTTTTATTTTCTGCAATTCTTTGATTTTGGTTTTGTTGTTGGTTATTTTGCATTTGGTTTGCATCTCTTCTTGGTTGCATAACTCTTCCTCGGTTATTATTAGCCTGTCTTAGGTGACCGTTATAATAAACATTTGGATCAGTATAACTCCAAACAGGAACAGTAGTCGCGGAACCAGTAATAGCAAAGTAAGCACCAGCGGAAGCATTTCCATATGAAGCAGTATTACTGAAACTTGCGTTGTTGTAATTATAATTTTGATTATTAGAATAACCATAATTATTACCCCACATGTTTCCATCATAAGCTCCACACTGTTCACCAACATTTGCATTGGCAGTCATAAAAGCATTCAAGTTTCTAACAGGTGTACCGTAATAATTTGGATCATAATAATTCGAATTATTAACATAACCATTGTTGTAATAACCTTGATTATTGTACGCTACTGTTGAAACTTGATCTTCTTGCACTACATTGTTACTACTACCATAATTAGCAGGTAGTTCAATGTTTACATTAATGACGTTTGTGTCTGAAGACATTTGTTGATTTTGAACTTGTTGTACAACTGGCATTTCTGGTGTAGGTTTTTTAGGAACATCTACAACATTTAATGTCAGAGTATTTAAACAACGAGCAAGCAAAACTGGTACCGGAGGTACCGAAGGAATGGTTATTTTAAAACTATCCTTCAAAACTTCTGTAACATCAAAAAGTATCCATGGTTCATCACCCGGTGTACCTTTCAATCTATCTGCCAAAGAACCTCTCTCTGGACAAACAACTACTTTACCATCCTGCACTCCATTTATTATGTATTCTCCTTTTTCAAAATGGCCCATTCTTTTAATAGAACAGGATAAAAGGTATATAGCATCGTTAACGGATAAATTAGGAAAGTATTTTTTAATCGCAGGAATGTTTAGAAAGGTTTCTTTCAAAGCCTCTCCTTGAACAGCATTTTTGTTTTTAATAAAAAAATTCACGCCTTGAGTAACTGAATACCCATCTTCTTTGTAAGTAGCAAATGGGTGAATTGGTGATTGTGCAAAGCTCAATCCTGAAATCAGGAGAACAACTGCAAGTAATAATACTTTTTTCATATCTGTTTGTTTTTAGTTTTAAAAGAAGTTAAAAATTTGTTTATTTTTCTATTTTTATTTATCTAACTAAAGTATAGCATACTATGTACAAAAAGTCAAGTAGGTAGAAGAACAAAAATACTTTATAATATAAGGGTAAATGGCTCAATTTGATGAAGAAAAACCAAATAAGCAATTAGACGAACTCCGCAAACAAGAGGAAGAACAACTCGTGCAATTGCTCGCTGAGTCAAAATACAACCTTCCATATATCAATTTAGCTTCTGTTGGAATAGATAATGAGTCTCTGCGTGCTATTTCTGAAGACGAAGCGAGAAAATTAAACATCGCTCCTTTCAAAATTTCTGGAAAAAGTATTTATATTGCTCTTCGCTCCCCTGAAGAAAACTTGATGAAAAATATTTCTGAAAATATGAAAGCTAAAAACTATGAAGCTGTTTTTTATATGACATCACTAGCAAGTTTGAAAAAAGTTTGGGACAGATATGCTGAGCTTTCTATGGCAGAGAGCTCTAAAGTCGGTGGACTCGATATTTCTGGAGAAGTACTTATGGAAACTGCAGGTAAAATACAAAAAATGCAGGACGTAGAGAAACTAATTACTGAAGTTATGGTAGAAGGTGTAATGCATAAAATTTCTAGAATACTTGAAATCATTCTTGCTGGTGCAATATCTATCAAAGCATCTGACATTCACATAGAAGCAGAAGAAGACAGGGCGAGACTTCGTTTTCGTCTCGATGGAGTTTTACAAGATGTTATGTTTTTCAAATTGGAAACTTATAGACTTCTTAATTCAAGATTGAAACTTCTTTCCGGAATGAAACTCACAAGTAAAACTGCACAAGACGGAAGATTTGCAATTATGATCGGCGGAGAAGAAATAAGTATTCGTAGTTCTATGATTCCAGGCGCATACGGAGAATCAATAGTTATGCGTATACTCGATCCGAAATCTATACAAGTAAATTTGGAAGATATGGGTATCGAACCATATTTGTTTAAAATAATTATGGAAGAAATAGCAAAACCTAACGGAATGATACTAGTCACAGGACCGACAGGATCTGGTAAAACAACGACTCTTTATGCATTCTTACGAAAAATTTATTCTTCTGAAATAAAAATAATAACTATTGAAGACCCTATCGAATACCATTTAACAGGTGTAACTCAAACACAAACAGATAGTAAAAAAGGTTATACATTCCTAGAAGGTTTACGTTCTGCTTTGCGCCAAGACCCTGATGTGGTGATGGTGGGAGAAATCCGTGACAGTGAAACTGCAAAGATAGCTGTCGAATCTGCACTTACAGGACACCTAGTATTTTCAACATTACACACAAACAATGCAGCTGGAGTTATTCCTCGTCTCATAGACCTTGATGTGAATGCGAAAATCCTCGTCTCTGCTCTTTCACTTTCTATTGCTCAACGTCTCGTCCGTAAACTTTGTAATGATTGTAAAAAAGAAAAAGCCCTTTCTGAAGAAGAAGCTAAAATTATAAAAGATATTGTCGATGGAGCTATTGCTGAGGGTAAAGATGTTATGAAATATGGTATTGATCCAAATGCACCAATGAAAATGTTTACTGCTGTAGGTTGTGAGAAATGTAATATGACTGGATACAAAGGACGTATGGGAATTTTTGAAGCTATCAAGACTGACGAAGCTATTGAAAAAATAATGCCTCAAAACCCAAGTGAAAGAGAAATTAAAAAAATCGCCGCATTACAAGGTATTCTCTCAATGCGCCAAGATGGAATCATAAAAATGTTAAACGGTATAACTTCTTACGATGAAGTAAAAAGTGTCGTGGATCTAATTGAAGAATAATTTAGAAACAAAAAAAACACTAATCTCTAAACAATCCTTTCACAACTAAGTCGTAAAAGTAATAAATTCTTGTAGGATGGTGCCAGAAAATAATAAATTATAAACCAAGACGTCCTACGCAAACTTATAGAACCAGGGGCTGATTGCTTAGAGATTAGTGTCTTCTTACAAAACAAAATCCGCATAATGCGGACAAGACGCCCTAACCTTTAATAAAACTATTATACTATATCTGACACTATACAAATGCTATAATGTGGATACACTGTTGAAAACAACTTAACAACCAAAGTGTAGCATATACCAATTAAAATGTCAAGCGAAAATAAAAAAGAAATTAATAATATAGTAGAAGAGGCAAACCTCGACCAAGCCCTACGACCAAGTCGTTGGGATGACTATATTGGTCAAAAACATATAAAAGACAACCTAAAAATACTATTAGGGGCTGCAAAAGAACGCAACCAAATACCCGAACACATACTTTTTTATGGCCCTCCTGGCTTAGGAAAAACAACGCTTGCACACCTCATAGCCAAAGAAACAGGAAGACAAATGAAAATAACATCTGGTCCAGCTATTGAAAAAGTTGGTGATTTAGCTTCTATCCTTACAAACCTCTCTGCTGGAGATATTATCTTTATAGATGAGATACATAGATTAAATAAAATGGTAGAAGAAATCCTATACCCTGCTATGGAATCTGGAGTTCTTGATATTATCATAGGCAAAGGTCCATCTGCTCGCACAATACAGCTAGATTTACCACCTTTTACACTCATAGCAGCGACAACTCGCGTCGCCCTCATTTCCTCTCCTCTTCGTTCTCGTTTCTCTGGTGGAGTTTTTCGTTTGGAATTTTATTCAAATGAAGAAATTGAACAAATAGTAGAAAGATCTAGTAAATTACTAAATACTGAAATAGAAATAGATGGACTTAAAGAAATTTCTAAAAGAAGTCGATTCACTCCCCGCACAGCAAACTACTTTTTGAAAAGGGTTCGCGACTTTGCACAAGTACATAAGAAAAATTTAGATCAAGAAACAGTAAAACGTGCGCTCGATATGCTTGCGATAGATGAAATAGGACTCAATTCTTCTGATAGAAGATTCTTAGAAGTACTTATAGAAAAATTTAATGGTGGACCTGTCGGTGTAAAAACCATCGCGGCAGCCCTTTCTGAAGAAGAAGCAACTATTGAAGAAGTTATAGAACCATATCTTATTCAGCTCGGTTTACTCGAACGCACAGCTCGTGGCCGTGTTGCAACACCTAGAGCATACGAGCATCTTGGTTTTGAAATTAAAGAAGAAAAATAAAATGAAAATTTTAGGTATAGATCCAGGTTTTGAGAGATTGGGTGTCGCCGTGCTCGAGAAAAATCCTGGTGATAAAAATGAAAAAGTTATTTATTCAGAATGTTTCAAAACTTCTGCAAAATTAGAATTTGCAGATAGACTCAAACTTATCGGTGAAGAAGTAAATACTGTAATAAAAAAATATAAACCAGAAATACTAGCAATAGAAACTCTTTTTTTAACAACAAATCAAAAGACCGTAATGCATGTGGCTGAAGCGCGCGGAGTTGTCATATACGAAGCAATAAAAGCAGGATTAAAAATATTTGAAGCGAGCCCTCCACAAATAAAAATAGCAACGACAGGCTACGGAAAAGCAGATAAAGAACAAGTAATGCGTATGGTGAAAATGCTTGTGAAAATAGATAATACAAAAAAATCTGATGATGAACTAGATGCAATAGCTATAGCTATCACAGGGTTCGCGCATTTATCCACAGTTGGAAGAATTTAAAGTTTGCCAAAGAAATTTGTATTTGATATAAAATAAACAATTAAAAAATAATTTGGTCGGTTTTAAAAAAATTACCCGCCTTGTGCGGAAAAATAAAATATATATGCCTGAGGAAGAAGAGTTAGATGAAGCTGGATTTTCTCCAGACTTAGACGAAGAAATAGATCCTAATGAAGCATTGGATCTAGACATGGGTCATGAAGACGAAGAAGACCCTATGATATAAATTAAAAAGCCCCATACGGGGCTTTTTAATTTAACTTACTATTATTTTTATGAATTTTTTCTTTCCTATTTTAAGTGTTAAATTTTTTTCTACTTTAAAATTCACATCTGTAATCCTAGTATCATTTTCCAAATCATGAATCGCGTTTTGTTCTACAAGACGACGCCATTCACTTTTTGAATCTAAAATATTTTTAGAAACTAAAACATCTACAAGAATTTCCCCTTCTCCTACTTTTATTTCATCCATTTCATCTGGAATTTCTTTTTTCTGAAATGTATTTATGAAATTCTCTTGTGCTTCTGTTGCTTTCTTTTCTCCATGATATATTTTTACAATTTCATAACCTAAAATAATTTTATTATCTCTAGGGTTTTCATTTTTTGGTATATCTTTTATATCTGTACAGAGTTTGAAATATTTTTCTATAAGTTCATCTTTAACAGACATTATTTTTCCAAACATATCATTTGGTTCATCAACAATAGTAATAACATTACCCCAAGAAGTAGACATCTTTCTTCCATCAGTACCTTCAAGCATTTCAATAGTCAAAACATCTTGTTCTGGCATATCATAATGTTTTTGAATTATTCTTCCAGCTTTCAAATTAAACAACTGGTCAAAACCACCGATTTCTATATCTGATTTAACTGCAACAGAATCATACCCCTGCATAAGTGGGTATAGAAATTCACGAAGAGAAACTTCTTCTTCTTTATCTAATCTATCTTTAAAATTTCTTCTTCCAGACATTTGTTGCACAGTAAAACTTTCAGCAAGTTTTGAAATTTCTTTGAAACCAAGTTTTTTAAGCCATTTACTATTATAAACAAATTCAGCTTTTCTTAAATCAATTATTTTTCCGAGCTGATTTTTATAATCTTTCATGTTTTTCTTTATATCAGCTTCTGTAAGCATTGGTCTTTTTTCTAATTTATCTGACGGATCACCAATAGTCGCAGTAAAATCACCAACGATAAGAACAACTTTATGTCCTAGGTCTTGGAATTGTCGAAGTTTACGAAGAGGTATAGCTCTTCCAAGGTGGATTTTTGGTCCCGTTGGATCAATACCAAATTTTACACGCAAAACTTTACCAGACATCAATCTGTTTTTTAAATGTTCTTTTACAAAAATATCTTTTGTTCCGATATTTAAAATATCATCTATTCTTTTTTCATCTGTAATAACTTTCATAATTTATGAATGAATTATAACATATTTTCTGATATGATTAAGTAATGAACAAAAAGTCAAAAAGTAGGAAAATATTGAAAAATTTATTATTACTTGGGGTAAGTACTTTTATTTTTTTTACCGCTATTCTCATATTTTATCTAGCAAATATAAAATTACCTGATTTTCATTCTTTTGAGGACAGAAAAATGATAAGTTCTACAAAAATATACGACAATACTGGCACGAACATACTTTATGATATACATCAAGATGTAAAACGTACAAATATTACTTTTGAAGAAATGGGAAATAATATTAAAAATGCTACTGTTGCCGTAGAAGATGCAGATTTTTATAATCACAGTGGTATAAAAATAAGTTCTATTTTCCGTGCGATACTTTCAAATCTTTTTAATGTTGGTAAAACTCAAGGTGGATCTACTATTACTCAACAGCTTGTAAAAAACACATTGCTTAATTCTAAGAAAACGATTGGAAGAAAAATAAAAGAATGGGTTTTGGCAGTAAAGATAGATAAATCAATGCCAAAAGACAAAATATTGGAATTTTATCTAAACGAAGCACCTTATGGAGGAACTGTATATGGCGTGCAAGAAGCTGCAAAAACATATTTTAATAAAGATGCAAAAGAATTAACTCTTGCAGAAGCTGCATATCTCGCAGCTATTCCTCAATCCCCCACAAGTCTTTCTCCTTATGGAAAAAACAAGAAGAAACTCGATGAAAGAAAAAATTTCGTGCTTTCAAGAATGCTTGCTGTAAATCTTATAAATCAAGATGATTATGTAAAAGCAAAAGCTGAAATAGTAACATTCCAACCACAAAGTACAGGAACAATAAAAGCTCCTCACTTTGTATTTTTTATAAAAGATTATTTAGAACAAAAATATGGAGCAGATATGGTTGAAAATGGTGGTTTAAAAGTTACAACAACATTAAACTATGACTTACAACAAAAAGCTGAAGCAATAGTAAAAGAAGGAGCACTTAAAAATGAAAAAGATTGGGGTGGTAGTAATTCTTCACTAGTAGCTATCGATCCTAAAACAGGACAAATAATAACCATGGTGGGCTCTAGGGGTTATTTCGATAAAGAAATCGATGGGAATTTTAATGTTGCTACAGCGCACAGACAACCGGGTTCATCTTTTAAACCATTCATATATGCAACAGCTTTTAATAAAGGGTTTACTCCTGACACAGTTCTCTTTGATGTTCCTACAGAATTCCAAACAACTTGTAATGCATATGGAAAAGCACTTCCAGGACATTCACAAAAAGACTGTTATATGCCAGACAATTACGATGGAAAATTCCGTGGACCAATAAGTTTGCGTAATGCACTTGCTCAATCAATAAACATTCCAGCTGTAAAATTATTTTATCTCGCTGGAATAAAAGATTCATTTAAAACTTCAGAAAGTATGGGAATAAGTACACTTACAGATTCTAGTAGATATGGTCTTACTCTTGTTATCGGAGGAGGAGAAGTATCATTACTTGATATAACTTCTGCTTATGGAGTTTTTGCAAATAACGGAATAAGAAATCCTTACACAGGGATATTGAAAGTTGAAGACAATACAGGAAAAGTATTAGAAGAATATACACCAAACACGAGAGAAGTTTTATCTAAAAATGTCGCATTAACTGTTTCAGATATTCTTTCTGATAATGTTGCACGTACTCCTACATTCGGGGCAAATTCTCCTTTGGTTGTTGGAGGACACAACGTGGCAGTTAAAACAGGAACAACCAATAGTAATAAGGATGCTTGGACTATTGGTTATACACCGAGTGTTGCTGTTGGCGTGTGGGCTGGAAATAATGATAATAAACCAATGAAAAAAGGAGGTTCAGCTCTTGCTGGTCCTATTTGGAATAAATTTATGACAGAAGCATTGAAAGTAATTCCAAGTGATAATTTTGAAAAACCAAACTTACAAGTAGACAAAGAAACAGTAAAACCAGTACTTCGTGGACTTTGGCAAGGAAATCAAAATTTCTTTATTGATAAATATTCTGGAAAATTAGCAACAGCTGAAACTCCAGATGAAGCAAAAGAAGAGAAAGTTATTACAGACGTACACAGTATTTTGTATTGGGTAGATAAAAAAGATGTTTTAGGAGATATACCAAGTAACCCTAATGATGATGCACAATTTGAACATTGGGAAACAGCGGTGCAGAATTGGTGGTCTCAAAATAAATACAAATATCCTATCATCACATCAAATGCAATACCTGAAGGAGCGGATGATACTCATACTGAAGCATCAAAACCTGTAGTGAGTGTTATAAGTCCAAATGGAGGCTCTTATTATCCAAACAATCAAAGTATAAAATTAAATATTTCTAGCACAGGAAGATTCCCTCTGCAAAAAATAGATGTCTTTATAAATGATACTTATATAGATACAATCAAAGCACCATTTAATTTTTCTTTCATTCCTAAAAACCTAGAAAATATTCATGAAAATAATGAAATAAAATTAATCGTATATGATACTGTTTTCAATAGAAGTGAAGCTACTGCTAATTTTAATGTAACTCAATAGTATTATCTAAAATCGCTTGGGGATTTTCTACCTAGTGCGTCTTTTAATTTTGAAAAAATAATTTCCTTTTTTAAGAAAATTTCGTTTTTATAAATTGGTTTTATATTTAGATTTATTATTCCATTTTTTATTTCTATATCACTAGATTTAAGATTAACTTTTATTTCTTCTGAGATTATTTTTCGAATCTCATCCTTTTTAAGTTCTTCTGAAAAGAGACTATTTTTAAGATTTTCAAGTAAATCTTTTATTTGAATCATTTTATCTATTCATTGGCATGATAAGGTAAGTAAAAGATGTCTCTGTTGCGCCTGTGATGACCATAGGACGATTTGATCCACAAAGTTTGAGAACTATACTATCTGAGTTAATTGAACTCAAACAATCAAGGAAATATTTGTAATTAAAAGACAGCTCTACTTCCTCTCCTGTAAGAGCTCCATCAAGTTCTGTTTTATTTTCTCCAACATTTGAATTTTGTGAATGTATTTCAAAAATCTTTTTTTCTGGATTAATAGAAAGATTTAATTGATTAAATTTATCTGAAAATATATTTGATAATTTTAAAGCGTTTAATAAATCTTGTTTTAATACTATAGCTTCAGTTTTACTTTCTTTTGGCATTATTTGTCTATAATCAGGAAAAATACCATCTATGATACGAGATGTGAGGTAAACACCATCACAAGACATAGATATTTGATTCTTATTAAAGAATACTTTTATTTCATCAGAGTTTTCCCCAAAAGTACGTAATATTTCAGGTATATTTTTAAAAGGTATAAGAATATTTATATTTTCAGGTAAATTTTTTACTTTTATTTTCTTTTCAGCAAGGCGAAATGAATCTGTAGATACAAAAACTAAGTTATCTTCATTTGAATACAAATAAACACTAGATATTTCAGGCTTTATATCAGAAACAGCAGAACTATAATAAACAGACTTTATACCATCTAATATTTTTTTAGACTCTATACTAAAACTATTTCCAGTAACAACAGGAATAGTAGGGAAATCTTCATAAGGATTACATTTCAATTTTATTTTGCTTTTCTTTGTTTCTATAACTATATTTCCATCTATCTCAGTAATAGTCACATTGTCATTTTGAATGATGTTAGAAAAAACATTTGATAATACATTTCCAGAAACAGCTACAACTCCTTCTTTTTCAACTTTAGCTGGTATTTCTATTTCTATACCAATATTTAAATTGGTTGCACGCATCTTTAAAGATTTACCAGATGCTATCAAAAGTATTGATCCGAGGATTGGAAGTGTGAGGTTCTTACCTGTTACTCTTTCTGTTAGAGATATGCTGTTTCTTAATTTTTCTAAATTACATTCTATTTTCATATGTGTATATTTATTATTTATAATTTATTATTACTATTAGTCTTGTGGATAAGTGGATAAGTATATTTTATGTTTACTATATAAGTATATTTTCTGTATTTTGTTTTTTACTAAGTGTGTATTATTTTTGCTTTATCCCCTGCTGTTGTTTATAAAGTATTTCTTCTTATTTTTTATTCACAACTTATTATTTTTAAATCTACACTTATCAACTTTTATTTTATATTTATTAATTTGTTTTAAACTTTTTTTCCACAAGTTTTACACTACTTAAACATAACTCTTATTTGTTCTATCTCTTGAAATAACCCTGAATCATTTTTTAAATCCGTTTTAATTTTTAAATGTGAGTGTATTACTGTTGTATGATCTTTACCTCCAAGTTTTTGTCCTATAAGTGGATATGAAATATTAAAATCTTCACGAAGTACATACATAACCACTTGTCTAGCTTTTACTATCTCCTTTCTTCTTGTCTTTTCATATATTTCTGATTCTTCTAAATTATAAAAATCAGCAACAATCTTCACTACATCTTTTATTGCAACATTTTTCTTTGGTTTAATATTATTTTTCAATAATATTTTTACATCATTCATTGTTATAGGCTTATTTTTCAATCTATATTGACCTATTATACTATTTAAACTGCCTTCTAATTCACGAATATTACCTTGTATTGAAGATGCAATATATTCAATAATTTCATCTTCTAAATTTATTTCTAATTCTCTTAATTTTACTTTAAGTATTGCAATACGAGATTCGTATTCAGGTTCTGAAATATCTACTATCATTCCAGCAGAAAAACGAGACTTTAATCTATCTTCAAGACCAGGAATAAAATTAGGGTGTTTATCTGAAGAAAAAACTATTTGTTTATTGTTTTCGTGGAAAGTATTGAATGTATGAAATAATTCTTCTTGTGTTTTTTCCATCTTCCCTATGAATTGTATATCGTCTATTATAAGCAGATCATATTTTCTATATTTCTCTTTAAAACTATTTGCTTTATTATTTCCAAGTTGAAAAGAGTTCACAAGATCAGTAGCAAATTTTTCTAGAGTTATGTAGTGTACTTTTTTGTTTTCATATCTTTCTTTAATAGCATTCCCTATTGCTTGTAATAGATGTGTCTTTCCTAAACCTGTTCCTCCATACACAAAAAATGGATTATAGTTTACTCCCGGCTTCTCTACTATATGTTGTGCTGCTGAATAAGCAAGTTCGTTAAATGAACCAACTATAAAAGAATCAAATTTGTATTTAGGGTTTAAATTATCTTCTTTGTTTATGTTGTATAAATCTTTCAAAGGAAGTTCTTTATTTATAAAAGATTGGTTTGAAAGATTTTGAGTATCTTTCTGTATAGATATATCTATCTTAGTAATACTGTATTCAACTGCACGCATAGTATCAAAGAAATTCGCGATAGTTTTTGTAATAAGTTTGTGATATTTGTTTTGCAACCAGTCACGCACAAACTCATTTGGCACTCCTATGTAAATAACACCGCTGTCTTCTTTTAAAATAGAGGTGTTTTTAAACCATGTACTGAAGTTAGCCTTCGAAACATCAGCTTCAATTTCTACTAAACAATTTTTCCACAGTTCTTTGGTATCAATCATTCCCCTATTATAACTGTTTAAAAATAAGACGGAAATCACTAAAACTTATTAACTATGTTTATAAGCTGTGGATAAGTTTTATTTTAAGTATAAAGAAAATCTTGATTTATAAATAAAAATGTTATAGTATGTACATATGTCACAAACATACCAACCAAAAAAGAGGAAAAGAGCAAAAACTCATGGTTTTCTCGTCAGATCAAAAACTAAAAATGGTAGAAAAACCATTAAAAGAAGACTCCAAAAAGGTAGAAAGAAACTTACTGTATCTAAGTAATTTAAGCTTTTATGCTTCCTAAAAACAACAGAAATGACCGAAAAACGGTTGAAAAAGTCTTTAAAGAAGGCTTTTTTGTGAATTCTGCTAATATTTCTTTTAAATACTTATCCACAAAAAAAGCTGTATCACCTAAAATATCCTTTATTTCCCCAAAAACAGCTTCAAAAAAGGCTGTAGATAGGAATAAGCTTCGTCGCAGAGGCTATGCTGTAATAAAAAAGCTATATAATACAATACCAGATGGCATTATTGGGTGTTTTGTCTTTGGAAAAAAGAGTTTATCTGTATTTGGTAGTAAAAAAACCTTAAAATATAACCCAATTTATAATCTAGAAAATGAAATTAAACATATACTTAGTAAAATTCATTAATTTTTACCAAAAACACATTGCGCACCTTACCAAAAATAGCTGTGTTTTTTACCCTTCTTGTTCTGAATACACAAAACAAGCTATTTTAAAATATGGAAGTTTAAAAGGAAGTTATTTAGGTTTCTTACGTATTTTACGTTGTCACCCTTGGCAAAAGAAACATATTGATCCACTTATATAACTTTTCTCTATTTTAATTTGGATTTTAGTGTCTTTTCATATAGAATAAGAGAATGTTACATAATATTTGGGATTCATTACTCTATAAGCCTTTTGTTAATTTACTAGCTGTTCTTGTTTCTATTATGCCTGGAGGAGATCTTGGTCTTGCTGTTATTATACTTACTATTTTAGTTAAAACTGCCCTATTCCCTCTTTCTCAACGATCTATAGAGAGTCAGGCCAAAATGAAACTTCTAGAGCCAGAAATCGCAAAAATAAAAGCAGGAGGTGCAAGTAAAGAAGAACAAGCAAGACTTACTTTTGAACTTTATAAAACATATAAGACAAATCCTTTTTCTGGATGTCTTTTGGTTTTAATACAAATACCAATTATCTTTGCTTTGTATTATGTTTTCTTTAAAGGAATTAATTTTGATTCAAATTTGTATTCTTTTGTTAAAATTCCAACTCATATAAATACAAATTTCTTAGGACTTATTGATTTGAATGGTAAAAGTATGGTTTTGGCTGTTCTTGCTGGTGTCTCACAATTCTTACAAGCTTTCTATATGCCAAAAGGAAGTTCTTCAGATGGTAAGGGTGGTTTCCAAGATAGTTTTAATAAAAGTATGCAAATGCAGATGAAATACGTATTCCCTGTTTTGATAGTTTTCATTGCTTACCGTATTTCTGGAGCAGTTGCACTTTATTGGATTGTGAGTAATATATTTACTGTATTCCAGCAAATATATATTAATAAGAAAAACAGTAATATTATAAAGAATAAAGTATTATCTTAAAGTTTTATGGATAAAAATTCTGTACAAAATTTAATAAAAGAGATTTTGGAAAAGATGAACATTGCTGTTTCTGGTATTGATATTTTACAAGAAGATAATTCTAAAACTACTTGGTATTCTGTTTCTGTAGATGCTCCTCATTTTTTCACTCATAAAGACGGCGAAGCTCTTCATTCACTTAATCATCTAGTAAAAAGAATAGTAGAAGGTAAAAATCCTAAAATTTCTGAAAATGAAAAAGAACACGAAGGAATAATCATCGATATCGGTGGTTTCCAAAAGAAAAGAGTTGATAATGTGAAAGCTATCGCTCATATGATCGCAGAGCGTGCAAGATATTTTAAATCTAGTGTTGAGGTTGATCCCATGTCTGCTTATGATCGTCGTATTGTTCATGAATTTTTAGCTAATGCTACAGACTTAAAAACCGAATCAACAGGCTTCGGCCCTACTAGAAGAGTTGTAATTAAATATATTGGAGAAATTTAAAAACACCCTCGGTACTAGGGTGTTTTCTATTTAAGGTTTAGTTCCCAAAGATATGAATCTTTTTTATTCATAAAGAATAAGTAGTCTTCGCTATCACTTAAACTTAATTTTACTGCATCCATTTCTTGTCCCGCTATAGTTGCTGGGTCTATTATTTTTGTAGCACTTCCATTTATTGCATCTATTTTCCATATTTCATCTCCAAAAGAAATTAAACCTTGATACCAAGCATCAGGATAATTTGCATTGTCTAAGTATTTTGGAACTGCACAATATAGATAGTCCCCTGCTTTTGTCCAAACACATTTTTCTGGAAGTGTTCTTGCTCCAAGTGAGATAGTATTCATTGTTTGAATATCATAAATATTTAAAGCAACACTTCCATTTTTTGAAATACTATATATTACTTTTGAATTTGTAGGATTTGTTAGAGTTGTTAGTCCATTTATTCCACCTAATATTTTTCTGAAATCTTTTTTATCTACATTTATACTATACATATATCCAGCAACATTATAGCCAGGTTTTGTTGTAAGTGTTATCGTTTTGTTATTTGACCAAGAGCTTAGCCATTCTGTAAAACTTGAGTTAAACACTTGAGTTTTTTTGTTTCCATCTGCACCAGCTACTATACCTACAGCAGAATCGTTTGTATTAAAAATATAAAACATACTATTTCCATCTGGTGAAATACTCATGTCTGTAATATCTTCAGGTAGAAATGTTCCTTTGAGGATCGTGTCTATTGGAGCATCAGCACCTAAAACATCTTTTGGTAATGCACCAATGAAACTTTGTATATTTTTTACATTTTTCAAATATCTTAATACTACATTTCCACCATTGTTACCCCAAAAAGCTTCGTATATTTGTGGAATAATTGTGTCTGTAAATTTTCTTTCATCTAGATTGCTAACTGTTGATTGATAAATATTTCCTGTTATTTTATCTACATAACGAAGAGTAGGTATGAGTTCTGTTGCTGGTGCTACAGGAGCGACAACTTTTTTTGTTTTAGAATTTTTTACTGGAACCACAGGAGCTACTGGGACTGGTTCTACTGGTTCTACTTCTTTATAAACTTCTTTATTGAATATTCCATACCCTGCTATTGGCATACTAGAAACTTTTTTCAATGCATTTGTATTTTCTACAATAGCTTCGCCTGATGGTGTTTCTGTATTATCTGTGGTTGTGTCTACTGTCGGTGTTGTATTTTTCTTACTATCTCCAAATGGAAAGAAATTAAATTTAGGAGTACTATCCTCTGTTTGATTTGTGTTTGTTGGTGCAGTAAAATTTGAATACCAAATATATCCTATTGTGATAGTCGCTGTAATTATTATTAAAAGTATAATGTTTCTTTTTTTCATAAATTAA
>CAYXTA010000008.1:0-24574 GCA_964468315.1 uncultured Candidatus Saccharibacteria bacterium
ACACCAAGGGCTATTTTTTTTGCTGTACCTCGAGCCTCTGTATCACCCCCTGAAGTTATAAGCAAAAATCCTGCATAACAAAACATAATAGCTCCGATAGGTATAGCTAATTTAAATAAAATAAAATTCAAAACATTATTTATCAAAGATATTAAATCATTCCAACCACAAGGCTTCGTCTGTCCTGCTTCATACACGACATTGTTTATAGTTGTTTGAGCAGTAAATTTCTCAACACCACAAGGAATAAGTCCCGAAAAAGAAGAATTAGAAGCGTCATTTATTGTGTCTGCGAAAGACACAGGAGGAATAAAAATAGTAAGGGTAAGTATTATTGAGAGAAAAGATTTTAAAAAATTTTTATACATTTTATTTAATTAAAAGGAAACCTAATTTTGAAGAAGCATCATTTATAGCCGCTTCAGCTGATAAATTGTTTGATAAAACATTTTCTATCATTCTTTGAAATATTCCATCTGTATCAGTAGATGAAGGGTCGAGCCAACTACGAGCAAATAAAGCAGAACTATAAAAAATAGGAAGATATGAATCCGTCTGTTTTGTATTCAACAAATCTCTTCTCGCAGGAGCTAAAAGTAAATTGTCTGAAAATTGTTTTGAGAAATTACCAGTCGCTAAAAGACCAGCGACAGTGAATGCTACTGTAGGATCTTTTGTGGAAGCAGATATTGCGACTGCTTGTGTATGACCAAAAGTCAGTTTGAAATTTGAATTTTTAATCTGTGGAACAGGAGCAACATAAAAATTTTGATTTGGGTTTCTTGAAGCGAGATCTGGAAGCTCACTAGCAAAACCAAAATAAAAAGTAAGTTCTTCTCTAGAAAAAGCATCACGAGAACTTGGTAAAGATTTATTCCAAGAATATAAACTTCCAAGTGGGTCAGCGAAAGCAGTATAGAATTTAAGCATACTATCGAGGCCTCCTTGATACACAGTAGAACCTTGACTCAAAACAGGAACAAAAGAACCATTACTTTCTTTTACTATAGGATTACCTGATTGCATAAACATCATAGAAAGTATATCTTTCGCATGATTTATGTTGCTGTATTGACCCAAAGCAAAAGCACTTTTTGTAATTTTTCTATTTTGATCTTTCTTTGTAAATACTCCAACTAAATTTTCTAAATCATTCCAATACAGTGGAGGAGTGACAATATTTTCTGAATCAAGCTGACTACGATTGTAATACATTACCATTGGGTCTATCGTCAAAGGCAAAGCAAGTATTCCTGTTGAATTCAAATATATTTCCCCTGCTCCGGCAAAGTTTGTCTGGAATGTAGCCTGAGGATAACTAGCATAAGGTATAGGCATTATTTTATTTCTAAAATTTACTATCATATCGTCAGGTAAAATAAACAAATCAGGCCCTGTATTTGTAGCAAGAGCTTCCAATAAATCTTGACCGAAAGTAGCTCTATCTTTTTGAACATATTTTATACCGAGAGTAGGATTTGCTTGAACAAAATTATCTATCAAATTATTCATCATATCTGCTTTTGCTGTACCCCAAAGAACTACATTACCAGTGACGACTGCTTTGTCAGAATTTCCTATTGGAATAATTCCAGCAAAAACCAAAACACCAAAGACAGCTAAGGCGACGAATACTATGAGAACTATAATTTGAAAATTTCCTAATTTTTTCATATCTTTCTAAATATCATACCATAATGATGCTCTCCTGCATCTATGTCTTTATCATAAACAAATTTTTGAGCCTTAAACATTTCGCGAGCAACAGTCGGCATAATTAAATTTTCTTTTCTTGGACTAAAAGTAGAAACTTCAGACCAATCAATAAATAAAACTCTACCGCCATTTTTAAGAATTCTGTAAGCTTCTTCTAAAACTTTTTCTTTATGTACTGCTTGAAATAAAATATTTGAAAGAATAACAACATCTACGATAGAATCATTTAATCTTGTACCAGCTGATTTTTCTATATCAGCCCAAAGGATTTCAATATTTCCAACATTTTCTTTTTCTGCTTTATCTTTAAGTGTAGTGAGGAAATCTTTTTGTATTTCTATTGCATAAACTTTTCCATTTTGTGCCATTTTAGCAGCAGGAATAGAATAGAAACCTGACCCTGCACCAAAATCAGCTACGATCATAGTATCAGCAATGCCAAAATTTTTTAAAATTTTTTCTGGATCAGCAAACATAGTTTTATTATACCCTGTAGTTAAGCTTTTTAAAAGCTATAATATTGATTTATATTATTAAAAAAATAAAAACAGAGCATTTAAACTCTGTTTTTATGCACAAGTAAGTGATGCGATACCGTCACCAGCACGGAGACGCATAATAGTGACTCCTTGAGTTTGTCTTCCTAGTGAAGGAATATCTTTGAGAGCTGTACGAATAACTTGTCCCTTCTTTGACATTGCTATTAATTCTTCTTCATCACCCATCAAAACTTTTGCAACGATAAGCTTACCTGTTTTTGGAGTTACTTTTGCAGTTTTTATACCAGAACCACCACGATTTTGAACTTTGTATTCTGAAAGTTTTGTTTTCTTACCGAGACCATTTGCAGACATAATAAGGAATGAACCATCACCATGACCTTTTTTAATAACATCAACACCAATGATCTCATCACCTTTATCGAGTTTCATACCACGGACACCTCCAGCCGTACGGCCCATTTCACGAATATCTGATTCTTTGAAACGAATAGATTGTCCTGCTGAAGTAGCAAGCATAACTTCATCACCTTTTTCTACTATAAGAGCTGAAGCTAATTCATCACCCTTATCAAGTTTGATAGATATTATTCCACTTCTACGAACATCTTTGAAACTTTCTCCAGACATTTTCTTTGTTGTACCATTTTTTGTAACAAGAATAAGTGAAATAGCTGATTTTTTTGATTCTTTTGTCATCGGCAAAATTGAAGTGACTTTTTCTTCAGAAGTAAGAGAAAGGAAATTCATTACAGACTTACCTTTCGTAGCACGACGGCCTTCAGGAATATCATACATTTTTATTTGATATGCTTTACCGAGATTTGTGAAGAAAAGAAGATCACTGTGTGTAGAACCAGATACGAGCATTGTAACGAAATCTTCTTCTTTTGTCTCAAGATCAACAACACCAACACCCCCACGCTTTTGTGCGCGATACTCAGAGGGATCAGTGCGTTTGATATATCCACCAGCAGAGAAAACAAGCATTGTTTCTTTTTCTGGAACTAAGTCTTCTTCAGAAATTTCTTTTACTCCACCTTTGATTATTTTTGTTCTTCTTTCATCTGCATATTTTTCTCTTATTTCTTTAAGTTCATCTGAAACAACTTTCAACATCTTTTTTGGATTTGAAATTAATTCTTTCATTTCTTTTATGAAATCTTGTTTCTCTTTCAATTCTTCTTCTATAAGTTTTCTTTCAAGACCTGCGAGTTTCTGAAGCTTCATATCGAGAATAGCTTGCGCTTGAAGATCTGAAAACTTAAATTCTTTCATCAAAGCGAGTTTTGCTGTCGCTCCATCTTTTGATGCACGAATAGTTTTGATAACTTTATCAATAAAGTCGAGTGCTTTTTTAAGACCAAGTAAAATATGTTCACGTTCTTCTGCTTTTCGAAGATCGTATTGTGAACGACGCTTTACTATTTCTTTTCTGTGAGTAATAAATTCTGCAAGAATAGATGAAAGAGAGAGTGTCTGAGGAACTCCATCTACAAGTGCTACCATATTGTAATTAAAATTTTGTTCGAGTTGAGTATTTTTGTAAATATAATTTAAAATCTTTTCAGGATAAGCTCCAGCTTTCAAATCAATAGCAATACGTATATCTTTTGTAGATTCATCACGAAGACCCTTGATACCTTCTATCTTTTTTTCTTGTACGAGTTCTGCAATAGACATTATTAAGTTTGATTTATTTACACGGAAAGGAATTGAAGTAATTATTATTTGAAAAATTCCACCTTTTTGTTCTACTATTTCAGCTTCACCACGACAAACAACTCCACCACGTCCAGTAGAATAAGCATGAAGCATATCTTTGTATCCATAAGCGAGACCTCCAGTCGGGAAATCAGGACCTTTTACATATTGCATCAAATCTTCTGTTGTTGCGTCTGGATTCTCTATCAAGTGAACTGTCGCATCTACAACTTCAGCGAGATTGTGTGAAGGAATATTTGTAGCCATACCAACAGCAATACCCAAAGTACCATTGAGTAAAAGTGATGGAACAGCTGAAGGAAAAACTATTGGCTCTTTTCTTGTTTGATCATAGTTTGGACGATAGTCGACAGTTTCTTTTTCAAGATCACGAAGAAGTTCGCTTGAAAGTTTTGCCATTTTTGCTTCTGTATAACGCATCGCAGCAGCATTGTCTCCATCGATAGAACCAAAGTTACCTTGACCAATAACAAGAGGATAACGGTAAGAGAAATCTTGTGCCATATTTACCATTGCATCGTAAACAGAAGCATCACCGTGAGGATGGTATTTTCCAAGCACATCTCCCACTACAAGTGCTGATTTTCGGAAACGAGAAGAAGAAGTAAGCCCGAGTTCGCTCATAGCAAATAAAATTCTGCGATGTACAGGCTTCAAACCATCACGAACGTCAGGTAATGCTCTATCTGTAATAACAGACATGGCATAAGAAATGAAAGATTCTTTCATTTCTGTGGTGATGTTTACTGAGATAACTCCATCACGCTTTTCTATTATTTCTTCAGGTTCTATGTCTTTCTTTGCCATAAATCTTATCTTACCACATCTGTAGATTCGGTGGAAATACTTTTATATCCATCTATCACATTTGCTTTAAGAATCGTAAAAGGTTGTAAATCTTTTTTTACTGAAATTTCTGTTTCTTTTTTATTTATTGTTGTACCTAAACTTAAAATCCAAAGAAGTATTAAAATCACAACAAAAGCCAGCATAGAAATATATAAAATTTGTTTTTTTACATGCTCTGGTTGTGCTCTTAAATTTCTAATTATTTTTCTCATATTATGATTGATCTAAAACAATAACTTCTCCAGCTTTTCCATCGAGATCTTTTCTCTTTAAAGTTAATTTATCTATTTTTTGTACTCCTTCAGCCCCAGCTTCTTTCAAGAATGCTTTCAAAGATTCTGTATCATAATCCATTGGTATTATTATTTTTGGTTCAAGCGAAGCAGAAAGCTTGGAAGCATTTTTTGCATCTAAAATATCTTTTCCTCCAACTGGAATAAATAAAATATCTGGATTTCCTATTGCCTCAATAGCTTCTTTTGAAAGACTTGAATCGCTTAATGCACCAAGAAAAACTATCTCTATATTATCCATTGAAAGTGTATATATAGTATTGATATATTTCTTACCACCAATATTTGAATCGGACATTATTCCTTTCACGAATATTTCTCTTACTTCATAATCCCCTGGTCCTGAAACAACAAAAGGCTCACGCTCTCCATGAGAAAGCTGACTGATACCATTATAGTCAGGATGATTTGTTGTAATAAGAGCTACATCTGAACCGAATTTTGTTCCATTAGAACTTTTTGAATCTTTACTGATAGGGTTAAAAGAAAGAACCATCTCCCCTTGTTGTATCTTAAAAAATTGCTTGCCGAAATATGTGATTATCATAGGTTGCATTATAACAAAATTTTTGCTAGAGTGGAAGTATTAAAAGTATGGATTTAGGATAACACCGTGAGGCATGAGCCGAGCGACACCTAGACCTAACAATCCGCTTTTTGTGCGGATTTTTTTATTTAATATGAAAAAAGACATAGAAGAAGTAAAAGTAGAAGATTCAGCTCTCAAAATCATGCTTGATAAAAGTATGAATTGGCCAGAAGTTGATTCATTAATAGAAGGACCAGTTATCCTTATTCAGAAATCATCTGTCTATGTAGACCTAGCACCTTTTGGTACTGGTATTATATACGGCCGTGAATTCATGAATGCAAAAGACATCATCAAGAAAATTGCTATCGGTGATATCATCAAAGCAAAAATTATTGATCCAGAAAACGAAGAAGGTTATGTTGAGCTTTCTCTTAAAGAAGCAAAACAAGCTCTCATTTGGTCTGATGCTGAGAAAGCAATCAAAGCAAAAACAATAATGAGTCTTGAAATCAAAGATGCAAACAAAGGTGGACTTATTTTGGAATGGCAAGGAATACAAGGTTTCCTTCCTGCTTCACAATTGAAGCCTGAACACTACCCTCGCGTAGAAGATTCTGATAAAGATAAAATCTTAAAAGAATTAAAGAAATTAGTTGGTACAAAAATCTCTGTAATGATTATTTCAACTCTTCCAAAAGAAGGTAGACTTATCTTCTCTGAAAAAGAAAATAATCCAGAAGAAAAACAAGAAATCATCAGTAAATACACACTCGGAGAAGAAATAGAATGTACAATAGCAGGGCTTGTAGACTTCGGTGTATTCTTGAAATTAGAAGAAGGACTTGAAGGATTAGTACACATCTCTGAACTCGACTGGGGCCTCGTAGAAGATCCTCGTACAATGTTCAAAGTTGGAGACAAGATCCGTGCAAAAATAATCGACATCAAAGAAGGTAAAATCTCTCTTTCAATCAAAGCCCTCAAAGAAAACCCTTGGAAAGAATATGAAGGTAAATTGAAAAAAGGAGATATTATCAAAGGTGTTGTTATAAAATACAACAAACACGGTGCATTGGTTTCTATCAAAGAAGGTGTTGCTGGACTCGTCCACAATTCAACATTTGGTACAGAAGCAAAGCTTCGTGAAAATTTGGAACTTGGAAAGACATACAGTTTCCAAATCACACTCTTCGAACCAAAAGATCACAAAATGACTCTTGCATTCCTAGAAGATAAGAAATAATTTCTATTAAAAAATCCCCCGAATGGGGGATTTTTTAATTTGACAGTATTTTTGAAAAGAGTAGGATTTAAATTAAACACGCTTTATGTCTAACCCTTAATTCTTTGTAATATGAAAAGTAGACTCGCTATATCCGAACCTCTAATAGATTTTCTTGTTTTTGAAAAATATAAAATAGAAGAAATTGAAACAATTGCAAACCCTAGAATGCACAAATTTTATGCATCGAAACAAAACATAAATCATACTAATTTATATGAAAATATTTTTTATTTTTATCAACAAGAAAAAAATTTCAAATGTTTAAAATGGAATGCCATAAAAATGGTTTTTCAAAAACTAAATGTTCGTTTTAGGATAAAGATATTTCCATATTTTACACTAAACAAAATTGATTCACTCGAATCTTTCAGTTTTGGAAACAATGACTTTAGTGAAAATAATGGTGGTTCTTTAATAACTATAGAATTAATAAAAATAAATAAATAAAAAGAAAAAACAGAAGCAATGCTTCTGTTTTTTTAATTATATAAACTCATGGCTTTTCCAAGTCCATCTGTATAAAAAGTATCAATTGCTTCAGCTATTTTTTTAGAAAGTTTTTTGAGTTCCGTAATTTCTTCTTTTTTAAATTCACCAAGAAGGAATTTCAATATCGCCTCTTCCCCTTTCGGCTTCTTTAATTTTCCTGTTGGTGTAGTCGGGCAAATACCAACACGGACACGAACAAATTCTTCTGTTTTTAAATGTTTAATAATAGATCCAACTCCATTATGTCCACCAGAAGATCTATTAAAAGAAATTTTCATTTTTCCAAGCGGTAAATCAATATCATCATATATCACGATCAAATCAGCCAAATCTTTTTTAGATTTTATAAGTGGTGCAACAACTTTTCCAGAATTATTCATAAAACTATCTGGCATTATAAATTTTGCTTTTGTTTCTATTTTATCTTCAATAAAAGAAATAATAATACGTCCTGTATTATGCCGTGTCTTTTCATATTCTGCTCCTGGATTTCCAAGTCCTACTATATATTTCATACTCTATATAATACCATCAAAAATAAATTTAAAAATTCTTTAGAAAAAGAAAAAACATTACAAAACATATTTGTCCTTTGTGTCAATGTTGTTTTATGGTAAAATGAGCCAATGGAACAACAAAATGAATTGGAAAATAAAGAAGCAGAAGGAAAACAGACTTTTAAACAGTCCTTCTGGGAACTAGTGCGTTTTGCTTTGATAGCTGTAGCTATAGTACTCCCCGTCCGAATGTTCATAGCTCAACCATTTATAGTTTCTGGCTCTTCAATGGTACCGACTTTTGAAAATGGTCAATATTTAATCGTAGATGAAATAACATACAGATTTCAAGAACCTAAAAGGGGTGATGTTGTAGTTTTTCGTTATCCAAACGACACAAAGAAATTTTTCATAAAAAGAATTATTGGTTTACCAGGTGAAACAGTAGATGTTAAAAAAGAAGAAACAATAATTACAAACAAGGAAAATCCAAATGGTTTCGCCCTTGATCAATCTTATGTAGTAAATCATTCCGAAGATAATTCACATATAGTTTTAAAAAGTGATGAATATTTTGTAATGGGAGACAACAGATCAGGAAGTTCAGATTCAAGATCTTGGGGTCCAGTACATAAAAAATTATTAGTAGGTCGCGCATTTTTGCGTTTATTACCAGTAAAAGAAATAGGTGTTTTACCAGGGGCACAAAATTAAATAATATGAAAAAAACAACAGCAACAAAAAAAAGTTCAAGTAAAAATCTAGCGTCACCAAAAGGAATGCGAGATATAATGAATGAAGAATATTATAGCTTCCAAGGCTTCTTTGAAAAAGCACAGGAAGTGGCTATCTACTACGGATTCAAACCAATAGAAACACCGATGATGGAACACGAAGAAGTTTTCACTTCTGGTATTGGTGAAGGTACGGATATCGTAGACAAAGAAATGTACACACTTAAAACAAAAGGTGGCGATCATCTTGCTCTTCGTCCTGAACACACAGGTTCTCTTATGCGTGCATACATTGAGCAAGGAATGCAAAACATGCCTCAGCCTGTAATGTTTTATCAATACGGTCCTGTTTTCAGACATGACAACCCCCAAAAAGGACGTTACCGACAATTTTGGCAATTTGATATGGACTCATTAGGAAGTGAAAAAAGTATAATGGATGCACTTGTTATAAAAGCTGGAATGAGTATTTTAGAAGAAGCTGGTGCAAGTAATCTTTCAATAGACATAAACTCTATAGGAGACAAAGAATGCCGATCTGGGTACATAAAAGAACTTGTAAATTATTATAAGAAACACATGAATGACTTACCTGCTATCGACCGTGAAAGATTAAAAACAAATCCTCTTCGTATACTTGATTCAAAAGACCCTAAAACAAAAGAAATAAATGAAAGTGCACCTGATGCAGTTTCATTCCTCTGCCCTTCTTGTAAAAAACACTTCAAGGAAGTTTTAGAATATTTAGAAGAAATGGGTATTCAATATAATTTAAATAAATGTCTCGTACGTGGTCTTTCATATTACACTCGTACTGTTTTTGAAATTATCGATGAATCAGAAAGTGAAACAAAAGGTATGGCTATCGCTGGTGGTGGAAGATATGATTATCTAGGAAAACAACTTGGAAGCAAAAAAGATGTTCCAGCTGTAGGTCTTTCTCTTTCTGCTGATCGTGTACTTCTTATGCCATGGTATAAGAAACTTTCTCCTAGAATTTTGAAAAAACCAAAAGTATATTTCATACAATTAGGCACTGATGCGAAACTAAAAAGTTTAAATGTTATAGATCTACTTCGTAAAGCTCATGTACCAATATCTCAATCACTTTCAAAAGACACACTAGGCGCACAGCTCGCAATCGCAGAAAAATTACAAATACCTTATGCTTTGATTTTCGGACAAAAAGAAGCATTAGATAATTCTGTTATTGTTCGTGATATGTCAAACAGATCTCAAGAAACAGTAAAACTCTCTAAACTTCTAGAATATTTAAAAGAAATTAAATAAAACAATGGTAAAAGAAATTCTCCAAAGAGATGAAAAAGTTCTAAGGGAAATAGCTAAAGCTGTACCGATAAAAGATATAAGTACAGCGAAAATAAAAAAAGTTATAAAAGATATGGCTTTAGCTTTAGAGCGTCAACAAGACGGCGTAGCAATAGCTGCGCCACAAATAGGTATTTCTCTTAGAATATTTCTTGTTGCTGGAAAAGTTTTCGATGAAGATTTCTTGCAAGATAGAGAAGAAAGAATTTCAGGTAAAAAAAATATCGATGATATAATAAAGAAAGAAATAAAAGAAAATAAAAATTTAGTTTTCATAAATCCAGAAATATTAAAACTTTCAAAAGAAAAAAAGTGGGTTCCAGAAGGATGTCTTTCTGTTAGATGGCTTTATGGTAAAACTCACAGGTCTACAAAAGCAAGTATCGAGGCTTATGATGAAAATGGAATAAAATTCACACGTGGAGCAAGTGGCTTACTTGCGCAAATTTTCCAACACGAGACAGACCATTTGAATGGTATTTTATTTCATGATCATGCAAAAGATTTAAAAGAAGAAGATCCACAATAATATGTATGAACAAAAAATAAACTTTGCATTTTTTGGTACACCAGATGTATCAAGCGAAACATTAGAAATATTAAAAAATAATGGCTACTTGCCTTCTCTTATTGTTACTTCACCAGATAAACCCCAAGGAAGAAAAATGTTACTAACTTCTTCTCCTGCCAAAAATTGGGCAATAAAAAACAATATACCTTTCACACAACCAGAAAAAATAGGTGAAGATTTTACCAATAAACTTTCAAAAGAAAATTTTGATCTTTTTATCGTAGTAGCTTATGGAAAAATATTACCAGAAAACTTTATAAATATTCCAAAATTCGGATCAATAAATATACATTACTCATTACTTCCTAGGTATAGAGGAGCATCTCCCGTAGAAAGTGCAATTTTAAATGGAGACAAAGAAACAGGTGTATCTATCCAAAAAATGGAATACAAAATGGATTCTGGACCAATAATAGCTTTAGAAAAAATAGAAATATTGCCGAATGAAAAATCTATAGAATTAAGAAAAAGATTGATAGTAATCGGAGCAACATTATTAATAAAAACTTTGCCAGATTTTATGGAAAGTAAAATTACCCTTTTAAAACAAGACGAAAACGATGCTACTTACTGTAAAAAAATAAAAAAAGAAGATGGTTTAGTAGATATAAATATAGAAAGTGCAGAGAATTTATACAATAAATTTCGTGCATATTTTAAATGGCCTAGAATTTTCTTTTTTCAAGAAGAAAAAAGAATTATCATCACAGATGCAGCTCTTGAAAATCAAAAATTTGTAATAAAAAAGGTATTACCTGAAGGTAAAAAGGAAATTAATTATTCTAATTTCTTAAATTCATAAAAATAACCATATTTTCATTGACTTGCAAGTCAAATATTTAGTATTATATAAGTATTAACAATTTATATATTATTATTTAGAAATTATTTTATGAATAAAAATTTAAGTTTAAGTGTGGTTTTGGTAAGTCTTACTATACTCGTAGGTTTGGGTGTAGTTGTTTTTAATAGAAATTTAATAAGTGACACAAATAATCAACTCGCAGGTGTTGTCGGTCCTTCAATAAGTAATGTAAAGGTAAACAATATTACCTCAACAGGAGCTGTAATAACTTGGACAACAGACAAAGTATCGTCAAGCCAAGGTGAGACAAAAAGTAGTGGTTGGAATTCTGTTTGGACTGTTGCTCCTTATGATGCAACAAATATAAATGGTCTTACTACTCACAAAGTAACAATCAGTGGACTTAATCCAAGTACACAATATTCTTATCGTGTTACGTCTTGTGGTACAACAAACAGTTGTAAAACATGGACATCAAATAGTAAGTTTAAAACACTAGCAACAACAGCAACTCCAACTGATGCTACTGCTCCTACTGCTCCTACAAACGTAACAGCTTCAAGTATTACACAAACTGGTGCTACAATTTCTTGGACAGCAAGTACTGATAATGTTGGTGTAACTGGATACAATATATATATAAATGGTTCTACTACTGCAACAAATGTAAACTTAATTACTGGTACAAACTATCCTGTAACAAATCTTTTTCCAGGTACAACATACAGTATAGTTGTAAAAGCAAAAGATGCTGCAGGAAATTTTTCTTCAGCAAGTAATGCTGCAAGTATTACTATAACTGACACAATAGCTCCAACAACTCCTGTAGGACTTACATCTTCAAACATCACACAAACAAGTGCTACAATTTCTTGGACAGCAAGTACTGATAATGTTGGTGTAACTGGATACAATATATACAAAAACGGATCAGCTACTCCAAGCAATTCAACTCTTATAACTTCAACAACATACAATGCTAGTGGTCTAACAGCTGGCACAAGTAGAACATATGCGGTAGAAGCAATTGATGCTGCAGGAAATAAATCAACAATAAGTGATTCTTTAACAGTTGTAACATCAAGTTCTTCGACGACAACAACAAGTTCTTCTTGTCCTAATACTTCAACAAACCCAGCTGACATGAGAGATGTTTGGGCTTGGCATCAAAATACAGATTTAGTAACACCAAATTCTACATACCAAAATCAATTCTTTGCTTTTGCTGATTCACATCATGTGAAAAATATTTATCTTAACGCAAACCCATCTTTTATTTCAAGTTCAGCTACTAATATAAAAGATTTCTTAAACAAAGCAAAAGCTCATTGTATGAACGTAGAAGCATTAGGTGGTGCTGAAAATTGGGTTGCACTTCCAGGTAATCCATATTTCACTCAAGGAACAACAACAACTGCAGCTCTTGATTTTGCTACAGCTGTAAGAAATTTTAACGATAGTATAACAGGTACAAATGCAAAATTCTCAGCAATACAATATGACACAGAACCATATACTATTACTTCTACAGATGGATATTATCCTTATTGGAATCTTGTAGATTCAACCTACACAAAAGAACAATCAAATATGGCAATTGCAAACTCTCTTATCGATATGTTGCAAGCTGTTAGAGCTATTACAGGAAATAGTATAAAAATAAATCTTGCTCCTCCACGCTGGTATGATACAAATACTTCTTTACAATCTTTCAACAGAACAGGTGAAGGAGTTACAGGCAAAAATGCAATGCAATATATGCTTGATGAGGTTGACATATTAACTATTCAAGATTATGTTACAAATGCAACAAGTATACAAAAAGATGCTTCTGGTGAATTAAATTACGCGGCTTCTACTGGTAAAGAAGTTAGAATTGGTCTTCTTCTTGATCAGGATACTAGTGCTCCTACTAGTACATACTTTGGTAGCACTTGTGCAAAATTAAACAGTGATATTCAATCTGCATACAATCTAATGTCTTCAGCACAAAAAGCAGTATTTGGTGGATTTGCAATTGAACAATATGATACAAAAGCTGGATACCCAAGTTCTTGGACAGCTATGTGCCAATAATATTTAATAACTAAATAATAAAAACCGATTCCAAAAGAATCGGTTTTTATTATTTCCCTTACAGGTAAATATTTAGTATTATATAAGTATTAATAGTTTATATATTTACAAGCTCATATTATTTTTATGAAAAAAAATTTAAGTTTATTTATTGTATTAAGTAGTTTTGTTTTTTTAGTTAGTCTTGGTATCGTTGTCTTTAATAATAACTTAGTTAAAGATACTACAAGCCAATTAGCTAGTGTCGTCGGGCCACTTATAAGTAATGTTAAAGTAAGTAAAATTACTTTAAACGGAGCGACAATATCTTGGACTACAGATATGGCTTCTACTAGTAAACTAGAGACAAAGAAAGCTTGGACATCTACTTGGATTTTGGCAACAGATGACCCTGCAAATACTACAGATCACTCAATAGAGGTGGGTGGTCTTATACAAAATACAAAATATTCTTATCGTGTTACGTCTTGTGATAATACAAACACTTGTAAGACTTGGACATCAAGTAATAAATTCACCACCGCAAAAACAATCGATACAGAAAGCCCTTCTATTCCTACCAACTTAGCTGTATCTTCTGTGACAGACACAACAGCTATTTTAAATTGGACTGCAAGTACTGACAATGTTGGTGTAACTGGATACAATCTTTACAAAAAGGATTCTAATGGAAATGTTACAAAAAAAGTTCTTGGAAATATTGTTACATATAATGTAACAGGTCTTACCCCAGGACAAGAAAGAAGTTTTTGGCTTGAAGCATTTGATGCAACCGGAAATATCTCAGCAATAAGTAATGCTGTAGTATTTACAACAACAGGTGGTGTAACAGCCGACACCACTTCCCCTACAGCACCTACAGGACTTACTTCTTCAAACATCGCACAAACAAGTGCTACAATTTCCTGGACTGCAAGTACTGATAATGTTGGTGTAACTGGATATGATGTGTATAAAAATGGAACCCTTGTAACTAGTGTTACAAGTACAACAGCTTCTCTTACAGGACTTACTGCTGGTACTACATATAGTATTACAGTAAAGGCTAAAGATGCTGCAGGAAATGTTTCTCCTGCAAGTAGTGCTTTGTCTGTAACGACTTTGCCTTCAGTAATAATTCCACCAGCTGATACACAAGCACCAAGTACTCCTACATTAACCCTTATTTCAAAAACAGATATAAGTGCAGCAATACAATGGACAACAAGTACAGACAACGTAGCTGTTGCTGGATATCATGTTTATAACAATGGAGGTTTAATAGGTACCACTTCCACAGCAACATCTATTACAGTATCAGGTCTTACTCCCGCTACTACATATACTTTCACTGTAAAAGCTTTTGATACCGCTACTCCAGCAAATGTATCCCTTCCAAGTAATTCTCTTTCTGTTACAACAGATTCATTTCATGATATAACTCCTCCGTCTACTCCAAGTAATTTAACTTCTTCAAATTTAACCCCTAATTCAGTAGATATTTCTTGGACAGCAAGTACTGATAATGTAGGTGTTATTGAATATCAAGTTTATATAAATGGAACGCTTGTAGGTGGTACAACTTCAGCTACTTCTATACATGCTTCAACTCTTTCAGAAAACACAACTTATACTTTTACAATCACTTCAAAAGATGCAGCAAACAATTACTCTCCATTAAGTACTCCATTAACAATAACAACACCACAAGATAATCCGTCTGCACCTACAAATCTAGTATTAATTTCTAAGACTCACAATTCAGTAGCAATACAATGGACCGCTCCCGTAGTAACAGGAGGATTATCCCCTATCGCTTCTTATGAAATTTATGTAAACGGCACATTTGCAGGAACAACACTAAGTGCTACTTCTATTACAGCAAACGGGCTTACTCCAGCATCTACATATACTTTCACTGTAAAAGCAAAAAACGTTTTAGGACACCTTTCATCTTCAAGCAACCCTCTTTCTGTTACAACAGATGCCGCACCTGACACACAAGCACCGACTGCACCTACAAGCCTCAATGCTCCTATAGCAGAAATTACAACAAATTCTCTAAATCTATACTGGACTGCAAGTACTGACAATGTTGGTGTTGTCGAATATCAAGTATTCAAAAATGGAGTACTTATTACTGGTACAATTACTTCTACTTCAGTACCGATCACTGGTCTTACTCCTGCTACTACATATACTTTCACTGTAAAAGCAAAGGATGCGGCAGGAAATCTCTCTCCTCTTAGTACTTCACTTTCAGCAACAACAAAAACTCCAGCCGACACCACTTCTCCTACAGCACCTACAGGACTTACTTCTTCAAACATCACACAAACAAGTGCTACAATTTCTTGGACTGCAAGTACTGATAATGTTGGTGTAACTGGATATGATGTGTATAAAAATGGAACCCTTGTAACTAGTGTTACAAGTACAACAGCTTCTCTTACAGGACTTACTGCTGGTACTACATATAGTATTACAGTAAAGGCTAAAGATGCGGCAGGAAATGTTTCTCCTGCAAGTAGTGCTTTGTCTGTAACGACAGTTGCCGCCGACACAACAGCACCAACAATTTCTGCAATTAATTCAACACCAAATGATACAGGAGTAACAATAACATGGACAACAAACGAAGCATCAGATTCTCAAATTAGCTATGGTCCTACAACTTCATACGGAACAACAAGTATATTAAACGCTACACTTGTAACATCACATTCTGTAACAGTTACAGGACTTACTTCAGGAACACTTTATCACTTCAAAGTAACATCAAAAGATGCTTCAACAAACAGTGCTTCATCTACTGATCAAACTTTTACAACAACAACTCCAACACCAGCTTGTTTAAACGCTGTTACAAATCCAGCAGACGCTAGAGATGTTTGGGCGTGGCATGGCAACACTCAACTAATAACACCGAACTCTACTTTCCAAACTAAATTCTTTAATTATGCTGATTCTCATAAAGTACAAACAATATACCTAAATGCAAATGCATCTTTTGTTAATAACAATGCAACAAATATCAAAGACTTCCTAAACAAAGCAAAAGCTCATTGTATGAACGTAGAAGCATTAGGTGGTGCTGAAAATTGGGTTGCACTTCCAGGTAATCCATATTTCACTCAAGGAACAACAACAACTGCAGCTCTTGATTTTGCTACAGCTGTAAAAAATCTTAATAATAGTGTTACCGGTAATAATGCAAAATTCTCAGCAATACAATATGATGTAGAGCCTCACACCATAGGTAGCACAGACGGTTACTATCCTTATTATGGATTAAGTGATGCAAACTATACAACACTACAAGCAAACACAGCTATAATAAATGCTCTAATAGATATGACTCAACAAGTAAGAGCAATCACTGGATCAAGTGTGAAAGTAAATCTTGCTCCACCACGATGGTATGACACCTCAGCCAACCTTACACCATTCTCTCGTACAGGTGTAGGTGTAGTAGCTGGTAAAAATGCTATGACTTATTTATTTGATAATGTTGATATTCTTTCAATTCAAGATTATGTTAACAACTCTATTGATATTCATGATGATGCAATTGGAGAATTAAATTATGCTGCAGCTACAGGTAAAAAAGTAAACATTGGAATTTTGCTCGACAATAGTGCACCAGCATCATCAAATTTCTTCGGTAGTACTTGTGCAAATCTAAATTCTACACTTCAAGGAGCTTACGATTTAATGACAGCAACACAAAAAAGTGCCTTTAGTTCTTTTGCAATAGAACAATATGATACATTAGTAGGTTATAATGCAGGAACACCAAGTTCTTGGACTGCTATGTGTCCATAGTTTTATAAATTAACAAAATAAAAAACCCGTTTCTCATTTTGAGAAACGGGTTTTTGTTTAATTATTGTTTTTTAACAGAAACACCAGTTACTGTTTGTTTGTAAGTTTCTGGTTTTCTTAATTCTTCAGCATCATAAAGTAATATAGTCATCTCATAAGAAGCATCAATAGTTGGTTTTTGGTTTTTATAATTTATTCCAAAAGTTCCATCTTTGTTTTTAAAAGAAGCTCTTAAGTGTTGATTTCCGTCACGTGAATCAAAACCAAACTTTAATTTTGCGTCAACATCAACTTCATCAATACGAACAATCATTGTTTTCATATCATTACTAATACTATCAATAACGCATTTTGTTCCAGCTGGAATTGTTATTACGTTAAAAATAGGAATGTTTATGAAAATGAATTTTCCATCATCAGTGATTTCTTTTTGTTTTACTTCAGTAGTAAAGTTCAAATCAACTTTTCTGCTTATATAAAACTGGACGCCTTTTAATTCTGCTGGAGTAGTTTTTACCTTTAATACTTGTTCAAGTTTAAAAGGAACGAGATTTTTTTTATTATCATTTCCCGTACCATCAATAGACACTTCTTTTGAAGTTTTACAAGAACCAAGCGACAATATAGCTAAAACAATAATAGCTATTATAACTTTTAATTGAGTTTTTGGATCCGAAGATTCCGAATCTGTATTTTCCATTTTTTTATATTTAAGGTTTATATTTCAAAGATATTTATTCCCTATTATCTTAGCATAAATCATTTGACAAGTCAAGCTAATTTTAGTAATATAATCCCTAGAATTTGTTCATCAAATTTCGATAATAAAAAAATTATTTAACCATTAAAAACTAACTTTGTGAACAAAAGAAGTATTTCCGCATTGCCTATCGGTGACCCATTTCCCAGCACTATCTTCGGTAAAAATGTTCCAAGAATAACGGAACAAAAAATTAAAACTTACCAGTCCAAAAATGATTTCTACAAAACACCATTGATCAAGAAACTCAAAATGCACGTTAAAAAATAACGGTTAACTTACAAAAAAAGACTCTGCGGATTTTGCAGAGTCTTTTTTAATTTAAGAGAAAATTATTTCTTTTTTTTCTTTGCTGCTTTTTTATCAAGCATTACCTTTTTTACAGCCAATCTCTTCTTTGTCTTTTTTGAATGTCTTGATGGTTTCTTTGGACTCAATGTTGTACTTCTTTTTGCCATATATTTAAATTTTGATTAATAATAAGATATTACTATTATACTTTATAAAAAGTAAAAATTCAATAATAATATGAAACAATATTTGAAAGGCCGTATTTCAGATAATTTAGTAAAATTAAAAAAGATTCTTACTTCTGATAAAAATAATCATTGGGAAAGATATACTATTACTTAAACCACATTTTCTGCCAATTCTGCATCATTCCGATTTCTTTATTTTGAGCAGAAATGATATTGTTGGCGAGTTTGATAAGCTCTGGTCGCTTTGAGGTTGCAAGAACTGCCTTTGCCATCTCAACAGCCCCCTGGTGATGAACAATCATTTCAGAAAGAAATTCTTTGTCAAAAGCATCCCCTGTCTTACCTTGAAGTCCTGCCATCATTCCGTCCATCTCATTGCTCATCATAGAGCCATTAGGCATAACATGCATCATATTTCCTTTATTACCATAATCATCATTATCTCTGTAATATGTAATAAAACAAAAACTACCAACAATTCCAACCAACAAACCAATAATTCCATATACTATATTTTTATTTTCCATAATTCAATTATATCATGGGTTCGATTTCCAAGTACGACAAGAAAAAATCACCTTATTTCTAAAGTGATTTTAATAGTCCGAACTTGGTACAAAATTTCAAATATATTAACCCTCAACAATTGTATCAAACCCTCCACAAACGAAACGTTTCATATCAACAGGCATTGATTTTTCATCAAAGTTTTTCATTGAGGGATCGCTCATCACCTTTTTATTTATTCGATTTCTGTCAGCTTTTGATTTATAGACAATGAACGAAAAAATGATAGTTTCATTAGCTTTTAGTCCAGCAAGTTTTTTGAAGCCCATTCCCATACCTTTTTTTACTCCAAGATCTTCACCCACACATTCAAAATAACTGAGGGCTCCATTTTTCATCCAGATATTTGCTCCCCAGGTTGCCATTTTCTTATATGCTGCTAAATCTTTCTTTTTTATTGGTATTACAAATCCATCCACATATTTTTTACTATTTATTTTCATAATTTTTTTGATTAATCATTAATATATATCACTTTCTATTACATAAAAACTTCGAATGCTCCAAACGTGGGATGCCTGCCCAGATATAAAAAATTAAAAGAAACCAATCCAATGGAAAAAGGATTTCACTGCCCCATAAACTTTAAAATCCTTAACACTAGAAACGTCTACAAAGGTTCCTGGTTTACGTAATATTATTTTACCAGTTTTTGCTTCCTTCGGCACTTTTATAGTGAACTTTCTAATACCTGAAGTGTCAGTCAGACTACTTACAATTTCGGCCTTAGTTTCACCGATGTAAATTGAATCTAGTCCAGAAAAGTTCTTTTTCCCAGCGACCGCCTTGATAGTGACTTCCTCGCCCGGACTACCACTTTCTGGAGAAAAGGATAAAATGGTTGGCGCATCAGTGGCTGGCACAACAATAAAATCAACATCACTTGTAACTGTTCCGAAATTTTTCTTGTTTAAAGTAATTTTTCCGGTCTTAGCATTTTCAGGAATAATAATTTTCTCCATGTAGCCATGTGGTTTTTTTGACCAGACATCACTATGAAGTTTGCTAATAACAGGTACTCCACCTATTTCTATAGAATCAAGACCAGAAAAAGTTTTAGTGCCCATATAATATTCGATAACCACTTCTTGACCTGGGTATCCAGCAATTGGTTTTATTGAAGTAATATAAGGTGCGTCTTGAGTCGGTACTACCATAAAATCTTTATTGCTTTCTCCTGGTTTAGCAAAAGTTTGTGATTTAGTAATCCTAATTTTGCCAGTTTTCGCCCCCTCAGGAACAACTATTTCTGCACGAAAGTCTACCTTAGAACCTGGAATATTAGAGAATGAATTCATTGCTGCCTTTACTCCACCGATCTCAATAGAATCGGGACCAGAAAAATTTTTCTGTCCCTTAGTTAAATAAACAGTGACAATTGTGCCAGCGTTTCCAGATTCAGGAAAGAAAGATGTGATCTCAGGTTCATCGGTGGAGACTGCACCAACCAAAGCAGGGTCGGTCGGTGGAGGAGTATTTTTGCAGACAAGATCACAAGTGTTAGTTTTGGTTCCATCTGAACAACTAAATAAAGTACATTGTCCGTTTAAAGTTTTGGTGCAAGTAATACCAGTCGACTTAGATGTTTCGGTTTTAACAATTACTGGTGAAGCTTCGATATTTACTTTTACTGTTTTAGTGGGAGTTTCGTCTGAAGAAACTTTAAATGTACTCTGTCCATCAGAGATTATTACGTCGGGCACTATCACAGTCGTGGTAGCTTCTGGCGAAACAAACACATTCCGAAGCGAAGCTGATTCTGGGTTAAAGACTGCTCGAAGCTGGGTTTCTTCTTGAGCTTTAACATAATTTAAATTACTAATAAGGATAAAAAATAAATAGACCAAGATTGCAACATGTTTTTTAATCATGAGAGTATTATAGCAAATATATTCAACATATATAGGGCTCCGCACCTGGGACAATGTTCGGAAAGCAATAATCCAAGAAAATAATGATTTACGTTTAAGCTATTTAAGCAATCCCTAGAACGGTTTTTGCATTATTCGCCACCCAAGAAGAGATTTTGATGAGTTCAGTGATACTCCATACAAAGTTTGCCTTATGGAGTTGCTGACCAAATCCTAAATTCTCTAAATCCTGCTTGTGCTGTTTCTCGTGTATGTAATGACCATATAACCACTTATCCATTACAGCCTTACCAGTTTCAGTCTCGCTCTCAATAATCATTCTGATTGCTGGCTCGTTCATTAACTGAGAATAAAGGTCCTTGCACTTCTGAATATTAGTAATTGTCTTTGAGTCAGTGGTGTTGGCAATTACCAAATCACAAATATCCGGCAAATACACATCATCACGCTTTATAGTGAACTTTCTAAGGTCCATAAGCATCGAACGCAAATCTTCCTCGTCAAATCCACCTAATTTTTCACGAGCTCCAGGGCTTGGTAGATATGAAAAAGATTTGCAAGGGCTTTCAAAAACATTAGCTGAATGGGGAACTCGTGAAGGAGATAGTACCATTGCTGGTGTAGATAAATTGAAACAAGTTATTGATGATTTTAGAATCGGATCACAAGATAGTAAAAAGTTCGATACATTTGTAACTTCACTTAGAAGTGAAGCAAAGAATATTATCCGTAATAATTTAACTAAATCAAAAGATTTAAAAACTTTACTTACTTACGACAAAATGTTGGGTGATTTTGAAAAATCTACAAAAGATATACGAGAAATACAAAAAGCTCTGAGTCTAGGTGACAAAGCAAGTACAGATACTGCTTTCAGAAAACTATCTACAGTGTTACGAACAAATAACGAAATGAGACGACAAGCAGTTAAAGAACTAAACGATATAACTGGTGGTACTTTAATACCTAAAATAGCTGGTCAGCAATTAAGTGAAATTTTACCTAGAGGATTGGCTAGAACACTGGGAACTGTCGGGGCAGGAGCAGGACTTGTTTCAGGTGCAGGTATCGTACCAATGCTTAAACTTGCTCTTGTTTCTTCTCCTAGAGCAGTTGGGGAAATATTAAATGTTTTAGGTATAGTAGGAAATAAAGCAAATATAGTAAAAAACGCACTATTAAAAGCTGGTGTTAAATCTCCAGGAGATTATATTTTTGATTCTAACAGTCCAGTAAATAATACGGCAACTAAAATAAAAGCGATCCAAAAAGGTACTCCCAATTTAATTAAACCGAACATTACTAAACCCGCAATTAGCGCTTCACTTAAGAATGGCATATCTAAAACTTTACCACAATCAAAAATGCCTAGCAAGCCAATAAATTTATCTAAAGACCTAGAACCCCTAGCCCAAGAAGCTAGGAAGTATAAGAGTGCGGAGGAGTTTGTGAAGGCACAAGGAACACCCGTGTATCGTGGAGAAGGTGGTTCAAATGTAGCACAGGGTAAAGCATTACTAGCGGAAGGAAAGCATTACGCTTCTGATGCTGAATATCCTAAAGGTTTTGGTAAGGTAGGTGAGTATGTAATAAAACCAGATGCTAAGGTTCTTGATTTGGGCGACTCTACATTTCAAGAAATAAGTAAAAAGTTAGGAATACCAGAAAAGAGATATATCTCACCTAAAGAATTGTCAACAATCGCTAAAGAGAAAGGATATAGTGTTTTAAAATACAATGGCGAATATAAAAGTTCAGGAAAACAATTTACTCACACTGTTGATTTAACTGGGGATTCTTATATACCAAAATCCCAACTCACCGACTTCTATAATAAAGCAGTAGGCAAAAAAGGTAGATTACCAACTAAACCACCAAAATTAAAATAATATGGCTGATGAAATAATAAAACGAGATCAAAACTTTGTAACTGTCCTTGCTGGAGTAACAGATGACAGTGATTTAGACATACAGATGTTGCGAGTTGATCCTATAACAAAAAGATTACTTGTTAAAAGTACAGGTGGCTCTTCCATCTCCCTCCTAACTAACGGCATACCAAACGACTCACAAACTATCTTAAACCTCGTACAAGGTACTAATATGACAATCAATGATTTAGGTGGAGGTATTATTGAATTTTCAGCACTTGTATCTCCAGCAGGTGCTCCAGGCAATATACAATACTACGACTCCATAACAGGACTTACTGGTGGTGCTACTGGTTCATTTTTTGATAACACAACAGGAGATTACTATTTGCCAAACTTGGCAGGTTTTATGAATGCTGACATAAGTAAAGCAGTAAAATTTGATGCAACTGGTTTAACAGCAGTTAGAACACATACTATACCAGATGCAGACGGAACTTATGTTCTTTCGGTAAATGGCACACCTCCAGACAGTGCAGGAGATGTAACTGTCTCAGCAGGAATAGGACCTTTCTGTAAACGTAAAACGTGGTCAAACAAAGAAAGCTTCTATGGGTGTTCCTCACGGTGTAGCAACTCTTGGTTTCCTCAATGACAAGACTGAAGAGAAAGGAAATAGAAAGTGGCTTGTAGATGAGCCTACACTTGAGAAAGTTAGAATACTTTTGAAGATGTTTTTGACTAAGGAATTGTCAGCCGGAAAGCTTTATAAATATGCTGTGGATGAGCTTAAATTGACCACTGTGAAGAGAAAGAAGATTGGTGGCAAATTGATACAGCTCTCAAGAATATATGAAATTCTTAAAGACCCTATTTATGCTGGCTTCTTCTTTTATGGTGGTGAACGATATGAGCTAGATAAAAGCTTGCCAAGACTCATTACTGAAGATGAGCATAACGAGATAAAGATGATTTTGGGTAAGAGAAATATTCCCAAGACACAAACGCACGAAGCTGTTTTTTCCGGCTTTATAAGCTCACCTGACAATCAGTTTATTGGACTTGATAGAAAGTATCAGGTTATTTGCGATTGTAAGAAGAAGTTTGCACATAGAAGTAAAACTCACTGTCCTAATTGTCAGAAGCCTATTGATGAGATGGAAAGCCCTAAATACTTGGACTACTCCTACTATTACAATGTTTCAAAGAAGAAGCAGGGCTTGGAGTACAAATCTATAAATGATGCTGACCTAACCGATTATCTAGTAAAAGAAGTTGGTGAAAAAATACCTTTTTCCTCAGAACTCGCTGGCTGGTGCAGAAAACATATTAAGGAAATGAGAGATGAAGAGGTTAATGAAAATCTTTTCAAAGAAGAGATAGTACAAAAACAAGCTGAAGATTATCAGGCAAAAAAGAAAAGGCTTCGTGAGATGCTTGCTGAAAAAATGATAACCGATGAAGAATACAAGTCTGACCTAACAGACCTTGAGGCTCAATATAAGCCTACAGACAAGCCTAAAAGCATTGATTGGACCATTCGTGCAAACGAGATAGTAAATCTTGCTGAAGAATTTATCTTTGTAATGAGAGAGGGTCAGATTAGTGGCAAGAGAAGCCTCCTAACCAAACTTCGTTCGAACCTAGTGTGGAATGATGAAATAATCAGCATTATCAACGATAAATCAATCCAAGCTCTCATTGATGGCTTTGTTCAGATGAAGATTGAAAGTCCAAAGTTCGAACCTAATAAATCTCCTTTGTTTACAGCGTCTAATGAAAAAACAGACGAGTTTTCGTCTGTTTTTTCTACTATGCTCG
>CAYXTA010000009.1:0-23599 GCA_964468315.1 uncultured Candidatus Saccharibacteria bacterium
AGGCACCTCCCAGAAGTGTATCGCAGCCACGCCACGTCCTTCATCGCTTCTTAAAGTCAAGGCATCCACCGTACGCCCTTAATTTCCTGTTAAGAAATTTATAAATCACAATTCAAGTTTAGAAAATTTTAAAAAAATTTTCTAAACAAATAAAACAAAAACAACTTTCTTTAACATGTGTAAAAATTTATTTTAAAATTTGACCGCTCAAATTTTTAGAACAAAATTTAAACAAAGAAAGTTTTCTTATCTCTGACTAAAAGACCCTTGAATTAAAAAAATTGCAAAAAATAAATTTTGCATTTTTATAACCAAAAGTGTCAGGACAAGGATTTAGTTTTCAAATATTCAAGCCGTTCTTACCAAATAAAAAACCGCCTTTTGGGCAGTCTATACAAACAAAAAAATTGTCTGCTAAGACCGCTTATTTGCCTTGTTTTTTATAATTATCATACCGATAGAAAGAGTATATACGAAGTCAAAAAGGAAGTCAAGTATTACATACTAGGGTTCTTTTATAAATTAAAAAACTCCCTTTCGAGAGTTTTTTAATAATCTTTATAGATTAAAATTACTGATGACGAGTGTCTTGTGAAAGACGATCGATGAAACGTGCAGCAGCATCTTTGCCACCAATACCGAAAGCAATAGCTCCGGCAACAGCGAACATACCGATGATTCCAGCAAACATGATTTGCATGTAAGCAGGAGCAACACCGAGTTGACCGAGGGCGATGATGAATGCGAATACCCAGACAGCATATCTTGCGATAGTACCTAGCATATTTGCACTGCGTAGATTCATAGCCTTAGAACCTGCAACGATAGACTTTGAAATAGCCTCAGCTACAACTGTAGCAATAACGAGGATAAATGCAGCGACTATAACACGTGGCAAGAACATAAGCACATCTTCACGAAGGAAACTTGAAACTGATTCCAAGCCCATAAGTGAAAGAGAAGGTACAAGGAAAGCGATTATTATAAACCACTTTACTAATTGGCCGATAAAGTAACCTGAGTTAAGGTTCATTCCCATCTTCTTTAGCATGTCATCCATACCAATAGAAGCGAAAAGTTTATCGATTTTAAGAGCACTTAAAACATTCTCAAAAGCTTTTGCGACCAATCCACTCAAAACCCAACCAATAATAAAGAAGATAATCGCTAAGATTAACTTCGGAGCAAAGTGCACGAAACCCCACCACAAATCTTGAAGTGAAGCATTGAAAACGTCACCCCATGTAATCCAAATGTTATTCATAAATTATAATTAACACTAAACTTGTAAAAAACTTTAAAGTTCGACCTTATAAAGCTATGTTTCTATTATACCAATTTCTAGGGCTTTTTTAAATATTGTGTGGATAACTCTTTAGACTCTAAAAGTACTTCATGAGTAAAATCAAGGATATCTCGTACTAATTTATCATACATATTTAAACGATAGACGAATTCTTCTGTATCAAAAACAGCATATGTAAGTTCTGTGCCTATTTCAGATTCTATTTTTTTCAAGCCATCTTCGACAGTTTTACGCTTTATTTTATCTCCAACAATGAGTAAATCTACTCTGGAATCTTTACTCTTTATAAATGCACCAGAAACAATTATGAGTTTTACTTTCCCTGCTTTCTTGAAAGTCTTTAGTAATGCATTTCTGTCGAACATATCTACACCAACGATCAAATTTTCTATCTGGCGAGCATATTGAAAAGAAAGATTAAAATAATATCCTTGTTTTTTCTTTTTTATAAAACCAATAGATGATAAAAGTGATAATTCTTTTCTAACTACTGCAGAATTCACACGACTACGAGCCACAATATCTTTACTTTCAAAAGTCTGTTCGACGTTTGAAATAAAAAGGCGCATAATTTTTACCCGTGCTGTACTTCCGAATATTTTTCCTAAGATCTCCATAATGTCGTTATTATACAAGAATTATAATTTTATACAACAAAAAATCCCCCGACCTATATAAGGTGAGGGATTTTTTGTTTTGTAAATATTGAATTATTTCAATTCTACCTTTCCACCTGCTTCTTCGATTTTTTTCTTCAAATCTTCAGCTTCTGCCTTTTTCATACCATCTTTAAGAGTTGCTGGAGCGCCATCAACTAAGTCTTTAGCTTCTTTCAAACCGAGACCAAGAACTTCTTTAACAACTTTCATAACAGCAATCTTTTGTTCACCAGCACCAGCAAGTACTACTGTGAATGAATCTTTTTCTTCACCTGCAGCAGCAGCGCCACCAGCAGCCGGAGCTGCAGCGACAGCAGCAGCTGAAACACCGAATTTTTCTTCTAATGCCTTCACTAATTCGTGAAGATCAAGTACTGACATGTTTTCTACTTTTTCTATGATATCTTTAAATTTTTCCATAAATGTTTTTATTGCAATAGAAAAATAAATTTTTTTATTGCAAAACTAATTAATAATTATTTCTTTGAAGCGATTTGATCCAAAACCACAGCGAAACGCTGGATTGGAGAATTGATAAGGTTGACGAATTGAGCGTACAACACTTCTCTACCTGGGATCATTGCTATCTCTGTCATCTTTGCACCATCCACAAACTTACCTTCAAAAATTCCACCGAGGATATTTAAACTTCCTTTGTGTGTTTTTTGGAAAGCATATATTTCGCGAGCTGGAGCTATAAGATCATCAGCATATGCTATTGCTACTTCTCCGCCAAGCTCAGGCATTGAACCTTCTGCTTTTCCTTCCATTGCACGCTTAAGTAATGTCTTTCTTGAAACACGGTAATTAACACTCTTGTCTCTCAAATCTCTTCGGAGAGATGTTTCATCCCCTGCTTTGATTCCATGAAAGTTTACAAAAACTACAGACTGGGAAGATTCGATAGAAGTAACGAGATCTTTAACTATATCTTCTTTTTTTGATTTTAATAACATAATTTTTAAAACCTAATTTAACAAATAAAAAAACGGCTTTCGCCGCAATTGCTTCCGAGTTATCTCGGAATCGACCACTGGACAGGATTTATATGCTTTTTATATGCACACCTATCTTCTTTGCAGCATTTTTAATATAACATAAAGCTATATAAAAAACAAGCTCTATTTAACTAAAATAACTAGAAAGAAAAACTCCAAGTAATCCTATTATTATAATAAAAATAAAAGTAATAAGAATCTTGAAAAAATGCTTGGTAACCATATATAAATATAATAACATAAATAATCTAATAAAAAACATCCAGCTTGAACTGGATGTTTTTTATTTTAATCAAAGTAATTTTTTAAACGTGATATCTTTTCATGTTGTCGAAGCTTTTCGTGTACTTTGGCTTCGATCTGACGAATACGTTCACGTGTAACTCCGAATTCTTCTCCTACTCTTTCGAGAGTATGTTGAATACCATCCATAAGTCCATAACGCATTTCAAGAATTTTTCTTTCTTTCGGATTAAGTTCATCGAGAACTTCACGGATCTGATCAGCCAAAATACGACGTGAAGATTCTTGATCTGGACGAAGAATTTTTTCATCAGGAATAAAGTTTTCGAGTGTTGATTTATCATCTTCATCACCGATCGGCTGTTCGAGAGAAATAGTTTCTTGAGAAATATTTTCTATAGTATGAACTTTTTCAATATCTATACCCATCTCTGTCGCTATCTCTTCTGCAAGTGGTTCACGGCCTAGGTCTTGTGAAAGTCTACGGTGTACTTGTTTGTATTTTGAAATTGTTTCAACCATATGCACAGGAATACGAATAGTACGAGATTGATCTGCAAGAGCACGAGTTATAGATTGGCGAATCCACCAAGTAGCATAAGTTGAAAATTTATAACCTTTTGTCCAATCAAATTTTTCAACTGCTTTGAAAAGTCCCAAATTACCTTCTTGAATCAAATCAAGAAGAGTCAGATCTGCACTACGACCAACATATTTTTTCGCGATAGAAACAACAAGACGAAGGTTTGCACGAGCAAGTAAATTCTTTGCTTCTTCATCACCTTTTTCAATACGCTTTGCAAGCTCTTTTTCCTCACTAGCATAAATAAGAGAATATTGACCGATTTCTTTCAAATACATTTGAATAGAATCATGCATTGCTGATTTATTCAAATCTTTATCATTTGCAAGAGAATCAAGATCGAGTAAATTTCCACCTTCAAGAACATCAATACCAGCCACACTGAATTGTTCATAAAGCTCATCTAAGAACAAAATATTGTTTTCAATATCAGGAAATGTTTTTAGAATTTCATCATATGTTATGAATCCACGCTTTCTACCTTTTTCAATAAGTTCATTTGATTTTCCTGATAAAAGCTCAGCTTTTTTCTCTCCTGCTGTTAATTTTTTTGCAGGAACTTTTTTGACAGCTTTTTCTTTTGCGACTTTCTTTGCTACTTTTTTAACTACTTTAGTCTTTTTTGGAGCTACTTTTTTTGCTTTCTTTACAACCTTCACTTTCTTTACTGGCTTTGTTTTTTTTGTTTTTTTGTTCATTATTTTTTTTGTTTTAGATTTTTTCATATTTATATTCTATTTTTATTATAACGACCACTTTTAATCTCTTCTCTTTTTTTAACTAATTCATCTATTTCTTTTAAAATTTTTCTTTCATTATCTTTGTCTTCATCTGTTTTTTCTTTCTTGTCTTGTATATTTTGCAACTCTCGCATTTTTCTTGAAAAATCTTCATTCAAATATTCTTCATATAAATTCGCAAGCATTTCCCCTACATCATCTTCTAAATTTTGAACTTCTCCATAGAAGACTTCGGCTTCAAAAATAAAATCTGCTTCCGACACTGACCATTTTGATAAAATATCAATTTCAGGTGTTTTTAATATAATACTTAACTCTTTTAAGAGTTTATCACAATCAATCTTTTTTGTATTATTTTGTTTCTGCCAAAAAACAATACCTATCAATCTTTTCTCTATATAATCTTTTCTAAAAACACTGACTTGATTGTTTAAAACTTCTTTTATTTCAAATTTTTCATTTACACTATTTTTTTCAAAATTTTTCAAATCTTCCATAAGTGCTCCTTCTCTGATATTGCACATGTCACTTATTTTTTTCAAAAAGTGTGATTTCTCTATTGCTCCATCTAATGCACTCACATAAGGTAAGATTTTTTCTTTAACTTCTTTATTTACTTTTCTTTCATCACCATTTGCATTTTTAATTATTTTCTCCAAAAGAAAAATAATAATATGTTTTGAATTTCTTATTGCCTCTTTCCAAGCTTCTACTCCAACTTTAGAAATCAAATCTGCTGGGTCCATACCTTCAGGCATTGAAGCAGATTTCACATCCATTCCTAAGGAAAGTGCAATGCGTCCTGCACGATCAGATGCATTAAGTCCTGCTTTATCTGCATCATACGCAAGGACCATATTACCAGAAAGTCTTCGAAGTATTCCCAAATTACTCACAACGTTTTCTTTTGAAACCAATGAATCAGAAAGAGCAGTACCTGAACCAGCAACAGTATTTTTAAATCCCGCTTGATGAGATAAAACCAAATCCATTTGTCCTTCAACAAGAATAGAAAAATTATTTCTTCTAATAGATTCTTTGGCTTTATCTATTCCATACAAAACAAAAGATTTATTGAATATTGGTGTATCAGGACTATTTAAATATTTTGCAGACTTTCCATCGTCAACAAAAATTCTTCCCGAAAAAGCAATAACTCTTCCACTAGAATCAGAAATAGGAAACATAACTCTTCCACGAAATCTGTCATACATTCCTTTACTTGTATCATCTGGTTTTTTTGCAAGACCAGCCAATTCTATTTCTTTATCAGAAAAATTTTTAGATTTCAAAAAATCATATAATTTTCTCCAATCGAGCAAAGCAAAACCAATTCTAAAATCTTTAATTGTTTTTTCTTCCAATCCTCTTTTCTTTAGATATTCAAGAGCTTCTACATTATTTTTTAAATTATTTTCAAAAAACTTTGTAGACTCTTCCATTATTCTATACAGAACATCTTTTTCACCTTCTTCTTTTTTATTGTAACTCTCGAGTTGTATTCCAGTACGCTCTGCTAAAAGCTTTAATGTTCCTCTAAAATCTAATCCTTCAAATTCTTCAACAAAAGTGAAAATGTCACCTTTAGCAGAACAACCGAAACAATAATAACTTCCTCTGTCAGGAGAAATATAAAAACTTGGAGTCTTTTCATTATGAAAAGGACAACGAGCTTTAAAATTTGCTCCTGATTTTTCTATCTTTATGTAAGAAGAGATTAACTCATCAATTGGCATTCTCTCCTTAATTTTTTTAACTGGAGAGTCCATAAATTTTTATTCCTCCGTGTTTGGAGTAAATTTATTTTTAAATCCTGTACCTGCAGGAATAAGTCTACCAATAATAACATTTTCTTTAAGACCACGAAGTGAATCAATTCCACCCTTGATAGCATTTTCAATAAGAACACGGTTTGTGTTTTGGAATGAAGCAGCAGAAAGCCAACTCTTTGTACGAAGTGAAACTTCTGTAATACCAAGCACGATTATCTCGCCTTTTGCTCCAACTTTTCCTTCTTTTTCCATACGCATATTTTCTTCTAAGAGAGCAGTATTTTCTACAATATCACCAGGAGAGAAATTAGTATCACCTGCTTCTTTGATGCGACGACGTGAGAACATCTGACGAATTATGATTTCTGTATGTTTACGTGAAATAGACGCACTTTGTAATTCGTAAACTTTATTGATTTCACGGATGATGTATTCTTCTGCATCTTCTTTTGTACCGAATTTGAATATTTCTGCAATATCAGCTGAACCGTCTGTAAGAAGCATTCCTTTTTTAACTTTATCACCAACTTTTACAACTGGCATTCTACGGAATGGTGCTACGTATTCTATTTCATTTGACTTACCGTCAGCTTTTGAATCTGATAATACTTTTATCAATTTTTCTTTTGAATCAGTATCTTTTATTTCTATAACTTCTCCATCTGTTTGAGAAACAATAGCAGCGTTTTTAGGAATTCTTCTTTCGAAAATTTCTTCAACACGAGGAAGACCTTGTGTGATGTCGACTCCAGCGACACCTCCGGCATGAAATGTACGAAGTGTAAGCTGTGTTCCAGGTTCTCCAATAGCTTGTGCAGCAATAATACCAACAGCTTCACCAAGATTTACAAGGTGATTTCTTCCAAGATCAAGACCATAACATTGCTGACAAATACCATGAACAGTACGACAAGTAAGTGGTGAACGAACAAAAGCTTCTTTAACACCAAGACTTTCAATTACTTTTGCTTCTTCTTTTGTAATCAAGAATCCTTTTTTGTACAAAACTTTTCCTTCATCATCTTTCAAATCAGCTGCCAAAATACGTCCGCGAATATTTTTTGATAATGGAATTTCTATACCACCAATGTTTTCTTTTGAAACCATTTTGCCTTCTTTTGTTCCACAATCTTCTTCAGTAACAACAACATCTTGAGAAACATCTACAAGACGACGAGTAAGATAACCGGCTTTTGCAGTATTAAGAGCAGTATCAGAAGCACCCTTACGAGCACCGTGAGTTGTGACGAAGTATTCAATAGGAGAAAGACCTTCTTTGTATGATGGAATAATTGGGAATTCCAAAGTTTTACCTTGGTTGTTTTGAATCAAACCTTTCATACCCGTCATCTGAATAAGTGAAGTAACAGTTCCACGGGCACCAGAAGTAAAGAGGTCATAAGTAGAACCATTTTTATCTAATGTTTCTGGTAATACTTTTTCAATTTCTTTTTTAGCATGTGTCCAGATTTCAATAATCTTTTGGTATTTTTCTTCTTCAGAAAGTAAACCATCTTTCCATTGAGCAAGAACTTCGTCTTCTGCTTTTCTTCCGTTTTCAATAATTCCTTTCTTTTGAGCAGGAACTTTAACGTTATCAAGGCCCCATGTTGTACCAGAGATAGTTGAATATTTATATCCGAAATTTTTTATCTTATCGATAATCGGTGGAGTAGCATCTATGCCGTAATGCATTATAAGTTCATCAACTAGAGAAGAAAGTCTCTTTATGTTCATTTCTTCGTTTATGAAAGCGAATTCATTTGGCAAAATACTATTAAAAAGAAGTCTACCCACTGTAGTGTCAAAAATTTTACCTTCAAACTTTGAGTACTTTGCAGTATTGGTTGCCATCACTTTTATTTTTGCACGAAGTGATACTATGCCGAATTCATAAGAAGTAACAACAGAGTTTGGGCTTTCAAAAATCATACCTTCACCTTTTTCACCATCAACATTTTTTGTCATCCAGTAAGAACCGAGAACCATATCCATACGAGGGTTAACTATAGGATCACCATTTTGTGGTTTAAGTAAGTTTTTGTTTGCAGCCATTAATTCTTTTGCTTCCCATTGTGCTTCTTCAGAAAGAGGAACATAAACAGCCATCTGGTCTCCATCGAAGTCAGCGTTGAAAGCCTGACAGACAAGAGGGTGTACTTGAAGAGCATTTCCTTCGATGAGTATTGGATTGAAAGCTTGAATACCAAGACGGTGCAAAGTAGGAGCACGGTTTAAAAGAACATATTTTCCTTTGATAACTTCTTCTAACATCGCCCAGACTTCTGGAACACCTTCTTCTATGAGTTTGTTTGCTCCACGAATATTGAAAGCAAGTTCTGCTAAAAGAATTTTTGAAATAACGAAAGGCTTGAAGAGTTCGAGGGCCATGTGTTTTGGTAATCCACATTGATTGAGTTTAAGTTGTGGACCAACAACAATAACAGAACGTCCTGAGTAGTCTACACGCTTACCGAGCAAGTTTTGACGGAACAAACCTTGTTTTGATTTTAAGTTATCAGAAAGAGATTTAAGTGCTCTTTTTTGTGATTGACTCATAGCTGCAGAGTCTCCACTTTTTGCAATAGAGTTGTCTATAAGAGCGTCCACTGCTTCTTGTATTATTCTTTTTTCATTTCTAAGAATAACGTCTGGTGCAGAAATTTCTTTCAATTTTTTCAAACGATTATTTCTGTTTATCACACGACGATACAAATCATTCAAATCAGAAGTAGCATGACGTCCACCTTCAAGAGCCACCATAGGACGAAGTACTGGAGGAATAACAGGAATAACAGTCATGAACATCCATTCAGGGCGCATTTTTGAGTAAAGCATTGCACGAATAAGAGAAAGTCTTTTTTGCATTTTCTCTTTTTCTATAGTACTTGCTTTTTCAATGAGTTTTTCTGTATGAACTTTTAATTTGTTCAAATCAAGATTTTTGAAAATAGTATAAATAGCTTCAGCTCCGATATTTGCTTCGAAACATGTACCGTATTTCAAAGAATAGTGGTGGAAAGAAATTTCATTTAAAACTTTTCCTTCGTAAATTTCACCAATTTCTTTTTTTGTTGTAGATAAAAGATTTTTTAATTTTTCTCTTGTATCATCATCAGCAGAATTTTTTAATTTTGCTTTATATTCACGATCTAAATTAGAAATAACAATTTCTTTTTCTTCTTCGTAAACTTTTGTAATGATGTAACCTGCAAAGTAAACAACTTTTTCTAAGTCTGAAACAGTAACATTCAAAAGAATACTCATACGAGATGGTACTCCACGAAGGAACCAGATGTGAGCTACAGGTGTAGCAAGTTCTATGTGACCCATACGCTCACGACGAACTATAGAGCGAGTAACTTCAACTCCACACTTTTCACAAATAATATCTTTGTAACGAATACGACGATATTTTCCACAGTAACATTCGTAATCTTTTTCTGGACCGAAAATACGTTCGTCAAAAAGACCAGAACGTTCACTGCGACCCGTTCTGTAGTTTATTGTTTCTGCTTTTGTTACTTCTCCGTATGACCATTCTTTAATTTGCTCAGGACTAGCAAGGGAGAGAGTAATCTGATCAAAATCTGTTGTGTTTAATGTTTTCATATGTTTTGATTAAAATAATTATTGTTAAGCTATTTCCCCTTTATCTCCCTTTCTACTAAGATCTACATTGAGTGCAAGACCTCTTAGGTAATTGAGCATCACATTGAATGACGCAGGTGAATTTGGTTGTTTAATAGTTTCGTTTTTAATAATTGAATCAAAAGTAGATGAACGACCAACTATGTCATCTGACTTAATTGTAAGCATTTCACGAAGAGCATAAGCAGCACCGTATCCTTCAAGTGCCCAGACTTCCATTTCTCCGAATCTCTGACCTCCACCTTGAGCTTTACCTCCGAGTGGTTGTTGTGTGATGAGTGAGTAAGGACCGATTGAACGCATATGTATCTTGTCTTCAACCATGTGGTGAAGTTTCAACATGTACATGTATCCGACAGCAATATCTTGTTCGAAAGCTTCTCCTGTACGTCCATCGAAGAGTTTCATTTTTCCGTTTTCATTAAATCCTGCTTTTACAAGTTCTGCTTTTATTTCTTCTTCTTTAGCACCCAAGAATGGTGGAACGATAGCTTGGTAACCAAGTGTATTTGCTGCCATACCAAGATGGATTTCTAAGATCTGTCCTAAGTTCATACGAGATGGAACACCGAGTGGTGTAAGAATAATATCTATAGGAGTACCATCAGCCATATATGGCATATCTTCTTCTGGAAGAATTGTTGAAATAACACCTTTGTTTCCGTGACGTCCTGAAAGTTTGTCTCCAACAGAAATATTTCTGATTTGAGCAACTTCAATAACTATTTTCTTTATGATTCCAGATTCAAGTGAATGACCTAAATCACGAGAGAATATTTTTATTCCTACGATTCTTCCACGCTTTCCGTGTTCCATACGAAGTGATGTATCTTTTACATCACGAGCTTTTTCAGCGAAAATAGAACGGAGAAGTCTTTCTTCTGGAGTAAGTTCTGTCTCACCTTTTGGTGTAATTTTACCAACCAAAATATCATTTTCACGAACTTCAGCACCAATACGAATAATACCGTCTTCATCGAGATCTTTTAATTTAAGTTCGCCAACGTTTGGTATGTCACGAGTAGTGATTTCGGGTCCAAGTTTTGTATCACGAACAGTACAGATAAATTCTTCCAAGTAAACAGAAGTGAATACACTATTCTTAACTAATTTTTCAGAAATAATTATCGCATCTTCGTAGTTTGATCCATTCCAAGACATAAATGCAACCAAAATATTTTGTCCAAGTGAAATTTGTCCTCCAACTGTACTAGAAGTATCAGCAAGCACATCACCTTTCTTTACTTTTTCACCGACATTTACATTTGGTCTTTGATGATATACAGAGAAGTTGTTGTTACGAAGGAAATTAATAAGATCATAAGTGTGTTCACCTTTTGAACCTTTCAAAATTATTTTCTTTGAGTCTACATAAGAAATAACGCCATCTTCTTTAGCAAGAATAAGTCTTCCTGTATCACGAGATGCCATTTCTTCAATACCTGTCGCTACTAATGGAGCTTGTGGAAGAACACAAGGAACAGCTTGTTTCTGCATGTTACTTCCCATGAGTGCACGGTTTGCATCGTTATGTTCCAAGAAAGGAATCATACTTGTAGCAATAGAGAATGCTTGGTTTGTAGCAACGTCTATGTAATCTAATTCATCACGAGGTATAAGACCTGGTTGTGTTTTAATACGAGATTCAACTTTTTCTACTGTGATTTTTCCATCTTCATCATAAGGAACACCAGCATGAGCAATGTTATATTTTTCTTCTTCAAGCGCGTTTAAATAAACAACTTCTCCAGTTATTTTTCCATTTTTTACTTTTATGTAAGGAGTTTCGATAATACCGAAATCATTTACTTTTGAATATGTTGAAAGGTGGACGATAAGACCAATGTTTGGACCTTCAGGTGTGTGAATAGGACAAACACGACCATAGTGAGAAGGATGCACGTCACGAACTTCAAGACCAGCACGGTCACGAGTAAGACCTCCAGGACCAAGAGCAGACAGAAGACGGATGTGTTCCATTTCTGCCAAGACATTTTCTTGGTTCATAAATTGTGAAAGTTGGTTTGTTGTGAAAAATTCTTTTATGCGAGCTTGGAGTGGACGTTGGTTTATGATTTGTATTGGCATAGCAGTATCGACGTCGATAGTAGACATACGATCTTGAATGTTTCTCTTTATTTGCATTATACCTGTACGGATTTTTTGTTGTAACATTTCACCAACGAAACGCACACGACGTTGACCTAAGTGGTCGATATCATCTGCTTTTGCATGTGGAGTATTGTTTAAATCAATTATATTTTCAAGAACAGTAACTAGATCTTCTTTAGAAATTGTTCTTCTTTTCATTTCTTCATCACCCATATCTTTTGAGAAACGATCGTTAAAGCGAAAACGTCCAACAGGAGAAAGGTCGTATCTTTCAGAAGTAAATATTGAATCAATAAATTCTTTAGCATTGTCTGCTGTCGCCATATCTCCATCACGAAGACGCTTGTAGATTTCTACATAAGAATCACTAAGTGTTTTTGATGTATCTTTTGCAAGAGATGCTTTTATAGCTTCTTCATATAAAGTATTTTTCGAAAATGCTTTAAGTATTGCTTCATCAGTATGGAAACCCATGACACGAAGAAGTGAAGAAACAGCAAATTTTCTCTTTTTATCGATACGTACGTATATAGCTCCGTCCGCTTCTGATTCTATTTCAATCCATACCCCACGAGCAGGTATTACTTTCGCGCCAAAAAATCTTTTTCCTTTACTTTCTGATTCTGTAAAGAAAACTCCGAAACTTCTAGCAAGCTGTGGAACTATGACGCGCTCTACTCCGTTGATTATGAAAGTGCCGTGATCTGTCATTAAGGGCATTTCAGACATGAATATTTCTTGTTCTTTTACAGTACCCAAGATTTTATTTGTTAGCTTTACACGCGCCTTTAAAAGGCCTTCATATGAAAGCTTGTTTATTTTTGCTGTATGTTCATCACACTTTGCTTCTCCTAGAGAGAAAGAAGTGAATTCTAATTGAAATTTTTTACCTGAATAATCATTGATCGGAGAAAATTCTTTAAACACTTCTCCTATACCTTTCTCGACTAACCATTTAAAAGATTTAACTTGAGTTTCAATCAAGTTTGGGAACTCTATCAAAGGTTTTTTATACCTTGTGAAATACTTCTTAGGGAGCTTGCTTTGAGTGGACATTTTTTATAAAAATCCAAGATAAATAAATAGTGACGCAAAAAGAAAAGCTAAAAAGCTATTTCTTATTTCAATAAGTATTTAATTCGGACGATGATTAATTAACGCTTATAAGCTATATTAATAAAGATAGATTGCATCCGAAACTCAATCAAGACAATCAAATACAGTATATAGAGATTTAAAAAAAAGTCAAATTAATAGCCCCGACACATTGTGTCGGGGCTATTTTTAATTTTGTGAAAATTCTTTTGAAGAAAATTTTTCTGTTTTTGGTTCTATCTTACGACCTTTCATGTATCGAGAAATGTAACCAGCACGGAAATAAACATTTCTGTTTTTGTAAATTTTTAGTTCTTTTAAATTTTCAACAATGAGTTCTTGAACTCCTGGATAACCAAAAACACTACTGTGGTCAAATTCTTTTTCATGATGAGATTCAAATACAATAGATTTATCTGTTGTTAAACTTGAATTAAGGAAGAAAACTATTTTTACTTCACCTGATTTAGGAAGTAAGTTTTCAATCTCCGTAGCAATTGCGTCTAAAAAAGCAATTTTTTGTTTAGCATCTGTTATGTTTTTAACATAAATGCCATCAACTTTAATTATAATTTTTTCCATAGCTAGAAGTTTTAAATTGTGAATAACTAGATTTATATTTCATATAAATACTACGCTTTATGGGATTTTTGTCAAACTTAGAGTTATTTACTATTTTGTTTCCACTCTTCTATATCTTTATGATTTCCAGAAAGAAGTACTTTTGGTACTTTATAGTTTTTGTTCTTATGTTTCAATATTTCTGGGCGAGTATAAACTTCACTACTTGAAACTCGTTCTTCTTCGAGAGATTCATAAGTTCCCAAAACTCCTTTAACTTGTCGAGCAATACAATCGAGTATAACCATCGCAGGAAGTTCACCACCAGTAAGAACATAATCCCCTATTGAAATATCTTCTGCTTTGAAAATTTTCTTTACTCGAGCATCTATACCTTCATACCTTCCAGAAATTAAAATAATATCTGTGTATTTTTTCGCTGTAGTTTTTGCATACGCTGTATCGAATTTTTTACCACTTGGAGAAAAATTAATAATTTTTATTTTAGCTTTTTCGTTTTTTGAAATAGTTTTTAATGCTTTCTCTATAGACTTAATAAAAACCTCAGGACGAAGCACCATACCTGGGCCACCTCCGTAAGGCCTACCATCTACCCTTTCCTTTGCTTTACAGAAAGTAATCGGGTCATAAAAAGATACCTTTATCTTCTTTGCTTCAATCGCCCGCCCAATAATAGACTCTTTTAAATAAGAATCAAAAGCCTCTGGGAAAATTGTAATTATATGGAAACGCATAACAACACTATATGCTAAAAATGAAAATAAAAAAAGGCCCCGAACATACGTCCAGGACCTCTGATAATCATGAATTGAGCGGGAGTTCTTTTACTCCATACTTATCCTGAAACCATTTCTTGCGATAAAGTAAATCAACTCCTTCACCACAAAAGTAGTATTCACAAAAACCAATTAAATTTCCAGAAAATTTTTTGCCTTCCACCAACTGCTTTATTTCTTGTTTATTGCACGCAAAAGCGAAAAGCATGCTTTCATGCACCCACTCAATGGCTTTTAAGCAAACACTCATACCTTCAAGAGAACTTTTTGCTTCGTTGTAAAACTCGCAATTTGGTTTCATAAAAAGTAGATTTTGATTCTCATTTTTTAGATCCATAATGCAATCAACGAGTTGTGATAAATAAACAAGATTTTCAAATGATGACTCATGGTACTGGTAAACGAATTTATCATTATCCATTGAGTAATCAATGAATCTCCTTAATTCTGGCTCAACTCTGCTGAAAATTTTTAACTGCAATTCCTTGTTGAAAACTTCCTCCAAAATGGTTTTGTTTCCAATAAGTATTATTTGGTTAAAAAGTTTTCTTACCCAGGGATCAAATAAACCCAAGTGATTTTCTTTATCAAAACCTTTAAACCCGACAATGTCGCCATGATCTTCGTAAATATGACTATCAATATGGGCAAGTGCACAATAATAACAGACGAGTGCATGTAAATCTAAATCACCTTCTTTGTTACGCATAAAGATGAAAAAACCAATGATTTTGTTTCTCATAGATTTAGATTCTTTTTTGGAATCAATTTTTTCGATCTCAGCAACCCTGTCATAGATGAAGGAAGCTTGCCTGGTTGGGCCCTTTATTGTCTTTACTAATAAAAGGAGCGCTTTCCACTTTTCCATGTTCACAAGAAGAATAAAATTTGATATTAAAAATTCATTTCTCATTTCGCTAGTAAAAGCGTTTATTTCATTTGCTAAAGCCACCGTAGCTTTAATTTCAGATGTACTATTTTTCATTTTATATAAGTGTTAAAGAGTTCAGTAAGATATTACAAATATATATAAATATTGTCAATATGCCTAAAAATTTAGGTATGCAAATCAAAAAACCGCCATAAGCGGTTTTTTGTGAAAAAATTTATTTATATTCCTTTCAAATCTTCCATAGCTTCGTCTACTGTTTTCATAGTAGGACTTGAAGACATAGCTGGTCTTGTAGAACCTTCTGGTTCATTGATTTTCAAATTTACTCGAGCATTATTTTTCATACCGATAACTCGTAAGAGTGTGCGGATAGCTTTTGCTGTGTTACCCATGCGTCCGATGATTTTACCCATGTCTGCAGGATTCACAGTCAAAGTTATTAATACACCCATTTCGTCTACGTTACGATCGATTTTTACATCGTTCGGATTATCAACGAGAGCTTTTACAACATATTCTAGAAATACCTTATCTCCGTCTTGCATATTTTTCTTTCTTATTAATGAAATTTTTAATCAATAGTTTCCTCGACTAAAAGAAACTAACATAACAATTATATCGTACGTAGTTTTTATTGCAAACTATTTTAGATTATTTTTTAGTTTTAGCTTCTTTTCTAGAAACTGTAGGTTTCTTCTTTGGAAGAACATTTTTATTTTTTGCGTCAAGAATTTTTTCTTTAACTAAGAAATTGTGTACTGTATCAGATACTTGTGCTCCTTGCGCTATCAAAACTTTCACGCGATCTGCGTCGATTTTGAATACACCACCTTTTGCATTGTATGAACCAAGTATTTCTAAAAACTTACCACTCTTTGTAGCATTCTTAGAATCAGTCAAAACTGTACGAAAAACTGGGTCGTTCTTTCTGCCTATTCTTTGTAGTCTTATTTTTAACATAGAGACAGTGTAGCATAATTTATAAAAAAGGCAAGAAAAAGCCCTTTTACGAATTTCGTAAAAGGGCTTTAATAATTACTCTTAGCGTTTAACATGACCATGGTAATTACCATTACCATTACCACTTCCACCAGTATTAACACGCGGATGAAAAGTTCCACCACCAGAATTATTACCAAATTGACCACCATGCACACCATTATTAAACTGTCCTCCATGAACTTCGTTTTGAAAAGTTCCATGATGCGTTTGTGTTGGTGGTGGTGTTTCAGTTTGTGTTGGTGGTTGATAATTATCTCTTGGTTTTTGATAATACTCCTTTCTTTGTTTCGGTTGACGGTTATCACAAAATTGAGGAAATTGAGAAATAGGAATAAATTGTCTCCCTGAAGAATAACCCCAAGAATTACCATTATTAATATATACATATCTTGTGCCATCAATAATTCTTTCACGTGGTGGTTCAGAAAAATTATTTACACCAGCAGTGAGCTTAACATTAACGTTAACAATATTTACAGTGCGGTGATTGCAACAACTACTAGTCGTACTGGAATATGTTTGAGTGCTTGTTGTACCAGAAGATTGATAATTGGTATTTTCAGAAGCTTCGGATTGAGAAGAATTTTTATTCACATTTTTAGGTGTGTTTTGATTCTTGTTCACAACAAGAGCTTCTTCTTCATCTGATTCAATGGCGTAACCATATTGATCAAATTTTTGTTGAGCATGTGTTTTTGAAACACAAAGTGCAAGCATCAGCATTAAAGCGAGCCACACATTTTTAGTCATTTTTTTCATTTTTCCTGTTTTTAAGAGTTTATTTATTATTTTTAAGGTTCAATTTACATATACAATATAGCATATTAAAGTAATAAATGTCAATAGACAATTTTAAAAACCCCTTTCGGGGTTTTTAAAATTTATTTATCTTATTTCGTATGTAATAGTCACATCAGAAGAGATAGTGTTCTCCCCTTTTGGTAATTCTGCAGGAGCAGATACTTCACCAGCAACTGAATCCATAGTTTTCATATACATCATAGGCATTGGATAATTTCCTGATTCATTGAAACTAGTTATTTTTCCAAGTCTTACACCAAGATCACGAGATAGAACTTTTGCTTTTTCTTTTGCATCTAGAATTGCTTGTTTTCGTGCATCAGCTTTCAAAGTATCTTCATCATCGATAGCAAAATTTGGTCCATAAAGATTTTCAATTCCTATTGCTCCGAGTCCTTGTTTTATTGTTCCTGCATCATCTGTATTTCTTACTTTAACTGTTATGTTTTCGTAAGATTCATAACCAGTGATTACTGGGTTACTTGTTGGACAACCAAATTGTGTACAAGGCATAATATTTTTACTTTCGTATTTTGGATTAAAAGATACACTTTCTGTTTTAATATCTTTGTCTGAAACATTGTTTGTCTTCAAAAAATCTAAAACTTTTTTCTCAATAACAGCAACTTTCGCATCAGCCTCTTTTACTGTTTTTGCTTCTTGTCTTATTGTTAAAGAAAAAGTTGCAATATCAGGTACAGCTTTTACTTCTCCATGACCTGTGACTGTTATAACATTTTGATTATCTTTAAATTCTCCACGACCCATACCACGCATACTTCCAAATATTGCAGAAAGTGCAAGCAAAGAAAGCAATGCTATAAATACTGTCGCTACTCTTATAAATCTTTTGTTTGTAAATAGTGTTTCCATATATTTTTTAATTGCGAAAGAAAAATAAATTTTCCAAGAGCATTATCCTTATGGCCTAACGCAGGGAAATTTAATTTTTCTTGAGCGTTATTATTTAATTGCTAATAATTCAACATCAAATGTAAGTGTCGCATTTGGAGGTATTACATTTCCAGCACCAGTTGCTCCGTAAGCATCTTCTGGAGCAAGCACTAAATGTTTCTTTTCTCCAACTTTCATACCAACAATTCCTTTATCCCATCCTTGTATAACTTGTCCTGCACCAAGAGTAAAGATAAAAGGAGTAACATGATTAAATTTTGGATCAACATTTGAATCGAAAACTGTTCCGTCTGCAAGTGTTCCTGTGTAATTCATGGCAACAGTATCACCTGATTTTGCTACTTGATCATTATTTACTTGATTATTTGTTTGTGTGTTTTCTTCCATATTATTTTCTTTTTTATTAATAGTAATATAAGCCAATACTGCTATAACTGCCAATACCATAACAATAGCGATACCCATTTTCATTTTGTGTGTATTTTCCATATTTTTCTAAAAATTATCTGCTAATACATTCATTATACTCGCTTAAAAAGTTTTAAGCAAAACTAAATAATATTGACCTCTGGCACAAGAGTTAATCCAAATTTTTGTTCAACAGAATCAATAATTTGATCTACAAGATTTTTTATTTCTAAACCAGTTGCTCTGCCATGATTCACGACAACTAAGGCTTGATGTTCATAGACACCTGCATTTCCCACAATTTTACCTTTCCAATTACAAGATTCAATAAGCCAACCAGCAGGAATTTTATAAACAGCACCTTCTTCAAAATATGGCAATTCTGGAAATTTCTCTAAAAGTTTTTTCAAAATATCTTTTTCAACGAAAACATTCTTAAAAAAACTACCAGCACTACCGATTAATTTTGAGTCTGGAAGTTTACTTTTTCTTATTTCTATCACAGCATTAGAAATATTTTTTATATTGTTTTTTTCAATATTATTCTTTTCAAGATATTCATTTAAAATTTTATAAGATAAATTAACTTTTGGAATTTTACTCAATTTTAAAACAATGGCAGAAATAAAATATTTATCTTTTAATTCATTTTTAAAAATACTTTCTCTATAACCAAATTTGCATTCATCCTTAGAAAAAATTTTCTTCTCTGAAGTTTCTATATTAAAAGCAAAAACATCATCAATGATATCTTTTATTTCTACGCCATATGCTCCTATATTTTGTATTGGCGCTGCACCAACAGTACCCGGAATGAGTGACAAATTCTCTATTCCCCAATATTTTTTATCTACAGTAAAAAGAACAACGTCATGCCAATCTTCCCCTGATGCGATTTTTAGCCACACATTTTCTTCATCTTCTCTTAAAATTTCTATTCCTTTTAATTTATTTACAACAACAATACCATCAAAATCATTTACAAATAAAACATTACTTCCGCCACCTAAAAAAATATGTGAGTTATTTTTAAATTCCTGTGAATCAAAAACTTCTTTTATCTCTACTTCTTTTTCAAGAAAAGTTAAAAATTTAGCTTTTACATCTACACCAAAAGTATTATATTCTTTTAAGCTAACATTATTTTTTATATCCATAAATAAAGTATTGCGAGTATTGCTACTATACTCATTAAAACAAAAGTACTCCAACCAATTATTTTTGAAAGTATTTTGTTTTTAAAATTACCCATAACTTTACCGTTTGAACTAAGTTTTACAATAAAATACAAAACAACAGGTGCAGTAAGTCCGTTTAGTAATGCAGAATAAAACAAAGCTTTCATGGGATCAAAACCAATGAAATTAAATATAATACCCAATACTACAGAAAAAATCATAACTCCATAAAAAAGTTTTGCTTCATACCATTTTCTAAAAAGTCCTTCTTTGAAATCAAAAGTTTCAGCTATAACATATGAAGCAGAACCAGCAAGCACGGGAATAGCTAAAAGCCCCGTACCTATTATTCCTACAGCAAAAAGGAAATACGCTAAATCACCAGCAAAAGGTCGTAATGCTTGAGCCGCTTGTGAGGCGGAAGTAATATCTGTTATTCCATTTTTGAAAAGCGTACCAGCGCAAGCAAGAATAATAAAAAACATTACAAGGTTTGAGAAAAACATTCCAGAAAAAACATCTGTTCTCATTCTTCTGATATGTTTTTTTATTGTTTTTTCTTTATCATGACTCACCACACCACTAGGTGCAATATGTTCTTCCACTTCTTGTGAAGTTTGCCAAAAAAACAAATACGGTGAAATTGTTGTTCCTAAAATTGCACAAACAAGCAGAATAGAATCTTTTGTTAAAGAAAAAGATGGAATTATAGTATATCTCAATGCTTCATGCCAATTTATATGAATCAAAAGAGAAGAAATAATATAAGAAAAAAGTGCGAAAGTTAAGTATTTCAAAAATTTCGCATATGTTTTGTATGATACAAATATTTGAAAACAAAGAGAAAAAACTGCAAAAAAAATAACTAGTGTAGTAAAATCAAAATTGGGAAAAATTAATTGTACACCTTGTGCCATTGCCCCAAGATCAGCTCCGATATTGAAAGTATTTGCAAAAAGCAAAAGTATTCCGCAAAAATACAAAACTTTTTTAGAGTAATTTTCTTTTATATTCGCAGTAAGCCCCTTGCCTGTAACAAGTCCAATACGAGCACACATCTCTTGAACAACAACCATAAATGGCAAAGAAAAAAATGAAAGCCAAAGAAAATTAAAACCATATTTTGCACCTGTTTGTGAGTAAGTCGCAATACCAGAAGGGTCATCGTCCGCAGCACCAGAAACAAGCCCTGGTCCTAAATTCTTCCAATATTTTAATATACGATCTTTCATAAGGTAATTATCGCATATATTATGTTTTTAAAAAAGAATTTTTTATATTCCGGCCAATTTTATAGCCAAGAAAATAACAGAAATTCCTAAAACAGTGGCAAGAGTAGTCCAATATGTAGGATGACTATGGTGACTTTCTGGTAATAAATCAGAAGCACCTATATAAAGGAAAAAACCAGTAAAAACTGACAAAATAATTCCTAATACAGAAGAAGGAAGAGTGAAAAATAATGTTGAAAAAATACCGAGCACTGGAGCAACAGCATCTATAATAAGCCATTTAAAAGCACTCCTTCTGTCACCACCATTTTTTAAAATCATATTTACTGTATTTATACCATCAGAAAAATCATGAACCAATACAGCAATGGCAACGATCATACCTATAGCATTAGAAACTTGAAAAGCGAGTCCAATAGCAATACCATCTAAAAAACTGTGTATAGACAAACTTCCAGCTCCAAGCATAGCTTTTTTATTATTACTTTCATTTTCTTCATGTCCGTGTGAATGAAAAAAAACAAAACGATCTAAAATCATATAAGAAATAAAACCAATAGCAGTAATCATTGTTAAAAATGAAATATCGTATTTACTACTTCCGAGCTCTATTGCTTCTGGTAATAAATCAAAAAATGCAACACCTATAATAGCTCCTGCAGAAAACCCAAGAATTAGATGTAACTTGTCTCTAAAACGAAGGGCAAAAAGACCACCGAGTAATGTCGCTATAAGTGCAAAAAAAGAAATTAAAATAATGTTCATATATATATAACTTACTAAATCTAAACCTTAAAATCAATTTTCACCACCCCCCTCTTCACCTCAAAACCATCTGACGTATAAACCAAAGAATAACTTCCATCTGAATTTTTCTTCTCTACTTTTACATAGTAACTACCATTAGGAATAAGGCAGAAGTATATTCCATTCTCATCTGTAACTTTGTGAGTGATTTCTGTATTAGTCGCAGAAGAAAATACACGAATGATTGCAAATGATAATGGTCTACCTGTTTCTTTTTCTGTAACAGTACCTTGTGGTGTAGGTTTTAATATTGTATTTCTAAGTGCGAACAAAATAATATATAGAGCTACGATTGAAAGATTTAATGTTTTGGGAACAAGATATGAAGCAATGATAGAAACAGAGAAACCAGACCAGAATATAACATCTGTAATTCTTTTAATGATAAAGTCTTTCTTTGAAGAGAATTTAAGAAGGTTTTGTTGTTTCTTTGCAAATTCATTCCAATCAAAATTTGTAGGATCCATTGGAATGTTTTTAATGATAACATCACCTTTCTTTTGAATTGTAATTTCTTCTCCGAAATATAAATCAGTGTATATTTCATCTTGAATACTACCTGAAAGTTTTGTTGATGGAAATGTATAATTTGTTTTGTTTGCAATAATTTTGTATATACCTGGTTTAACAAGAAAACCAAATCTTCCATCAAGGTCTGTAATAGATGTGGCAACTTCATTACCTTGTAAATCTTGTAATACTACGTACGCAGGATCTAATGGTTGTTTTGTAATACTGTCATATACAGTACCCCAAGATTTTCTTTTCTTAATTGCAAAAAATGAAAAAAGAGAGCGCCAATTTGAAAATGGTAATGTTGAAAGAGCTGCAAGTGTTGAAATCAGTGCAAGTGTTTTTGTTTCAGGAATAATTGGTTTTGGTATTTCTTTTTTAACCACTGGTGATGGAATAGCGACAGGCGCTGGTGGAATTATGACTTCTGGTATTTTGTAAGTTACTGAATGTTTTTTTGATGGTGGTGGAGTTATTTTAATAACAGGAATAATTACTGGTGGTGGAGTAATGATTACAGGGGGTGGAATAATACCTGGGCAAAGAGGTCCTGAGCAACCAGAACCTCCTGTTCCTCCACCTCCACCTCCACCTGGTGCAGAAGTTACAATAAAATCACTTGAATTTGATTCCGTGCCTGAAGGGGTTGGATTGTAAACAGTAATTGGATATGTTCCTGTAGTAGCAAAATCTGTTGTTGTAAATGTTGTAGTTAAGTGAGTACTATCAATATACGTTGTAGCTCTAGGTGATCCATTGAAACGTACTACTGAATCTGATGCGAAGTCTAGACCTGTAATATTTACTACTGTGTCTCCTGTACCTGAGACGATGGTAGATGGGGTGAGGGTGGTGAGTTCAGGGGTTGTGGTTAAGGAGAATTTTTGGATACGGTGATTTGCTGAATCTGTTACATAAATATTATTAGAAGAGTCGATAGCTATATTTGAAGGATAATCAAATTCACTATCATTAGACCCATTACTTCCCCATTTAGCTAAATAATTTCCTGATGAGTCAAATTTTTCAATTCTATTATTCCCAGTATCAACTACATATATATAATCATAAGAATCTATTGCAATTCCTAAAGGAAATTCAAACTGTCCATCACCACTACCCTGTGTTCCAAATTGTGAAATATATATTCCAGAAGAGTCGAATTTTTGAACGCGATGATTACTAGAATCAACTATATAAACATTACCCAATGAATCTAGCGCCATAGCTGCTGGATTCACAAATTCCCCATCTCCAGATCCGCCAGTTCCAAATGTTAAAATAAAACTTCCACTTGAATCAAATTTCTGAATTCTATTATTTAAAAAATCTGT
>CAYXTA010000010.1:0-19255 GCA_964468315.1 uncultured Candidatus Saccharibacteria bacterium
ATTAATACTACTATTTTTCTATACATTACAACAAAAAATTACTTTTAGCAAATAATTCATTTTCAATAAATAAATGCTATACTTTTTCTATGTCCACAGATATCAAACAAATATTTGACCTCACAGGAGAATTAAAGGCTGGAGAAAAAGAACTCTTAGAAAATGCCTATGCTTTTGCAGAAAAAGCACATGAAGGACAGAAGCGTCACAGTGGAGACCCATATTTCGTACACGTATTTGAAACTGCAAAAATATTGGCTAGTTTAGGAATGGATGCAAAAACAATTGCTGCAGGTTTTATGCACGATGTTTTAGAAGATACAGAAATAAAAGAAAGTGAAATGGAAGAAAAATTTGGAAAAGATATCGTTTTCTTAGTAAATGGAGTTACAAAACTTGGAACATTAAAATATCGTGGACACGAACGTCATGTAGAAAGTCTTCGTAAATTCTTCGTAGCAATGTCCAATGATTTACGCGTAGTCATCATTAAACTTGCAGATAGATTACACAACCTTCGTACACTAGAACACGTGCGCGAAGACAAAAGAGCAAGAATAGCACTTGAGTCAATCGACGTATATGCTCCCCTTGCAAACCGTCTCGGTATGGGAAAACTAAAAGGAGAAATAGAAGATGCCGCATTTCCATATGCGTACCCAACAGAATACACTCAAGTAGAAAATATAATCAAAGAAAAAGAAAATGAATTCCAAAAAAATCTAAACGAAGTTTCTATTGAAATAGAAAAAGAATTAAAGAAAAATAACATAAAATTTGTTGAAATAGATTATCGTATCAAACACAAATATAGTTTATACAAAAAATTATTACGTCATAATATGGATATAGAGAAGATTCATGATGTCGTAGCACTAAGAGTAATAGTGGAAAACGAAGAAGATTGTTATAGAGTACTCGGTATAGTACACGGCATTTGGAAACCAGTTCCAGGAAGAATCAAAGACTACATTGCCTTACCAAAACCAAACGGTTACAGAAGTTTACATACAACTATTTTCACAGGTTCTGGAGGAATTGCTGAAATACAAATCCGTACAATGAAAATGCATGCGGAAGCAGCTTATGGTATCGCAGCTCACTTTGCATACAAAGAAAATGGTGACAAGAAAGCACAAGATGACAAAAGTAAATTTGAATGGATAGAACAATTACAAAATTTAAAAGACATAGCTCATAATCCTGAAAATTTCATAGAGCATTTAAAAACAGATTTTTTTAATGATCGTATTTTCATCCTTACTCCTGATGGAGATGTAGTAGATTTACCAGAAAATTCAAGTCCAATTGATTTTGCTTATTCTATACACTCTGATATTGGTGACCATATTTCTGCAGTAAAAATAAATGGTAAAATGTCTCCTATTTCTACAAAATTAAAAAATAGAGACATAGTAGAAATAATAACAAAAGATAGTTCTCATCCATCAAGCAAATGGCTTGAATTAGTAAAAACTACTGTAGCAAAAAAACACATAAAGTCTTATTTAGATAAAAATAGTTTACTCAACAAACTTAAATCTTTCGGCAGAAGCTAAACACTAAAATTAGAAATATTATAAAGTTCTGCTTCGTCTTTTTGAGCATCTTCTTTATTAGTATCATCAATAGGATTTCCATTTTCTGAAACAGGTGCAGGGATTTCTGTATCAACCACACTATCACTTATAGTATTAACTGTTTGATTTTGTTCTACATTTTTATCGATAAAATTCTGCATCATCTCCTCTGGTTTTTTATCTCCTGTTGTTTTATTCAACATATCTAAAATACTACGTAAATCATCTGCAGAAAAATAATCTATCTTTATTTGTCCTCCAATTTCTTTTTTCTCTATATGCACTCTAGTACCAAGCTTCTCTTGAAATTCTTCTTCAAGATCAGTGATCTCTGGATCAGGCATATATTCTTTCTTACGAACTCTGTCGTAAGCTATTTTTCTAGCAATTTTTTCTGCTTCACGTACTGTGAGTTTTTTATATAAAATTTCTTTGAATAAAACTATTTGTTCTTCTGGTCTATCTGCTAGCATAAGTATTGGTCGTGTATGTCCTTCACTTATTTTACCTTCTGAAAGAGCATTTAAAACTTCTTCAGGTAATGTAAGAATACGGAGTGTGTTTGAAACATGTTCACGACTTTTTCCAACCTTAATACCAACTTGCGCGTGAGTAAATTTAAATTCTTCTATCAAACGAAAAAAGGCTCTTGCACGATCGACAACATTTAGATCTTCTCTTTGTAAGTTTTCAATAATAGCAAGTTCGAGCTTCATCATTGAATTATCTCCAACACGGATGATAGTCGGCACTTGTTTTACTCCTGCGAGTTTGGATGCACGAAGACGTCTTTCTCCTGCTATCAGTTCATATTCTGTAACAAGACCTCCTTCTTCTTTTTCTACTTCTACACGAGACACTGTAAGAGGTTGTAGTACACCGTATTGACGTATAGAATCAGCTAAATCACGCAAGCGCGCTTCATCGAATTCTCTACGAGGTTGATAAGGGTTTGGTTTGATTTTATCGACATCAACCCAGAAAATTGAATTGGAATATAAGTTAGACATGGAGCTATTTTAGCATATTAAAATATTTTTAAAAAATTGATTTTAAATCAATTTTTGTGTAAAATGTGTGAATTGCCGGAGTGGCGGAATTGGTAGACGCGCACGACTCAAAATCGTGTATCGCAAGGTGTGAGAGTTCGATTCTCTCCTCCGGCACAATTACACATGAATAAATCAAAAGATAAAAAAACAGACAATTTTGAAATTGAAGGTGGATATACTTTGTCAGGAAGTATTTCTACAAATACTTCTAAAAATGGATCTGTGGGGCTTTTGTGTGCATCACTTTTAAATAAAGGCGTGACTACACTTCATGGAATCTCAAGAATTGAAGAAGTAAACAGAGTAATAGAAGCATTAGAAAGTATTGGTGTAAAAGTTGAGTGGATTGGTGATCAAAGTTTAAAAATTACTCCGCCAACAAAAATAAAAATTGAAAATTTAAATAGAGAAACAGCAATACGCACAAGAAGTATCATAATGTTTGCTGGACCATTAATACACCGATTTGAATCTTTCAAACTTCCCCATGCTCAAGGATGCAAATTAGGAAAAAGAACAGTTTCTGCACACATTTATGGACTCGAGGAATTGGGTGTAAAAATAAAAGTTACAAATGAGAATTATGAAATAACAAACAAAAAACCGAAACCAGCAAATGTTATTATGTATGAATCTGGAGACACCGCTTGTGAAAATATCATTATGGCTGCAAGTTTAATACCTGGTATCACTACTATCAAATTCACAAGTTCAAATTATATGGTCCAGGAACTTTGTTTTTTCTTACAAAAAATTGGAATAAAAATAGAAGGTGTCGGATCTACAACACTCATAATTCACGGAGTAAAAGAAATAAATAAAAATATAGAATATCACAATAGTGAAGACCCAATAGAATCAATGATGTGGATCACTGCAGGAATTGTTACTAATTCAAAACTTGAAATCAAAAGATGCCCTATTGATTTCTTAGAACTCGAACTTTATAAATTAAAAAAAATGGGATTAAAATTTGATCTTTCAAAGATTTATAAATCAAAAAACGAAAGAACAAATCTAGCAGATCTTATTATCTATCCATCAAAACTAAAAGCTTTAGAAGACAAAATAGAAAGTCGCCCATATCCAGGACTCAATATAGACAACCTCCCTTTCTTTGGGCTTATTGCAGCTTGTGCAAAAGGCAGAACACTTATTCATGATTGGGTTTATGAAAATAGAGCTATTTACCTTACAGAATTAAACCGACTAGGAGCGACAGTATTACTCGCTGACCCACATAGAGTTTATGTAGAAGGTCCTACAAGCTTCAAAAAAGCTCAAGTTATGTGCCCTCCTGCACTTCGCCCATCTGTCGTAATTATGCTTGCAATGCTCGCAGCTCCAGGTACTTCAATATTACGAAATGTTTATATGATACACCGAGGGTATGAAGATATAGTAAAACGCTTAAACAAAATCGGTGCAAAAATTAAAGCTATAGAAGATTAAGATGCAAAAAGTTATCGTCATTCTCGGTCAAACAGCTACAGGTAAAAGTAATTTGGCTGTAAAAATCGCTAAACAAATAAATGGAGAAATAATTTCTGCTGATTCAAGGCAAGTATATACAAACCTTGATATTGGTTCTGGAATAATAACAAAAAAAGAAATGCTTGGTATTCCGCATCATCTTTTAAATATTGCTAATCCGAAAACAAAATTCACGATAGTAAAATATAAAAAACTAGCTGATAAAAAAATAGAAGAAATAGTAAAAAAAGGCAAAACTCCTATTATTTGTGGAGGCACAGGATTTTATATAGATTCAGTTGTAAACAATGTAATATTGCCTGAAGTTAAACCAAATACAAAACTTCGTAAAGAATTAGAGAAAAAATCTGAAATAGGGCTTTTAAAAATATTAAAAAATCTCGATAGTCATAGAGCGAAAACAATAGATGCGAAAAATAAGGTACGCTTGGTGCGTGCTATAGAAATAGCACAGGCACTTGGTAAAGTGCCTGTGCTAAAGAAATCCCCCTCAAAATATGAATTCATAAAGATCGGTTTATATGCACCAAATGAAGTTTTAGCAAAAAGAATTGAGAAAAGAATAAAAGAAATGTTTGAGAAAAATAAATTAATAAATGAAGTAAAGAATTTAAAAAAAATAGGACTCTCAGACAAAAGAATTTCTGAACTTGGATTTGAATATCTCTACCCTAACCTTTTCTTAAATAAGAAAATTACTAAACAAGAAATGATTGAAAAGACAATACAAGAAAATATAAAATACGCAAAACGCCAAATGACTTGGTTCAAAAGAGATAAAAATATAAAATGGTACACACCAGAAGAAATAAAAAATATTAAAATTTAATTTTTCTTTTTCTTTCTTAATACTTCTAAAAATGCAGGGATAATAGATAATATAATTACCAATACAATTACTATCGGCATATAATCTTTTATCCAAGGAAATGCATTCCCAAGAAAATATCCCAGTAATGTAATAGTTGTAGACCATAGAAGAGAACTAATAAGAGAATATTTTATAAATAAACTATATTTCATTTTTACAACCCCAGCTACAATAGGTGTGAATGTACGAATTACTGGTACAAAACGAGAAAAAATAATTGCAGACTTGCCATGTTTTTCAAAAAACATTCTAGCTTTTTCTATATGTTCTTGCTTTAAAATTTTTCTAAATAAAGAGTAATGAAATAATTTTTCAATATGTGTACCTACATAGTAGCCAAATATTCCACCCAAAAATGTACTAACAAAAACAAGAGGAATAACTTCATAAATATTCAAAATATGACTTGAAGACAAAATTCCAATAGAGAAAAGCAAACTATCCCCTGGCAATGCAAAAAATATCCCTGATTCCAAAAAGACCACAATAAAAATACCGAAATATCCGTAGGTAGAAATGAGATAAGTTATGTTAAAAAGATTTGAGAACATTGCGGGCGATGAGGGAATCGAACCCCCACCAAAGGTTTTGGAGACCTTCGTTCTACCACTAAACTAATCGCCCATACTCCGGCATAGCCGGAGTACAAGGACACTGAAATAATAATTCGAGTATCCCCTAGGGATATCCATAACAGATATCCCTTAAAACAAAGAACACGCAGTATACTTTTTACTGCGAGTCCATTGTATCATAACTTTCAAAAATTGAGAATTATTTTTTAACTTCTTTATGCTTAGTTTTTTTCTTGCACCACTTGCAGTATTTATTAAGCTCGATCTTTTTTGTGACGAGTTTTTTGTTCTTACTTGACCAGTAATTTATTCTTTTGCAAGTTCCACACGCAAGTTTTATAAGTCTATCTTGTGACATATTGCTATCTTAATATAAAAAGCCTAAAAAAGCAACCTAAACGATAATACGAGGTAATAAAGGATTAATTCTAGCTACAACCTCATAATTTATAGAATTTTCCCCTGCCATTTCTTCAGCTGTAATCTCTTCTTTACCCTGTTTACCTAAAATAACAACTTCTGATTCAACTGATACATTTTTTAAATGATTTACGTCAACAACGAACATATTCATAGCAACTCTTCCTAAGACCTTACATCTAGTGCCACAAATCAAAACTTCTCCTTTGTTTGAAAATCTTCTGTCATATCCATCAGAGTACCCTTGAGGAATAACTGCTATTTTTGTATCAATTTTTGTTTTATAAGTAAGACCATAACCAATGGTACTTCCTTTTGGTAAAACTTTTATTTGAGCAATTTTTGTTTTCCAAGAAAGAACAGGAAGTAATTTAAATTTAGAATTTTTATACAAAGATTCTAAATGTTTTGAAGGCCACAAACCATATAAACCTAAACCTATACGAACTAAAGAGTTTATTTCTTTATTTTTTTCATAAACCAAAACCCCAGAAGTAGCAGATATGTGAGTATATAAATTTTTAAAACCATGTTTTTCTGCTATTTTTTTTGCATTTTCATATATATCTATTTGTTTTTGTGCATGAGAAAAATCTTTAGTATCTTCAATGTTTGCAAAGTGTGTGTATATTCCAGTCAATTTTATATTTTTACATTTTTTTATTTCCAAAAAGAAATCTGGGAGTTCTTCAAACAATAAACCTTCCCTTCCTAAATATGCATCTATGGATAGATGCACTTCTTGTATTTTTTTTAATTCTTTTGCTTTTTTATTTATCTTTTTTAAATGATCAATAGAAAAAACAGACAATATACAACCCAAATTTATAGCATTCCTTAAATCATTCTCAGAAATATATCCAAAAACAAAACATTTTTTTTTATTTTTCTTTCTTAAAAGCTCTAATTCAGAAATACTATTTACCATAAAAAAATCTGTATATGGCTCAAGTATGCTAGATATTTCAGTCTGTCCATGACCATAAGCATTGGCTTTTATTACAGAAACAATTTTAGTATTTTTACCAACAAAATCCCTAAATTGCTTGATATTGTGGATCAAATTTTTCTTTGATATTTCAATATATGAAAAAGGTAGATTTTTATGATTCATTTATTTTATAAAACAAAGTCTAGCAAAAAAATATATTTTATGCTATTTTATATGAATGCGTCGGTGGTAGAGTGGTCAATTACAACAGACTGTAAATCTGTCGGCTTCGGCCTACGAAGGTTCAAATCCTTCCCGACGCACATAAATTAAAAATCCTCAGCCTAAGCTGAGGATTTTTAATTATTTCTTTTCTTGTTTTGTTTTAGTAATAAAGGGACTTTTAATTTTAGCTTTTTTTGTTTCAATTAGAAGTTCTTTGTTTTTTACTGAAACATAAACAGTATCATCTTTCTTTACACCATTTGAAATTATATATGAGGCTACTTGGTTAAGAATTTTGTTTTGTATAAGACGATTTAAAGGGCGTGCACCAAAATGTGGATCATAACCTTCTTTAGCCAAATACTCCAAAGCTTCTTCTGAAATCTCAAGACCAATACCTTTACCAAGAAGTCTTTCTCTTACAATATTAATACGGATATTTACAATTTGTTTTATAGCGTCTTTAGACAAAATGTCGAAAGCAATTATTTCATCTAAACGATTCAAAAACTCTGGACGGAAATGATCTTTTAGACTTGCTAACAATTTATCTTTTGTGTTTTTATAATCCTCTTCTTCTGTTTTATTTGAAAAACCAATTGATTCCATTTTTTCTATATATTCAGAACCAATATTTGAAGTAAGAATAATAATTGTATTTTTAAAGTTAACAATTCTTCCCTTTCCATCTGTAAGTCTTCCTTCGTCTAACATTTGCAAAAGCATATTGAAAACTTCAGGGTGTGCTTTTTCAATTTCATCAAAAAGAATCACTGCATATGGTCGATGACGAACTGCTTCTGTTAATTGTCCTGATTCTTCGTAACCAACATATCCAGGTGGAGAACCAATCAATTTTGAAACTGTATGTCTTTCCATATATTCAGACATATCTACACGTATAAGTGCTTTGTCATCATTGAACATAAATTGTGCTAATGCTTTTGTAAGTTCTGTCTTTCCAACCCCAGTAGGACCAAGGAAAATAAATGAACCTATGGGTCTATTTGGGTCTGAAATACCAGCTCGAGAACGACGTATAACGTCAGATACACGTTTTATTGCTTCATCTTGGCCTATCACTCGTTTATGAAGTTCGTCTTCCATTCTAGCAAGTTTTGCACGTTCTTCTTCAAGCATTTTTGTAAGAGGTATGCCTGTCCAACGAGCGACGACTTCAGCAATATCTTCAGCTGTTATTTCTTCTTTGAGAATTCTGCGAGACTTTTGAAGTTTCTTTAGACGAGTAAGTTTTGTTTCCAAATCTTTCTTAAGTGTTGGAATTTTTCCATAACGAATCTCCGCTGCGAGAGAAAGGTCAGCACGCATTTCTGCATTTTCTGCTTCAAGACGAAGACCTTCTAAATCTTTCTTTATTGCACGAATTTCTACTACTATATTTTTTTCATTTTGCCATTTTAGTTCTATCTCTTTTGTTTTTTCACGCAAATTACTAATTTCAGTATCAATAGTTTTTATTCTAGCTTTTGTATCTTTTGCAATAGCAATACTAGAACTTTCAAGTTCTTTTTTCAAAGCTTCTTTTTCAATTTCCAAACGCATTATTTTTCTATGTGCTTCTTCTAAAACTGGTGGCTTGTTTTCAAGCGCAATTTTCAAAGATGAAGAAGCTTCGTCAATAAGGTCAATAGCCTTATCTGGCAAAAATCTATTTGTTATATATCTTGTACTTAAATTTACAGCTGAAATAATAGCGTCATCTGTAATGCGTACACCATGAAAAAGTTCATATCTTTCTTTAAGTCCACGAAGTACAGCAATAGCATCATCGATACTTGGTTCATCGACATATACAGGTTGAAAACGTCTTGCCAAAGCAGGATCTTTTTCAATATGTTTTTGATATTCTTTTAAGGTTGTAGCACCTATAGCACGAAGCTCTCCACGTGAAAGTGCTGGCTTTAGCATGTTTGAAGCATCGAGTGTTCCCTCTGCTCCGCCAGCTCCTACGATAGTATGTATCTCATCAATAAAAAGAATTATCTTTCCTTCTGCTTTATTTATTTCTTTCATTATACCGTTTAGTCTTTCTTCAAATTCTCCACGATATTTTGTCCCAGCAATAAGGGCACCGAGGTCAAGGGAAACAATTTCTTTTTCACGAAGTGATTCAGAAACATCTCCTTTCGCAATACGATTTGCAAGACCTTCTACGACAGCTGTCTTTCCTGTTCCCGCTTCACCTATAAGTATGGGATTATTTTTTGTACGACGAGAAAGTATTTGCATTATACGCATTATCTCAGTATCACGACCTATAACAGGATCGAGTTTATCTTCACGAGCAATCTTTGTTAGATTTCTAGTATATTTGAGTATTAATTTATTTTTCTTTGGTGCACTTAATTCAGACATATCTTGCCCTTTAAATTCTTCAAAAATTTTCACAACTATATCTTTAGCAATATGGAATTTTGAAAGTATTTCTTTTGCTTCACTTTGAATTTCTAAAATAGAAATAAAAAGATGTTCAGTAGAAACAAATCCATCTTTTAATAATTTTGCAACTTTAGCAGAATTTTCTAATACTTGAGCAAGGTCTGGAGTTAAATATATTTGATAAGATGGTGAAAGCGTACTACGAGATTCTGGTGATTCTATTGATTCTAAAACTATGTCTGTCAGAGCTATTGTATCTATTTCAAGACGATCTAAAATAGAAAGAACCATACTTTCATCTTGTAAAAGTAGAGCAGAGAGCATATGTGAACTAGAAACATGATTTTGTCCACGTTCGATAGCGAGCTCGTGAGCTTTTTTTATTGCTTCTTTTGCTTTTGTTGTAAAATTTTCTAATGGTGGCATATATATAAAATATAATAAAACATTTATAATTAAAAGTCAAACAGCACGATATTAAATTTTTGGAACTTCTACGGTTGTATCTGTTGTTGTAGTTGCATCGGCTTTAATAAGCTCGATAATAGTAAAATCTTTTTCTTGTGTCACTTTAGATATTTTTTGTTCTCCTAAAATACTTTTGACTACATATACTTCCCCATCTTTTGGTTGTGCGATTATGGATGCAATCACTACTTTATCATTTCCTAAAAATAATCCTGTTCCTAAAATCTTATCTTCTTTTTCCCCTTTTAAGAAAAGTGAAACTGTAAGTGGTTTTATTGCTTTCAAATCTTCCAATAACTTTTGTTGGTCTACTGAGAGTGGCTGGGTTTTACTTTCGACAGGAACTACTTTTTCAATTGTTTGTTTTACGATTCTATTTATTGGTACCGTTACAGAACTCGGTGCTTGTTGCATCAATGTTACAGTAGAAATCCCTGTCGCAATAGATGTGACAAAAGAAATCAATATCGCTAAAAGTATTAATTGTGATTTATTTAAATCTTGTATATCCATACTTTAATTATACCACTTTTTCAATTTGGTCAAAATTTCTTTTAGAGATTTTAAAGTGAAATCCAAATCTTCTTTTGTTGTACTTCTTCCAAGAGAAAAGCGGATACTTCCATTTTCTTGGTCAGCTTCTGGTTTAATAGCTTTTATAACATAAGACTCACCCTCCTCGCCCGACTTGCACGCACTTTTAGCTGAAACCATAATTCCTCTAGCGGAAAGTTCTATTACAAGCAAATCACTAGGGATTTTTGGAATAGTAATATTTATATTGTTTGGTAATCTATTTTCTAAATCTCCGTTTAGTACTATATCTTTATCTTTTTCTAAATTTTGTAATTTTTTAATAAAATAATCTTGGAGTTTTTTTAATCTTTTATTTTCTTTTTCTTTTATTTTTTCTGTTATTTCTAAAGCATTAGCAAAACCCACAACACTAGCAAGGTTCTCTGTTCCAGCACGCACACCATATTCTTGATCTCCGCCAAAAATAATTTTTCTTACTGGTGTTCTTCTTCTTATATAAAGTGCTCCGATACCTTTTGGTCCATATATTTTTCCAGCATTAAAAGACATCATATCTATGCCAAGTTTTTCAACGTTTATTTCTAAATAATTTATGGCTTGTGTTGCGTCGGTATGTAGAAGTACTTTTGTATTATTTAATTTATTAAAATGACGAATTTCTTTTGCAATTTCTTTTATTGGTTGTATTGTTCCTATTTCATTGTTCGCATACATAACAGAAACTAAAATTGTTTCTTTACGCATAACTTTTTTAATTTTTTTCGGATCAATAATTCCGCTTCGTTCTACTGGAACATAAGTAACTTCTGCTAATTTATTTTCTGTGAGATATTTAAAAACTTCTAATACGGAAGAATGCTCTATGTTACTAGTAATAACATGCGGAAGATTTTTTGTAATAATACCAGTTATAGCCAAATTATTACTTTCGGTTGAACCACTAGTAAAAATTATCTCATTTTGATGAGCGTCTATAATTTTGGCAATATTTTTTCTAGATTCACTTAAAATATTTTTAGATTGCACTCCGAGGTCATGTATAGCACTAGAATTAGCAAAATTCTCTTTAAAAATTTTGTTCATCACAAACAAAACATCTTTTTCTAGAGGCGTCGCTGAAGCGTAATCTAAATATATTTTCTTTGATTTTTTCATATAAAAAGTATATACTATATGCTCATATGACTGCAAAAATTGAAATCATTTTTCTTATAGTTTCTGGTATTGCCATTCTAGTTGGTATTGTTTGGATTGTCAAAACAGAAAAACGTTTAAATAAATTCTTTATGGGCAAAAAAGCAAGTGATTTGGAAGATACTATAAACGTTCTACAAGAAGAGATAAAGACTCTAAAACAGAGTAAAACAACAACAGAGCAAGAACTTTCAATAATAAACAAAAAACTCAAACAAAGTATCCGTGGAGTTGAAACAATCAGATTCAATCCATTCCCTGACCAAGGCTCAAACCAAAGTTTTGCTATTGGAATGCTTAATGAAGAAGGTAATGGAGTTGTTATTTCAAGTTTGTATTCAAGAGAAAGAATGAGTATTTTTGCAAAACCAATCAAAAATGGAAAATCAGAATACGAACTGACAAATGAAGAAAAAGAAGCTCTAGCAAAATCAGAAATAAAATAATGAACAAAAATAATGAACAAAAAAATGCGGTAGAAAGACCGCCAGTAGTTGCAGTCATGGGTCATATCGACCACGGTAAATCTACGCTCCTAGACTACATAAGAAAAACAAATATCGTAGAAAAAGAAGCTGGTGGTATTACTCAACACATATCTGCTTATGAAGTTATTCATAAAGACGAAAATGGTAAAGATAAAAAAATAACTTTCTTGGATACTCCTGGTCACGAAGCTTTTTCAAAAATGCGTGAACGTGGTGCTCATATTGCTGACATTGCAATACTCGTCGTTTCTGCAGAAGACGGAGTAAAACCACAAACAGTCGAAGCATACAAAGCAATTGCTGAAAGCAATACTCCTTTTGTAGTAGCCATAAACAAGATAGATAAACCTGGTGCAGACATAGAACGCACAAAAATGAATTTAGCTGAACACGAGATCTATCTTGAAAATTATGGAGGCAAAGTCCCCTTCGCTGCAATCTCTGCAAAAACTGGTGAAGGAATAGATAATTTACTATCACTGATTTTAATACTCGCAGAATTAGAAAATTTTGAAGGTGATGTAAAAGAAAGTGCAAATGGTTTTGTTCTTGAATCAAATATGGATTCAAAGCGTGGAATACAAGCAACTCTCATAATTAAAAATGGATCTTTAAAAAAAGGTATGTATGTAGTATCAGAAGATAGTATTTGTGGTACACGCATCATAGAAAACTTTTTAGGGAAAATGATAAATGAAGCAAGCTTTTCTTCACCAGTAAGACTTATTGGTTTTGATAAAATGCCAAAGTCAGGAAGTGCCTTCCAAGCTTTTGATAATAAAAAAGATGCTGAAAATTTTGCTAAAAATTGGAAAACTGAAAACACTGGACCAAATAAAGACAAACAAGAAGAAAGTAGTAAAAAAATCATACCTATTATTTTAAAAGCTGATGCATATGGTGGACTTGAAGCTATTGAAAAAGAAATAAGTAAAATCACAAGTGAAAGTGCAGAATTCAAAATTGTCGGACAAGGTGTAGGACCAATATCAGAATCAGATGTTAAAAATGCTGGAGGTAAAGAACAAAAAGCTATCATAATAGGCTTCAATGTTAAAATTGATAAAAATGCCACCGACATAGCAGAGAAAATGGATTTGAAACTTTCTACTTTTGATATCATATATAAAATGACTGATTTCTTGAAAGAAGAAATGGAAAACAGAAGACCAAGAGTCGAGAGTATTGAAACTACGGGTAAAGCTAAAATAATCAAAAGCTTTAGTCAAACAAAAGAACGACAAATAGTCGGAGGAAAAGTTGTTGAAGGAAATGTTGGACTTAATCAAAATGTAAAAATCATGCGTCGTGATTTTGAAATAGGGAATGGAAAAATAGTGAACTTAGAGAAAGGTAAAACAAAAACAAGTACAGTAGAAGAAGGAACAGAATTCGGAATGATGATAGAATCAAAAACAGAAATCGTTGCTGGAGATGTAGTCGAATGTTTCGCAGTCTTCCAAAAATAATATGTCAGAACGTATAGAAAAAGTAAATAAATTGATAAAAGGGTTGGTTGCAAATTTCTTAAATGCAGAAAGTTCTTCTGCATCTCTCATATCTGTTACCAACATAGATACATCCCCTGACCTAAAAAAAGCTACTATATATTTAAGTGTCTTACCGGAGAATCAAGAAAAGACTGCTCTTCTTTTCGCAAAAAGAAAACTTCCAGATATACGAGAACATTTGAAAAAAAATATGGAAACAAAACATATTCCGTTTTTGGAAGTGGAATTGGATATGGGAGAAAAGAATAGACAAAAAATTGACGAATTGCTTAGAGAAAAGTAGTATGTAAAAGTCGGCCTAGTCGCCAAGTGGTAAGGCAAAGATCTGCAAAATCTTTATACGACGGTTCGATTCCGTCCTAGGCCTCAGTTGTAATTTTAGAATTAAATATTATAATTTATAAGCATTTGCCCGGATGGCGGAATTGGTATACGCGCACGACTTAAAATCGTGTCTCGCAAGGGATGTGGGTTCGACCCCCACTCCGGGCACAATGAGTCTTTATTGAACTCATAACTGTTTTGGTAAATAATAGTAAGATATACACCCATAACTGTTTTGGTAGAACGAGATAATGCACCCATAACTCAGCTGGTAGAGTAGCTCCCTCTTAAGGAGAATGTCGCAGGTTCGATCCCTGCTGGGTGCACATTGCTTAAAGCAATATAGATGCTGGAGTGGCGGAATTGGTATACGCGCTAGTCTTAGGAACTAGTACCGCAAGGTTTGAGGGTTCGAGTCCCTCCTCCAGCACCATAAATAAGTACTTGACTTTTATATTCATATATGCTATACTTAAAGCATGATGAATAAAATACAAAACAAAAATATAATTTTAGCCTTATCTTTATTAGTTATTTTCGGTGGAACATTACTTGTTTCCCCACAAAAAGCGAGTGCTTTAAATGCATCTTATAACATTACTGAAACTACATCTGGTAGTTATGTTTCTTCAAACAATAATGGCTATGATGGTAGTATGTATGGTGATAATGGATACAATAGTAATAATTACACTACTAACAATGTAGTAACAGATAACACTAATTACAATGCTACACCTATCATTTATTCTATAACACCAAATTCTGCTGTATCAGGAAATAATAACATTTTAGTTACTATCACTGGTTCAAACTTTTCAACAAGTGCAACAGCAAGATTTAATGGTTCTGATAAAGAAACAAGATATTATGATAGCAAGCACCTTGGAATGGTTTTATCCCCTATCGACCTTGATGGAAAAGGTACTTACCTTGTAAGTGTATACAATCCTTCAAATGGTTCTGTATCAAATGGAGTTTCATTTACATTAAACAAACCCGTTGTAGCTAGTTCATCTGGTACTACAGTAGCAAAGAAAACTGTAGCGAAGACAACAACAGCTACAACAGTAGCTAAAGCAAAAACAACTTCTACAAATACTACTGATAATTCAAGTGCTTTAACAGCAAATGCATTGTCATCTGGATCAAATGGATTCCTTCCATCTAGTCTCATAGAATGGTTATTGCTCGCAATACTTATCTTCCTTGTTGTTATATTAGTTCGTAAGACATATATGGCAAAAGAAGAACATGCACCTCTAAAACATGCTTAAAAATTAAGGCAAATTAGACAAAAAAGTCAGGCCCCAAAGCTTGACTTTTTTGTTTGTTTATGCTATACTTTTAGTAGTTAAATGTTATTTGAAAAAGAGTTAGATTTGTGTTCAACCAAGTGGCGAAATCCCTTTTTGGCCCTTTAGCTGAACACAAATAAAAATAAAAACTAACTAATAAAAACAAAAAAAAAATGGCAAAAACTAAAAAATTAACAGTGGACTTTTTGTTAAAAGTCTTACCTGTTTGGGTGGGTATAATTATTGGAGTATATTTTCTAAGATGGTTATTTTCAGATTATTTACCTGATGAGACTTTTTGGTGGTGTACAATTATTGATATAATACTTTGTGTGACATCTCTGACCTCTGGCTGGCTTACTGAAGAAGTAGACTTAAATACAATTAAAGCAAGCCAAGATCCTTTAGGAAACTTAAATATACAAACTGAAGGAATAAACTTTAAAGGACTTCTAGATGAAAACAAAAAAACAGAAGACACAAGCAAAGACAAGGAACTTGAAATAAAAGGAGATTCCGATGTTAAGGGCGATAAAAAGATGCCATGGACAGTAATATTTATATACAATGTAAATATTAGTAACAATAATGATGTACGCCAATTTATGCGTACAGTAATAAAAAACATCGAGGATGGATTGAAACTTGCAACCATAGCACGAATGACGGATTTCTGCCTTGGAAAAACAATAGAAGAAATAAAAGAGAGGAGAGCAGAAGCAATAACAAAAGACCTAAGTAGTATTATTAAAGTATGCAAAGAATACGGTATTAAGATTATTGAGTGTGGATTAGTTGATCCTGATTATTCCGATGAAACAGAAAAGGCTCTTGCAGAGAAAAAACAAGTGTCAATGATGCAAGAAATGGTTAATGGTCTTATGTATGATTCTACGAAAAATCCAAATGGTTTTCCAAATGATGACAAAGGCAAAGCTGAAGCTTGGAAAATTGTTAAAGCTAAAATGCTTGGAGGAAACTACAAGCAAACAGAAGTAACAAACAGTACCGGTTCACCAGTAGTAATAAATCCTTAAAACTAGGTAAAAATGAAAAATAAAAAGTTAAAAAACCTTCTATGGGTAATTGCTTTACTTCCCATTCTTGTTATCTTTATGAAGATTATTATTCCTGATTTAATAGAAAGAAATAATAAAAGTAACAAAGAAGCTCTAATAAAAGAGAAAGCCAGGAGTGATTCATTGCAAGCATTATATGATGCAAGTCAACCTGTTCCCGCAAAAGCTGGAATTTATGAATTCAATTCATCAGGAACAATTGTCTTGTATCTCAGAGGTCTTCAAAAGTACATACCAAAAGGTGGAAAGATAAAAATCTTTACACCTTCAGGAGATGTATGGGAGGATCAGCCTGGTGTTATTTATAATCGTGGACAAAACACGGAAGGTAAATATACATTCTATAAAGATAGCGGGGGTGCATGGGGTATTGAAATAGTAGATTTGTAAAAACGCACAAAATGTGCAAAAACAAAAAGCAGTTGAACAAAATGTTCAACTGCTTTTTTATTTTATGTATTTAGTTTTTTACTTAAGGTTTAAGGAAACCATTTGGGTCACTCGGCGTATAATCTTTTAAGTTTACAGTTCCGGCTTTTGGATCAATACCAGTGATATTTAAAGTATTCATAATAACACTTAAAATACTCCAGACTGCAATCATAATAAATATACCTATGACGCCATAGAGCATATGACTCTTGCCTATTGTGCGTTTCTCTTCATTTTCAGTATTTGAAAGAAATTCAAATAACCCCCAAAGAAAATAAACGACAGCGAGAGCAAAAAGCAACATAATGATAGGGTTGATAATCAACTTATCTACATTACTAATGAAAGTATCTAAACTCTCACTCGCATATGCTACATTTGTAAAGAATAAATTCATAAAATATTAACAACTACCAGGGATACAAGGTACTTGAATACTTGCAGTATTTGAAATACCGAAAGAGTTCTTGAGTACTGCAACGAGGCCCCAAACAGATACGATAACAGCGAGACCAATAAGACCATAGATCATCTTGTCTCTTCCTTCTGTCTTTGCTTCTTCTTCCTTTGCAATAACGTATTGCACAACTCCCCAGATGAATATCAAAGTAGCTAGACCGATAACTATAGGGATTATAAGGTTAATCCATACAGCTATTTTACAAATAATAGCAGCAATACCTGTAGTTGTAACAGCTTGATTACCAGTACCTAATGTAATATCTTGTGAAAAACTTTTACAAGTATTAGCATTTACTCCTATTATTTGAGCGAAAGACAAAGTAGGAACCAAAACGATAGCTAAAAGCATTAAAGAAACGAATATTTTTTTCATAATTTAATTTTATTTACTAATAATAATTTTTAAAATTCAACGACCTTTTTTAAAATAATTTCCCTAAAATATTAGGCTTGTTATATTATATCGTGACGGTAAATTTGATGCAATACTTAAATCTTATTGTGCTATACCACTGTTTTGATTGATAGGCTGAGGGGTTGCGGAATCTACTTCAACCTTAGGACCAGCTGACTGTATACCAAAACTTCCACTTATTACATTTATAAGACTATATATTGAAACTATCACGGACATAGCTATAAGCCCCCATATTATGAATTGTCTTCCCTTTTCTCTCTTTGCTTCTTCTTGTGCACCAGCGACAAATTGAAAAACTCCCCAAACGAAAACAAGGAAAGAGAAACCAAGCACGAGAGGTACGAAAGATTTGAAAACTAAACAAGTTCCATAATTTAGAATATCTTGTATTTTCATATCACCAGGAAGAGCACACAAAATACTTGGTACTGTTTGACCTGTACCAGCTTGAGCTGGATCAATAGTTATATTAGTTACATTTGGTGCTGTAGGTGGACGATTAATTCCAGAAAAATTATTACTTGGTTCCCATTGTGGAGCGAGGTCTAATTGTGCAAAAGTAACTTGACCAAAAGAAAATAAAAACAAGAAGGTAAAAATAAATAATTTTTTCATATTAGTTGTTTACGTGAACTTTAGGAATAACGAAAGGTACACCGAAAGTGTTATTTAGGACTCGTACAAGACCCCACACAGAAACCATTGCAAACAAAGCAATAAGACCCCATATAATAAACTGTCTACCTTGTTCTCTCTTTGCTTCTTCTTCTGCTCCAGCAATGTATTGCACTACACCCCAAACGAAAACTAAAATTGCTAAACCAAAAATAAAAGGTAAAATAGAAGAACCAATTATACAAATAACATAATTCACAACATCATAAAATTGAGGTAAATTTGCTTTGAGTACACATCCTGCAAATAAAATGTTTGTATTGTTTTTAAGTAAGTTCATATTATAAAGCAAGAATCGTCTCTGATATAAGCTGAGCAATAGCCCAAGCACCTAATAATATAGCAGCTCCGATACAAGTATAAAGTAATGCATTTTTTGCTTCTGACAACTTCTCACTATTACCTCGTGCAGATACAAAAAGAAAACCGGAATAAATAATAGCGAGAGCAATGATAGGAATACCTATTTTTATTGCGCCTTGTAAAATGGCTTTTATAAAATCATTAATATTATTATAACTTATTGGGTTAGTAATCTTACCTTCTTTAATTAAAGAAGCATTATTTATTGTATCTGCGAAAGAAAAAATAGGGGTAAGAATAAAAATAAATAAGAGTAAGTAAGGAAAGATTTTTTTGTATATAGATTTCATTTTTATATTATACATCATATTAAAAACCAATCCAAGAACCGTCGTAACCCAAAGTATCAAGTATTAAATGCACTATGAGCCATGCAGCGGCTGCAAATACGAGCCCTTTTACCACACCAAGGGCTATTTTTTTTGCTGTACCTCGAGCCTCTGTATCACCCCCTGAAG
>CAYXTA010000011.1:0-12220 GCA_964468315.1 uncultured Candidatus Saccharibacteria bacterium
TAAGGTATATACATTTTTCTTTAAGTACTATTTTACTTTTAAAACAAGTTAGTAATTCACGCTTCTCTTCGATTGACCCGTCCTTCAAAATAAACTTAGCGTAATTGCGAATCGATTACACGCACAAAACATAGTATCGCTTTTGTGGTGGGATTAGTATTTAAAGGACTGTCACTTTTGTAACTTTTTATGGTGCTCAAAGACCGTCGAAATGTTAAGATAAAACCGTTAGCAATAACCTTACTGGGCTTGACCGACTATGGCTCTTGCTCAAAGACGCCAGCAGCTAATTATTTATCAAATCAAGAAATGCTTTTTGTTTTGGGTTTCTGCCGAGATATTTTTTTAGGTTTTCTTTCTCTGGTATGGTACCACCAAGCTCGAGCATTTTTTTATATTCTTTTATTTTTATATTATTTGGCGTGAGTCCTTTTTTCACAAATTCATCCCAACAATCTTGTGTATAAACACGAGATACGGCATAACCATAATATTTTGATTCGTAACCACCTGTCATGTGTTGGAAATAAGAAGCAAATTTTTGTAACGTAATAGAATGAATTCCTATATATTTTTTAAATAATTTTTCAAATAAAGTATCCATCAAGCTCGGATTATTTGCATATTTTAAAATATTTTTCCCATGAATTTCCAAATCAAAAAGAGATTGAACTGATTGCCTAGTCCACAAATAAGAACCAAAATAATGATCTGCATATTTTATTTTTTCTAAAAGATTTACAGGTAGTGGTAATCCATTTTGATAATGTTTTGCAATTTCATTTACCGCTATTTTTGTCGTAGGAAAATTCTCTAAAAATTGAGAGTGAATTTCGATGAAATCAACAGAAGTATTAAACGAACCTGTCGTCGCATAGTTATTTTTCCCCAGCAATACATGCAACAAATGTCCTCCTTCATGAAACAAAGTAGAAACACTTTGCATGTCGAGAAGTGTTTTACCATTTTTATTTTTATTAAAATTACATACCAAAATAGCAGTCGAAGAATGTAATTTATTTTCTTTATCAAAATATCTTTGGTTTATAACCTCAACGCAAGCATGGCCGTATTTCCCTTCTCGCGGGAAAAGATCAAAAATAGCAGTACCTAAACTCTCGCCAGTTTTTTTATCTTTAAAGCTATAAACTTCTACATCATTACCGAATACTTTCAAATTTTTTTCAAAATTAGCTACTACTCCAAAATATTTCTCCCAAATATCAAACATTGCTTTGAGTGTATTTTCGTATTCAAAATATTCTGACAATTCTTCTAAATTGAGTTTCACTTTTTCATTTTGTAATATATTTTCAACAAAGAGTATATTTGAGGAATTCAATTTCTCAGCAAATCTTGCCAATACTTTTTCTGAATCCTCTTTTTCAATTTTTAATTTTTTAGATAAATTTTTTGCCAAATCTTCCAAGAATTTTTTTACTAATTTCGGATCACTTACCATTTGTTCGTTCATAGCTAAATCAGAGAAAGTTTTGAATCCTAATATTTTAGAAACTTCTGCACGAAGTTTTAATATTTCACCGAGTCTTTTTGTATTTACAGGACCAACCCCAGCTTCATTGATTTTTGTAATCTTTATTCTTGTATTTTTATTTGTGGCGTATTTTTTTACCACAAGATATTGACTAGCCAAAAAAGCAGAAACAAAATATTTATTTTTTTCAAATTTCAAACCAGAAACAATATTCTCTGGTACACCTGAGAGTTCTCGTTTTGAAAACCAAATACCTTTTTCATAATTCTTCGTACAAGCGAGATTGAAATCTGATGCGATTTTATCTATTTTACTATTTAATTTTATAAGTAAATCTCTTTTTTCTTTTGATAAATGCATTCCTTTGTTTTTATAAGAACGCATTGTATCACTAACTATTTTTATTTCTTCTTTTGTTAAAATCTTTTTTTCTTTTTTATAAAAATTATCAAAATATGTCTTTAAAACTTTATACAAATCCTCATTATAGGAAAAAACATCAAATAGATTTACAATACGCAAAACTTCTGTACGAGAAATTTCTCGTATTTTTTTATCTCCATGAGAAAGTTCAAAAATACGCAAGACACCTATCTCTCTTGCTAAAAACCCATTAAGTAAATCAAGATCTTTATATATTTTTTTGAAAGTTAAATCTTTAGAATTCTTAGTTAAATCTATATTTTTAACATTTTCTAAATACTCTTTTATTTTATTTTCTATTTTTCCGTAGACATTCTTTATATCTGTCTCTGTATAATTCTCCCATGCAAAGTCTTCATTTAAAATGGTATTTTTCATATGTGCCATTATAGCAAAACAAAAAAGATTATTCTAATTTAAGATAATTTAGGTTCTTCTCTGTAAATCAATATAAGTGTACGGAATAAATTCATAGCAAGAGGACCTATCAATATACCTATCGGGCCTACAAGAGAAATACCACCCAATACAGAAAACAAAACCAAGAGTGGTGGGAGTTCTGTCTTTGTACCTATGATAAGTGGGTTTAAAAAATTATCAATAGTTCCTACTAAAATCAATGACCAAACTAAAAGCCCTATAGCATTTCCATTTGTACTAAAAACAAAAAGATACAAAATAGCTGGAATCGAAATAGTAGCTGTGCCAAAGAAAGGAATAAGAGACATAAATCCTGCTACAGTACCCCAAAGAGCTGGATTAGGAATACCGAAAATATAAAGTCCTATACCCATCAAAAAACCTTGTACAATAGCTATAAATAAATACCCTTTCATAACAACATTTATTGTATTTGTCATAGAAGATAATATTTTTTCTGTATGACGATTTTCAAAAGGCATCATACGAATGAATGCTTTTTTAAGAAATTCTCCATCTCGTATAAAATAAAACATTGTGACAATTGATAAAATCAACATAAAAAATGTATTGAGTGTAGCAGTAAATACACTTTTTATGTTACTAGAGATAGATGAAATAAAACCAGAAAATTCTTTTTGTATATCAAAAACAAAACCGTACGGAAGAATATTGTTAACATAATTATTAATTGATTCTAATATATGTGAACCATTTGAAATATCAAAAGAATTGTATAGATTTTGAACTTGATTAAAAACAACGGAACCTAAAAACAAAAATGGAGCACACAAAATTATTAAAAATAAAAAAACAGTGAGTATGACAGGCAGAAGATTCAACTTCCCACCCAATTTTTTTTTAATCCATTCGTATAAAGGATAAAGTACAATAGAAAATGCTATACCTAAAATGATAATTTTGAAAAATGGAAAAAGTATAAAAAGGGCTAAAATAGCTGAAAGTATCAAAACACCTAAAAATAAATATTTTGCAATAAATTTTGAACCTTCCATATATATATATATATTAACACAAAATACAGTAAAAGTCTTTAATTTTATTTTTTCTTTCTATTTACACAAGATTTTATGAAAGCTGTGAAAAGCGGATGAGGAGTGAGTGGACGAGCTAGGAATTCTGGGTGAAATTGAGTACCCAAGAAAAATGGATGTTTTGATTTTGGTAACTCCGCTATTTCCATAAGCTTTCCGTCTTTTGATTTACCAGAAAAAACCAAACCTTTTTTCTCTAAATTTTCTACATAAAAATTATTAACTTCATAACGATGACGATGACGTTCTACTATCTCTGTTTTACCATAAGCATTTTCTGCGATAGTGTTTTTACCTAAAACAGCAGTGTAATTACCAAGTCGCATAGAGCCACCATAGATATTTTTATCCAACAATTCTTTTTGACTTTCCATAACATCAACGACAAGGTTTTTAGAATTTGGATCTATCTCTCTTGTTGTCGCATCTTTTAATCCAAGCACATTCCTTGCATACTCTATAACAAGTAATTGCATTCCATAACAAAGTCCAAAATATGGAATTTTATTTTCACGAGCAAATTTGATAGCTTTTATTTTTCCTTCAACACCACGAGCACCGAAACCTCCTGGCACAACAATGCCATCATATTTTTTTAATTCTTTTATTTTAGCAGGATTTTTTTCTAAATCAGCAGAATTTATCCAAGATATTATAGGTTTTTTGTTTTGCATATAAGAAGAATATTTCACCGCTTCTATCACGGAAAGGTACGCATCTGAAAGCACGAAATCTCCTGTCTCGAAATATTTACCAATCATAGCTATCTTTACTGTATCTTTTGAATTATGAACTTTTTTTACAAAAGTTTTCCATTTGTCCCAATTTTTCTCATCAACTTTTTTACATACAACACCAAGTAAATCACAAAGTCTCTCTGAAAGTTTTTCTTTTTCAAAATTTATAGGAACATCATAAATACTTTCCACGTCTGGTGCAGAAATAATCCTATCTACAGGGATATTACAGAACATTGAAAGCTTTTCTTTTCTTTTTTCATCGAGAGGTGTGTCTGCGCGAGCGATCAAAATATCGGCTTGTATTCCAGAACCGTTGAGTAAACGTGAAGCGTGTTGGGTAGGTTTTGTTTTCATCTCTCCTACTTTTGAAGGAGTAGGCAAGTAAGAAACCATCACAAAGATAACATCGTGAGGATTTTCGATTTTGAGCATTCTTGCTGCTTCGAGATATAAAATATTTTCATATTCACCTACAGTACCTCCAACTTCAATAATAACAACATCTGCATTTGCATCACTTCCTGCTTTTTTGATTCTACTTACAATCTCCATAGGAATATGAGGAACGACTTGTACACATTTACCTTTGTATTCCAAATTTCTTTCTTTTTCTATAACTGTCTGATAAACACGGCCAGTCGTCATATAATTCACTCGAGTGAGATTAATATCTAGGAATCTTTCATAATTTCCCATATCTTGATCTGTCTCATCTTTATCTCCCAATACAAAAACTTCTCCATGTTCTGTCGGATTCATAGTGCCTGCATCCACATTGATATATGGATCTATCTTTATCGCTGTTACATTGAGACCACGATTTTTTAATATAAGCCCAAGTGAAGATGATGTCACACCCTTTCCTACTCCAGAAATAACTCCTCCTACCACAAAAATATATTTACGGTTATTTTTCGCCATCGGTATATAAAATCTATTTCTTTAAATATCTTCTGACTGCGAGAGAACTCGAAATCATTCCTAATAAAACTCCTGATAATAAAATTATTATAAAAATTTGAAAGAAATTTGATTTGTAATATGAAAGTAAATTCATACCAAGGAAAGAAGACATATTGCGACCAAACCAAGCCATGGCTGGCCAAAACATAAGCATTGTAGCAATCGTCGCAATCACTCCATAAATAGCGCCTTCTATCATAAACGGGCCTCGTATACGCATATTGCTTGCTCCGACGATACGCATAACTGATATTTCTTCACGAGCAGTAAAGATTGCAATACGGATAGTACTGAAAGCAATAATTACAGAAAGGATTATTAAAATAAGTGTAATAAGAAAACCAAGTTTGTCTGCACCGTTTATAACAGAATTCAAACGATCTATCACGAGCTTGTTTTCATGATAATTTATTTTGTCTATGATTGATGAAGAACCGAGCACGAGTGCATTGTCAGATTTCAAAAAGTTGGCAATACTTTCATATTGAGAAACTTCTTTTGCTTTTACATTTAAATATGCACCAAGTGGATTGTCTGCTATCTCATCGAGTGCTGCTATTGTAGGATAATCATCACTATGTCTGTCACGGAAATTTTGAAGTGCAACAGAAGCAGATACATAAGAAACTTGTGCGACTTCTGGTAATTTTTCTATTGAAGATTTCAATGTAAGGATTTTTTCCTCATCTGCTCCTGTATTGAAATAAATTGTAACATCTACCTTGTCTTTTATCTGATCAAGAGATGAATGAAGAACTGCTTGTAAAAATACTAAAGAACAAATAACAGAAAGTGTAATTGTAACTATCAAAACTGCCGCCCAAGAAATAAGCCCGTTACGAGCAAAGTTTACAAATCCTGCTTTTATAATTCTTTTTAATTCAATCATTTTAAAATTTAGAAAAATAAATTAAATTTTTATAGTCTGGTGATTTCCCCCGAGGACTTAAAAATTAAAGTTATTTTTCTACCCTCATTATATTATATATTTACCATCCTTGTCATCTCGTACGACTTTTCCCTTTTCTATTGTTATAACTCTCCTACCTATTGAATCCACTACCATTCTATTGTGTGTCGTCAAGATAACTGTCGTACCCAAATCATTTATCTTTTTTAGTATTTGTATAACTTCAAAAGCATTTACTGGGTCTAGGTTTCCTGTCGGTTCGTCGGCTATTATAAGCTCAGGTTGATTGATAATTGCACGAGCAATAGCTAAACGTTGTTTTTCTCCGCCAGACATTTGATGAGGGAAATTCATCATCTTATTACTCAAATCCACAAGCTCGAGTACATGAGGAACATCACTAGCTATTTCTTCATCTGTTTTTCCTGCTGCTTCCATAGCAAAAGCAATATTTTCATAAGCTGTTTTATTTGGAAGCAATCTAAAATCTTGAAAAACTGCACCTATTCTTCTGCGCAGTTTTGTAAGATCACTATTTTTTAATTTATGTACATCGAGAGATTCAAAAAAGACTGTTCCTTCTGTAGGATGTTCATCTGCAAGAATCATTTTGATAAATGTCGTCTTTCCTGCACCAGAATGACCTACGATAGATACGAATTCACCCGAAGAAATAGTAACATTCACATCTGTAAGCGCTACTGAATCTTGATTATAAATTTTTGAAACTTTGTTGAAATAAATCATAAGGAAATATACATCTCATTATATCAGAAATTAGAAATTTAAGACAAGAAAGCTATAAATTCTTTTCTGCTTCTAAAAACATATCCAAATCTCCATCTAGTACAGCATCAACATTTGAAGTCTCGGCTTCTGTGCGATGGTCTTTGACCATTTTGTATGGGTGAAGGACGTATGAACGGATTTGGCTTCCCCATTCTATGTCAGTATTTTTTGATATCTTCATACTTTCTTCTATACTCTTTTTTTCTTCTTGAGCTTTTTTAAAAATCTTTGCATAGAGCATTGAAAGAGCTTGCTCACGATTTTGTTCTTGAGAGCGTTCATTTGAAGCACTAGCTGAAAGTCCTGTAGGAACATGAACGATGCGTACAGCTGTCTCTCGCTTGTTTACATTTTGTCCTCCTGGCCCACCAGCACGAGAAAATTCTGTTTTCAAATCAGCTGGATTCACAGCAAAATCTTTCTCATCCATTTTTGAAATTTTCGGTAATACCTCTACAAGTGAAAAAGAAGTGTGCCGCATTTTTTTCGCATTAAATGGCGAAATACGTACGAGACGATGCACACCGGATTCATTTTTTAAACTTCCGTAAACATTCTTACCCATAACTTCAAAAGAAATATTACGATATCCGCCAGAATCATTTTTATTTTCAGATAAAAAATTTATTTTCCAATTTTTCTTATCAGAATATTTCAAATACATTTCTAAAAGAATTTTTGAAAAATCTTCTGCATCATCTCCGCCTGCTCCAGAAAAAATTATAACAATAGCATTACCTTTGTCGTATTTCCCTAGTCCTTCTTTTTTATCTTTCAATTCTGCAAGTTCTTTTATAGTATTTTGTGCTTTTATTTTGTCAGCCCAAAAATCTGCACTATTCATTGCATCTTCTAATTCTTTTATCTTTTCTTCAATTTTTTCTTTATCTTCATTCATGAGCCAAAAGTGGGAATCGGACCCACGTTCCTACTTTACGAAAGTAGTGTTCTGCCACTGAACTATGTTGGCACCAAACTAAAAGTTTATTAAATTTTTGAGCCGTCGGTGAGAATCGGACTCACGCTCTCTGTCTTACCAAGACAGTGCTTTACCACTAAGCTACGACGGCTATTTATTTAAAACATCACTCTTTATGGCGCCGTCGGCCATAGTGATTGTCCTATGAGCTAAAATAGCATAATCAGGCTCGTGTGTCACCATTATAATGGTCTGCCCTTCTTTATTTAAATCAAGAAAAACTTTTATAACCTGATCTGAAGTTTCAGAGTCAAGGTTTGCTGTCGGCTCATCAGCAAAAATAATTTTAGGACTATGCGCAATAGCACGAGCAATGGAGACACGTTGTTGTTGTCCTCCTGAAAGTTCACTTGGTAAATTATTCACTCTATCAGAAAGTCCTACACGCTCGAGTGCTTTGAGTGCTTTTATTTCTGCATTTTTAAAATCAAAACCCTGCATAATAAGTGGTAGTATCGTATTCTCTAACGCAGAAAGTGAAGGTAAAATAGCATAATCTTGAAATATATATCCGAAATCATTTAGTCTTATAGCAGTGCGTTCTTGTTCAGAAATTTTTACTAAATCTTGATTTCCTATGATTATTTCTCCTTCAGTTGGAATATCTAAAAGTCCCAACTGATAAAGAAGTGTAGATTTACCAGATCCAGATTTTCCTGTGATAGTAAGGAATTGTCCTTCAGGAACAGAAAAAGAAACATCATTCACTGCAACAATTTTCTCATCTCCGCTTTTAAAACTTTTTGTTAAATTTTTTACTTTTATCATAAAATTATCTTCCCAGTATTGCACTTAATGTATTTTGTTTAATAACAATTCTCGCTGGTATGTATCCGGCTATCATGGTAGTAAGCAAAAGTATTCCTGCACGTATGAGTGATGTAGGTAATGTAGCAACGAGTATACCATCAGAAAAAGGAAAGTTGATAGGATGTAATGCGAAATATGGTTTAATTAAAAAGAAAATAAGCATCATACCAAAAATAATTCCGAAACCAGCATATATACAGGCTTGATACATATATGAATACAAAATCGCTTTTTTATTTATTCCAATACCCTTCAAAATACCAATAAATCTTCTTCTTGTAATAGCATTCACGAATATCACGATGAATATCGTAATAGAAGCAACAACAAGACCAATACCAGAAATAGCACTACCTAAAATTCCAAAAGTTGCTTTTATATCTTTCAAGAATTTTGGGAAAGCTTCTTCGGCTGTCTGTACACGAGCGTAATCTCCTACTCCACTATCCAATAAAAAGTTTTTTGCAAAAGTCGGATCAGTACCAGGAAGTAATTGTATTGCTATTGTTCCTGCATCAAGATCACTTCGGCCTGTGAGCTTACGAACTTCACTTGAAAGAGCTACGACAGAAGTATCAAACTCATCTACCTTAGAAGACAAAATTCCTTTTATAAAATATTCTTTTGAAACATCACCAACTGTTATCTTTACTCTTGCACCGATACTAATATTTTTTAAAGTCTGAAATCCTGGTGCTTCAATAGGAGTAAATTCATAAAGTAAATTTTTACCAATAAGTACACTATCTTGATCTGTACTGTTTAAATATGAACCACGAATAATGAATTTAGAAACTCCAGAAAATTTCTCTTCTTGATCAGGATCAATACCTAAAAGCGAACCTCCGACACCATCACGTTTGTCTCCTGGTTTTAATGTATCTCGGTAATTTGATTCAACACGAGCAGAGCCAGTATAACGAACTGTGTGATCTTTATATCCTGGTATTGTCTCTACTATGTGTTCTACTTTTGGAGTTTGTTCAATAACATTTCTATTTAAAAAAGGAGAAATAACAATATCACCGATTGCGTATTTTTTTTGAGCATCTTCAGAACCCTGTATAAGACCGATCAAAATACCAGAAACAACAATAAGATTCAAAAAAGTAAGTGTCATCACAAAGATAATAAGTAATGTCGTCCAAATGTTTGCTCTTTTTATATCACGTTTTGCTAAAAACCAACCAACAAGAATATTTTGGTAATAAGAATTTTCTATTCTTATTCTTTCAGAAATTTTTTCAGACATTTTAAATTAAGTAATCTTATTTTTGAATAAAAATTATGTGATCATTCACAATAAGACCAGATATTACTTCCACCATATTGCCATCACTCACAAAACCTGTGACAATTTCTCTTTTTTCATATTTCTCTTTTTTTTCATTCGTAACAAAATTTACATATGACTTTCCATTTTCTTTTGTAATAGCAGCACCTGGTATAGCAAGTACATTTTGTTTACTTCCCGCTTCAATATTTATATTTGCATTCATTCCAGGACGGATCAAATCATTTTGTTCATTTATAGAAACTTTTATTTTGTAATTCACAACACCGTCTTTTGTGTCAGAAGAAGGATCGATATGTACTACAGAACCAGTAAAACTTTTATCTTTACCAAAAGCATCAAAACTAACAGCAACATCTTGTCCTATTTTCAAGTACGCAATATTTGATTCGTTTATAAGTGCTTCAATATAAAGATTTTTAATATCTTGAAGAACCATAACCTCTGACAATGATTGAGCCAGTTCACCTATTTTTATATCAACTTTTGTGATAGTACCATCTGCTGGTGCACGAATAACTGTATTTTCATAAGTAGCTTGAGCTGATTGCAATGATCCTTGTGCATTTAGAACTTCTGCATTTGCTATATCTAAATCAGACTGATGAGTATCTGAAGTTTTTAAATTTAATTCGGCAATTTTCTGATCTACTTTTGATTGCGCAGAAGATACGGCAAGCGATTCATTTTTTAATGCATTTTGATAAGCATTTAAATTTGTAAGGTAATCTGCTGCTTGAACATTTGGAATGGTTATTTTCCAATTTATAGTAGAAGTATTATCAGATGTTTCAGAAGGAAGTTTTATATAAAGACCAGAATTTCCTAATGGTTGTGGAATATTATAATTTAAAGTACCAGAACCAGTAGCAAGACCTGAAACATTAAAACTATAACCATTTAAAGATTTGTATGTTTTTATATTCAAAACTCCCTCTTTACCCAAAGTATATGTACCAGAGATAACAGGGCTACTATAATCATTTGTATAATCTTCAGGGACAGCTTCAATAGTAGAATTGAGTAATGTATTATAAGCATTACTTACTAATATTTTCTGACTACTTTTTGTATTTTCTAATTCTGTCTTTGCACTATTCAAAGAAACTTGTGCTAAATTTAATTCTTGATTAGAAAGTACTTTGTTGTATTTCGCTTGTGCTGAAAGCAAATTACCTTTTGCTTGTGTAAGAGAAGCTATTACTTGGCCTTGGTCTAGATTTGCTAAAATTTGTCCTTCTTTTACTACATCACCGACTGCAACTTTCAAAGATTTCACAACACCACTAGCATTGAAAGATAAATTTAAATCTGTTTTTGATGTTACTTGTCCTGTAGCTAAAACGTTTTGTTTCAAATCTGTATATTTTACAGTATCGACTACCATAGTATCACTCACATCTGTAGGCATTATTATTTTTATAATAATAAAAATCACCACAAAACAAATAGCTCCGTAAATGATTTTTTTACGAAGAGGTAATATTTTTATTTTATTAATTAAATCCAACGAAAAGTTTTTTATTTTTTGCATATATATATATTTAGGATTATATCCTTCTTGTATTATAACAAAATCTGCAGAAAAATCCATTATGGATTTTTCTGCAGATTTCTAAATGTACAAAATAAAAAAATTATTTTTTAGAAATTTTCTTTACAGCTTTTTTAACTTTTGATACACCTTTTTTTGAAATAGATTTCCAGTGACTTTTTAATTCTTTTGCAAGCATTTCAACTTCTGCTTTACTTCCAGAAGAAGCATAAGATTTTGCAGCAGTATCTACGATATTGTGATAAGTATCTTCTGTAACATCTTTTACTTTTTCAATTTTCTCTACTACATCACCCTTCATTTTTATCATCCATCCTTTTGTTACTTTACGATTCTTAGGACCATTTGGGCCAAAGAAAAAATATCCTGCTGCAGCTATCGCAGCAGCTCCCGCACTTATTGCTATTATTTTACCTGCATTATTTGTATTTTTTTTCATATATTTTATTGGTTAATTATAATAACGAAAGACGATCATCTGACCATTAAGAATTCTTTTTCTTCTTTCTCTTTTTTGGAAACAGAAAATTAAAAATAAAACTTTCTTTTATTTGGTTTGTTATGTCTTTTATATCATCGCTTACATTATCTATATTATTTTCAACTTTATCTAGAAGGATTTTTATTTTCCTAAAAGATTTTATTAAGTAATAAAATAAAATAATAATAAAAACAGAAACAACCACCACTGAAATAGTAGTAACAAAAAAGAAAATATCCATTTTCATTAAGTTGTCCATAATTTTGTAATCGACTTACATTACAATTATAGCACGATTCTGCGCGA
>CAYXTA010000012.1:0-8632 GCA_964468315.1 uncultured Candidatus Saccharibacteria bacterium
TAAATACTTGATAGTTGTCGCTATCTATTTCTACTACTTCATCTACCCTGCTCTCTGGGAAAACTTTGACCTTGATATACATAAACTTATCTTACTCCAAATATTATTACAAAGAAGTTTGTTTAGGTTTCTTTGGAATTATAAATCCACAAATAAAATACGCTAAGATACCAGGAACGATACCAGTAATAAAAGACACAAAGATATACCCCGCACGAAGCAACACTGGATCAATACCGTAATATTCTCCTAACCCACCCAAGATACCTGAAAACACTTTATTATCTTCACTCTTATATAGATTTTTCATATCGGCATTATACCCCTAAATATAGATAATTATTTATTTGACAAATTAATCTTTTTATGCTACAATATACTCAGAAAAATTATTTTTAAAATTAAAATATTTAGACATGAAAGTTTTAGGATGTGGGTCTATCCCCGTTGCAACCATTAAAATGAAAATTGCAGAAATGCAAAAAGACGGTAAAGGATTTCAGGTATACGACGTACGTGAAAATTCTAAAAAACCTTTTTGGGTTTTTATGCCTCAAAGTGTTGTAAAGAAATTACATGTTGGTGATACTATTGTAGTAACCTGTACTCCAAATGAAACCTTGGAATTTGCAACAGAAACCCTGATAGTAACCAAATTTACCGGCCCAAACTCTGCTGAAGAAATATTTAACCGTGATATATATAACGGTGCACTTAATGTAGATATTTATCAGTAGAAGCAAGCAGTTAGAATAATTAATTATTCTAACTGCTTTTTTATTTTCTATTTATTTAGAAAAGTAATAGTCATCTGAACAACTGTGGCAAAGGCTACCCACAAAAGATATGGTACTTGTATCCATGTGATCCATTTTGCATATGGAAATATTGCAAACATCGCCCAAACTAAAGTCACGAGGACAAGCACAATATCCAAAGAAGCTAGTGGTAAATTTTTCAAACCAAACTGAATCCAAGTAAAGAGAAAATTAAAAACTAAGTTCAAAATAAATGGCAACAAAACTACAAATGGTATCTTCTTTTCAAAAAACATTTTGAACACTGAGCCAAAAGAAATGGCGATCATTACATACAGCACACTCCAGACCGGACCAAATATCCAACTTGGTGGCGCCCAAGTCGGCTTCACCAGCTCGCTATAGTTTACATAATTATTCATATGGTAAGTATACTCCTAAATTACACATACAGTTTTATTTGACAAATACAGAGTAGGTTGTAATATCAAGAAAAACTTTAATTATGGAAACAAATAATTCTGTTCATTCCAGCGAGGTAAAATTTATGACAATATCTAATAACATAATGTTATCTGTAGTGTCAGCAGCTTTTTTAACTTTGTTTATAATGTGCGTTATAACAAATATTGAAAGCTTTCCAATAAAAAAAAATGAAGGTGCAGGCTCAATTACTTTCATACCGTTGGGCATCTTCTTTGTTTGGAACTCAAAAAATAGATTAAAAGGATGCTGGGACTGCTTCTATAATACGAAGTACCCACGAAGTTATGTTTTTCTATCATTTTTTGCAGTTTTAACAATTTATGGCTTCGGTATTTACGGAAGCACTTTGGCTCTTTTTATAATTTATTCAAAGGCTACTGGATACGCTTTCCTTATTAAGGCCTTAATAATCTTTTGGACTGCGGTTGTGTTAGTAATAAATTATACAAGAACAAAAATTAGCGAAAAGGTTTAATAGCTTGTTACAAATTTTTAAAGCAGTTTCAAAACTGCTTTTTTTTATTTACTCGCTTCCCTTTTGGAGCCATTTGTAGAGCTTGCCGGTCAAGAGGAGTACTACGATACCGATGACCATCAGGATGGCTGGGTGCTCTTTAAAGAAGGCTACTTGAGCTATAAGATCCCCAAAACCTTTCATGATAGCTGAGACACTAAATACCACGAGAAATGCAAAAACCAGCGGATATCTCTTGAGAACAGGTTGGGTATATTTCCCCGCACTATCATGTACCCCTTTAATTATCTTCTCGGCTTGTTGTATTGGGTCTGTGTTCATATGTTTTTAATTATACTACATTTGATATATCCCTTATTCGAGCGAATTAGAGACTTGTTTGGCGACGGTAGGAATATCGGAAGACAAGCGATAGAAAACTTGTAAGCTTCTTTGCTCTTTGGCAACTACATCTACTCCATATAGCATAGCTAAATGTTTGGATGTCGCCTTGAACGAAAGCTTTATCTTGCCTGAAATATCTGTCACGGTCGCCTCTTTCTTTGATCTCAAATATTTTATAATCTCCAATCTTCTTTTATTCGCCAAAACTTTTAAAAGTCTTTCCATTTCTTTTTCCTTCATATGTTTATTATTATACAACAATACCCCTAATTCGCGCGAATTAGGGGTATAAGCCAAAGGGGTAAGGTGGGAAATTATAAGAACGCGTTATAAAAACATGGTGAAAATCCCCTCCGCAATCTTCATTTGTTTTTCCATCAATTCTTCTTGGGCCATAGTATGTTCTAAATACAAAAACCGCATTAAGCGGTTTTTGTATCATACTTGTTTATAACCTCTCTTTGATCTTTCGTAGATTTATTCAAAACATCTATAAAAACTTTCTTCTTCTCGCGTGATGAAGCCTCTCTAATAAATTTAGAGAATTCAGAGTCCTTTTTATTCTTTTTTGTGAATAATTTTGCAAACATATAATTATTGTAACACGCCTTCTAATGTATCCACACTATACCTTTCTTCAACATAATTGTCAATTATGTCAATGTTTTCCTTGTAATATTGATCTGAACCATCAATATTTTTAACCAATAAGTCAACCTGAATTTTACTGCCAAATTCCTTCTTAATTGCGTTGACTGTATCACGGGCAGAAAAATAGTGACCAATAAAGTGCTCTTTTTTTATTCTTCTACCTTCAACCAATTCCCTCTTTTTTACAAAATCCCATGCTTGAAGCGGATCTTGATACACATAAAATATTTGTACAAATCTATTTCTTTTTAGCGAACGTTCTATGTTTTCTCTTGCAATATCTATTTTCGAAAAAGTTCCATCAAAAACAAACGTTTGTTTATTTTTTAATGCTAAATCATGTATACATGATACCAATATAGAAACAGCTCCATGAAAAAGATAAGAATTACTACCATCATAGCCAGGTATAAGAGACCTGAGTTCGTCAGGATCAATTCTTAAAATGTCATTACCGTTTTTTGAAAACTTCTTGATAAGGTTTTTTGATGATTCTGTTTTACCGGCACCAGGAGAACCTGCCATAAATACTGAAACAGGATTTTCTTCTGGTAAAAATATATCTACTCGAGTAGCATCTAATGCAATAGTTTCCTTATTCGTCCTAGCGAATATATCAGCGTTTCTTTTAATATTCAGCTCTTCTTCAGTCAAATCCATATAGGATAATTATACTACCTTATCGATCTCATTCATCAATTTATCTGTCTCAGTAAGAACAACAATAATTTTTTGATAATGTTCAATATCGCTATTCGAAAGAGTTCTTCCTTTACGGTCTTTGAGCCATTTTTGAGCTGGTTGATATCCACCTATATAGAAATCCCATGCGACTTGCGGCACATCTCCAAAATACTGAGTTTCATTTATATAAACATTTTCATTTTTATAAGAGACTTTTTCTACTTTATTTAATCCATTTATAGAAAAAGTAGTCATGAATTTATTCAATGATTGACCTCTGAACAAGTGTAATTCTCTAAGCTTTGTACCATAAGCAACTAGGTACCAAAATTGATCTTTTGTTTCTGGATATGGAATTTCTGGAAAATTAATATTCAATAAATCTTTATACTTTTCTCTGTAATTTGGTGAATGTAATATTGCATAAACATAATCTAATATATTCTCTGGTGTTGTTTTTCCTACTAATTTATTTATTCTATCCCAAATATCTTTATCAAAATTTGATATTTTTTCATTTTGATCTGTGTAAATATATAGAGGTAAATTATAAGTTTGTGCTGATAATGTATTTTTATCTGATAATGTATTTGAAATACTGACAGACGACCAGATTAATCCCTTACCCCCTCTTTGTAAAATCAAAGCAAGGTTATCTTTATCAATATAATTTTTCATTACTTCAAATCTAGGTCTCTGTATATTTCCTAAATCATAATTTATATATCGATAATCTAGTGGTTTAAAATAATATTTATATGAAAAATCTTCACTTTTATCTAAATTTACAAATTTTTTATCATTTCCAGTAGTAATACCGCTGCTGTACTTTTTAAATAATATATCTAAAGAAAATAAATTTTTTCTATCTTGAATAGTATCTTTTTTAATAAAAAAATAATACGAATCTAAATAATCTAACTTATTCCATAAAATAGTATTCATAGTACTTTCTTTCAAAAAATTATATTTATATTTTCTATCACCATATAAATTGTAATTATAAACAGAACCTAGTGTTCCTTTTTCTTTTTTATTAGTTTTAATAAAAATATTTATAGAAACTCCTTGCATAATATCAAAAACATTTTGATCTAAAGATCCATCTATATTTTTTTCTCCCTTTCTTGCATTACCATGTAAATCTAATATATAAACACTATCAAAAGTCTCTAAGAGATGTTTTCTCATTTGCCTGTGAATAACTCCATCTATAAAAGAGTTATTTGTAATCATAGCTACAATTCCTTCATTATTTTTTTCAACTAAATTTTCAGCGAATCTAATAAATTTAATATAATCATCAGAAAGCGGTTGAATATTCTTTTCATTAAGATTCTGCTTATAAACCCCAATCAAATCATTTATGTACTCACCTTTATTACTTGAATTAATAGCATAAGGTGGATTTCCTATGACACACATTATGGGATATTCAGATTTAATTCGCGAAGCATTTTTTGATTCTTCTGCAATAGTGTCCATAAGACCGAAAAGGCTTCCCTGATTTGAATAATCCTTTGGTTCTTCAAGAGTATTTGTTAAGTAAACACCAAGTCTTTGATTTAAATCTTTTACACCAGTGTCCTGAATGGTCATACCAAGTTTAAGATGAGCAATAGTATATGATGCCATCATAAGTTCAAATCCGTGCAATCTTGGAAGTAGATCATCTTTTACATAACTCTCCCAACGCCCCTCTTGCCCCTTAAAACTTTTATAAATTTCCAGAATAGTTTCATTTAAAAAAGTTCCTGTACCTGTTGCAACATCTAATACCTGGACCTTGTGATACTCTTTTTTTATTTTCTTTTCTTTTCCTGTCTTAGGGTCTATTTCTTTTTGATCAATAGAAATCTTTGTGGTATCACTTAGTCCTTTTTCAAGATCAAATTCAGTCTTAAGGATACTATCAACTGCTCGGACTATGAACTGTACTACTGGTCTAGGGGTATAAAACACCCCCATCTCCATCTTTTTCTTTATATCGTATTCCTTTAGAAAATCTTCATAGAAGTGAATAACAGGATCAGGAGTTTCGTATACTTCACCAAAAAGACTTTCTTTTCGAAAGTACTCATGCATCAACTCATGAACATTTGCATGAGTAAATACTTCACATAATTCGTCAACAATAAACCGAAGACGTTCTGGGAAAGATGTCCCTGCGATATGATCAAAGAAAGAGCGAAGAAATGGATTTGTTTTCGGAACTAAGTCTCGAGCTTCTGTTCGAGAAAATGTATCAGCAGTTGTATCATTATACCGAGCAGCAAATAGCCCATACACCAATGTCTGCGCATACATATCAGCAAATGAACCATCATCAAGAGTGGCTACTAAATTATCTCTCACAACATCCTGCATCTTGTTTAGATCGGCATATCTATCACTTTGAGAACTTAACATTTCTCTTACATTATCTCGAATGCGTTGTGCCTTTCCTCCCATAATCTTTGCTAAATGCTTTCCACGTCGAATAGGTTCTTTGTGTGAAAGAGTAAAATCAATAATTGTTTTTTCTAGAGTATAAAAATTCTGAGGAATTGCTTCTATAGTTCGAGTGTTTTTATCGTAAGAAGCAATACTAATTGGTTCTGCATATTGTTCACCATTTCGATAAAATCGAAATTCTACGTAGTCAGTAAGGATAAGATTATCATATCCAAAATAACGATCCATCTGATTACTTTTTTCTGTTTTATTTAAATCTATCCCTATATCTTTTGCTTCAATATAAAGAATTGGTACAGCGTTTTTTAACACCACAAAATCAGGTTTGTTACCTCCTACACTTTTAGCATCATGGTGAATATGGTACTTTTCTTCTTTAGTAAAAATCGTTTCAAGTAAATTCTCAAAGTCAGTCCTATAACCCATCTCGCTAGTCTGAGTGTCTGTGTATTTCTGAGCAATCTTCTTGAGATATTGATCCATAATATAAATAGAACTATCCCACATTTTAGGCGTTTTTTCAATGGTTCAGCAAACTCAGGATAAATTCTTCGATAGGCTCACCAGACAATCATAAGGTAATAAAAAACCACTCACAATATGAGCGGCTCTCCCTTATGGGATTAAAAAAACATAACATACATCAAAACAAGAGAGGGTTTTCTACGTTTTTGTGAATTCTGTTTCTTTTTACCTTTTACTACTTTTTTAGAACTCTTTTTAGGGGCTGCCTTTTTAGCGGCTTTTTTCTTAGTTGCCATAACTATAGCGTTTTTGTTTACTTATGTAATACCATAGTTTTGATAGAAAACCAACCGCTGTATTCGTACTTTCTTATTTAAAAAAGCTCCTTATAAAACTTACAGCTCTGTACATGCGCGCCGGGAAGGTAGCCGGTACTCATCAGGAATTCGCCGACTATTTCCCCGCCGGTGAAGCGAAAGGTCTTTTTGAAAAGCTTGACCCATTCTTCTTTACTCTGTCCTTTGTGCATATCAAGCCATTTCTTAAATGAGCCGTGTTCTTTTTGTATTCCTAGGATGATGTTTGCATTGTGGATCGTCGCATCTACTTTCAGTCTATTCCTGATGATCCCGGCATCAGCAAGCAACCGCGCTCTATCTGTATCGCTATACTTCGCGACTTTCTTGATAGTAAAATTGTGAAAGGCCTTTTTGAAGTTCTGTTGTTTATTGAGAATCATGTTCCAACTGAGCCCTGCTTGGTTAATCTCGAGGACTAGTCGCTCAAAGAGTTCATCATCACTCTCGATAGCGACGCCATAGGCCGTATCGTGATAGATGCGGTGGAGATTGTCCTTTGGTAACTGACTGACGTAATCGCAATATGACATAGGGTTAGAAGTATTAGGTAGTACTACTGTATCACAAAATACTGCTCTGCATTTAAAACATGCAGGGTTTTTAAATAGGATTAATTAATCAAAAATAAAACCCCATTTCTGGGGTTTTGGGATTTTTAAGCGACATTTTTAAGGTTAAAATATCGGGCATCGAACCATTCCTTAGTGCCAATGTACTCATCACTGACTAATAATTGGAGTGGGCTTTTTTTAGATCTCTCAAGACGATGTTTTTCTGCTTCAACTTCATCCATAAAGGAAATGTAAGTATTACCATCATCTTCATTTTTAGTACGTCTGACAATTAATCCGAGCCCTGCCATCTTAAGAAAAGAAATGTAGAGTGAGTGTTGAGTATATCCCAAACCAGTAAAAGAAACTCTGTCTCCAACGGTAGGTTTATAATCATTGTTTTCAAACTCTAATTGCGCTGTCGCAATGCGTGCCATCAGTGCATCATGGCGCTCTTGTGGTGTTTCATAACCCATTTCGGCTGCATAGTGTCCCATATATTTAAATGTTTTTGTGATGAATTTTGTATCAGTATACTGATATCTGCTGTCTAAGCAATACGGTTGCACTTCAAATAAACTCTGATATAGTGGAGTCTAATCCGTACACCGACGACATATTATATTTTTCACCAAACCTCCAGCCTGGTTAACTGGAGGATTTTTGTTTGTGGGTAGATTTGACATTTTGTATATTTAGAGTATTGTTTTAGAAAACTAACCCTTTAAAATAAAAATTATGGCAGACAAGAAATTTGAATTGCTGATAAAAACATCAGTGGCTTGGTGGATAGCTCCCCTTTTACTTTTAGCAAAGACGAACTTCATTGTTCAACAATACGAAATTGCTGGAAAAATTAAGGCCCTTGAGGCTCTTCTAACAAAACATCTGGAGAAACAATCCGAAACTGAAGTACATTGCATACTTAGTACAATGTACGGTTCAAAAAATGTACTATTAGAATTCCTTAAGGCGGTAGAAATTTCTGATAATTATTTACCGACACAAACGGTGATGCTTATCAATTATTCAACTATCAATGCAAAAATTGGCCAGGATCAGATCTATCCTGCCGTTACACAAGCTGCCTGATCAAAATTGTTCCCTCACCCACAAGAAACCCGTTCAATATGAACGGGTTGTTTTTATATTTTAGAAATTATCAGATATGCGATAGTACTGACCAAGGCAGTGACGACGACGCCCCAAGCCATATCTAGGATAGTCACTTTTAGAGGCCATTTGGCCAGGGTGGCTTGATTGGTCAGATCATAGGCACCATAAGCCAAGAGGCCGAGCAGGGCTCCACGAAAGACGGCACTAGAGAGAGACTTGGCAGCCAAGGCAGGACTCACGACAAAGTAC
>CAYXTA010000013.1:0-7634 GCA_964468315.1 uncultured Candidatus Saccharibacteria bacterium
ATCTGAAAGTCAAACAGTCTTCTACTGTTGTCGGAAAATTGCCGTATCTACCCATCGAAAATAACCTAAATTATTAAGAAATAATGAATAATGAATATACGAAAAAAAATCAATAGAAATTAACTATTGATTGCTTTTGTTGAGGTTTTAAGCATTGACTTTGAGGACTACTTGAACAAAAAAAGAGCAACTTTAATCGGTTGCTCTTTTTTATGTTTTTTTGACGAAAGGTCTAATCCTTGATGCAACGCACCGATAAACCGTATATCTTATTGAAGCCACCCCTGTTCGCACTGCCGTAATTATACAACAGTTCGAGATACCAAGCGCTTGAAGTAAGAGACTCTGAAGAACTCCACCAGTTCCCCAAACCGCTACTAAATCCATTGTTGTAGCGAAAACCTCCTGGAAGACCTGTAAAACCCGATGCGTTTGTGGCATTTGTGTTAGGGCTATTCCATAGTCCAGTGCCCGCTTGTATAGTTCCCGTTGCCTTCATTTTTCCTCCTGCAACACCCATTCCACCTAGACAAGCTGTGAGTTGGTTGAATTCTGCATCTGTCGGAATGTGCCAGCCCGTAGGAGCTAGTTTTTTGCGCAACGCAGGGTTGGTAGCTGCAGCCGCGTCATTTATTCCAGCTACTGCATACCAATTGTATAATTTACCATAAATAGCTTCTTTGGTTGGGTCGTTGCTATAATAGCACCAAGCTCCTGTAGTCAAATTTGCCCAAACAGTTTGGTCGGTTACTTGAGGGATTGGTGTACCATCACTGTATTTTGAAACATTCAAATTACGTTGACTCCAAGTTTGGTTGCAGTTAGTTACAGATGAGTAAACATTTCCGTCAATGTCTGTAATATTTGGACCAGGAACGTTGATTGCGGTAGAATTCTGCAATGATGTAAAGCTAACTTGATTCCCGTAAGATGTTCCAAGACTATTTGTTGCATAAGCTCTCACGTAATAAATAGTATTGTTAAATAGGCTTGCAATAGTACTTGTAAACGTTGATGTTCCTGCTCCATCATTTGTTTTCGTAGGCAATGCAATAGTTGGATTAACACTTGTACCCCAACAAACTCCCTTTGCGGTTATGGCAGCACCTCCATCACTTAAAATTGTGCCTCCTGATATAGCTGTGGTAGTAACAATTGAAGGAATCGCCGTTGTAGTTAATGTGGGCAAAGCTATTGCATTAGAATTACCATTAGAATCATTACTGGTAGTACAAGAGGTGACTATCGATATTCCAAATAGAAAAGCAATTATTTTTTTCATAATTTATTTTTAGTTTTATCTGCAAACTCACTATAGAGGTCAAATCGTTTTGCTATTTCAATATTTAGTTTCTCGTTGCTGAAAAGACACCTGTCCAATTTCTACTTTGGTCAATCCAAGTTCCTGTAATTAATTTTTTATTGCTTTCATCAACTCTCCCTACAAAAGTTGCAGCATATCCGACATCAGTTCCTGTTGGAGATAGTACTAAATTTCCACCAGTATCAATTGCTCCTTCGAGAGAAAAATAATCAAGATTAATTACGTCGTATCCACCTCTCGTATTCCCACTATTATCGCACTGAAAGAAAATTGTTCCGTTACCAGTAATTGTTGTGCCCTGTTGTCCATTGCGAGTAAAAGTGCCACTCCAGTAACCCTTAAAAGGATACTGATAAGGTGCGTCTTTTTTACTCTCTGAACAAGAAATTGACACAACAATAATAAAAATTAAGATTATTTTTTTCATAATGTAAAACTTACGTTATTTTTTCAAAGTTATATCCACAAACTCACTATCGAGGTCAAAGTCATTCCGAACACAATATGCAAAGAAGTTGTGATATATTTCTCTTACTTCGTGGTGTTCGTTGTAAGCCATCAAATAATGAATGATGTCTTCTGAATTGGTAAAGTTATTTTCTAGCTTCTGAACGTCTTGTTCTAATTGCTTAACTTTTGCGTTCATATTGTCTAAAATATTGGCGTATGTCTTCATCATCTTTGGCGGTTAGAAAATCAAAACTAATCAATTATTGATTATTTCGGTTGGCTTTATGTATAAAAACTACACTTAAACAAATGGAAACTACACTTAACAAAGTTTTTCTGTAGTGCTCTTTCCTTGATTTCATTGACTTAATTACTAATTACTACACTTACTACAGATAAAAACAAGTACAAAATATATCTTGATATTTATGTCTTCTATTTTGAACTAAAACTAAATTTCAAATTCTGTAATAGTAATTAACTGTAGTAAGTGTAGTTTTAAGTTCTAAAGTATTGTAAATCAATCAATTAAAAATAAAAAGCACTACAGATAGACTCTATTTCACTACAGATAGCATTGATTTTACTACAGATAGAGTGCTAATTACTACACTTAATCCATTTTTTCTTATCTGTAGAAAACTTCCAACCTTTCGCAATTGGCTCGTTAAAATTCTTACTTAACCAAACATCAATTAATTTCCTAACGTTCTTGCTGTGAAACATCTTTTCAAATCTCAAATGATTATCATAAGCATCGTAAATATTTAGAAACTCATTCACTCCAAATTTAATTTTAGTTTCAAATAGTATTGTTATAATACGCTCAAATTCCTCTGTCATTGATAGGTTATTGAATGAAGCTAGATAATTGTCATTTGTCTTATTGTATGGTATCTGCTTCAATCCATCGGTCAAGAATAGTTTAACGCATCTGAAAACAAACGAATAAAATCTGTTCCATTCATCAGCTTCCCAGTCCTCAAAAAAAGTACAATTAAAATCATCTTTTGGCGTGTGCTGTTGATTGTAATAATCTAAAAATTTATACTCTAAAAATCTTCGATTTGTCGAGGCGTTTTTTTCATCATATCTAACAACCCAATTAGTAGTAATCACAAATTTTGGCGAATGTTCAAATTCAATTAATTCTGCTTTCGATCCTTTCCTTTGGCAATTTATGCCTCCTAAAATATTTGTGTACAAATCATCATACTTAAAACCAGCGGGAACGTCATCTATAATGTAAACTTTATGTTTTCTCTCTAGGTCTGCAAATACGTGAGTATAACTTGCGTCAAACTCATTACCTCCTTTGAGCATAGTAGTTAATACTTCGCTAATGGCTTTTGTTACTATTGTCTTTCCCCTACCTCCGTTTCTGTTTTCATCATTAGCATCTAAATCTGTAAAAATAATGCTGGGCGAAGTTGTCTGACTTTTGTAAGTATGGCACAAGTAACCAAACATCTTTTGAAATTCACTATTTGTGTTTTTTGTATCGGTGCTATTTGCCTCCTCTCGACCTGTTGCAACCCTAGTTAAGAACTGCTCAAACATACCAACCTCATCAGTATATTTAAACTCTCGAGATTGTATTTTGTGAGGCGAAAAAAATCCTTTTACATCGGTGTACTCTTTAGACTTTATTTCCCTATCGTTTGCATCAAAATAGAAAAACCCATTCTTAAAAGGTAAACCAAAACTTGTTTTTGCATCGGAATAGTAAAGCAATTCGCTCGGTGGAATAAGTGTATAGGATTGCATAATTATACCATTACACTCCCTCGCAATAGTTTCTCGGACTGCTTCAAAATCTGCTCCCCATTCATTTATATTACTTTCAAGAAATGAAACAATATTAGTCTTGTGATTAAAAAAATCTACTACATTATTTGTGTCAACTAACAATAGTATTTTGTCATCAGGTGTTGAAATTCTCTTGAATTTTTCTTGAATAAAAAAATCTGCATACATCGTTCGTGAAGTTGTGACTGCTCCAGCATCATCAATGGAATAAAAATTAATGCGTTCATTCTCTATTGGTGGCTTAATACATTCCTTAATTGAAAACTCAACCCAATCGAAAACCAAAAAATTACAGTCAACATCACTAAGAACAAAAACACCATCGTGTAACCTCACATAATTAACAATTTGATTCTCATCAACAAACCTTTCAATGTATTGCTTTTCGTATAGTGAGAAGTCTAAAAATGCTTTCCCTTTGTTGTTAAAACGCTCCTCTGTTAAAACCTTACTAGCATCAGCACCATAAACAGCACTTAACGCTTTTCGCAAACTGTCAATATTATTCTTTGGATTTTCTGCATTAGCATTTAATAAAATTGAAAAGGTCTTTTTGTCAATTTTCTCATAAACTGTATGGCGATAGTCTGTGACTAACTCAATATCAATGAAAGTTGGAAACGCTCTCTTTATATCATATTCCTTTACCTTAAATGGCAATTCGCCACGCAATACGCTCGGAATTTTTGATAAAGGATTGTACTCTCGATTATCTATTACTTCTACATTAAAAAGTTTATCATCTGCTTCTGCATAATGCCCTCTTAACTTCAAAATCATAAAAACAACATAGTTCTTGAAAGTCAATTTACTGAAAGGATTGAAATTTATTCCTTTGCCTTTGGCTTCATCTACTTTCGCATAGTACTCATTTAGCTTCGCCACATTATTACGGAAAAATTTAAGGTCTAGTTTTCTCCCCTCATTTATGTAGCAAGTAACATATTTTGCAAAGTCATTATTTTTTAAAGGATTGCTTCCTAAAAAGTTTGAAGCCTCGACAAAGCATTTATCACGCCCTGTATGATAACTTTTTTTATTAAGAGCATCAATATAGGTAAACTCTTGTTTCTTGCTCTTACATTCGATTTTTATGCGTTCCGTAAATTCTGCTCTCCATTCTGAAAGAACATCAATTTTGTGCTTATTTGCTTCCATAGCCTAAAACATTGTTAATTGGTTCGACTTTGGAAAAAATTCTGCATTAGTGGTTAGATACCACGCACGAAAACCAGTCAATTTGCAAAACCTCTTTTCGACTTCATAAAGTAAACCTTGCTTCTCTAAATCTCTCTTATATCTACAGATAGATTTTTGAGGAACTCCTGTTGCTTCCGCTACCATTGAAGCGGTGGCGGTATTTTCTTTTAAGTAGTCAAATATGGTTTGCATTTGAGTTCTAAACGCTGTATTTTTGCCTAGTTCCAATCCATTAGAACAAAGGCATTGTGTATTAATAGTACTCATTTGCCTTTATTTTTTTAAAGGCGTTATTGTAGTCATTAATTCACTTCGCTTGTAATAGGATTTGTTTGCGAATTTATAGACGGTCACACGCCCTTTGGTCTGCCATCTGTGTAAAGTACTTGCGTTAATTTGAAGCAATTCCAAAACTTGCTCCCGACTCATCAAATCGTCATTTGCTGTTTGACTATTCAACTCTTTTTTGAAGTCTTCAAAGCCTTTTTTGAAAACTGTTTCCATTAGTTCCGTTAACTGCTCGGAACTTAAATTTTGTACTAGGATTGCATTATTTACTTGACTCATCGCTTGAAGTTTTAGAAGTTAAACAATCAATTTGCGATGCTTCAAATAAGAAGTAATCTTTTTGAGAATTAACTGGCGTTAACGCTCCTCGTTTAACCATTCTTGAAATGGTCATTTTTGAAACCTGTAGCTTGTTTGCTACATCTTTTGTGTTTAAAAACATAATGTTTTGTTTTACACACAAAAAAAACGGTCACTTAAAAAAAACAATGCAGTAGGTACTTCTTAAACGATTGTTGATAAATAAAAAAATGTTTTTAAACGTTTAATTAAAATACTTTATTAATTTTGTAGTGTTAATTCGTCGGACTGACTTCTAACAATTAATAAATAAATATTACCAGTATTTATTTACAATCACAAAATAAAAGAGCCTGTTCTTAATTGAGTGGGTTTTTTTTATGTTGTTACTAATGCCCCAAATTTACAACTGTAAACAATGAAATGAAAGCCAAACTTATTCACAATCGAAGATAGTTTCTAACAAATTGATTTTTGATAAAGAAATTTTTTGGTGTAAGTAAATACATAAAAATCAATGTGTTAATATTGAATAGAAATAAAAGAACGCCTGTTTACAAGCGTTTTGAAACTATACATAATTGGTCATTTTAACAATTTTAAGTCATTAAAATGGTTTTATTTTTATGTAGGAAATGTACGAAATGCAATCGAAAAGACAATCCTTTTATCTAATCATTAACTGTGCGTTTCTTTTTTTCTCCCAAATAATATTTGTGCGTTTCATTTGCCTTGTCTTCGCTTCCTTTCCCGAGATATGTGAGCAGTTGTGTTTCTGTTTTATGCCCTGTGTTATTCATTACTAAATAAATTGGCAATATTTCATAAAAATTGGTTGCGTAACTTCTGCGCCCGATATGGCTTGTTACTAAATCGCACTTTCTAAACTCTTTTGTTTCCTTTCGGTAAATCTTGCTCTTTGGTGCGGTTTCCGTTTTCTTGCTCCCTTTGATTAATTGAGTCAGTCCAGCAAATTCGCAAACCGTTTTGATATACTCATTATACTTTTGGTCTGCCATTGCATCGGGAAAGTTTCCGTTTCTCTTTTTGAGAATTTCAGTAACTTTTGGGTGTACTGCAATAGTCATTTCATTACCTGTCTTCTGTTGCACAAAGGAAAGGTTCCCGCCTTTTATCATTTCTTTATTGAAGCGCATAAAATCTGACAACCTCTGTCCAGTATAACAGCTTATAATTAGCCAATCTCTCGCATTTTCTAAACTAGTGGTTAATTTTTCTTTTGATATATTTTCGATCTTTTCAAGTTCCTCAAAACTTAAAAATATAACATCATTCTTTTTGAATGGTTTGCTAACTCCCTTTAATTGTGGGCTTGTTTGTATGCCATTATAACCAGCGTTATTACAAACCGCTTTAATGAACTTAAAAGCTGTTGCAATTGTATTTGGAGCATAACTATTCGCTTTGCAATAAGCCTCGAAATTATCTCTAAAATTTTCGTTTACGTCATTGATATAAATTGCCTCTCGCAAGGTGGCTTGATACCTTTTTACAAGTTGCTGAATAACTCTTATTTTCTTGATTGTATTAACTGAAATTTCAGTTTTCTTTGAAATATAAAAATCAATGTACTTTATTAACTCGGTCGGAAGTGCTTCAATCTCTTTTGCTGGGTTATAATAGTCATCTACTTGTATTTGCAACCAATCTTTTGAAATGGTTTCAAGAGAAGTTTTGTTGAAACACTCAATAATATGTCTGTCAATAGGTGCGCACAAATCAGCAATTTCCTTTTGCTTGTTTTTAATATCAATATCTCTGCTATTTGATTTGTGTTGAGTTTCCCAATATTCTTTTGAAACTTCAATTTTTGTCTTTGCTGACCAAATGTAGTTTGTAACCTTTTCAGCGGTTCTTTGCGTATGCTGTAGCCTAACTTCTAGGTTTGCATAAGGTCTAACTGAACGATATAAAAAATGTACTGTTGCCATTTTGAAATTAATTGAAGTTCTATAATACAAAAATACGCAAATCTGTATTATAAAAAACAATCTGTTGCAATTAATTGCAATTTAAAGCAAAATAAATATAACTTGAAAAGCCTTGTTATTATTGCAATCTTTGTACCTTTGTGCCCAACAAAAGGGATTGTGAATGATGTAAGATTGCATTAATATTGGTACTGGAGGTACCACACAATAAAATCCTAATCACTTGTAAAATAAGTAGTTAGGATTTTTTATTTATCACTCCTGTATTATTTCTGTATTTTAAATCCTCGATTGCCTTTCAAAATCACTTT
>CAYXTA010000014.1:0-3196 GCA_964468315.1 uncultured Candidatus Saccharibacteria bacterium
GTTTCGTCTAATATCCAAGTAGTAGTTAATTTATAGTATTTTACTATCTTAACATTAACCGCCATATTTTCAACTAAAAACACTTTCAAGTAATCCGCAACAAACGGACTAATATTATAATAGTTAATGTATTGCGTTGGACTATATGCTGTTTTCTCAATTACTTTCGTAGGTGTTGCAGGTTCGGTGTCTCCAAACTTCCAAATAAATAACTCTATCTTTGTTGCTATTTGCGTTGCATCTGCATCACAAGTTACAATATAATCTGACCTGCAAGGTATAACATTCATACTTTTAAACTTTGTTTCATTAATTTTTCAATATCTAATCCGTAACTTTCTACAACATCATTAGGTAACTTTTCAAATCCTGCCTCAAATGGTTTACTAAAAAATCTACTTGGCTTTATTCCTTTTTGGTAAATACTTCTTGTAATTAAATATGCGGTACTTTCGTAACTCATAAACCTATTAGTATTTCTATCTTTAAATTGAAAACGTCTTGCACGTACCCACTCTAAAATACCACTCGTTAAACCGCCTTTTTTTCCTGTACCACTTCCAAATCTAAAAGGACTATTCGGGGCTTTTGTTGAACTACTTTTACCTTTAACCCCTTTATCTTGAAACTCTCCGTACTCTTCCATTTCAAAATATAAACCTAAAGAGTTTTTCCCTGTAAAGAAATCACCTTTAATAGAATTGTAAAGACGTTTGTTTACATTCTTATCACCTCTCGTTAAGTTGCTTTTACTTTGTGTTACAACATACTTAACAAATTTAGAAAGTGTTTTATTTAGTTCGTCGTTAGCATCCATCACAACATACATTTGTATCGTTATCAGGATAGTTTAAAACGACATCGATTGTCATTCCATCCATTCCGTTTGTATACGCTTTAAAAAATATCTGTGGTTCGGTTACGCTTACAAATTCAATATCAAAATCATTATTTAATAATCGTAACTTCTTAACTAAATTATTTAAAACAGAATGAGCCACTTGAATATTATCAACTCTGTTATCGTTCCCTAATAACTTATTCGTTATAGTTGTTTTAACGTCGTCTCTTTGTGTTATAAATAGTATTTCAAAACCGATTTGTTTAAGTTCAAAGTTTGCTGAAACGATATTGATATTAACTAAATTGTAAATGTTCTTTTTATCGAAATCAATATCTGTCTCGTCATTGAATATCGTTATAGTATTAACATCTACATCGTCATTCAAATAACCAACCAATAACTCTAAACAACTACTAACTGCGTTTCTCATTTCTTTTTAATTTGTCTAATCTCTTCCTTTGCTTTATCTTTTAAAAATTCCAAATGCGTTAAGAATTGGAATATTGATAATTCATATACTTGCTGGTGTTTGAAGTAATCTCCTTGAGCGACTGCATCAATTGAGATATACCAACCCCATTTTTCTCCATAATAGTTTTCTCCTCCTCCGTTGTCACTCGGTTGAAATAACTCGGCAAACACTTCAATAATTCGTTGCTTAAATTGTAAAAAAAAACCTTTGCTCCTAAAAATATTGATGCAGGCGCATCGTTCATTATTTCAAAACCATCTGTACCTTTGTACTCTTCAATGTTGTACAACGTTTTAAATTTTCCTTTAATCGGTCTATACATTACCATCATAGCTTTTAAAGGTTCGGTATTAATGTAAGTGTCCAAATCGATATACTCGCCTGTTTTAATCTCGTCAATGTTTGGTAAAAATCCGTATTCAATACCATTCATTGTAAATCTTAATTCGTGCTTTGGTTCTTGCTCCAACGCTTGACCGATTGTAAATATAATTTCGTCAAATTGTTTCTTTGGTATCTTTATAACTTCGTTTAACTCGATGTTACAAAAGATTGATATTAGTAGGAAAGGTAAAAACTCCTCGCTACTATTCTCCGATGCGTGTTTCCATTTTAGAAACTGCCCTATTGTTATCTGACTTAAATCTGTTGGTACTTCTATTCTCATAATTATATAACGAAATTTATTGATTATTTTTTGACTAATAGATAAAATATTTTCCTTTGTTTGGTATTCCGATAACTTCCCATAATACATAACCAATTGGGTCAAGTGTATGATTGTAGTCATCAATAGGTGTGTTGCTCTTTCTATCGTGCCAAACGTAGTTGTTTAACTCTTTGATAATATTTTTACTTTCTGGTGTAACTATTATTTCCCAATCCCGCAGGAGTGCAACCCTATCAATAATTAATGGTTTTGATATTCCTTTGATATTATTACCTTGTTGCTTTAACTCCTCAATTAAACGAGGCTCGGCACTATCTGCAATAATTAAATTTCTATCTGCATAACGTTTGTTTTCGGTTGATATTTGCGACGTTTTCAACCCCGACTTATAAAGACATTCATTAACGTAAATTCGTTTATTAGGTTTATCAATTGAACACTCTACTAATGTTGTAGGGTCAACACTAAACCCGAAATCTTGACCGAAATATTTATATCCTGTATTTACAAACTCTCCTATTCGCCAATTGTCAAATACAACGCCCTCTGCTTTATTTAACCACCCACCAAGTATTTGATGTTTGTATTTATTTGGATTTATTTCTTTAATACGTTCAACCTCGTTAATGAAACTAATATCTAAGTTTTCAATGTTATCTAAGTAGGTTGTATGAATGTAGGTTACATCGTCTTTAATTCCGTTAAAACCCTCTTGAACTCCTTTATCCTCAAAGAAACGTTTGTAAATCCAATGTTCTTTTGTTGCAGGATTTAAAATAAGTATAATGCGGTTTTGTTTTCCTTTTTGTCTAATGGATAGGTTTATCTTATCAAATGTTAACTCGTCGGTTAACTCCTCCGCCTCGTCTAATATCCAAGTTGTAACACCTTGTAAAGATTTTAAGTTAGCGGTTTGGTCTCCGCTTGATGTTTTAATACCTCTAAAAATTATTTCGCTTTTGCTTTGATTGTTTTTAATTTCGGATTTGTTAACCTCAAAGAAATTATTTAATTCCATTAAGTCAATCTTTTCTTGAAACTCTGGAATGATTGAAAGGTGCGCACTTGTCATTGTTTGACGTGTAAACAAAATTTTATGACCTTGCTCAAACGATAAAAGGTTGGTAAAAGTACCAACCCCAAACGACTTACTCGAACCACGACCACCTGTTATTATAAAATACCTTGTGTCGTTTTCAAATAATGGTGC
>CAYXTA010000014.1:3296-5715 GCA_964468315.1 uncultured Candidatus Saccharibacteria bacterium
TTAATTATAAAAATAAGTTATAGTATCACAAATAGGAGTACCAAACCAATATTGATTAGTTGTTGGTGTATTTAAAGCATCGTTTTTAACTATGATAGCTTTTGTCCAAGTTGTAGTTCCGTCGAAATAAGGTGTATCTAAATTAATGTAATAATAAACTCCTACGAATACACTTGATGGACTTGTAAAGTTAGTTGATATTGTATGCAATTGACCACATAAAACTACATTTGGTTGTGCTACTTCATAAGGATTGTACATTTCGTGTTCTGGTGTAACTAATTGTGTTGAAACATTTATCCCTCTTTGTTCCGTTTGTGTTTCAATCGGTTCTGTTGTGCAACTTGTAAATAATATTACAACTATTGCTAATAATGATTTTTTCATAAGTTTAAATAATTTTTTCATATTGTTTTGTTTAAGTAAATCTTGATTTAGGTGGTTCTATTTCTTTTTTTGTTTCTAAAATCAATCCTATTAATTCAGTTAATTTTGTATTATTAGATATATTATATTTTTCTGCAATTTCTTTTGTATTTATTTCTTTGCAACCTACTTTTTTGCGTAACTGCTTTAATAAAAATACTATTTCATTATCTTGTTTAGATAAATCTAATATGGTTCGAATTGTTTCTGTTTCTTTTATATCCATTACTCTTCTATTTCTTCAACTAACATTTTATCCGTTACAACCATATAACCCCTTCCTGTTGATTGTACTATTTCGTTTGCTTGTTCTTGTGTTTCTGCATCGATGTAATCACCGAAATAAGTTAAACCATCTTTAGTGTTAACCTCTGTTATCCATTTAGGCATCTTCCCAATTTTTTATAATTTCTAATATATCTTCATTTGTTAACTCAAAGTCTCTTGACAAATCTAATCTATACCTTTTACCATCTTGAAAATAAATAATACAATAGATATGTTCGTCTTTTGTTTTTACGTGTTCTGTTGATATTATTTCAATCATAATTAATCAATTTCAATTACTTTCCAATCCGCACCACTTTCAATTAATTCGTTAACTTTGTCTTGAACTTCTTTTGTTAAGTTATCCAAATCGTTAACATAAATGTAAGTCATTGTATATTCTACTTTCTTTTTTTTCAATCTATCTAAAATTGAAATCAAACCAGATGCGGTTGCGCACCCTAAAAAAAATATCATTAAATCTGTCATAATGTTGCTAAATATAAATTTGTTAAATCTTTAATAAATGCGTTTTGATATTGTACACCGCAACTTTTACACGCTCCTGTTTTTACTTTGAAAACTCTCAACCAAATCTGCTCCGCTTTTTGAATATCATTTACTTTTTCAATTGGAATAGGTAACCCATTATACCATTGCAAAAACTCTGCCATAAAATCTTTGTCGCTTTCGGTTAGTTCGTAATGTGATTTGAAAGGAAATAATTTATTTAAAGTGCTTTGTCTTTTCTCACAACCTTTGCACTTCTTAATTCCTAAACTATCTGTAATGTCTGCAATAACATCTCCTAATCCTTTTGACATACTTTTGATTTTAGATTTTTAATAGTTCGATAAATGATTGAATAGTTAATACCTGTTTTTTTTGATAGGTTTGTCATTGATGTTCCTTTGATATGTTTAACAATTTCGTTGTTTTCGTTTGTTATGTTACGCCCACATATTGCATCAACTACTAATCGCTCCCAAGTTGATAAACCAATTATATTATATTCAATTGAGTTTGTTTCATCTTCAATAACATTATCAAAATCATTTGTAAGAATATATCTGTTTTTTAAACTCGATTGTTTAACGCTATCGTTGTAAATTGATTTTAAAGTAAAATAGATATAACTATCGTTTATATCCTCAAAAACTTTGCCACTATCATAAAGTTTTATATAAGCATCTTGTACAACATCTTTTGCAATATCTAAATCACCTGTAATTTTATAAGCGACTTTTAATATTTCATTATGTTTGGTTGCAAGTTGCTCAAGCATACTCTATTGTTTTTTTAAAAAATAGTAGATAGGATTCGATACCTATAATTGTAACGTTTTTACCCTCGATTACACGTTACCCTCTGAACTTATAAAGGCTTTTTCAAAGACAATCGGGTGCGTCTGCTATTCCGCCACTACTATTTTATTATTGTTTTTTAGTTCGTGGCTTTCTTTGTTTTACTTTGTTTACTTCTTCTTTTGTAAACTCTGCAATAACATCTTCGTGTTCCGTAACATCAATACAAAAATCTTTATCGATTAATACCTTTGCTCTTTCCTCTGATGTTTCAAATTCAAAACCTACTACCATATTTTTAGCAAGTTCTTTATCGGTATAACTATTTATTACTTTTAATTTTCTCATTTTTAATTATTTGATTTAAACAAAATTAGCAATTATTTTTTTATTAGCAATGTTTTTTGTGAAAATGTTTTGTT
>CAYXTA010000014.1:5815-6914 GCA_964468315.1 uncultured Candidatus Saccharibacteria bacterium
TAATTCGTTTAGCATAGGTTAAATAGTTGTTAAGTCTTTATCCATCTCTCTATCTTTTATAAATTTATTGTTAGTTCTACTTTATTTGTATTATAATAAAAGCTATTTTGTAAGTCGTGAATATATTTTAATTCAGTTCCATTCTTATCATAATAAAATCTATTTTCTACACGCCAAATCATAAAAGATAAATAAGCATAATGTGCATCATTTATTTTTTGAAATGGTGTTTTATTCAAAAGTATTTCTTCTGTTAGTTCGATGTAATACTTATTGCCAGAATTTACGTGTTGACCAACAGCTTTTTTAAATAAACTAAATCCAATATTGTTTTTTGAATCTATTTTTTCAACAATTAAAATATCCCCATCACACCCTATATAATTCCCAATTCTCAAATCTCTTAATAATATTCCCATTTTCCTTTTTTTGTTAGTTTAGACAGTCCTTTTAAGTTGTTTGCTATTGATGTTATAGATACTCCAGTTTTTAAAGATGCTTCGGTTAAACTATTAAATATTAATTCATTATTTAGTATAACCTTTTTTTTGTTTTGTGCCTCACATCCTTTTCTTGAATTTGACCATCTTTTTTTTAATTCTTCACTTCTTGTTTTATTGCTATTTGCAATTCCAATAGCTTTTTTTGTTTCTTGTGAGTGAGGTTTTCTAATTCTTGTTTTCTGATAATTAGATATTTTATTTTTTGTTTCACTTGATAATTTTTTTCCTTTTGAAGAAACTTCTCCACCAATAGAATTATTATATCCAAAAATAGGGTTATTTGTTTTATGTTTTTTTATCAATTCTATTTCTAAACAATACATTTCATCTAATGAAATACAATGTTTAATAACTTCTATTTTAAAATTTTCAATTCCATATTTTAACATAGACTTTGCTAAATGTGTTTTACCGCTTTTAGATTTTGATTTATGTTCATTCCAACGTTTTTTTAAACTACACTTTGTTATCCCAAAATATAGTTTATTATTAATTTCGTTTATTATTTTATATACTATCATAAAGCAAATATAATGAAATTAAATGAGTTATGCAAATATTCTCAAATCTGTTGCTCTCATACCTCTTTATTTTTT
>CAYXTA010000015.1:0-3545 GCA_964468315.1 uncultured Candidatus Saccharibacteria bacterium
TTTTATTTTATGTTATAATAGCCAAATGACTTGGGCGCTTAAAAGGCAAATTATTTATCTATTAATTTTTCTCGCATTATTTGGCGGTTTTGGTTTTTTAATTATCTACCCACATTTCAATGTTGCTCCGACATGTTTCGATAATAAACAAAATGGTACAGAGCTCGGAGTCGATTGTGGAGGAGGCTGTGCACTCGTATGTAGCTTTCAAGCAAAACCAATAAATGTTCTTTGGGCACGTTCTTTTTATGTTGTAGATGGTAGATACAATGCCGTCGCGTATTTAGAAAATCCAAACAAAAACGCTGGTGTTTTTAAAATACATTACAAATTCCGTTTCGCTGATAAAGATAATTTATACATAGGTTCTCGCGAAGGAGACACCTTTGTTCCACCAGGCAGGAGATTTGCAGTTTTTGAACCAGCAATAAGTACAGGAAATTCTATTCCAGTTTTTACTTCTTTTGAATTCACTCAAACTCCTACATGGGTCGTAGTGCCAGATGAAAAAATAAATGAATTTACTTTGACTATCGGCGACACAACTGTTTCAAATGTAAACATAAGCCCAGTTATTTCTTCAAGTTTGAAGAATGATTCTCTTTTTTCAATTCCTGAAGTGAAAACTATAATAATTTTATACGATGAAAAAGGTAATGTTATCAATGCAAGTAGTACATATACAGATTCAATCTCAGGGGGTGCAACGGTTCCTGTGAATTTCACATGGCCACAGTCTTTTGGTGTCGGGGTCACAATAGCAAAAAAAGAAATAATTCCTTTGTTTAATATTTTTTCTACAAAGTTCAAATAAATGGTACGCGCATTAATTTTTAAAAAAATAGATTGGCTATTGGTTTCTTTTTTGATTCCTATAGTTTTGGGTGGTCTTTTTACTATGAAATCTTTTGTGCCAGAAGCTGACCAAGTAGATTTTTTTAGTAGACAGCTTGTTTGGATTATTATTTCTTTTGTTGTTTTTTTTACATTATCTTTTTTAGATTTTAGATTTTTGAAAAATACAAATTTCTTGGCAATTTTGTTTCTGTTTTTCTCGGGTATTCTTCTTATTCTTTTCGTTGCGGGGCACGTTTCACACGGAGCAAAGAGTTGGTTTGATCTTGGTTTCTTTTCTTTCCAACCAGTAGATATGATGAAGCTTATTGTGGTGCTTGTTTTGGCAAAATATTTTTCTCGTCGTCATGTCGAAATACGTAACATAAAACATATTTTTATTTCTGCGCTTTATGCACTTTTTCCTTTTATGTTAGTTTTCTTACAACCTGATTTCGGTTCTGCAATTATTATTTTTATGATTTGGTTTGGTATGGCTGTCGTCTCGGGTATTTCAAAGAAACATCTTTTCTTTGTAGCTTTATCTGGTATTTGTGCCTTTTTAGTTTTATGGTTTTTTGTTTTTGCTCCATATCAAAAAGCTCGTATTTTAAATTTCCTAGATCCAATGGCAAATATTCACGGCTCTGGATACAATGCTTTGCAATCCACGATAGCTGTGGGCTCAGGGCAAATACTTGGTAAAGGTCTTGGTTTTGGAACACAATCACGATTGAAATTCCTTCCAGAATATCAGACAGATTTCGTCTTCGCTGCTTTTTCTGAAGAGTGGGGTTTTATTGGCTCGATACTTTTACTTTTACTTTTTGGTTTATTAATTTGGAGAATTTTATATATTGCTTCGCGTGGTGAATCAAACTTTGAAATGCTTTACGGTATCGGTATTGCTATTTTCTTTATGAGCCATATAATCATCAATGTCGGAATGAATATTGGTATTATGCCTGTTACAGGTATTACGCTTCCTTTTATGAGTTACGGTGGTTCACATTTACTTACAGAATTCATCGCACTCGGAATACTTATGGGTATGCGTTCATACTCTCGACCAGCACACAGAGATGATATGAAAAATGAATTTTTAGGAATATAAATTTATGCAGATTATTGATGGAAGAAAAATTAGAGATAATATTTTAGAAAATATAAAAAAAGAAGTCGAGCTTCTGTCTTTTGTTCCTGTATTTTGCGATGTTTTGGTTGGGGAAGATAAAGTTTCAGAGCAATATGTCAGAATGAAAGATAAAACAGCGACATCTGTCGGTATCAAATTTCACAATGCACATTTTCCTGCGACCATAACCACAGAAGAATTGATTGAAGAAATAAAAGTTTTAAATAAAATTCCAAATATGTGTGGACTTATAGTCCAGCTTCCGTTACCAGAAAACATTGATACAAAAAAAGTTTTAGATGCTATCGATCCAGATTTAGATGTTGACTGTTTGGGTTTTCTTGCTAGCGAGAAGTTTTATCAAAATATTTCACATCTTGCTCCACCGACAGCAAATGCCTGTTTTTATATTTTAAAATCTTTAAACATTTCTTTAGAAGATAAAAAAATAGTCGTTTTGGGTAATGGAGAATTGGTCGGTAGACCAGTATCAGCACTTTTGAAATCTTTAGGTTTTGAAGTTAATACAATTACACGAAATACAGAAAATAAAGAAATAATTTTGAAAAATGCAGATATTGTAATTTCAGGAATGGGAAATGGAAAATATGTTAACTCTGAAATGATAAAAGAAAATGCTATCATTGTAGATGCAGGTACTTCTGAATCTGGTAGTGGTATCGTTGGTGATGTAGATGTTGAATCGATTAAAGATATGCAAGGTTTTGTTTCTCCTGTACCAGGAGGTGTCGGCCCTGTGACTATCGCAATGCTTCTGCAGAATGTTTTAACTGTCGCAAAAAACAAAAATAATTAATATGAACAATCAAATATTTTTCTTTCTATATAGTTTTGCTCATCGATCCGATATTTTAGATAAAGTGATTTTTTTCTTTGCAAATACTTTTCCTTACTTCGTTGTTATTTTTGCTGTTTTTTTCCTTATTTTTCATCACGATGCATTCCTTATTAAAAATAATCTAAGTGATTTAAGAAATTTTTTTAAAAAAATACACGAAATTGTTTTCGTATTTTTTTCAAGTGGTATTGCATGGTGTCTTGCGTATGTTTTGAAAAATATATTTAAACAGCCTCGTCCTTTTGTGGCTTTTCAAAATATTCACGCATTGATTCCTGAGACAGGCTACGCTTTTCCTTCCCAGCATGCTATTTTATTTTCTGCACTTGCTGTCTCACTTTATTTTTGTCATAAAAAAGTTGGTTACTTATTTATGTTCTTTGCATTATTGATTGGTGTCGCACGCATAATGGCTGGTGTACATTTCCCAATAGATATACTTGGTGGATTTATCTTGGGAACATTTATATCTATATCTGTAAAGAAGTTTTTTGACTAAAATAAGCCATTTGCATTTTAGAATAAAAGCGTATAGAATAAGGCGTATAAATATATGTGGAAGAAAAGAATTTCAGCTTTAATAATACTCATTTTAGGCCTATTGCTCGGTTATTTCGTTTTCGGTGGAGAATACAAATACATAGCTCATAAGCCTACTCCAGCATGGTTTGCAAAACATCCTTTCAAACTCGGTCTTGATTTGTCTGGTGGAACACA
>CAYXTA010000015.1:3645-6836 GCA_964468315.1 uncultured Candidatus Saccharibacteria bacterium
ACAAAGAAAGATTTACCTGAAGCTACGATAAATGCAAATGGTGAATTGGTATTACCTGATCTAAGTCTAACTTCTCAATTTGTTTCTACAGAACTTACAGGAAGATATTTGAGTAAAGCTACTTTAGAATTTGATCAAAATACTCGTGAACCAAAAGTTTCACTTCAATTTGACGATACAGGTACAGCTCTTTTTGCAAAAATTACAAAAGAAAATATTGGTAAAATAGTAGCCATATATCTTGATGGAGCTCCTATTTCTACTCCTGTTGTGCGTGAACAAATACCAAACGGCCAAGCTGTTATCTCAGGATCATTTACTCCTACAGAAGCAAAGCAACTCGTAGGTAGACTCAATTCTGGTGCTCTTCCTGTACCTATATCACTTCTTTCAAGTCAGACTATTGGTGCTACACTTGGAAATAGTGCGGTACAAGCTGGAGTAAAATCAGCTATAATTGGTTTCCTTATTATTGCTTTGTTCTTAGTACTCTGGTACCGTTTGCCTGGTATTATTGCTGTTATTTCTCTTGGTATTTATGTAATCATAATGCTCGCATTGTTTAAACTCGTACCCGTGACACTCACTGCTGCTGGTATTGCCGGATTCATTATTTCTATTGGTATAGCTGTTGACGCAAACGTTCTTATATTCGAAAGAATAAAAGAAGAATTGAAATTAGGTAGAAATATTGGTGATGCTGTTTCTGCAGGTTTTGCTCATGCATGGTTCTCTATTCGTGATTCAAACACTTCTACTATCATCACAGCACTTATTCTTTTCTGGTTTGGTACATCACTTATAAAAGGATTTGCTCTTACTCTCGGTATGGGTGTGCTCGTATCAATGCTTTCCGCTATCACTATCACTCGTATATTCCTTTCAGCAATTTCTTTCAAAAGTGAAGGTAAGGTCGCAAGATTTTTCTTTAGTTCAGGCATAAGTAAATAACAGAGTAAATAAAAAATATGTTTATAATAAAATACAAAAAAATATTCATTAGTATATCGATCGCATTAGTTATACTTTCATTAGTAGCCCTTTCTGTTTTTGGTTTGAAATTCGGTATTGATTTCAAAGGAGGAGCATTACTTGAAGTATCTTACAAAACTACTCGCCCAGCACAAGACGAAGTTATGAAATCTCTCGAAGCATTAAATATTGGTGCTGTGCTCGTGCAACCAACAGGAGAAACAGGATACATAATTAAAACAAAAGATGTTACAGATGCAGAACACGCTTTGATAATTTCTACAATTTCTGAAAAAGGGAAAAACATTCCTGAGGAAAAGAGTTTTTCTTCTATTGGACCATCTGTTGGACATGAACTTACTCGTAAAGCAATTATCGCTATTATCTTAGTTTCACTTGGTATTATTTTGTTCATTGCTTATGCATTTAGAAAAGTTAGTAAGCCAGTTTCTTCTTGGAGATATGGTTTAATAGCCGTTATTACCTTGCTTCATGATGTTCTTATTTCAGTTGGTTTATTTACTTTTCTTTCACATTACTATGGAGCAGAAGTAGATACTTTGTTCGTGGTTGCTGTGCTCACTATCCTTGGCCTTTCTGTTTCAGATACTATTGTTGTATTTGATCGTATCCGTGAAAATTTGAAAAATCATACTTCTGCTAATTTCCATGAGACTATCGGTAAAAGTATCGAACAAGTTTATCCTCGTTCTATAAATACTTCACTTACTGTTATCCTTGTACTTCTTACTCTTGTTTTCTTTGGTCCTGAAGCGACAAAATATTTCGCTCTTATGCTTACAGCTGGTATGTTCTTCGGTACATATTCATCTATTTTCCTCGCATCACCACTTCTAGTTTGGGTAGAAGAAATGCAAATAAAAAACAAAAAGAAGTAATTTTGTGTTATACTTTTAACATAAAAGCTTAACTTTTTATCTTATGAATAAATATATATTAATTTTTCTTATTACTGTTGTAGTTGTTGGTGGTTTTTTGTTTGTAAAAAATAAAAATTTCTTTAAAAATGTTCCCGTGAATACTGAAATATTGGGAAATAAAGAAGATCTTATTTCTTTCTCAATTCTTCCTGGATCAAAAGTCCACGGTGTAATGTCATACCGTGGGACAGTAAAAGGAGGCTATTTTTTTGAAGCAAATATTTTGGTTGGTATTACTGATGCAAACAAAAATATGATTTTACAAAGTAATGCTCATGCTACATCTGATTGGATGACAGCTGACCCAGTAAACTTTGAAGGATATATTGATTTCTCTATTATTCCAAAAGGTCCTGCATATTTGGAAATTCACAACGACAATGCTTCAGCATTACCTGAAAACGATAAGAAAATCCTTATTCCTGTTATCGTAGAATAATATTGTGAGTGTGAAGAAAAATAAATCTCCAAAAATTAATATTGACTATAAAAAATTACGTAAGCTCGAGCCGACGAAGAATGCATTTGCATCTTTAGTAAGGTCTATTATTTTCCAACAACTTTCAGGTAAAGCTGCACAGTCTATTTTAAATAAATTTTTGAAACTTTGGCCAAATAAAAAGTTTCCAAAACCTGAAGATGTTTTAATACTTAAAGACAAAGATTTTCGTAATTCGGGAGTTTCATTACAAAAAGCAAATTATCTTCGTGATCTTTCAAAAAACTTTATAGATAAAACAATAAATTCAAAAAAGTTTTCAAAAATGACTGATGAAGAAATAAGAGAGCATTTGATACAAGTAAAAGGTATTGGCCGATGGACAGCAGATATGTTTTTAATTTTTGCTTTGAATCGACCAAATGTATTACCTGTCGGTGATTTAGCAATAGTTAAAGGTTTTCAAAAGCTTTGGAATTTAAATACTGTTCCATCTGAAGAAAAAATGAGAGAACTTGCAAAAGATTTTGATGGGGAACATACGTACCTTTCTCTTTATTTATGGAATGTAATGGATGAAATGAAAGAGAAGAAAAATAGCAAATAAAAACTTTTTCTGTTAATATCACTAAATATGGAGGCGTCGCATAGCGGTCTAGTGCGCAGACCTGGAAAGTCTGTGTGTCGAAAGGCACCGAGAGTTCGAATCTCTCCGCCTCCGCCAGAAAACGAAATCGGGTTCGGAAGCAAAAATATGGTCGGCACGAAGTGCCGTCTGTTCTGAATTCCCCCCAAAAAATCCTGAATCTGAAAGGGTTCGCCACGCTCCGCGTGGCTCA
>CAYXTA010000016.1:0-5941 GCA_964468315.1 uncultured Candidatus Saccharibacteria bacterium
GATAGTCGCTGTAATTATTATTAAAAGTATAATGTTTCTTTTTTTCATAAATTAATTTAAAGCATATATCTGAGCTATTGTTGTTTTAGGTGTTATTGTTTTTCCATTGGCTGCAAAAAATCCAATAATGCTACTTAGGTAATTATTATTCATTCTTGCTCCCGTACTATATATTCTCAAATATTGATATAAATATCCATCATATTTTTCATCTCCAAGTGCACATGTAGGTTTACTACCAAGTTTATAACTAACAGAACTATTATTAGCTACATTAGTTATGATATTTTTTTGTGCAGTTATTCCATCTACAAGTGTTGGAAAAGTTTTTGTTGCACCATTATCCGTGTTACCTATATTGCCTGGATTTTTTGTTCTATAAGATTTAGTTCCTGGTGTTGGTGTTGCAGAAAAACCTTCTACTGCTGTTTGTGCCGTTATTAACAACTTAATCCCGATTGGTAGATTTAAACTATCTCTTGCTGGTATATATTCACTAGTTATTGAAGAATTAAGATTTAAAGTTGTTCCTGTTACATTGTTTATACTAGGTGGGTTTGTTGTTGATATACAAAGGGATTGATCTGAACCTGTGGATGTATCTGTTGGTGATATTACAACAGTTGCTTTTGGTAAATTATTTAAACAAACTTTTAATAATTCTGGGTTTATTGTATTTAATATTGCGAATGCACCAAGAGCAAGAATAAGACCAAATACAGCACTTGTAATACTATTTTTACCATCTTCCTTCCCCGATGAAAGTTCACTCGTCATATACTGCATTCCCCCGAGTACTATTTTGATCATTGCGAGAACTGCACAAATACCTATGAAAAGTTTTATTAAAATATTTAGATAATTTCCAAAAGGACAATCTGAATCCCCTGAAGTTGTGGTATCTATTTTATCTGCTTGTCCTGGAAGTGGAGCAAGAGGATAATAAAATTGAAAACATTGTTTACTGTAACTATTTCCTTTTGCTCTTTCTTTCTCGCATTCAGCAATACTACTAAAAGGACCTTTTGCTTCACCGTCTTTTATTGGTTTAAACCACCACTCACCGCTTTCTGTTCCAGAAGTATTCGGTGTTAGTACTGTTTGATTTTTCTTTGGAGAAAAAGATTCTACATGAGCAGTATCACATGATTCACTAAAAGTATTTTTTGCACAAGCAACATAATAATACATTGCGCTATCTACTAATGGTTGTCCATGGTATGTTGTAATTTCTTTTTGAAAGCTTTCTGTTATACCAAAAAAAGTGGAAGTAGCTTGATGTTGAGGAAAAAAACCAGTAGATTCGTCCGGGCTTGCAGGGTTATCCCCGTATTTAAATCTGAATTCTATTGGTTGATAATTATTTTGTGCTTGACCTGCTAAAGTAACAGCTGAACCAAATACATTTATTACTGGTTTTGTGTATGTTGTAGGAGGTGTAGTTTCAGTTATTGCACTTCCACTTGCTGTTGTTTGAAAAGTTCCAGTTTTTTCTGTAATACTATTTGTAAGAGTACTAGTATTTGTTCCTGCAGCTGAACTAATTAAATATTTGTACTGAGTATTTGGGGTAAGATTTTGAATTAATTCATTAAATTGAAGTGCATTGTTTTGTGGTTGATTAAGTGTGTTTTGATCTAATTGACCTTTTATATGTGAAACTGTTTTTATGTTTGTTTCGTTTGTAGTACCAACGTATAAGTAAATATGAGGTAGTGTTTGCGTAAAATCAGAAGATATTATTTTTCCATTAATTACTGCTGTCGTTGATGTAACAACTATTCCATCTATTGAAAAATTTATATTTGCAGCAAAAACATTTGTTGTAAATATTAAACTTAATAAAAGTGAAGTTAAAAATATTCCTATTTTGTTTTTCATTTTAAAATTGTACATTTAATTGTTCTGCTATTTCTTGAAATAATGTTTTTGTATTTTTTACATTCACTTTTATATTCGCAGTTCCAGACTTCCCTTCTTCTGGTTTTACTGACAATATGTTTACAGGATTTGGTGTATCAATGTTCTGCCCATTTATATTCCAAGTAAATTCAAGATTTGATGCTTCTAAATCTTTTCCACTAAAGAAATATGGTGAAACAAAAAACATATCTTCGGTATTGTTTAAAGAAAAATTATTACCCAATGCTTTTTCTAAATGAAGTCCTGTACTTGGATTATTTTCATAAAAAATAATTTTTGGATTTGTTGGAACAATAACAATCTTACCTTTCCCTGTCGAATTACCTAAAATATCAGTAGATTCTACTTCTATGGTGTTATTTTTATCTAAATAAGTATTTTTAAAAACATAACCATTCTTCCCCCATCCAGAAGCACTCGGCTGGCCATTTCCATCTTTCGTCCATTTGTAAGAAATATTTATAGGACTTGCTCCAGTGTTTGGCATTGCTACAACTTTGAAAAATCCCTCTTTTGAAACATATGTTTTACCTTTATAAAAAGGTGGAACATAAGAATCAACTGCCTGCCAAAGCATATCTACATTTGAAGTATTTACACTAGCACTTTTAATCAAATTTTGTCCGCTTGCTGTATTTATCTTTGCTTGTACAGTTACACCACTACTTTTTATAGTAAAAGAAAAAGTTTTCTTACCAATACCCGTGAGAAGTTCTTCTCCATTCACAGACCAAGTTATATATGATTTGTCTAAATCAGTAGAATAACTACTTATACTAGCGTTCACTGTTTCATTTAAATTTGGATTTGTTGGAGAAATACTCAAAGTTATGTCAGTATCACTGACTTGTGCTTGAGCATTAGATGCAAAAAATATAAAAATAAATGCAAATACTACGATAAAAAACTTATTTTTCATTAAAGTTATTATAACATTTACTTTGAGATAGATGCTAGCTTTTATGACTATTTTCTACTTGCTTCAGCTTCTTCAAGGTCTACTTTTGCTTGTTTTATTTTAAGTATTTGAGAAGGGTCAGAAGTAATGATTTGATCTTCTGTATATGAAGCTATAACTTTGATAGCTACGTGTTTTGTTCCAGCAAAGAAAATACCTTCTCCTACTCCAGACTCGAGTAATAGATATTTTTCTTCATCTGTAAGGTTAAATGTTTTTTGTAGTACATCTATAGTACTTGGAGATTGTTTTAAAAGTATTTGTATAGAAGAGTTCGTAACAATAGGTACTCCATATGGAGATTTCATAAAGTCTGCTGCGTCTTGAGTAATTGTCGCAAGGCCAAGATAATATTTTCTTCCACGTTTCGCAATACTATAAAGGAATGAAGCGGTATCTTCTGATTTCATCATCCACCAAGCCTCATCGACAACAAGTAGTCTTTTCTTTAGGTTTTTTCTTACAGCATTCCATATATAATGGGTTACTATGTACATTGCGATAGGTTTTAGCTCATCTTCCATGTCACGCACAGAGAATACTATAAATTTTTTATTTATATCGACATTTGATGGTTTGTTTAGGAATGTAGACCAAGAACCACGAGTATACTTCACAAGTCTTTGAATAACTGACTCACTTCCCTCCATACCAGAAAGAACCATTTCAAAATCAGAAAGAAGTGGAGGTTCTATGTTTGAGAAATCAGATTCAGGAGTGATATCTTTTATCGCATACGTTTCTGAAATTGCACGGTCTACTAAAGAATCTTCTTCTGGTGTAAGACCTCCAAGCATAAGTCGGAAAAGTCCTACAAGATTTATTATGTTTGAACGAAGAACATCAGCAGCTGTTTCATCTTCACGAGGTATTGGAAGATCAAAAGGATTTATATGGTGCTCACTTGAAAGAGAAATATTAAAATATCTTCCACCGACAGCTTCTGCAAGATATTCATATTCCCTTTCTGGGTCGATCACAATAACATCTGTATCGAACATAAGTGAACGGAGGATTTCCAATTTAGTACAATATGATTTACCAGATCCAGATTTTGCAAATGTTACAGAGTTGTAGTTTTCAAGAGAAAATCTATCAAAAATAACCATAGAAGAATTGTGTCTATTTAAACCATAAAGTATTCCTTTGTCTGAAGTAAGGTCGAAAGAAACGAATGGAAAAATAGAAGAAAGAGGTTCAGAATTTAATTTTTGATGCACATTTAATAAGTCATTTCCTATTGGAATAATACTTTTGAAACCATCATCTTGTTGGAAAAGAGCTGGTTTTATATAGATAAGTTTTGATTCAAGGATAGATTTGATTTCACTTTCAATTTTGAAAAGCTCGAGGTCATTGTCTGCATAGATTGTTATATAAAGTCCAACATCAAACATTTTTTCTTGTGCTTGCATTAGACTGTCGCGCAATCCTTCCAAGTCTTGGTTTGCTGTGTCGAGCATTGGGTCACGCACCATACCCTTTGATTCACGAGCGCTTATCTGACTTTGTACTTCGGCGACTTTGTTTTGGAATTCTCGCAGTGCAATAGAAGTATCTATTGGTTCTATAAAAATAGAAACATCAAAAATTTTATCTAGATTAATTATCGGCGAAAACCAGTTATCAGTAAGAAATCTTGGATATGAAATAACAAAATATGTACGAGCTATTTTGTCTCCTAAATTTATGGATTTCGGTTCTATTTTTAGAGCTGAAGGAGCAATGATGTCTTGGAGCTCCATCGTTGCTGATTCATATATTTCTTCTGGAAGCACAGGCAAAGCTGATACTCTCGTATCACTTTTTTCCATATTCTCTTCTGTGTTTTTTCTTCCAAATAATTTATCAAAAATTCCCATATATTTATTATAGCGTATATATTATTTATCTCTGTTCTAAATTTATTTTTCCTTCTACTTCACCTGGATTGAAAACTTTGTAGAAAACTTCTATGACTTCTTCTGTGCCAAGTTCCACTGATTTTATACCGCATCTTGCTAGCCCTTGCTCTATCACCCCGACTCTTTGATCGAGTTGTGATCTTTTTTCTTCAAAGTCTGCAAGTTTCTCTTCTTGTTCTAATGCTTGTACTCTCTTTTTTGAAAACATACGACTTATTATATCCTCTTCCCCGCCGATACTTTTTGCACTATAAGGCACAACTATGAAAAAGTTTTTTGTCATTATGTTTGTTGTTTCAGTAAAATTTCTGATGAATTCCATATATTCTTTTGTTTGTATTTTTAGAAGTGGTTCTGTTTGAGCTTTCATTCTATTTTCTAAAAGTAAAAGATATGGGCGTATATCGAGTCTTTTTGATTGTATGACTATTTGTATTGGGAAATCGAGAGTGTTAAGAAAAGATTGGAATTGATATATCGTAGCTTTCTGTTCGTCTTCTGATTTAAGAGAAAGGTTTATTGAGTTTGCGAGTACTATCGCCTTCAAAGAGCCGTCTTTTAAAACGACGATACCATCACGGACTTCTTTTATTGGTACAAACTCTTGAGTTGCTCTTGCTATTAATGCCATAAATTATTTATTTTTCTTTATATCTAATACATCTAAACTCCATGCTAAATCTTTCAATTTACTTGTGTTTACCCTTGAAATTCTTCCAACATCTATTTTTGGTTTATCTTCTTGTGTTTTTTCATCTCCTTTTTCTTTCATTCTTCTTTTCCAGATGTAGAGTTTGTCTGTCAAAAGATATTTTATTCCAGATTCAACTACAAATATGAAAGGTTTGTTGTTTACTTTGTAAAAAGCTAAAGCAAGAGATAAGCCAGCAATTATGAGTATTGGTATGAAACTAATATAGAAAGGTAATGCCTTGTATAAAACAAAACAAAGTCCACCTCCTCCTGCTAAATATGCGAATTGTCTAAAGGTGAATGGTCCAAATATTTTATCTTCTATATCTAAGAATTGTGGTACTTTAAACTGCATAACTTTATTTTAGCATTTGTCTACCTAAAATACCTAGCGTTTTTTTTGAGTTTTTATTCTATCGGCATCCTGTATGGATCTATTTTCGGAGTAGTTTTTTCTATAGGA
>CAYXTA010000017.1:0-5649 GCA_964468315.1 uncultured Candidatus Saccharibacteria bacterium
AGGAATCCTCCGCTTGCTCCATCCGTTTTCTTTTGGCGAAATTCGGGGCGGACATACCCTAATTACATTATATGGCAGTTTGGAATAATACACAATGGAATACTATACTTAGTAAATAATGCCTAGAGCAATTTATACAAAAGACCATAATGCAATCGTTGAACGCTTGAAAAAGGCGCGTCTTGAGTCTGGGCTTGGGCAAGTTGAGGCTTCTAAGAAACTTGGAAAGACACAGTCTTACCTTTCAAAAATAGAATCGGGTCAAAGGCGATTTGATGTTTTGCAATTGAAAGAATTTGCAAAACTCTACAAAAAAACTTTGGACTATTTTGTTAAATAACATTATGAATACTCGTAAAATCAAAACTAAAGTCTTTGGTGAGAAATGTTCGTTAGAAATAATGGATTTTACAAAAGCTGATGGCAAAAAATGGAAATCCACTTTTGATTTATGGAGAGGATTAAAAATGGGTATGCGAGATTACAAGTCTCGCGAACCAAATTTTCCCGAGGGACTTTCTGAAGTTGCATTTTGTCTTTGGTCTGGCTCATCTCGTTTTATATCAGCTTATGGCTTATCAAATACTTCATTTGATACTTTCAACACAAAAACAGGCAAAGCAGAACAAATTAAGGCTTGTAGTGTAGAAAATGATTTAACTTCTTTTGGACCAAGGTCAAAGTGGGACGATTTATATTTTCTTGATTTTTATAACGATGGAAAAGTTGATGGAAAGTTTGATATTTATCACATACCAAGTAAATTGATTTACGAAAATAAGGTAAATAAAAATCAGGTATTTAAAGATCAGCAAGGAGAAAAACGAAGACCTCGTTTTTGCATAAAGAAAGATATTATCGCAAAGAATAAAATCAAGCCAATCGCAACAAAAGTAAAAGTTTGGTAATTATTCCATCGCTTTCATCATTTGTTTTGCAACTGCCTCTATAACAGGAACACTAACAGAATTTCCGAACTGTTTATATAATGCAGAATCGGCTAATTTTGGTATTTTGTAATTACTAGGGAATCCTTGAATACGCGCGCATTCAAGCGGAGTTAATTTTCTGATACCTTTCTTATCTTTGATAATCGGCACATTGTGTCCGCCAGTCCCCATATTAGCTGTTAGTGTTGGGCAAACACCGCTCTTGTTTTCTCGTACATATTGTCTACGCCATTGATATACTTTTCCTTCCTCTTTTACGGAACCCTTTAGTTTTTCAAATAATGGCTTGCCGTTGTAGTAATATTTTTCCGGTACATCTTTTTCTAAAAGATCAGTTATTTTTACAGTTAATTTTACAGGGTTAGGAAATTCAAATTTTTCGGAATAATCTTTATTTTTAAAACCAACCATATAAACACGCTCTCTGTTTTGTGGAATATTCCCATATTCCATACTATTAAGAACTTTTACTTTCAAGTGGTAACCAAGGTTTTCTAATGTTTCTTGAATAATTTTAAAAGTTTTACCCCCATCATGGCTTTTTAGATTTTTTACGTTCTCAAGCAGAAAGCCCTCGGGCTTTCGTACGTCAAGAATTCTTGCAATATCAAAAAATAAATTTCCTCTACCTTTCTCATCGTCAAAACCTTGTCTGTATCCCGCAATAGAAAAAGCCTGACAAGGAAAACCACCTAAAAGAAAATCAAATTTAGGTAAATCGTCAATTCCGATCTTTCTAATATCTTCCACCACCAATTTTGAATCTCTAAAGTTTAGATCATAAGTATCTTTACACTGTGGCTCAAAGTCATTTGCAAAGACTGTTTTGAATCCAGCATTTTCAAATCCGAGTCGAATTCCACCAACACCAGCAAAAAGGTCAATTGTTTTAAATCCATGTTTTGTCTTTTTTGAAACAATTTTTTCTGGCTTATCTGTGATATTACTTATAACTTGCACTACAACACCTCGAACTTCTACATCTGTTCTAAATAACGATGGCATATTCGGGTTTCTTGCCTCAAGTCGATAGCGTGCTTTTTCTCGGTATAACTTTTTGAGTGTAGCTTCGTTGTCATCAATAATAGCGACGACTGTCTGCCCGTTTTCAGCTACTGATTGTTTTTTGATTACGACAATATCTCCGTCAAAAATACCTTCGTCAATCATACTTTCTCCGACAACACGCAAGGCATAGTATCCCTCGGCTGTTTTAATAATCGGACTAACTATGGATATGGTGTCTTCTACATCTTCTATTGCTTCTATCGGATAACCCGCAGCAATTCTTCCTAAAATTGGAATTTCTACGATAGATTTTATTTCTTTTTTTAATGATAGACTTCTGGCAGAATTTTCTGACTTTGAAAGATACCCCTTTGCCTTGAGGGAATTGATATGTTCATGAATAGTGGAAACTGCTTTGAGTTTTAATTTCTTTCGTATTTCTTCAATAGTTGGAGATATCCCATTTTCGGAAATATAGGTATTTATAAAATCAAATACTTGTTTTTGCTTTTTTGTGAGGTTTGACATATTGCTTTAAAAATCTATTTGCGCTACACTTTCATTATAACCGAACGGAAGCCGAAAGACAAAGCGAGGTTATCCACATAAATATAATATGAATAATATTGACGACAACTTTACTTTAAACGAGGCTTTATCTAAGAAAATTCAAGAGTCACTCCCTTTTATTATTGAATCCCTACAAAAAACCGAATTTCAATACACAGGAAAAGCACTAACATACTTTATACCCAAAAGTGGTTATTTAATAAATTCAATATTATTCTCTTGTAAGAGCGGTGACCCATACTCTGCTTCAATATTATTTCGTTCTTTGATCGAACATAGCTTTAGACACTTGTATATATTTGTCAAGGCTCTGAATGATAAAAACGATGATGTGGGTAAAACTTACTATAATTCACTTAAAGCCAATGAGGATCTTGAATCTGTTGAGAAAATTATTAATTACAAAAAAATAGTCTATCCAGAAGATACGCAGTGGAATACTAAGGGTGACCATAATAATGCAATACGAGAAACCGCTAAAAGTTTTCGCATTGAGAAGATTTTTCACTATTTAATAAGTAATAATAACAACGAAAAAAGTGAAGTTATAAAAAGATATAAAAAAGAATATCTGCTAGAGAGACTAATTGAATATACAAACATGTCATCAAGCGTACATGCTGGACCATTTGGCGAGTTGGCACTTTATGAGTTACAAAAGGATAAATCTAAGCTCGAGGAAACCTTAAACAAATTTGCTAATGAGAGTTTTTTGCTCCATAAAAGTTTGGTTGAAACAACATATCTTTTTGCTTCACTAATGGATGAAAAAGTTGATAAATATTACAGGGAATTATCAAAATAATATAAAAAATGTTAAAATTAGTTTATTATGGAACATAATATGAACCCCAACATGACTCCTGAGTTTTCACCTAAAAATGAACAAATAGAAAAAACTTTTGCCTGTGAACTCGAAAAACATGATAATTTTTTAGATATTACATTTAAAAATGTGAAGCTATCTGATGAGGGGAACAAAACACTAGGTCGTTTAGTTGTGGATGTTGAAAAACTACCATTGATAGTTTCTGAAACTGGTATCATTGGTATGATAAAGTTCGGAGAAGAAAATGAGACTACAAAAGAGTTGGTAGGACTCGCAGAAAGCTTGTCGACAATAGAGGATGAACGCCAAAGAATTGATGAACTCCTTGCGGTTTTGAAAAGTAAAATTACCTACGGATATTTAGAAGTTATCGAAAGTAAAGCCCAAGAACATAATGTCTCTCTTGAGTTTATGCAGAGAATGGGAGTACAAGGTAATAACCAAATCGGTTTTGATGAAGTTGCAAAATACGGTGTCGGTGTCTGCGGTCACTTGTCTTCAGTATATTTATATTTAGCAAACAAAGCAGGATTGAAAGGTATTTTGGTCAACTCAGCTCCAGAAAGAACCCCTATAAATATCGCACGAACAGACAGGGACAAGAAACTATTTCGTTCAGCAGAAGTTGGAAGTAGAACATCAAATCATGCATGGGTTGAAATACAAGTACAAGATGGAACTTGGGTACCAGTTGACCCGTCTACCGAACTGACTGGCACAACAGAAGAAGGTATGAGTATGTTTCGTGAAGCAGATTATGTGACTTCTTTGGGTAGTTTACTGGAGTTGTCATTTGATGAAAGTACATCAATTGGATCTCAAGGTTCTACTGATGAGAATAGAGGTATTGTTCCGACCGGGCAAAAAGGATTTAGAAAAGATTTCAAAATTGGATTGAAGGATCGTCTCTCTTTTGGTGGTAAAAAACTCGAACCTCGTGTTATAGAAAAAGAGGAGGTAAAAGGAAGACTTCAGTCTTCGGGGTATTCAGGCAATGTAAAAATAATATCAGCGTCATTTGATACACAAAAATAATATGATTTATTGGGATATATACCAAGTGAATAGTGCTAAGGAAAACCTCATCGGCGTAAAATTTCGCGGGAGTGTACGGAAATTTGCTATAGAAAATGATATTGTACTTCTGGCAGAAAATGCACAAGATGAAGAAAATACTGTACGCTTTGCTTTAATTGAAAATACTTACGAACAGGATTTACTAGGAAAGATTACTGCTTTTATTAGAACCATAATTTCTGATGGAGAAGTAAAGCAAGTACTCAATAATGTACCAAACCCAATTTTATCAAAATTAAAAAATAACGACATTAGTCGATATTAACCTTATGCAAGAAAGTCTTACAAAATTTAAGAGCATCGTTATAGAAAACTTCTCAAGAAAAGATTTTACTTATCATGAATGGATGGTGGAATACCATCTTAAAATTGTGGAGAAAATTACGATGGAGCTTTGTGATATTTATACAAAGGCTGATAGAGATATTGTTCAAGCTCTTGTATGGTTCCATGATTTTGGTAAACCACTTGATGAAAAAAATGAAAGGGCGGTTACTCTAACTGAAGGACCAAAAGTAATGCTTGAGTGTGGCTTTTCTCAAGAATTTATAAATAAAGTCGTTGAGTGTTGGCAACTTATGGAAAAGAAAAATGAAATAGATATTCGGACTACTCCAATCGAAACACAAATTGTTTCATCTTCTGACGGAGCTTCTCATTTTACAGGCGTTTTTTATCCAAGTTATTTTAATGAAGACGGCGATAATTTTACTACCACACAGAAACATCTTAAGGAAAAAATTGAAAAGGATTGGAATAGAAAGATTGTATTACCAGAAGTACAGAAAGCGTTTGAAAGTCGATACCTCAAAGCAAAAGAAATGCTTGGGGAATTTCCAGATAAATTTTTAAATTAAGGGAGTCCCGCTCGCATCCTTCTCCTCCCTCTGCGAGCTGGCTTGCGCGCGAACGGGGAGGGTGGGTCAAGCGCATTTGTATTCCGCCTCGGGCATTTCCGCTATGAGCGTCCATGGCTAAAGGATGAGCGCCGAAGTTATATAACTCACAGAAGTTTAGTAGCGAAAGCGACACCACATACTTCAATATGCAAAGCGTAGAGTGGGGATGGCGAGGGCGGAACTATTTCGGGGTAATCCCCGAAATTAGTAGCCCGACCCGGGGAGAGGAAACTTCCTCTCCCCAAGAAGCGCGGGGTAATCCCCGCACATAGGCACCTAGGCGCGAGTAGCCATAGCGGAAATGCCCGAGGCGGAT
>CAYXTA010000018.1:0-4517 GCA_964468315.1 uncultured Candidatus Saccharibacteria bacterium
AATGGCATTATTTTACTTCTTCTTCGTGAACGGTTTCTCCAGTTTCGCAATCAACAATCGATACGCTACCACCTTTATAATCTTTGAAATAACTTTCATTCGTTCCGTTATTCCATTTGATATAATTTTGACAATCTTCTAAAGAATATTCAAAACCTTTGTTATTTGAATTGTTATCATCATTAAAGAATACATCAAATTTTCTTTCTACTAATTTTGTTGAATTTTCCATTTTTGACAAGTGTTACCCAAACAAGTCGTTTTGTTTGATGAAGCAAATATAAGGATGTTTTTAAATACAAAGCAAACTTTTTTTTAATTATTTTGCATTTATTTTAATAATAAATAGAAAACCCCCGAAAACAAAGGAGTTAACGAGGGTTAAATTTTTAAGTAAAAATGCTATTTTATTTTAATTGTGTCGCTTTTGGCCGTTGTTAGGTCTAAATTTAAGGGCGCATTAACATAGGTCCCGCCCAGCGTAGTTATAGCGGTTTGAACCTTTAAAAGTTCTGTATTCATATCGGTTTTTAATTGCTGGAGCTCGCTATTTAGATTTTCGTATCTAACCGAATTAAATACGCCACCGTTTAATATTATGGTTCCGTCTGCTTTGCAAAATATTTCCGCCTTCAAAAGTCCGTTACTATCTAAACTAAACAACCTTGCTTCGCCTTGCTGCGCTATTTGGTTTTTTTGAATATAGCCAATAATTAAAGATTCGCCTACATTGGCTGTATCAGAATAGATAGCCGTATAATTTTCAAGGGGCGAAGAGTCAAGCCCGAAAGGGGTTACTTCGTTTGCAGTTTTTGGCCCGTATTGTAAAACCTTTAAAATCCTTTGACCTTGTTCAATTGCTACGCTTTTTAATATTGATAGTGTTATCATAATTATTTTTTTTTCAAAATTAAGCAAAAAAAATCCTTTCTTAAATCAATAAGAAAGGATTGAAAAAAAAAGAATAAACGACTAGACTTTTTTTATTATTGTTTGCGCCTCGTTTATTTCTTTGAGTTTCGAAATAAAATGCTTTTTTTGCTCCTCTATTTTGTCGGTCGTTTGACATTTTACGAGTTCGATAATTATAGCAATTTCGACGGGGTTAAACCCTAAAGTACATAAATCATTTAAAATTGCGTTTGCTTTCTCGTTTAAAACCGTTTCCCTTTCTTTTGACGGGAATAGAAAATTTAATACTTTTTTCATATTCTTAAATTAAAGGGAAGAAAAAATTTAAAATTTGATTTTGTGTTAGTCCATTTTGCCAAAATGTCAAACTGCTTTTTACAAATTGTTTTTTATAATCTTTACTCATCGCATTAAACTGCTCTCTAGCTTGTGCTAATTGTCCATTAATGTAAGACTCAACGATAATTTCAAAATATTGTTGATCGCTATTTAAACTATATGTTTTTAATAATTTTTTCATAATTTATTAATTTTGAATTAATACTGCTAATACTAGAGTTAAGATGAAAAACAACGAAAAAGGTACTATTTTTTGCTCTTTCGTCTTTGGGCGGGGTGATCTTCTCATAAATTAGAATATTTTATTCTTCTTCTTCTTCTGTAGATATTCCTAACGTTTCAAAAATCCAATCTTCTTCAAACCATAAAATATCATTTAATTGCGTTTCTGTTAGTCCGTCAGGATAAAGTTCACATATTAAATTATTAAATTCTTTTGAAAATCCTTTTTCAATAATTGTGTTTTTTGTTTCAACTGCACCGCTCCAAGCGTTAAAATTCTCTAGTGTTGTATTTTCGTTAAAAGTTTTAAAATTTTCCATTTTGATAAGTGTTACCCAAACAAGTCGTTTTGTTTGATGAAGCAAATATAAGGATGTTTTTAAATACAAAGCAAACTTTTTTTAAACTTTTTTAAAATAATTTTAATATAAAAGCAAAAACCCCTGTATTTACAAGGGTTCGCAAAGGTTAAAATTTTTGATTATTTTTTTACAAAATATCTTTTCTATTGGTATATAGGCTTTCTGATTCGTTTAAATCGGGGTCAATGTGATAATCGGGGTCATCGTGATTAAAAAATATGTTTCGTATTAATGGACCACCAGTGAAGGCCTCCGGGATCAATAAATCTACTTCCGTTGTTTCCTCATTTTGGTTTTCTTTAAATCTTATATTATTTACCATAAAACGATTGTATGCGTAGCAATATATATAGTGGTTATGTACGTTTACTATTTCCCCTGGTGTTATGTCTTGAAACGGTTCAACGCCATGCAATTTGATAGTTAATGTAATGGCCCGAAGTTCGGCGGCCAATTCATTTTGTGCGCCTTCTTTAGTTTCGGTATCGGTTCCAGAACTCAAAATTTTGGTAGTTGGTCGATATACTGGAATTAATGTATTTGTAGCCTTATCCGTAGTGCTTACACCCTCATTTTCGTTGGAGGGCTGGCGTACTACGTTAATTTCAGAATGTAAACCTTGGCCGTTTATGGTGTAATCCATTTCTAAAGTATTGTACTTATCGAAAAAAAAGCGGGGCTTCTGGAGGTAGTCAACAGTATAAAATATCACTTCGCCTTTTGCCGTGTTCGACATTAAAATGTTTTTTTGGCTGGCTAATTTTGCCAAATACCCCTTTACAGTTTCAGTTGGTCCAGCAGACGTTCTGCCAAATATCGATTTTGTTTTAGCCTTTAATTTATCAAATACAGTTTTATCAGAAAAAAAAATTTTTTTTTCTTTTGGTAGTGGTTCGTAAGCTAATTTTTTGCTATTGTCAGCGATCACCAACCCAATTTTAAAAAGCCCGCAAAGCCTTTTTGCAATATCCTCCAGCGATCTTCCAGTGCTTTCTAAAGGGTAGTTTTTGACTGGAATTGTCACGTCCTCCAAGATACCGCTTAGGGAGTACCCCGAAATAGTCACGAGGTGGCGAAGCGAACTGCTCTTGAAGCGGTGATTCAAAATTGTTCCGGTCAACAAAAGCTTTTCTTTGTTGTTGAAAATCTCCACACGTTTGTATTGTAGGGGCTTGAAAGTTTCTTGGTGGTCCTTTTCTTGTGGCGAAAATCTCGAAGCAAAGGTAAAAGTTGAGGCTATCGAGTCAAGCTTCAATTCTATTTCTACATCGGTAAAAAAGTCAATTATTTTGCCGTCTATCTTTACTATCATATTTGTGATGTGTTATTGTTGTTTCAAAAAAAAAAAATTTTTTTTTATTTTATGTACACGATTTTTCTACCTTTTTGAATAGTGAATAATTCATTTAATCGAATGTTGTTTCTTGAAATAAAATTTTCTAAATGTTCGTCTAAATTATCCAAGCCAACATATCTATGTACTAATAAAATTGCATTTGTTTTTTTGGTGGTGTAAATTACTCTTTCTCGTTTGGCTGCAAATGTCAATCGGTACAAATTAGCCAAAGTAAAAACTACAAGATCATTCAATTCCTGTTGAACTGTTGCATCCGGATTCCAATTGTTTTTAATATCATAAACTGAAACTTTATTCTGGTCCAAAACTTTTTTGTAATCCTCATAAGTATCGTTTAATTTGGTGTACATTTTTTCAATATCAGCAATTAAAACGTAATCACCGAATAAAGGATTAACCATTGCATCAGCCATTGATGCAATCGTGCTGGCTCCAATTGATTCAAAATACTTTTTATCTATCAAACTATCAATCGAATATTTTAGTCGCTCATACGTGCCTAAATAGCTTGCAACTCTTCCCTCTACCGCTTTTTCGTATCTTGAAGGCAAATCCAAAAACTTTTGAATACTTTCTATCGCTGCCAATGGACCCTCCAGAAGATTGTCAATTGCTTTTAAACCTTTATTCAAAGCGTTTTGAAAATCTGCATAAGTACTATTGTCATTTAGCTTTTTGGCATTTCCTGCAATAGTCAAAATGTTTACTTTATTCTTTGAAATATCCGCAGAAGTAAAAGGAGCATTTTTAATATAACTTACAGCGGCAGCCAAATAAACGGCATTGTGTTTCTCTCTGGTATTGTCTTTAATCGAATAGTTTCTTGTAGGGTATTCAATTTCTATCGTTTCCCAAAAATCGATGTTGATCTCTGTTGAGTTCAAATAATTATCTTTTCTAGCAATTGAAAGTGGTTGCCCTACGATACGCCCGTAGAACGGGTGGTTGACTTCCCAAGGTCTTGGATCATCTGAGGAATTTTCGAAGTTGTCCGCTTGCGTAATGTTGTCGGCTCCCTCAAAGTAAAACACCAGCGGAAACTTCCCACCTTTTGGCTTCTTTCTATCCACAAGAGTGCCGTACACGTTGATAAACTCAAATGATGAGGTGTTGAACTCCTTTGTCTTTTCGCTGTCGGTGCTTTTAAATAATGGAAAGTAAGTCTTTCCGTCTCCTGTTTTGATTTCAAGAGGAATATTGTTAATGCGTTCTTCCCAAGTCATTGTTTATAGTTTTATGGTGAAAAAAAAATTTTTTTTTATTTTTTAGATTGTTGATTTCAATACTCTATCAAATTGGAACTGCGCATTCTTAGCGTAAAACTC
>CAYXTA010000019.1:0-4323 GCA_964468315.1 uncultured Candidatus Saccharibacteria bacterium
GAACGACGGAAGTATATTTTCTCAGCAGAGAAAATAACTGAGTCGGTGCCCAGACCAAAACGAGTGACCTGTCTGCGCAGGCAGGCTGACGAGTTTTGAGTCGAGGGAGAAAAATGAAATGTTCCTACCCGGGGAGCAAATTATTTAATCAATTTTTGAACTTTGTCTTTAAACGATTCAAAATGATAATGCATTGGAAATGGAATCATTACTTCCCTATTAAGCACAATAAAACCGTCTTCTGTTAGCTTATCTTTTAAAAGCTTCCACACATTTGATTTTACAATAACAAGCGGCACGTCTTTTAGGTTTTCTGCAATCAAATCATTTTTGAAATTTTCGTAATTTTCTAAAATTAACTCATCTGCACTCTTATCTGAAATTTTATTTACGGGAGTATAAATAGGGTTAATCAAGTAAAACCCGTTCTTTTGAAAATATCTCAATCCTTCATCTTTGGTATTAAACACCTCTTTAAACAAGGTCTTCATAAGAGATCGAAACAATAGTTCGGTTGTACGTCCGCTCGGATCATAAAAATATCCACCATGTGCAGGAGGTGATTCAAAAATAAAACAGAGTCTTGTCTTTTCAGGTCGATATCTGTTTCTGAGGGCGATAAACTCGTTCACCATCTCAGTATATCTCTATTAGACTCATTCGAACATCATCCCAAGTTCGGAGACTCGTAATACTTTTTAGAAAATAAAAAAGCCACCTTTTGAGGGGTGGCTATAATTTAGGAAAAAGCTTCTAACATTCTTATGGCTCTATCTTCTAAAATTTGAGCATCAGATCTTTTTGCTTGTGCTTTTTTATTCAAAGACTCGGCCTTATCTTTTATCCTTTTAAAGAAAAACTCAATCCACTGATCCACACTCCATTTTGAAAGAGTTTTATATACCCTATTCCAGTCATTACAACTTTCAACTGATGAAACCTGATAATCAAGTTCTAATTCTGGCCATTCTTCAAGCGAAATATACAGCTTATTCTTTTTCTTGCTGTGATAATCTAAACCAACAACACTCTCTCCATTAAGAAATATTTCTCCGTGTGTTTTGTCAGCACGAATGAACCTCTCTTTTTTCTCATCTACCCTTAATGAAACCACTGAATCAAACGGTTCAATTTTGAGTAATGCAGATAAAACATTAATGTGTATCCTTGACCGTACTTCACCTAGTTTAGTGTACCCATTTTGTTCAAAAATAGGCCAGCTCAACATTTCAGGGAGTAGTAACGCACCCTTACTTGGCTCGAACTGAAAATCAGATGAATAGGACAATGTGACTGTGGACGGTTTCTTCTTGTTTCCCATCTTTTTAAGTTTTAAGTGAACAATAAAATACCTCCCTTACTCTACTCATTATCCTAGTTTAGTCAAACTTATTCGAACATCGTCCCAAGTTCGGAGCAAAAAATTTTCTATTATAATTGGAAATTATGATATAGTTTTCCTATGGAAATAACCAGAAAATACTACCTATTAGGAAAGGTGCTTTCGGTAATAAATATCCTGTTTATTATCTCAATACTTCTACTGCCTCTGCAGTTTTTTATTCCTATCTATTATATTTTTAACTCTACAGAGTGGTTACTGTGGGTAATGCCCGCATCTCCCTTTTTGCTAACCGCTAACATTCTTTTTTTAAGAAAAAATAAGTTATCTAATAAACCACGTTTTTTCAAATCCTATATTGTGGTCACAGCGCTAGTAACATTATTTACAGTCTCTAGTTTTCTACTTCAGTTTTTTTTGGAAACAAACAATTTAACAAACTAATACCTAAATATCATTAATTTAAGTTTTGAATGTTCATTCGAACATCCAGGTTACCACTTCGCCAGAGGCTTTGCGGTACACAGTCGGAGCACTTTTTTGAAGCATATTTTGTAATAGTTATTTTTGATACCTTTCTAGAAGTTCGAACTTAAATAAAAAAGCCTGTTACTAGAACAAGCTTTTGAGAATAGACTATAAGATAACTTTTTTAAACGCATACCAGTCTCCACCTTTATGGATACGCAAATCATCTGACGGTATTAAACCACATCTTCTATCTTCGTTCCAGAAGATATAGCAAAAATGTAAAACATTTTTAAAAATACAACCAGTTGTTTCTTGTACCAGTACACATTGATCTCCTGGCATTAAATCAAGATTCAAGTCTGGAAACTTTTCACCAAGAGCAAATGGAACATGTGGCGTAGTAAGACTAAGACCGTTTTTTGCGCCAAATTCCATCAATTTCTTGTGATTACCTTTTGGCCAGGCAATTAAAACAATAGTTTCCTTTTCTACCTTATTGGAGGGTAATTCATACTTATCGCCTACCCTTAAAACATCGTCTGGAGTATTCGTATCAAATACACTTTTTGGGGCACCTCCCATAGCTGCACTCTCGTGTGTTTTTGTATAATCCACTTCTAAATCCTGGATTAAATACACATTGACACCGAGTTTCTTTGCTTCTTTCTGAAGGCCGATATACCAATCAGGATATATGGTGAATTGCTTTAAAAAAGTAGTATACCTTTCCTCATCTTCAAGAAAGGTTTTTAGTTCATGACGTGGAACTCCATAGAGTCTACAGAGGGATGCAAATAAGCTTCCCTGCCTGTTTGTAACGTGCGTTGATTGCATAACGTTAAATTTTTAAATTATGGAAGAACAAAATTGTTATCCTTTTCCTTATTAACATAAATACCTACCTCTGTCAATATACTCCTTCCCTATTTCTATTCGAACATCCAAGTTACCACTTCGCCAGAGGCTTTGCGGTACACAGTCGGAGCAAATAAAAAAGCCTCCCCTTTTAGGTTTGGCTTTTTAGAATAAGTTTTTACTGAAATATCTTTGGTAATTCCTGAAGAAACAACCGGTTGAGCTGTACAATAAATTCCTGATCTTCAGGACTACTATTCTTTTTAGGAATAAGAAATTCACCAAAGAACTCCTCAAAAGAACTATAGAATTCTTCGGATACACCTCCTTTCATAGTTTTTTTCAGCTTATTTTCAGTAATGAGCCTTTCCAGTTCATCTCGAACCCAGGATACCATATGAGCAGGGTCAGCTTTTTCGATTTCAAAAATATCGAAGAATTCGGCCTTTGTACTTCCTCCAGAATCGCTTGAATTGGATTTGATATACCCAAATAAAAAATAAATTTTCATCGTTTTTAATTTCCCCTACTCTACCCTCTCTATTTGACAAAGTCAAGGTGAGGTTGTAATGTGAGAACAAATCGTTAAATATGAGCGAAAATTTGTCTGAACAAAAAGAATTTGAGATCTTATGTAAGGAGCATAAAGAACATATAGAAAATATCCGATTAAGCTGATTAAAAAACAATCAAGTAAAATCGGATCGTGTATACGAAGTTATGTATCCACATGAACAAACTAAAGTTCATGAAAAAATATCTGAATGGGATAGATACATAACTCCCATATCTGAAGCATGGTGGAAACAACGAGGTTACGGTGTTGTTTGGCCTAAAAACAATATCGATCCTGTTGGTTACTACAAACTCGAAAATAATTAGCTGTTGATCTTCCAATCAACGGCTTTTTTATTTCCCTACTTACTTTTAAGCATCTAAGTTTGGAGTAAATAAAAAAACCCGCAATTAAGCGAGGTTTAAAAAATTGTTTTTAATTTTGAGGTACTGGAATCTTTTTCGCATGCGATGGTTGCGGAGAAGGAATATTTTCATTTCTTCCTTTCCTATCATCATCAGGTGGGAATCTTTTCTTTTTTAAATCAAAAAAATAATGACTAGAGTCCTCCTCATGATAGAAAAACCAAATATACTGCAAATGTATTCCATCACCGAAATCAAAACTAACTACTATTTTGTGTAACTTATCACCTTTACCAGAAAAATAAACAAATTGTTCAAAGTCCCTCAAAGGAAGAGTGTTTTCTGTAATCAGTTTTTCTGGATCCATCTCTCTATGTTCTGTCTTACCAAACACAGATTCTTCTATCTGGTCCAAACTTCTAAAACGATCATCAGATTGCAATAGTTGAAAAAAAGAATAATAACTATCAGCAAGACTGATGGATTGTTTTCTTAATTCTTTCTGCTTATTAAGCAAAAAATTAAACATCTTGGAACAGTGTTGATAATCGACACTGAATCTTTTCATATACCAAACCATGAATCGGTTGCGATATGGTTGAAAAAAAAGAATCTGTATAAATCTCAAAATTAGAAAAGATATAACCGCAATGAGAATAATTTTTGATATTAGTTCTTGTTGCATGTGAAATAATTTTCCCCTACTCTACCCTCTCTATTTGACAAAGTCAAGG
>CAYXTA010000020.1:0-3618 GCA_964468315.1 uncultured Candidatus Saccharibacteria bacterium
GCTTCGCGCGTCCCACCTTCTGGCTTTGAAAAAGCCGTTGAGTTCTGTTTTTGTGCCTTCGGTAGGAATCGAACCTACATCAAAGCCTTAGAAGAGCTCTGTTCTATCCATTGAACTACGAAGGCAATTGCCCCGCGTGAGCGTGGGTTGTGCGCGATACAGGACTCGAACCTGTGACCTTCCCGGTGTAAACGGGTTGCTCTACCAACTGAGCTAACCGCGCATGTATTCTTTTGTTATTTACCAAAACAGCTAAACCCGCATATATTTTTATTTTTTAAAACTTATTTGATAAGTATACCCTAAAATGTTATTTTTTCAAGTTTTATGATAATATTCATTCTATGGAAAAGAATCCAATGGAACCATTCTCTATGAAATACCCAGGTGAGGGTATTTTAAATAGTATTGAAAAACAGCTCGCTTTAGTTCGTAAACTAGAAGATGTTTATAAAAATAGACCCGACCCAAAGAATTTTGTTGGAGCTATGGAAGGGACTGAATCCGCAAATCAATATTCTTCAGAAGAAATTCAAAAAGATATTGATTACGTTGAAAGAACAAAAGGAAATATTGAAAAAGCTAATAAAGAAAAAGGTTTAGAAGTTTTTTCAATGCTTGAAAGTGGTTTTTCTTTAAGTGAAATGATGCAAGCTATGATTATCGATAGATCAAATAAGGGAATGCTTCCAGGATTTAAGGCTATTATGACTTCAGAGAGAGATGATTTAAAAGTTGGTATGGATGCAATCTTAAAAAAGAAAGAATATGGTTATCTTGGTGCTTCTTTTGATTTTACAATTTCTTCAAACAAAACAACTATTCAAGATAAATTAAAAAAGATTTGGGAAAATGATGTGATGAAACATTCTATTCCCACTGTGAAATATTTTGAAGACCCAGATACTCACGCAAGAGGTTCACTCATGGTTCCAAAATTCGTAATTGCTGGTTCTAAAAAAGATATAGAATTTTTTACACATAAATATTTAGAAGATAAGGCTGATGAATTAAACGAACATCCATTTAGATATATGTTGGTAAAACAAATCGATGATCAACTGAAATCAGCTTTGAAATTTTTTGAAAAGAATAAAGAAAATAAATCTTTTGATTTTATACATAAAAAATATAAAGAAATTCAAGGTTTTATTGAAAAATTAAAACAAGATATAAATTATTCAGAATATGTTAATTCAAAAGAATTTTTTGAATATAAAAAAGATAATAATGCATATAAAGCAATGAAAGATTTTTATTCTGATAAATAAAAATGGATTTTAAACTAAAAATTTTATACGAAGATAAAGATATTTTAGCTATCGATAAACAAGCGGGGATTTCTGTGCATGGAGATGGAAGAAATGATGTTGAAACTCTTGCTGATTTGATATTGAAAGAATATCCAGAAATGAAAAATGTCGGCGAACCAATGGAAATAGAAGTAAATGGAGAAATAAAAAAAATATTTCGCCCTGGAATAGTGCATCGTCTCGATAAAGATACGAGTGGAGTTTTGCTTTTAGCTCGCAATCAAAATGCTTATGAATTCTTGAAAAAACAATTTCAAAATAGAGAAATAAAAAAAACATATATAACACTTGTTTCTGGTCATATGAAAAATGATACAGGTACCATAGACGCTTCGATTGGCAGAAGCCCTAGTGATCCTAGAAAAAGAATTGCTTCACGAGGTAAGAGTGGAAAATTGCGTGATGCAGTTACAGAATACAAAGTATTGGAAAGAATTGAAATAGACGGAGAAAAATATACTTGGGTTGAAGTTTATCCAAAGACTGGAAGAACTCATCAAATAAGAGTGCATATGAAATTTTTAAATCATCCTGTTGTATGTGACAAACTTTATGCATCAGATAAAAATTGTCCAGAATCTATTTCTAGACTTGCACTTCATGCCAAATCTATAGAATTCAAGAATTTAGCAGGGGAGAATTTGAAAATAGAAGCCCCAATTTCAGAGGATCTGAAAAGCATTAATAAATAAGCTTTTATTGTAAAATAAAGGTATTTTGTCATAAATACTTGCTTTTTTATATATATTATGATATAATTGTATTTAGATGGAGACGCGTGTTCTTCGTAAAAATAAGTAAAAACAAAAAAATCTTACAGGTATGAAAAAAATAAATTTTGCCAAATTTTTACAATTTGGATTTATGATTTTGTTGTTTTTGCAAACAACAGAGACTTCGGCACAAGAAAAACTTAATAATTTGAAAAGGCTACCACCACCGAATCATGTCCAAGACAGCATTAACAGAGTAAAAAACTTGGAAAATATGGAAAAAAGGGATACTTTGTTTAGCTTTAAATTAGTTGATGTTGTAAAAGTTAAAACAGAAATTTCCGTGAATGATGTTGTTACAGAAAATACAATATATAATTCACGAGTTTTCAAAAAAACTGATTATCAATTTCAAAATGTTTTTGAGGCAAAAAATGTTCCTAAAAAAATTGAATTAGTTGATTTGGTTGGTGTATATGTATTCAGTAGACGTCCAAGCAGAGATATCTCGATAGATTATTTGTTTAACTCTATTGATACATCTATGAGTTCAGCAATGAACCAGTCGCAAATTGAAGAATTTTGTAAGTTAGAAAGTGTTAAAAAATGGTTTAACAGAAATAAAAATGGGGAAATTTACTTCGTGGTTATATGTGATATACCATCTGAAATCAAAGATGGTAATGGTGACATAATCAACAATGTCGTAGACAATAAGGTTGGAAACAAAGATAAACCTAAGTACTATATGGCATATAAAACTAACTTTGTTAAAGTAACAAAATATGGTTCTGGATTAGCCGCTGAATACTGTAAAAGAGGTGCAAATAAAAAAATTGAAAAGACAACCCCAGTTCTTTTTATTTTACCGAATCCTTAACTTTTCATTTTTAGATTAAATCTGTTGTTTAGTAGCCAAAACGCTTGTCCTCATCAATTGGGCAGGCGTTTTTTATTACCATTTGCCTAAAAAATCCTTTTATGCTAAAGTGTAACGACTATGGCAGTAACAAATATACAACTTAGCCCAGTAGATATGGGAGCTCGAAAGAAGCTTGATTTTAAAGCGGGTGACACCATCCGTGTTTGGTCAAAGATTCCAGACGAAAAAGCAACTAAAAAAGGTGAAGCTTTGAAGTACCGTTCACAGGCTTTCGAAGGAATTGTCCTTGCTCGTAAACACGGCACAGAAATAGGAGCTACATTCACAGTTCGTAAAGTAGCATCTGGTGTTGGAGTTGAAAGAATTTTCCCTTTATACTCTCCAATGATCGATAAAGTAGAAATCGTCAAAAAGGCTAACGCTGGACGTTCAAAACTCTACTATGTTCGTACAAAAGCTGTTAAAGACGTAAGAAGAAAACTTCGTTCAGTAGCTATGTCATCAGAAGAAGAAATGGAGCCTGAAGTTAAAGAAGCAGTTTCTGAATAAAAACTAAAATAAAGAGCAGAAATTTTTAGGTCCTCGGTTCGCAAAGCGGAACCAGACCATAAAAATTTCTGCTTTTTTATTTTTTAAAATATGATAGTATCAAAATATGCACGGGTGGCGAAACTGGTAGACGCACTACCTTGAGGTGGTAGCGCCCGCA
>CAYXTA010000021.1:0-3557 GCA_964468315.1 uncultured Candidatus Saccharibacteria bacterium
GCAACATTCCTCCCTGACTTGTTGGGGCGCTAAATTCATATGGATGTGGTACAATATTAGTAGAACCTTTACTATCATAAACAAGCATAAGGTTGTTCCCTTGTATTTCCAAACATTTTAAATTATTTGGGTCTTCATTATAGGTATTATAAATAGATGGGGTTATATTTGAAGTCAGTACGCTAGTAATATTATTTGAAAAAGAATTTGCACACATCATATCAAAATTATTTGGCAAAACAGAAGAAAGAGAAAATTTAATTCCATGATTCTGCACAGAAATAGTTCCAGAAATAGAAAGATTATTATAAACTTTTGCAGTTCCTGTAGTACTATCTATAAATGAATCTGCTTTTAAAGTAAAAATATTAGGTGAATTCCAAAATACTGTTGGATTTTTAATATATAAAACATTTTGTGGATCAGTGGAAACCCCAAGACCACACGTTAGTTGAGTATATGATGGCATCAATAATCCCATACCAGAACTATCGACAGGAAGGAATACTTGAGTTTCGGTTATGACTGGAGGATTTTGCTGCGCAAAAGAAAAGTTGTAAAAAAATAAAACGAATAATATAAAACAAAATTTTTTGATTTTCATATTTTTATAAATTTACCAATAACACTAAAAGTATACCCCCCCCCGCAGTAATTTACCTAATTTAGTTATGCACATAATTTGCTAAAAAGTTATTTCTCGTGTAATACTTAGCAATAATGAAACTATTAATAGTGGAATCACCAAGTAAAGCAAAGACCATCGAAAAATATTTAGATGGCGCTTTTACTGTGCGCGCGTCTGTAGGGCACGTACGTGATTTACCAAAATCAAATAAAAAAGCTATCGATATAGAAGGTGGATTTATTCCTCATTATGAAATCTCAAAAGGCAAAGAAAAAGTCATTATGGATCTCAGAGGACTTGCAGAAAAAGCTACAGAGATAATGCTAGCGACTGACCCCGACCGTGAAGGAGAAGCTATTTCTTGGCACTTAAAAGAAATTCTAGATGCTGATAAAAAAGTAAAAGCTCCAATAAAAAGAGTTACTTTTAATGAAATCACAAAAGAAGCTGTCGAAGAAGCATTGAAACATCCACGTGATATAGACGCCAAAATGGTTAAAGCTCAAGAAGCTCGTCGTGTGCTCGATCGTCTCGTTGGTTATGACCTTTCTGGAATTATTTGGAAAAAAGTTCGTTATGGACTTTCTGCTGGACGAGTACAATCCCCTGCACTTCGTATCATAATGGAACGCGAAAGAGAAATACGCGCATTCGTACCAGAAAAATATTGGGTACTCGAAGGACTTTTCAAAACAGAGAAAAAGATAGAAATAAAACTTACTTGCAACGAAGAACCACGTGACGAAAAAACTGTAGAAAATATTTTAAAAATAGGAAAAGCTGGAAAATGGATTATTTCTGATGTAAAAGAAAGTGAACAGAAACGTTCACCTCGCGCTCCATTTACAACTTCATCTCTACAACAGACAGCAAGTACTCGCCTTGGATTCTCTCCTTCTCGTACTATGCAAGTCGCACAGAAACTCTACGAAGCTGGACATATTACTTATATGCGTACTGACTCTACAAATCTTTCAAAAGTTGCACAATCATCAATACTTTCACTTGTAGAAAAAAAATATGGAAAAGAATATGCTGAAGCACATATCTATAAAGCAAAAAGTAAAAATGCTCAAGAGGCTCACGAGGCTATTCGTCCAACTCACATAGAAAATATTTCTGCAGGAATGAATGAAGAACAAAGTAGACTTTATAAACTCATTTGGGAGCGAGCAGTTTCATCACAAATGACTGATGCAAAACTTCTAAAAACAAAAGTCTCAGCTGTTGTCGAAGGTCACGATGAAATTCCTGATTTTTCTGCTAATGGTTCACGAGTACTTTTCCCTGGCTGGCTCAAAGTAGATGCTGATGCACGAGGTGAAGATGTAGAACTTCCAGAAGTTAAAAAAGGAGAAAAATTAGATTTGATAGATTTGGTAAGTATTGGAAAAGAAACACAACCACCAAGCAGATACAGTGAAGCAGGACTTGTGAAAGAACTCGAATCTCGTGATATAGGGCGTCCTTCTACTTATGCTTCCATAATGCGTACTCTTGAAGAAAGAGCATATGTAAACAAAGAAGGTAGAACTTTATTCCCTACTGACACAGGTGAAGTTGTTTCTGATTTCTTGGAAAATAATTTTGCTGAATATATTTCAGATACATTCACAGCAGAGATGGAAGATGAGCTCGATCAAATAGCTCGTGGAGAAAGAGAATATTTAAAAACATTGAAAGATTTCTATGGACCATTCTTAAAAGATGTAAAAGAAAAAGATAAACTTGCGAAAGCGACGAATATGGGTGAAGCACCTGATGATATGAAATGTCCTATTTGTGGTAGTAGTATGATAATCAAACTTGCTCGTAATGGAAAATTTTATTCTTGTAGTAAATTCCCTGACTGTAAGGGTGCGAGAACTCTCGAGGGATTGGAACTCGAAGGACCAAAAGATTTGGGACGTCCTTGTCCTAAATGTGGAACACCAGTAGAAGATTCTGGTCTTGATAAAAATGGAAAGAAAAAAAGAAAAAGTACAAAAGTCCCAGAGCTCGGACATCTAGTACTTCGTCAGGGAAAGTTTGGTGCTTTCGTTTCTTGTTCAAGATATCCAAAATGTAAATATATAGAAGAAGATGAAGAAGAGAAAAAGAAAAAAATGAGTGGAGTAGAGTGCCCTGTTTGTAAAAAAGGAGAAATGATGGAACGCCGAGGAAGATTTGGAATTTTCTATTCTTGTTCAAATTACCCTGATTGTAAAAATGCTATTAAAGCAAAACCAACAGGTCGTATCTGCGACCTTTGCGGATCTCTGATGATGGAAGGCACCAAGACCATACCAGAAAGGTGTAGCAATAAGTCCTGTGCAATGCATAACCCACATAAAATCGTAAAGTAATTTTTAAGCACACAACATTGGTTGTGTGCTTTTTGGTCTTGGTGAGGCAGAGTAATGTTTTTGCAATAGCAAAAACTACGAGCCGGGGTCGCGAAAATTCCGAGCGACGGCGAGGAATTATTTGTGACCAAAGACCATCCCCGAACGCTGCTCACTCAAAACTTGCCCGAATCACAATCCACATAAATTAATGAAATAAAAAAAACCGGACATAATATCCGGTTTTAAAAATTCTTTATGAATCTTCTTCATCATCAAAATCAAGATCATCTATCCTGCGTCCTTTGTAATTAAATTTTTCAGGATTTTTGCATGCAAAAATAATTATTATAATCATTAAAAATGCAAGCCCAAAAGGAATTATAGACCAAAAAGGACTAAAATTTCCTGGAACAAAAAAAATTACGGCACCAACAAATAAAAGCAAAATCAATGTTTTTAAATAAGGCCATAAAGTATCACGATTAAAATCGTACTTTGTTTCAAAATTTTCTTTTTTATTTAACATTTTCACCTCCTTTTTTAAATTATTAATACTACTATTTTTCTATACATTACAACAAAAAATTACTTTTAGCAAATAA
>CAYXTA010000022.1:0-3173 GCA_964468315.1 uncultured Candidatus Saccharibacteria bacterium
GATGCGACACACCAAAAGATTCGACATACGAAGGTAGTACTGGAATTATAAGCCCAATACCCACAACGTCTAGGAAGACAGTGGAAAGTATTATGGCTTTGGGTGATATGGTTGGTTTTTTCATAGAGAAATACCATTGTACCATTTTATAGCAGTAGTCTCAATACTAATTAGACCCGCTTTCTATAATAAATTCTTTTCGAAATTGCTTCCAACCTACAAAATTTCCTATATTATTTTTTTCGTTAAGTGGGGTCGCTACGTGTTCAAAAGGACTCCAGTGTCCAGAGGTTGAAAGTTTTTCGCATAATTTTAAATCATTTTCTATGTCTGATAATCTTCCGTTAAACAGACTGTAACTTACTCTTGCGCAACGCGCTACACAAATTTTCTTTTTAATGTCTATATCTAAGTTTTGCTCTTCTTCTAAAAGAAATGGCAAATGCCACTCTCCTTCTTTTAACAAATTAGGCGTGCTATTTTTTAAGGTAAATTCAATTTTTTGTGCTATATATTGCATCTCTGGCTGAGCCGATTCATTAGTTCTTAACGAAATAAAATTTGACCATTCAGTTGCACTTACAATCACATCAACCATTAACCACGGCTCTAAAATTCTATTCAAAACTTCTTTATGTATTTTTAGTTTTTCCCCTAAGAAATGGAAAAATACAGGAAAGTACCTTGACCATAGCCATATTTTTTTAGATAACCACAATTGAATGCCTTTTAAGGCAGTGCCTGACTGCATTCCTGGTTTATTTTTTCCAAAATACACTGGAACGAACGGTTGTTTAAGTACACTTTTCCGTATTCTTTTTGAAGGTGTTGCCCTACTTGAAGCACTATTCCTAGAAAAAACTCTGTGACTTATAACATGGCCCCATACGAATTTAGGGATCTTAATAACAAAAGTAGCTAAGCGTTTTTGGGTTTCGATTGATTCAGAATATGCAATTAATTTAACTTCAATTTGATTCATGTTATTTTAATATATTATTTATAAAATCAGGCACATCAATAAACTTATTGTTTATAAGATTTTCATTTGTTATAGCTTCAAGTACCGAAGCATACAATAACCCAATTGTCTTCTCGATGTCTTTTGGAGTTGATTCATATCTATTGCCTTTAAAAGTTATAGGAAAACCGTTATTTACCAAAATTACATCTTCCCAGACTACATCACCGTGGATTTCAGTATTTATAGACCCGTTTTTTCTAATTTCAGTTGCAGGAAATTCACGGTCAGCAGATGACATACTGATTAAATATAAACTATGATCTATTTTTAATATAATATCTTTCAGCTTTGAAATATCTAATATATTTTTTCCTGTTGCACCAATTACTATATTAATCTTAGAATCTTGGGTCAGATCAATAAGTTCTGTTTCGTCGTGGTGTAAAATGTCGTAACCTTTTACATTGAAACCTTTATTTTCAAATACACTGCAAAGACTTTTACCTATCGGACCAAGACCTACTATTAGTATTTTTGGTTCCACTATTGAATATTTTTTTATAACATCTAAAATTCTACTGAAGCCTAGTTCAGCTATTAAAGGACTTTCTTGTTCTAATTTAATATTTGATCTAGCAACATTAAAAATAGGAAAATTAAGTTTTGTGTCTTCTAATTTTCTGAATCCAGAAGATGTTTGTTCTACACCTATCACGGAAGTTTTTTCCGGAATTAATAGAAATTGATCATTCACAACTTGTAGCAAAGACCCTCCATCATCAAGAATAATTATCTTAGAATCCTGTTTGATTATTGCTAGAAAATCTTGTAATTCTCTTTTACAATTTTCAACATGATCATCATCAAAAGTTATTTCTGGATTAAATATAGGTTTTGATATATTAAAATTTTTGTTTAATAATTCATTATATATTTCATTACTTGTTGAATAGATCTTGCCAAAGATTCTAATATTTTCTTTTGGGACTCCAAAATCAGTAATCATATCAAACATTACTGCCTGTGGTTCAAGTATGTGCTGACACGCCAAAATGTAAACATTTTTATGTGTCTTTTCTTTCAAAACATATAGCTCGGTTAACTTTTCTAGATATTGATAATTATAGGCACTATTCATAAATAAATTATTGACATTAAATTGACTGTCATCCTCGGATTCGGAATTTTTGATACCTTATCCCACAAGCTTTTTTTAGCTATTTTAATCTTACCATTTTTATGCTCCTCGGAATAGCAAATATAATTAAATTTCTCTTTCTTCAACTCGAGCCTTGAATAGTTCTTCTATATCATTAAAAGCTTGTTCATGTTCTTCAACCCCATCTTTCAATTTGGGAAGTAATTCCTCAGCTTCTATTTGACTAATCCCAGAGGTCATAACTAAAAAAGCATACCCGGAAACCGCCTTTTTGTATTCCTTGCTCTTGTTTTTTAGTAAATCTCTAACTAACATACTTGAATTAAGTAGACCAAATATAGAGGTAATACGTGAAAAGATCTCTACCTGGTCTATTGTAGTTTTAGGAATAATTATTTCTCTTTTTGATTTATCAAAATCTATATAAAAACTTACTTCTTTTTCATGTGGAATTGCATGCCTTTTTGAAGGAAAGTAATCTGGCTTATCTTTTAACTCAACTCGTATAGTAGAAAAATACTCATATAGAAATGCTCTATGTGCTTTGGATTTATGGTCCTTCCAATCTTTCCAAAATGCTGTCCAATCTTTCATAGAATCCGCTACAGAATAATATGCTAGACAAGTAAAAGACTTACCAATTTCTTCTAACGCAATTTCTGCAAGCCCTAAAGAAACGTGTTTTTCATCGGTACCAGATAAACTAATTGCTGAATTAAGAAGTTGCGTAGCATTTTCTATTAGCTCAAGAAACAAAGTCACTAATTCTTTTGAAGTTAAGTTATTCATTGTAAAGATAAATTAATATGAAACAAATTCGACTCTCCTCGGAGTCCGAACCTGTCTCAAACTTGCTGCCCGACAGGGGTTCTCGACTACCGTCGCGGGTACTTTTCTATCTCGTCGGACTCGATAAAGAAAAGTCTTTCTCATCCCTGACGCAAGTAAAGCAGTTTACTTGCTTCGACCAGCACAAAAATATGTGCCTATTTTTGTGCTGCCCGACAGGGATTCGAACCCCAATTAACGGTTCCAGAAACCGCTGTCCTA
>CAYXTA010000023.1:0-2867 GCA_964468315.1 uncultured Candidatus Saccharibacteria bacterium
ATCTTTAAAGAAGTAAAGAAGTAAGAAAATCTCCGAAAGGAGATTTTTTTATTTATCTGACACCTATTGCAACTTATTCTAATTCGTGGTTAAATTATTAAAATAAAAGGAGGAAATAAAAATGGCAGAACTGTACACAGTGGAGCCATTCTCCACATACCGAGGTATTGCAGTTAAGGAAGACGAGATTAAAAAACAATATTTTCGTACTTTAACTTATGATTTTTTTGACATTAATGCTAGACGCATCTATGTTTCAAAAGTTGATACACCTAAAATAATTAATGAAAAATTAGCCATGCTAGCCCAGGAAAGAATTATTTTTGGGATTCTTAAAAAAATTAAAAACAAATTTATTTTTAAGAAATCTAGAGGCAGAGATAATACTAAAATTTTATTCTCTAGTTATAAAGAATTTGTTGTTAAAAAAGGTGTTGCGCGTTATTTAATTGAGCCAAAACCAGATGATGAGTATGTTTTAATAATTATCGAAAAAGATACAAAATTAGAACTATTCCGTCCTGGTTGGAAGCCTAAAGAAATTAAATTTGATGAACTAAAATAAAAGGGGGCAGAAATATCTGCCTCTTTTTTTATTACCCTTGGTATGATATATTGACCAGTACCAGGGCGATTAGTTTAGTGGTAGAACGAAGGTCTCCAAAACCTTTGGTGGGGGTCCGATTCCTCCATCGCCCGCAGGAAGCGATAGTATTCAAACTTCTTTGAATACGTGGAGAATCGGAAGCGTAGGCATGCTCCGTAGTTGTAAAACAAGGAGACGCCGAGCACGCGGCGTAGCCGAGATTCCTCCATCGCCCGCAAATTGTTATAATAAATATATGGAAATTTTCTTCGGAACATCTTTAATGATCCTATGGACACTGTATGTAACAGTAGGTTTTTTTAGCCAAATTATAAAAAATAGAAAAGATAAAACATTTGGGTGGAGTAAACCACTATTTTTATTAGCTTACGTTACTTATATATTTGGGGTATTGTATGGTTGGTTTAAAAAAGACATTTTTATATTTATTCCGTACATAGTCGGTTTTATTTTTTTGAATATTTTGTTTTATCAATTTTTAAAATATAAAAATGGAAAATAATAACTCTTACCAAAAAAGAATAGTCTCGTATGAAAAAATTCACTCAATAGATGAGAAGGATTTCGATTGTTTGGTTAGCGTTGTTGATCCTAAAGACGGGGAGGTTATTTTAGATGCTTGTTGTGGGTACGGCGCAGTTTCCGAAAGGCTAATAAAATCAATCGAAAAAAATAATTTAAACACAAAAATAGTTTTACTTGATAGTAGTGAATTACAATTATCGAGAGCAAAAGAAAATCTAAAAGACAAAGATGTTGATTTTGTTCTTTCAGATGCAAGAGAAATTCCTTTCAAAGAAAATCATTTCGATACAATAGTAAATAAGATGGGTTTACATGAGGTAGACAAAGAAAGCCAAGAACGGATGCTTAAAGAATTTTACAGAATACTAAAACCAGGTGGTAAAATTGTAATTTGGGAATTAGCTCTTGATGAAAAAACTCAACCAATTTTTTCAAAAATAATAAAAAAGAAGGATGAAATTGCAGGATTTGATTCCTTGGTTTTAAACCGTCATTTTCCTAGAAAAGAAGAAGTTCTCTCTGAACTTCAAAATAGTGGATTTGAAAATACAAAAGTAGAGCATGACGTTTTTCCAAAACTTTCAGTACGTAATAGAAAAGAAGAATTTGTTTCTGCGGAAAGATTAAAGATTGTAAAAGAAAAAGGTTCTATTGAAGAGTCTGATCAAGTTCAGCTTGATATTATTGCTGAACAAAAAATAGAAGAATTCGTTTTTTTTATTAAAGAAAGCCTTTCTGAAGATGAAAAAAAGTTAATGAATTATACCCAAACAGAAAATGATATTATTTTAACTGCTTCAAAAGCAATCTTTAGCGCAACAAAACCAATCTAAAGAAAATCCATCACCATTTGCTTGGCTTTATTGCCAGATTCTTTTGGGCTACTCATATCTAGCCAGACAATATCTTTATTCTTCTTAAACCAGGTCATTTGGCGCTTGGCATAAGCCATTGTGTCTTTATTAATACCACTAATACATTCTTCTTTTGTAATTAATTTTTGGGTATACAAAGAAAGCCATTTGTATTCCATACCAAAGCTTTGCAATCGATCATAAGACAAACCAGATTCATGCAAGTCCACGATTTCTTTTAGCATTCCCAATTTCATTCGTGTATTTGTACGTTTCACTATTTTTACTTCCAAGTTTTCTTTTGGCAAAGTTAGCCCAAGGAATAAAGTTTTGTATAACAATTCTGGTTTCTCTTCTTCGGGTACAAAACCTAATTTCGTAACGATTTCCAGTGCGCGAATAATGCGGCGCTTGTTTTTACTATCTATGTTTTGCGCGCGAGCTGGATCTTTCTTTTTTAAAATACTAAACAATTCTTCTATGCTAAGTTTCTCTAATTTTTCTCTTAGCTCTGGATTGGGTAATACTTCGGGTATAGTTTTTTTATAAATAAGATTATCTATATACAAACCTGTTCCACCACAAATAATTGGGATGATATTTTTCTTGTGTAAATCCTTAATTATTTTAGTCGCTGATTTTTTATAATCAGCTACGTTATAATCTTTTTTCATATTAGTAACAGAAAGCATATGGTGGGGAATTCCATGCATATCTTTTGTATTAATTTTTGCAGATATTTTATCGCCGCCAGTATAGACTTGGCGAGAATCAGCACTTATTATTTCGCTACTTATTCCACGCTTTTTTAATAGCATAGAAACCAAAACAGCCAGGTCACTTTTACCTGTCCCTGTTTGGCCGCCTATGACTATTACTTT
>CAYXTA010000024.1:0-2846 GCA_964468315.1 uncultured Candidatus Saccharibacteria bacterium
GCTCTTCATATTGCTCTTCAATATTAGCTTTTGCGCTTGCTGTATCTCCAGCAAAAAGCATCTCTACATTTTTTTGCTTTTCTAACATTGCGTATTGTTCCGCAAAGTTATCACCCATATTTTGAGTGATAAAATTCATTGCTTCTTGTGCGCTTTCTGCTATACCTACAAAAGTAGTTGCAAAATCTTTGCCAAAGCCTTCAACTTTTCCTTGTAGAATATCAAATGTTTGCGTAAATCCTGTACTAGATGCAAAATCATTTATAAATCCTTGTAAATACTGACTAAACTCCTTTAATTGCTTTGTTGTTCCGTCTGGGAAATGCATTTTTTGAAATTGGTCTGTAACTTTCTTTGCACTATCAGTTAATTGATCATTACCCTTTGTTAAATTTTCAATAGCTTGAGTTATTAAATCTATTCTATCTTGATAAAACTTCCATTCTTTATTATTTTTAGATTGAAGTCGTTGAAGTTCTTGAATCTTGCTTCTTTGTTCCTCTAAAATGTCAATAAGTCCTTTTGATTTTTTAGCAACTAAATTAACGGCTTCTATATTTTCTCGTTTTGCTTTTGTATTTTTATCAGTTGCTTCTGTATCTTTATCGGTTATAGAGATTGTTTTTTTACCTTGTTCTTTCAAAGCATCTAATATCCCGTATCGTCTATTAAGAGCATCATTTAATTTATAAATTTCTTCTCTATTTTTTTTAAACGAAAAATATTCGGCTTCTGTTTCTTTTGAAAAACTTCCTTTTTTATAAGCATTTTCATGAGTAGAATAAAAATTATTTTTGTTTTCAGCTATCAACTGATTTATTTTTAAAATTGTAGCTTGATTTTTAGATTCTATTTCTACTATCTTCTCTTTAGCGTATTTTTCTTTTTCGTCTGCTGTTTTGAATTTTTGATCTAAATATTCTTCTGCATTTTGCTTCGAATCTGCTCTTAATTGAATTAAATATTCTTTTCTTTTTTGCTCATCTGATTTTAGCCATTCAGTAAATTTTTCTAAATCTTTACCAAATCTTGAAAATGTTCCGCTAAGTATTTTTTGAAAAACCCCATCGCCTTCATTTAATTGTCTTACAAAATTAGTCCATGCATTTGATAGCCTATTTTGAGCATTAGCGATATTATCTATTCTTTTTACATTTTCTATTCCGTACGTTATCTCTAATTGTTTCGCAAATTTAGGCAATACATCAGATGCTAATAATTTACCATCTTTCATCATTTTGCCTAACTGCTGTTCATTAACATTCAATGCTTTTGCCATAATACCAAAAGCACCCGGCAAAGCCTCCCCCAATTGTCCTCTCAACTCTTCTGCTGAAACAACTCCTTTTGACATCATTTGGTTTAATGCTAAAAATGCTCTTTCTTGGTTTTCTACAGTCAGCCCCATAGATGCGCCAGCCTTTGTAACCGACTCAAATATTTTTTGTATTTCGCTTCCAGAAATTTTATCTTTTGCACTTACATAAAATTGAGTAAATTGTTTAGTTAAACTATTTAATTCTACTCCATAGTCCTCTGAAATTCTTTTCAAAAATAGTTGTTGTTGTTGAAAATTAGATTGAGTTTCTGTAACTTGTTTCAACGCCATGTCTAATGACTGCAATTCTTTTGTAGTATCAAAAATATCTTTACCTATTTGGACAAACAAACCTATTCCAGCAGTTATTCCAAACGCTCCAGCCAAATCTCTCAAAAATCCTATTGAACGCTCTCCTGTTCTGTTCCATTTATCGACCGCCTTATCGGCTTCCAAAACTCTACCTTGTAAAGTTCTAAATTCTCTTTGAGCTTGTGAAAGTTCTCTATTATATTGCCTTTGCGTTTGTTCCGCTGTCTTACCTCTAGCTATTAAATTTTGATAACGCTCTGACGCAATAGAAACTTGTGCGGATAGATTTCTATAAGCACCAGCTAAATTTGAATTTGCAATAGCTTGTCTATCTGCATTTGTTCTTAAAACTCTTTGATTTACTATTTCTTCGCTTGTTTTTTGGTTTAACTGTTGTTTAGTATTCGCTAATTGCTGTAATTGTTTTTGTAGGTTTTGAATTGTTTTAGCTTGCGCATCATAATCAGCAGTTAGTTTTTTAATAGCACTATCCGAACCGCTTGGAGTTTTAGCGCCTATCATATTTTCATTTACAGTTTTTACATTAGCAACTGTTTTTACTAATTCATCATTAACCGCCTGTAAATTCTTTAATGCGCTTGGTGAAACTATTTCTATAAATTCCGAAGCCATAATTATACGTATATAAAGTTAGTTTTATTTGGTTTTTTGCCATTCATCATTGCGCTAAAATGAGAATGCGATATTTTATACAATTTAGAAACTTCTTTTGATGTTTCATAAAAAATTCCGTTTACATAATCCAATACTAATTTAGCATTTCCGTTTTTACCACCAGTACTACTTTTACTCATATTTTTTAAATGTTCTTCGCTAAATACTTTTACTTTAGCTTTTTCTGACATTTTTATCTTTGCATCTTTTGAATAAGTAACTTTTTCTGTTTCGCTTTTATGCAATACTGAATTTAACCCCTTTTGGAACGTGTTTAAATGTTCTTGATAAAATCTTTCGTATTTATCTAATTCATTTATATTACACTCTTTTACTACTTCAAATTTATGGTTTTTAATTCCGTATTTTAAAAAACTATTGTACAATTTACCCCATATTTTTTTGTTGTGCTTAACATTGTAACGATGACAAGCCCATCTATTTTTTATATTTACGCTTTGACCTATGTAAGATTCTCCTAATGGATTAGTTATTTTGTAAATTCCTATCATTACGCTACTTTTTTATTTTGTTGTTGTTG
>CAYXTA010000025.1:0-2729 GCA_964468315.1 uncultured Candidatus Saccharibacteria bacterium
TAGTTGTTCTTTGGTGTAGTTCATCTCGTCGTTGTTATTTGGTTAATTGCTGATTCCATCTTTATTTCATTTTAAGTTAATTATTTCGGTTTTCATCCTTTTTTGTTGTTTTAGGTGTATAGGTCTTATTTTATCAGTTGTAGCCACTAGTTACAAGTAATAGCTACGTGAACGGTAAAAATAGAATATTCTTGTTTAATTCAATCTTCCAAAGATTAATATCTGCACTTGCTTTAAATCCTACGTGATTTATTTTTCCTTTTTCCCAAGTACCGTAATTTTCAAAACCTAAATTTTTCCAAAACATATTACTATCTAAATCAGTTCTGCATCTTAAAGTAAAACCAGTTCTTGCAAATGTTTCGCAAAAATCACGACAAACTTCAATCAATGCTTTTCCGTAATGCAATCTTCTTGCATCGTTTCTAACTGCTATTTGTTGTATTTTAGCATACTTATAACTGCCTCTTGCTGGAGTGATTAAAACATAACCTACTGCATCATTATTCGCTTCACAAATCAATACAATAAAGTTTCTTTTACCACCCCAAACATAATCTTCCCAAATAGTTTTTTGAATAAATCCTACTGCGTAACTATTTTCTTTTTGTAGTTTATCAACTAATAACATATCTTTTATAGTTGATGTTCTTACTGAAATATTCAATAAATTATCATTATAAAGTATGTTTATCAATCCTGTACTACAATCAAATTTTCCTAAATTCATAAGTTTTCGTTTAAAATTATCCGCTACTACTTGTAACACGTGCTATAAGATACCCGCCGAAATCAACTTGGTACATAGGCGGGCATCCCATAGCACCATACGTTATGCGATACCTTAATCCGTGCAGAACCCAGCCTGACAACCTGAACCAGTACCAAAGAAAAAATCTTGCTGTAATCCAATTTTTTTGACACTATCATAAGACATTTCCTTTTTAAATTTTCGTTTCATTTTACGTTCCATTTCGGCAAACCATTGCATTTTTTGTGGCTCATCTTCCCAATTCTTTCTAAGTTGTTGTAATGGTTTCCAAAAACATCCGACACAATTGCTATCAGGTGGAAATATTAAACCTGTTTCTTCAACCCATTTTACAATTTGCGGATGTACTTTTTTATCTTCAATCATTGGATATTTTAGTTCACGCCAATAAATATCATCCCATTTGTTTCTGCCATTTGCACTTTGTCCTACGATTGTTTTAAATTTTGTATTTTCTCGATTTGCTCTTTCTTTTTCATCATACCTAAATCCAATTTGCATTTCTACCACTTGCTTAATTTCGTTTTGGCAATATTCAAAAATTGGCTTCATTTTCATTTCAGTAGTGCAAAATCGCCACATCATATTTGGCAATGCTTTTTTCTTAAAAATTACATTTTCAAAAGTTTCGCCAGTAGTCCAAATTATTTCCTTACCAATTAATTGCTCTAAATCTCTCATCACAAAAAGTGTTTTATCACTTTCAGCAGTTGCAATAAAATCCATTCCTATTTTATCGCTTGCATATTTTACAATACTTTCGTCTTTTGGTTTGCAGTAATCAGCTTCAATTCTAACCAAAGCGAAAATATTGTAATCCGCCGGATAATGTTTTGCCATATAAGATGAAGTTTTGCCACCTGAAAGGGAATTAACCAAAGGCATCGCATAACACACGTTTGGCAAAAAAGCGGGTTCTGTGCTTATATCAAGTTCTGTGATTCTATTTGTCATTTGTGCTAAATTGAAAGTTTATTAATTCTAAATCCGCTTCTTCGCCAAGCGTGGGAACGTTGTGCGCAACCTTAAAAAACGCCACTATCTACAGATTTATTAATTAATCTATTCTTAGCATAGTTGGATAAAATTGCTGTTTTTTTTCTATCATATTCCTCAACCATTGTTTTTGCAAGTTGATATATTTTATGACATTCAACCATATCAACTGATGAGTGCAAATTGATTTCTACGCCCTCAAAACAAATCTTTGTTGAATATTGGTAATCATCAACTTTATACACGCCAGTTAATCCAGTTTTATTACTCATTTTTGCAGCTACAAAATTCCTTTTTGTGATAAGTTTTAAATTATCCAAACTACAATTAAGTGGATTTCCATCTTGGGGTATTATTAAATGATTTCTTCTAAGCTCAACATCATTAAACAAAGAATAAACAAGCCTATTTAAGCTGCAATGTTTTTGTTTTTTGCCGCTTCTCAAATTTACAGTAAAATGTTCTTTTTTTGTTGTTTTTAAAATTTTGCCAGTCCTTATATTTTTTATAAATCCTTTTTTTGAAACGACATAATCATCTTCAAATCCAGGGACTTTTAACTCATCAGTAGAAAAAGGCAGCGCACAACACTCGCTATAAGTAATGGCGGGTGCTGTGGTATCTTGAAGGTCTGTACTTTTATTAATCATTGTTTTTAATTTGATAGTGAGTAGTTCCAAAACCGCCACTACTCATAGCGGATGCCGTTAAGCGGTCATTTTTTTATACAATTCAATTGCCTTTTCCTTTTCGCTAGGTGGTAAAATATGAATGTGATAAGTGTACGAATTGCCAAACTTATTGCATCGGTTTGATTTTTTCGTTTCTAAGTTAATCCCGTGAGTATTTACAAGGTTACTTACTCTAGTTCGGTAGCCTTGCATATACGAAAAATCAAAAAAGGTCGTGCTTCCGTTAAGTATCAAAGTTAATAATACTTCTTGAATGTTTGTTGTTGGTG
>CAYXTA010000026.1:0-2599 GCA_964468315.1 uncultured Candidatus Saccharibacteria bacterium
TGATTGTTAAGTTTTCGACCTCACTTTTTCCTAGTTCTAAATGTTCCGCTAATCTGACTATTGTTTTTGTTTGCATAATATTTTATTCGACTAATCTATTAATAACTTAAGTATATATCTTTATATATCTTTATGCAAGGGGGAGTTAAGAAAAAAGTTGTGGATATCTATTTTTGCTTCTTTGCCCATTCTCTGCGACCGATATATTTTTTTACTTCCTCTAGCTTTTTTGAAAGTTCTACATACGCTGGCAAGACTACTGCGTATCCGTGATCGTGATAATTTATTCCTCCATTTCGTTCGAGCCAATCTAGTTCAAGTTTTTTTACTTTTGCACCATTTTCGACAGTGATTTCATGGGAGACTTTATCCCATCCGATTTCTTGTTCTAATAATTTTGCTTCTATGTTATCCATTATTTTTCATTTTATCTGCTAATTCTTTTATCTCTGGTTTTACATTTTGATCTGCGGAATTAAGCACAAGTCTTGATTCAACAAATGCTTGGCTTGCAGGCAAAGATATTAATTCTCTTTTATTTTCTTTTATTATATATTCTGCAAGCAATTTACCTTTTTCGAGTGTTTCTCTGTATGGTTTTTCCAAGTGTCGGATCTCAGCAAAGTCTTCTTCTGTCATTTTATATCCTCGATTCCAACCTTGAACTCTATGCCAGTCTGGCACGATTCGTAAAACATCACTTCCTCTATTCTGAAAAAATCCATCTTCAAATACTGCTTTTCCGCCTTCCATTGCGATGACACATGCTTTGTGTAATTCATCTGCGGTGATCGGCAGAAATTCAGACTTTTCGTCAAACCCATAAATAATTTTATAATATTTCATAATTTTTTTACCAATAAGCTTTTAATTTTTCTTTTTGCGACTTTTGTTTTTGTTGATACTTAAAAATATCGTCTTCTAATCTTTTAAAGTTTTTGAATAACTGATCTGGTGTTAGAATTGATAAATAAAATAGCTTGTTAGTTTTTGGCAAAGTGTTTTCTATTATATTTATAATTCTTTCAAAACCATAAGTTTGAATTAAAGCTCGGCATGCTTCTTGTTGCACTGTGTGTCCATACATTTTTTTGCAGGCGGGATTTAAGGCTTCGAAAGCTTTTAAAATTTGAGCTTCTTCTGGAGTAAATTTTGAAGATTTAACCTCCAGCAAAACAGCGTTTTGCAAACCTTCTTTGTGGTCTCCCTTAATATGTGTATCCTTACAGTCAACGTCGTTTACTCGGCTTTTGTTCTGAGATTGACTCGGCTCTGTTCTATTATTTACTCGGCTTTCCGTGTCAACGTCGTTTACTCGGCTAATTTCTGGCTTTGGTTTCCAGTCAATTTTATCGATTAAAAGATAAATATTTGGAAGTTGTCTTTTTGTTTTTTTATCCTTTTCTCGGTTGATAGTTATTATTCCCCATTTTTCCAACTCCTTGATTCCTTTGATTACGCTAGGCTTCGATATGTTATGCTGTTCTGCTATTTTTTCTATACTTGGGAAACATTCTTGCGTATGAAAATCTGCATGTCTACTCAAAGAGTTGTAAACAGCTGTCGCAAATATTCCGCATAATTTAGCGTAACCATTAAGATATGCGTCATCAATTTTATATTGATCCTTTTTCCTTATATCCCTTACTCTCAATTCCTCGTTCATACTATTTTGCTCTCTGTCCCTTACCCATTTACCGCTTACAACAAATAAATGGATACGAGACAGAAAGTGTAAGCTAATTTTTATAAATATCAGACTTTCGGTCCAATGTCTATATTATACCACTTGTTTATGTTTATCTTCTGTGGATAACCGAGCATTATAAATTAGAATATCAAGTAATTCTGGTGTACAGAAACATTTATCATCTAGGAATTTTGAACACCTTACACAGAAAGTTCTTTTACAATTGAGACAAAATGTTTTAGCTCTTGCTCTACATGGGATTTTTGTGCCGTCTTCATAAGTTCCTTGAGGAAGGTCGCATCTCAATATTTTCATTCTTTCTAGCTTTTTCTTTTCTACATAAATTTTTCGATTTTTTTTGTAACAAGTTTTGCATGGATTAATATAATACTCATCATACTTCATATAAAATTGTTTTACTGATTTTTCTTTATTACATTTGTTGCAAGTTTTTTTCTTCATGCAAAGATTATATCAAAGATTTTATTTTATTGTGTTAATAACTTTTGCAAGAGTTCAAAATAAAAATCATAAGCCTTGACGGTCTTTTGGCGGTCTTGTTCTAACTGCTCCATTTTATTTTTGCCGATTTCTTTCAGCATTCTTTTGTAAAAGTCCGCTCCTGCTCCGCCAAGATTTATATTGCAGTGATAACATTGACTTCGGATAACTCGCAAATCATATTTTAAATAAGCCCCAAGACTTGCCTTTGGCCACATGTGACCGCAATGCCAATTAGCACCATCAAGATTTTGTTGTCCGCATGTATAACAAACATTTGGCTGGTCTCTTCTTACTATTCTTTTTATTTCAACCCAGATGTCTCTTTGGATTTTACTGATAGGTTGTTTAGATTGTTTTTTCATTTATATATTGTATAATATTTAAAAACTTTGGGCTAGTTGTTCT
>CAYXTA010000027.1:0-2475 GCA_964468315.1 uncultured Candidatus Saccharibacteria bacterium
TAGCTCAAAAAGATAAATTTGATAATGTTATTGTAAACAGTGACCTGGAAACTGCGTACCAAGAACTATTAACTGCAATTAGTAAATAAAAAATAGCCTACATACGCTTGTGTGTGTAGGCTATAATAGTTTTATTGACCGTCTTCAGCTTTTTTAGCTAGGACTTCTTTCATGCTATCTAAAAATTCATCTTCTGCTTCTAATACATGAACGTTATCTTTGTACTGAAAATAAAGTTTTATCAAAGGATCGCTTAATGCTGATTCTATAGATTCATTTAAAATTTCGTCTTTAAAATCAAAAATGCTTTCGTAGCAATTTTTTAGCGTACTACCTTTTTCTTTGAATAATTCATATTCTAAATTATTAAAGTGATAAAAAATACCAGCTTCTTCCATGTCTGTAAAAAATTCAATTTTATTTTCTTCTCCTCTAAAATCTGTAAGCTCTAACGTTTTGCAGATTTTTTCTAATAATTCATCTGCGATTTCATAAGGCTCTAGAAATTTTTGAATAAGAATAATACATAAACTTAAATCTTTTGGGTTATCACTGTGTATCTGTATTTCTTGAATTTGGTCCGTTATTTCTTTTAGAATTACAGTGTCTGCAGACTGGAGAAATTGTGAAAGATGCAGGATTATTCTTGAATTTTCGTACTCAGTACTTTCCACGGGGAGATTTTCTTTAATTGCATTAAATAAAGAATAAGACACACCATTTGGCCATTCAAATTTTCTTAATCTTTTCCAGAAATCAAAGGGTACTTTTTGGGAACAAATTTTTTTCCAAATATAACCTTGAATTTCTTCATTAAGTGTGCAAAACAGAAATTCTAACAATTCTTCTTGATTTTTTTCTGCATAAATTAATTCTTTTAATTTTACATAAAAAGGCTCATCTGGATTTATGTATATATCAGGATTGATTTGAGCGGCTTTCCAAAGAATACGAATTTCTTTTGGCTCATATTTATTCTCTAAAATAATACGAGATAAAAAAACCATGTTGTGCTTAGCTAAAATAGTAGAAAATTCCTCGATTATTTTTAATGCCATTTTCTTATTCTGAGATCTTTTTAAGATTGGTAAAGATTTTTGAGCAGCAAGGTTTACCAGCCAGCTAAAACTATAGGTAGAAATGCTGGTAAATTCTCCAACTTTATACCGGCGAATTAACTGCTGCATTTGTTCTATTTTTGATGCATCATTCGATGCTTCACTAATAGTTAAAAGTGTTTGGTTGTAGATGTCCATAAGATTTTTATTTATTAAGATACATAGTGCCAGAAACAGGGAATAAGTCAATACAAACAAAAAGCCCCGATAGAAATCTTATTTTCTATCGGGGCAGTAATTAAACTTCTTCAATAAGGGTATATTCTGTTTTGTGAATAATACCTTCTTCTGTTTTAAAATAATCAGTTGAATGATATAAAAGACCAATTGTTTTTTGATTTATTAATTCATCAGGTATCTGGCTTATGGTGTAATCATAATCTAACTCTACAGAGTCAGCGTCATCTTTAAATTCTTGATAGACCGATACTTTTTTAGTCTTTTTGTGTGGAACATTTACAGGTGATTCTTTGCCATGCCAATGAAGGTTAGAACCGTTGATTCTGGTCCAAATTCCAATTGCCGCAAAAATCTCTGTAGCATTTTTGGGCTCAATAAATGTAAAACCTTCGTCTTTCCATTTAATAATCGGTTTGATCTGGTTTTTCAACCTCTCAACCTTTTTAAAATCAATCTGTTTGATCAGCCCTTTTGCTGAAGGTAGTGACTCTTTTTCTTCTACTGAGTCTGATTTTCCGTAAAAGATTATAGAGGCAGATTGAAAATCGCTGTTAAGAATCTTAGGAGAATTTTCAGGGTCTAAGGCAAAAGCTACTACGTCACTTATAATATTTTTGGGAATCTGTGAAAAAACTTCACACATGGTTATTTTACAAAAACCATAATACCCCCCAATCTTTACAAAAATGTCATTTTTGCAAATCTCTTTTAAGCCGGTAGCTTTTTCAGTTAATTTACTATTTTGATCAAAGTTAAAAGCCTGTGTTCTTGGATTTGTTGCTGATTTTACATAAAAAAGATCAAAGAATTTTTTATCGGTTTCATCGGTGGTATATGGCTTACCATCTATCCCGACCATTGCCCGCCTGACAAATTTAATACGTTTCATTAAACTTGCAATCGTATGATCAGAGATAAAGGGCATCTTATTCTCTTTTTGATAGTCAAAATGAGCTAAAGCTAAAGCTTTACGTGGATTTCTTTCTCCTTTATAAGTTAAAGATGGATGCCTGCCTTTTTTCTTTTGTTTTTCTGCACTTAGAATTATTTCAAGAGGTGCAATTTTAGAGTTTGACATTTTTAATTAATTTTTGATTTGTTAGCTCTTATATTGCCATAAATAGGGAATAAGTCAATAAGACCCGGAATCGGTCACGATCATTGGCTATAATTCTTC
>CAYXTA010000028.1:0-2212 GCA_964468315.1 uncultured Candidatus Saccharibacteria bacterium
AGGGAACTCATTTTAAATAATTTTTTTGAAACGAAATGATAATACGAAGCGATAAACTAAGCCTTTTGCCAAGCCTGTGTTATAAGGCGAAGCGAACCGTTGGCTTTTCGCCAATGGCTTATAACGATTTGCAGATTGCCGAAGGTGGCGAATTAGAAGTACAAATTTTGAACATAGCACAAATGATAATTAGAAGCACTACACTTGATTTTAGCACCGAATCGCCACTTTTGGCAATGTGCTGTTATGTGTCTGTTTTCTTTTTCATTTTTTGTGCGTGGGCAATTAAATCATTAAATCATTTATGCCACGAATAGCAATATATCAAGTTGACGGAACGGATTATCAAGGTGTGCAATTTCCAAATATTGCACTTATGAAAATATCGGCTTACCATAAATCTATTGGCGATACAGTCGAATGGTATGAAGGAATATTGTTTGCAAGTCAATACGATAAGATTTATGCGAGTAAGATTTTTAATTTTAGCGAAATGCCACAAATACCCGAAAATATGGTAATTGGTGGAACTGGAATTGACTTTTATAATAAACTACCTGCTGAAATTGAAAATGCTCCAATGGATTGGGAAATATACCCAAATACTCCTTTTCATTATGGATTTTCAATGAAAGGATGCCGTTTTAAATGTGATTTTTGTTGTGTTCCAAAAAAAGAAGGCAGACCATACAATTACAATACTATTGACGAACTTATCACTAACCCATCAGGCGGTAAAAACTTAATGCTTTTGGATAATGATTTTTTTGGTGGCACAAATTGGGAAGCTAATTTGAATAGAATTGCAGAACTTGATTTGAAAGTTTGCTTTGTTCAAGGTTTAAATATTCGTATTATTTCAGATAGACAAGCAGAAGCATTAGCAAAAGTGAAGTATTACAATTCAAAATTCAACAAAAGATACTTGACATTTGCGTGGGATCAATTCAAAGATGAAAAGGTAATAATTAGAGGTATTGAACGCTGTAATAAATGGGGCATACCTTGTGAGCATATGCAGTTTTTTGTTTTGATTGGTTTCGATACATCTCCCGAACAAGACTATTATAGAGTTGAATTTTTACGAAAATTAGGATGCAAACCTTTTGTGATGCCTTATAATAAGTCAGACAAGTATCAAAAGGCATATACAAGATATGTAAACAATAGGATAATCTTCAATTCGTGCAGTTGGGAAGATTATGAATACAACCCGTTCAAAAAATCATTAAATCATTTGAGCGTTGAGTAAAAAAATGAAAAAGAAAATTGCACATAACGTATGGTGCTATACGAAGGAGGCGATTATTAGCACTAAAGTTGATGCGGAGTACAAATGTTTGTTTAACCACAAATGTTTCTGCGGAGTACCGAACCGCCTCTTTTGTATAGCACGTGTTAGTGGCTGGTGTGGGTTATTAAACGATTAAATTTAAAAATATGTGGTCATACTACGGAAGTAAAAGTAAAATGGTTGGTTGTTATCCACCACCAAAATTTGACAAGGTTATTGAGCCATTTGCTGGATGTGCAAAATATTCATTAAAGTATTTTGAAAAGGAAGTAACTATTGTAGATAAATACAAAGTCCTTATTGATACTTGGAAATATTTGCAACAAGCAAGTGAAAATGATATTTTAAAATTGCCAAAATTAAAACGAGGTGATAGCATTAAAGACCATAAATACTTATCAGAAATAGAGCAAAACTTTTTAGGTTTTTTGGTTTGTAATGGATTAGAAAGTCCACGAATGAATGTAAGTAGCTTTGAAGGTGTTAATGTGGAACGAGATTTAAAACGTATAGCAAAATCATTATTTAAAATCAGGCACTGGAATATAATATTAGGAACGTATGAAGATATTGAAAATGTAGAAGCTACTTACTTTATAGACCCACCATATATGTTTGGAGGCGAACACTACAAAGAAAGTAGTAAAAATATTAACTTTGAAAACTTGGCAGAATGGTGTAAAAGTAGAAATGGACAAGTAATAGTTTGCGAGAACACAAAAGCAACTTGGCTACCATTTTTACCTATAAAAACAATGTCAGGTTCAAAACATAAAACGGTTGAAGCCATTTGGTCAAACCTTAAAACAAACTATGATAATGTGCAAGTGTCGTTATTTTAGTAGGATGCTAACACTTGCCACTAACGTTTTGCGGCTTGCCGAAGTGCCGCATAGCAGAAACTTCGGATTTGAGCAG
>CAYXTA010000029.1:0-1871 GCA_964468315.1 uncultured Candidatus Saccharibacteria bacterium
GGTTTTTAAGCACGTATAAAAAAGGAGTTCCAAGTAATTTGTATCAGTTATGAAAATATTCATTTACTTATTTTCTATAGCAGTTGCAACGCTTCTTTTTGTAGCAGAAGAGTATTTTTGGTTTGGATTTTATGTGGTTTTCTGTTGTATCACAATTTATTTTGGGAATAAAAAAGATAACGAATATTTAGATTTTAATTAAAGAACAATCAAAATGAGTATTAAAGAAACTATCAATAATCTAACTATTCAAGGCGTAATTGCTTTGCTAATTATATGTGTTGGATTTGCTTTTTTGGCTTTTGTACCAGCAAAAGAAAGCGTAACGGTGTCAATAGTAAATCTTATGATAATGGTAGTTTCCTACTATTTTGGAAGTTCTCGAAGCACAAGTAAAAAAGATGAAACTATCGCTAATATGATAGATAAAAAGTAACCATTAAATATTGAAATAATGAAAAATTGGAAAACTAGTTTAGCAGGAGTTGTTGTAGCGGTCGTTGGATTTGCTATTTATCAAGGTTGGATAACACAAGAAATAGGAACTGCGGTTATAGGATTGGCAGTTGCTTTAGGTTTTGTTGCTTCATCTGACAGCGGAACACCGCAAGTCTAAAAATTATTAAGGCGTGAGTTTCTTACGCCTTAATTTTTATTAATTCAAAATTTATCATTCAATGCCTCAGGAAAATACCACAACCAAAATATTTTTTGGATTAATAAACATGACACCAGCAAAGAGAAATACTGCTTACTCGATTGTTATTATGGTTCTTTTAGGGTATGCAGTTAATAGGCTTTGGATGGCAAATGAAGCAAGTCATAAAAGGGAGTACGATAGCTTGATGAATCTATATGAGATTTCTCAACAAGAAAAAAAAGACTTGAAAAAGGAACTCGAAAAAGTGTACAAGGAAAAGGAGCAGTTGTATATGTCTAAATTCGGAAATTATGATAGTATTATCAATCTCAACAAAAAAATTATTGAATTAAAAGAATTGAAAAAATGAGAAATATTCTACTAATGTTTATGGTGCTAGTATGCACTTCATTTGAAAGCAAAACAGTTGTTTTTAAAGAGGCTCATGAAAAATCTTTTGACGAATTGACAATTTATCGAATGCGTGATAATCGTCTAAAAAATACTCAGCAGAAAAAGATTAATGAGATTATTGAAACTCAATACAGAATCATCGAATTAAAATAGTGAACCATGGCAGTATTTATAAGTGCGGGGCATAACCCGAAAGGAATTAAAGTTGACCCAGGAGCCGTAGGAAATGGCTACCATGAGGCTGATTTGACTGTAGAGTTTAGAAACTTAGTAGTTTCGGAACTTGCAAAAAGAAAAATTATTGCAATAACCGACAAAGATGACGAAAGGCTTGGTGAGTACCTAAACCGTATTAAAACTGGAAGCGGTTCGGTAGTTTTAGAGTTTCATTTTGACGCTGCTGTTTCGCCATCTGCTACTGGCGCAACTTCTTTATTTGGAAGTGATGCAGATAGATTGGATAAGGCATTTGCAAAAGAACTTGTTGATGCTACTTCAACAATTTTAGGTATAAAAAATAGGGGGGCTAAATCTGAAGCAGATAGTCACAGAGGTCGCTTGGGATTAATGCGTGAACAGGGAATAGTTTCTCTTTTAGAATTATGTTTTATTTCAAATAAAGAGGATTTGCAAAAATATCAAGCTAATAAAAAAACATTAGCTTTTAAGATTGCTGAAATTGTTGAGAGGTATGAAGCTTTAATTTAATTAAGATAGTTCTTATTTAAGAAAAAGGGCTAAAAATTTAAATAAGGTAAAATGTTTTATCTTATTTTAATAAAAGTGTTTAAAAAATGAAAACAGATTTATCAAAACT
>CAYXTA010000030.1:0-1870 GCA_964468315.1 uncultured Candidatus Saccharibacteria bacterium
TCATTGATTATCAGACTTTTTGTTGGTGGCAAACATTCCGTTAGCGATTAGTTATATGAAATGCCTTGCTGACCGTTTCCAATTGAAAATCCGTGAAGGAAAAACAAAAAGAAAAAAGCCACCGCACTATTAAAAATCAAGAGCATGGTTAGTTAATTCAGTTGAGTTTTCCAATAACTCGTTTCTCGTTTTTTCTACTTCTGCCAAACTATCTTCATCACATGAACCACAGCATGAGCAATGAGCCATTACATAATTATTCCAATACTTCCAAGTTGTTTGACGTAGTTTCCCGTCAATTTTTATCACCATTAAAATACTGCACCTCAATACTTCCATAAGGTATTCGGACTGTTCTGTTGTCAATCCTTTTTCTTTAGTTACGTGTAGCGTAATATCATACGGCATTGACGTATCAAATACTTGTATTTTCATTATCTTCTTTTTTGAAATTGTTTTTCAATTACTATTAACTTTTCTAATACTTCCTTTTGCATTTCAATTTCCTTTAGAACCCAATCTTTGGAAGCAATGCCAAGTGATTTTTCACAACCAACTATTCGTTCTGCATTTTCAATACTATCCCAAAGTAATTGAACCAGTAAATTGATTTCGTTTTGTTTAAAATTTTCCATCGCTTTTTTTCTTTTTTTTGTTTAGTGTTCCAATTGGGTTTTATCGTAAATAAGTCGGCACTTCATATAACACGGGTTTGGCAAAAGTGGGCAGACACATTCTGCTAAAATTAAGCATCCTACAAGCCCACCTTCGCCAAGCCCGAAACCGTTAGTATCAATTATTAAAAAGATTTAAGTAGCTGATATTTTTCCTCCATATATTTCCATGATGATGATTTTCTAATCGGTGAATCTTTATCTAAGCGTTCATCTAAAATCATAAAAAATTGAAATATTTGTGATTCGTGATTGTGCAAGTCGAAATTGCTTAATATAAATAAATCAGCATCTTGCTCATTATTAAAAAATGAACTTGAATTTTCTAACTCTACACACCAACTATCGGTAAATCCGCTCTTGTATTTAACAAAACTACCGTTTGTTATAAATCCATTTTTTGTTTTCATAATAATTCTGTATTTTGATATATGTTACCAACTATTTTTAAATGTTTCACCCAAGAGCAATTTTGCATATCAGACAATCCTTCATAAAATAAAATATGCTTCTTTTTAAAATCATCAGGATGTGCATTTACTGCAAATCCACCTTGTACTCTAAATACTTTGAAATAATGATTTTTGGTTTCATTAAATAAAATATCACCTTCCCAAATTTCCGTTCCAGTACAATCTCTAATTCCAGTACTAAAAATCACATTTTCGTATCTGTCTATTATTTCACCTTTTGTCAATCCACCAAATCCAAAAGAAAATTCAGGATATACCATTTTATTATATTCGATGTCAAATGCTCTTATTTTAAATTCTACCATAGTATTTTATTTATTTTGTGTATAAATTACAAAAGGATACTGACTTAGGTTTTTGGATATTCCCCTTTCGGCATATACCTCACTCGACCATATCAGCACCTTTTGCTTTTAATTGTTTTAATTCAAACTTATATTTAGTCCATTTTGCATTGTGGTTTCCATACGTACTAAAATTTCGTTCAGCCACAGCAATTTTCATATTTTGCATTTCAATCGCAATTAGCGCTTTTAATTTTATTATAGTAATTTCGATGTTTTCCATTTTTTGCTTTTAGTTTTAAATCTTTTTAATAACAAATACTAACATTATATTGGCGCAATTTGCCACGCTAAAACATTCTAAACTGCGCCAATATTTAGAACGTTATAGGCAATAGGGCGGACGGTCTTCGTTTCAACATTTGTGGAAGAAAAAAAA
>CAYXTA010000031.1:0-1741 GCA_964468315.1 uncultured Candidatus Saccharibacteria bacterium
TGCGCGACCGACCGGATTTGAACCGGCAACCTCCCGCGTGACAGGCGGGTGCTCTAACCAGTTGAGCTACGGTCGCAATTTATTATTTTCGAATGCCTGACCCAAATGAGCACAGCAAGTCGAAGGGTGTCGGCGGGTGGAATCGAACCACCGACCTTGGGCTTATGAGTCCCACGCTCTAACCGACTGAGCTACGCCGACATTAAACAACAATTCAAATACTATCACAATAACCTTCTTTTTTCAAATTTTAAGACGTGATATTTAGGCCTATTTTTTTATGGTCATCTTCTTATAGACCTCCCCCTTTTTATCATAAGTGATCCATACTCCTACTTGCTTCCCTTTTTTAAAATGCCCTGAACGCATTTTACTGCCGTCTTTCCTAAACCATTCCCAATACCCATCCATTGTTCTATCTACCATACTTCCTTTCGAATAAAGGCTTCCATCTTTGTGATAATGAGTATATTCTTTTTTAGATTTAGAATTTTTTTTCTCTGTATTTTGTTTAACTCGTAATTTAGTAATTTTGCCAACCAAAACAAAAGGTATCGGTTTGTCCAATTGAAATTGAATCGTTCCTTTTGATTGCTTGTAAGCAGATAATTCTTTTTTAAAAGCGAGTATTCCTGCTGGTGTAGGATAAAATCCGATGTGATGTTTGTATGCTCCAAAATGTACAAGATTGCCATTTTGTACAAAGGTAGGTATTCCATACTTAATTGTCTCCTCTGCTTTCGGCGCAACTTTCTTAATAGTCACTCTCATCTTTTCCAAAATATTTTGGATGTCTTTCGGATAACTTTTTATATATGCATCGATGCTTTTAAAATTTTTCATTTATTTAAAGTTTATTTCATTATTCTGCCTGTTACTTCTCCCAGTGCTCGGAAGCTTCCTTTTCCAAACGTATCTTCAATCAGTCTTGCAACCTTTAACAGATTTCCATTTACACCTGCTTCTATGAAAATATTTGCTACATCTTCCAAAGAATATACATCTTTATTTAATTCATGAAGTTCTTTAATATATTCCAAGCCTTTTTGTATTTCTCTTTGTCGGCTGAGCTTAATTGGGGTATTTTTTTCTTTCATTTTCTGCAGTTCATCTTTAAAAAGATAATTTTTTTCTATGTATTCTTTAAAAAATCTTTCCGTTAAAATACCAACAATCGCTTCATTAACATCTTCAAAATAGATTTTATTTCCATCACGAGATGTAACAGAAAATCCGACTCTATATGGTATGATTCTGCTTTCCTTTTTTATTCCTCCATGAGTAACTTGTATAGCTGTAAAAGATTTAGCATGCATCAGTTCGTGAAAAATTTTTAAAGAGAAATTAACTTTATCTCTTGGTTTTTCTATTAAAACATTTCCATCTATAGTAGAATGCATTCCTCCAACAATTCTACCATAGGTCATTTCTTTTATACTCTCTTCTTTCAAGACGTGTACGTTCTCAAGAGGAATCATTACTTTCTTAACTCTGTTGTATTTTTCAAGATAATCATCAACTGCATTTTGAGCAAAATTAATCAATTCAATATCCTCTTGCGTCTTTTCAAGCTCATAATTTTCGATTTTTTCACTTCCAAATTCTGTAAATTGGTTTGTTAAAAAATCTTCAAACTTTTCTTGCTGTTCATTAATATGTTCTTTAGGTATTCCTATTGCTTTATCCAAATGTGGCATTCTAGGTTTTTCCATAGTTTTATTATACCAAACTTAATTTGCGG
>CAYXTA010000032.1:0-1735 GCA_964468315.1 uncultured Candidatus Saccharibacteria bacterium
AAGCATTAACTAACAAAACAGCCGGACACAATATGTCCGGCTATTTTTTTACGTTATGTTTTTTGTGTAGTTCTTTTATCTCTTCTTCTTCCAGGTCCCCTACTTTGACTTTACCTACTATAATTAAATACTACTCCACATACCCTTGAACATTTCTCGTAAATTATCAGCCATAACCACATCATGTATTTCTACTAGATAGTGTGGATGTTCATTTGTAATACAAAAAAATATATACTCTCCGAGCACCGCGTGCGTAGCAGTAAAATCTTTTGACTTACCCCAATATTTTACTTGTCGCCTTTCATCAGTTTCATATTTTTCTGCTATTTCTTTTTCGGTAAGTTTTTGATTTGTAAAAAGTCTTGTTCCATAGTCTTTGGGAAAAATACTCCAATGATAGTCAGTCCATTCGGGGTATGCTTCCAGCAATGTTACATCTTGAAATCCCCACCAGTTATGATCCCCACTTTTTGCGCTCTCGATCCATAACGGCAATTGCTTAAAGAGGAAATCTTTTAAATGCAGTTCATCAATAAATCGGATCTTGGGTACAGAATACTTTTTTGATTTAGGTAAAGACTCTAACTGTGATATGGCATTTTCTATCACCGACTTCTTGTCTTGTAATTCCTTCTCTTGTATTTTGTACAAATTGCGCAATTCTTCGACCGGTAAAGCTATGTAATATGTGTTTGTACCTCCTAAGTCCTCGGCAATAACACCTTTTTTAATAAGTTCTTTTGTGACGCTGTATACTGTTGTTCTATTTATCTTCGTTGACCTTGCCACCGTTGCGGCCAGTAATTTACCGCCTTCAACAATACATAGATATACAGCGATTTCCTTGTCACTGAAGCCTAATTGTCTCAAATATTGGTCTAACATAGCCTAAATCTATCATGTTGTTGGGGTACTGTCAACAGTATTTAATCCTTATTTTGTAAGGTATAAAGTAATATATGATACATTTTATTTGGAGATACATTGACAATATTCTAAAAAACTGATATAATGTTAGCAAGTTAAGGTTCGTTAAAAAACATTTTTGATTGGTTACCGTAGGCCCCTTGAGGAGGTTATGGTAACCAATTAAATATAATAATCATGGAAATAACAAACAAACATCTAATCAATTGCGATGCTAAACCAAGCTCAAATCCTGAACAAGTGTATTCTTGGATCAATCACAAAAAACAAGGACTGATTGAATGGAATAAAGAATCTGTATCTTTGTTTCCTTTTATCGAAAAACTCAATAGTGAAATGAGTAGAGGTGGTACAAGAAATTTACAACTGCAAAAAGAGCTGCAAGATAAAGTGCTCCCAAATGTAAACATGCGTGACTATTTATTCGACCACCCGGAACTTATTCCCGAAAAATGGAAACAAGGTGATATTGAAATATATTTTTTAGGTACCCAGTACTATATTCCTAGATATAGGGGTCCTAAATATCCTGCCGCTACTTTTATTCCAGGTCTTCGTTGGGGTACAGAATTGGGTCGCGGGCCTGATAAGCGGTGGTGTAAATGCTCATGGGGTTTAACGGGTTCTGAGAATAAAAGATTCTTTGCTGTTGTTTTAGAGGAAAATGAGAGAGCCTAATAATAAAATCTCTCAAAAAACAAAGTCGGAAATTAATTTCCGGCTTTTTTATTTGGCTATTTTTTTACGTTGTGTTTTTTGTGTAGTTCTTTTATCTCTTCTTCTTCTTGGTCCCCCACCTTTTCTT
>CAYXTA010000033.1:0-1665 GCA_964468315.1 uncultured Candidatus Saccharibacteria bacterium
AAAGTAAACAAAAAAAAGAAGCAATCAAAATAAATTAATTGCTTCTAGTCCCAAATTTTAATTATGCTTACTAACCTGTTGTAAATGTAGGGAATTAAATTGATTAATCAACACACCCCACGAAATAACCGCTAGGGTGCGCTTTTGTTGGTTGTCTAGTTTCGCAGTCAATCGGTTGCTTCGGAATGAAAAAATAATCTCCGTTTGCTGTTTGGTACTTGCCTATGCATTCGCAATCGCTGTCTTTGTCATTACTACACGCTGTTAAGGTCAAAGCTAATAGTAAAATAGACGCTGTTAAAAATAGTTTGTGGATGTGTTTCATTTTTTATCGTTTAGTTCTTCTTTCCAAATTAAATCGCCTCTTTCAATTGCTTCAATTAATGAAACAAACATTGATGGCAGTACGTGATTAAACTCAATTTTAGTAGTCTGTAAACGGCAAAAAGTAAGTTTCTTTTGTTGCAGCATCGACCTAGCTAAATCAACGTCTTTTTGCAATGAATATAATTTATCAACTATTGCAATTGCGTCTAGTTGTTCTTTTGTGAATTTTACTTCCGCTTTCATACTTCAAATTTAATTAATTTTTCTTTAAGTTGTTTGTTTACTGTGGGGTTTGTTATTCAGTATCTTCAATATCTAAAAAATACGCACAAGCACTTGATAAATACCCAGCTAAATGTTCTAATTTCAATTCCATCTTTATTTTATTTTAAGTTAATTATTTCGGTTTTGACTTGCTCTATCATCCTTTTTTGTTGTTTTGGCTGTATAGGTCGCAATTTATAACGTGTAGCCACGAGTTAGCACTTATTTTCTGGAACGAGTGCTGATGTAAAGTTTGTCTTTTCTAATTATACAAACATCATTCTCGAAAGGTTTATCAAAATCCCATTTTTCTAAATAGGATTTTGATATTTTTAAAACTTTGCCCCAAGCATTAAAAAGCAAAGTCAAATCTCCATAATAAAAATTAAAACAACTTTCCTTAAATTCTAAATGATATATTTTTCTATCCATTTTTAATAAGATTTAACGCTTGGTTTATTTCAGCAAGTTTTTTATTTCTTTGTCTGAATGCATCAGGATAGTTTTCATTTTTCCACCCTTTTAAACAATCTTCTAATAATTGTTTTTCTCTTTCTAAAATTATTATAGCTTCTTCCATTTTTTAATTATTTTTAACTTCTGTATAATTACAATCTTTGATATTTAATCCTTTTGTAGATAACATTCTAATCCTAAAACAGTGATCCGTTTCTTGATCTTGATCTCTCCAATTTTCAAAATAATACTTAACAAGTTTAAAACCTTTGTTATTTGCTAATCTTAAAGGTTTTTTTAATGATACTGAAAAATTTGATTTTACTAACATAATTTCTATTTTTTAAATTTATATATGCAAATATAAGTATTAATATTATCATAAACCAAATAAAAATGCAATTATTATTGATAAAAATATCATTTAGTAATAAAAACAAGTGCTAACAGTGGTTTTATTCAATAGCGGTTTCGGTCTTAAATCGAAACTTTGTGTGTATTTGTAAACTTTTGGCATAACCGAAAGTTGGTTTTTACTTTTCCGCTACTGAAATAAAGCCACGAAACGTTATAAGACAGTCATTGTGCATCAGAGACAGTTTGAACATTTAAATTCAA
>CAYXTA010000034.1:0-1620 GCA_964468315.1 uncultured Candidatus Saccharibacteria bacterium
ATAATGTGAATATGAAGGTTTTTACTTCAGATAAACAAAAGACTGGAGAAATAGGAGAGGACGTAGTTTGTACGTTCCTCATGAAACACGGCCATGAAATACTAGAACGCAACTACACTAAAAAGTGGGGTGAGATAGATATTGTTACTCGTGTAACAAATGAACCCGACAATATACATTTTATAGAAGTTAAGTCCATAAAAGTGGGGGATTTGGCTCAAGTTAAATACATGCACTACGACCCAGCCCAAAACATGCACCCTATGAAGGCGCGTAAAATGCTTCGAACAATAGAAACATACCTATTAGAACGCAAGGTGTCCTTTAAAACAAAGGTATACATAGACCTGGCTTGTGCGTACCTAGATATGGAAAACAAAACCGGTAGGGTAGTAATGTACGAAGATTTGATATTGTAAGACAATTATGACAGTATCTTTTATCTTTTTGTTATAAATATGCGATAATGTACAAATGGAAAATCTTGATTATAATCTTAACTCTAGAAATTCTGATCCTCAAAATACTGAGACAGATTTTGCGTATAAAAACCAAAACGAACCTATTGATTTGGAAAAAGAGAACTTTAAAAATTTAATGCGTGATGAGGTTAAAAAAATCGTTAAAGCCCCAGAATTTTTACTTGAAAACCAAGGTGGTATGGAAAGATATGCAAATAGATCATATATACCAGAATTGCTGTGTTCTCCGAAAAGCGTATCTGTAGGATTAAAATCAACTTTTGATTATTTAGTTAAAGAGAATATATCTACTCAAAAACAACTTAATTTATTGAACGCAATAAAGCTTTCTTTGAGTGATTTAAAATTACTTGCTGATGATGAGAATACTGATTATGAGTATATTCAATTCGCGTATAAATTAGCAGGACTTGTTCGAGACGAATGGAATCTGTCTCAAAAGCAAATTAATGATATTTTAAATACAACAAAAGAAACATTTAAAACAGAAAGTTTAAGAGGCGATATATCATATATTGTTTCTCTGTATATTAAGGATGATAGTATATTTTTTAAGCAATCAAAAATTGATAGATTTATGGAAAACATGACTCCTAATCTGATAGATAATGGAAATCATATATATCATTTTGATTCAACAGATAATAAATCAATTTTTTTGAGATTAGATACAAAAGAAAAGTTATCTTTCGTCGAAAAGGAATTATCAGAATATAAAATAGGTTGGAATAAAATGTTTAATGAGTATCCTACTGTAAAAACGGATACCCATTATGATCTACCTGAAGAATTTAAAGAATTTGTTATTCCTGATAATGAAATAAAGGAGTATTTTCCACACATATCTTTTAGTGAAAACAATGATGTCTTAAGGGAAGACATGAAAAATATGCTTAATCCAATATTTAGAAAATCATTTTATAATGATACTGGTGTCGATCTAAATGAGCTAGGTCCAGAGCAAGCTTATTTAGTAGAATATATTTCTGGTAAAAAAGCAGCAGAAATTCTACCTTTTAAAACGTTTGTTAAAAATTTTGGGAAAGAAGGAATAAAAACTTTTCTTTCTTGTGCTCACGATAGAATGGGGGACAAAATCCTTCACTTATCAGAAAATCTGCCAGAAAATGAAGCAATA
>CAYXTA010000035.1:0-1568 GCA_964468315.1 uncultured Candidatus Saccharibacteria bacterium
GTTTAATATTAATTTTTCCATTTTAAAATATTTTTGATATTCTAACATATAAATTGTAAAAGTCAAAAAAACATTACAAAAGCTTTTTATTAGGCCAAGATTTATTGTTTGACATACAATATCTTAAATTGTAGTATGGTGAAAACAAATTTAAAAATGAAAGAAAAATTATTAACATCCTTGGAAATGGTTTTAAAGAACCTAAAGGAGAAAAAACTTACGTACGATTGGGATTCCCATGGAAGCTGTAATGTGGGCCTTGTTGTCTCTTGTTTGCTTGGGAAATCACCTTACGATTTACAAAATGCAATTGATCTTCTTGCAGAACCTTTGGTAAAGGATGATCCAACAGATTGGAAGGGTATCATTAGTTACTATTGTCCTCTTAGTGGTCTTTCTAGCAATATGATATTCAGGAGATTACAAATTGCCGGTATGAGCCGTGAAGATATGATTAATCTTGAATATTTAAGTGATCCTATAATCTTAGAAAGAACTAAAAGATTAGTCTCAAAAGATATGTCTTTTTTAGAAAAAATATTTTCAAAAAATACGTTAGGAACAAAAGATATTTCTTACGATAATAGTGGTGATTTTAATGAAGACTATTACATGGAAGAAGAAAATTTAATCATTTATCTTGAAGCCTGGATTGAATTAATCAAAGAAGATAATCTTTTGAAAAATAGTAACAGTGCACTAAAGCCTGCCGAGCAATCTCGGTAGACATAAAAAAGTTATATTAATATAAATTTAAAAACCCACCAACGGTGGGTTTTTTATTTAAAATCTAGTAATAAAAGGGAAGAGTATGTTTGACAATATAAATTATATGTGCTATTTTAGATTAAATTTAAATCAAATATATATGGACAAAAAATCAAAAATCAGTTTTTCTGAAAAGGGCGACTCAGTTTCTATCGTATTCGAAACAGGCAAAGAAAGCTTGGATTACACAAACAAAAAAGATGCCTTTGAGGCACTTATCGGAATGGCTAAAAATAAAAAGATTACGCCAGAAGAATTTGCCGAATTCCGTGATGCCATTCTGGGTAAAACCGAATTGCCATGGGACGAAACTGGACGTATCAAGGTGCATGTTATCAGTATGGGTGGTTTCCCTGGAGTTGAAAGAACAAATGGTATGTTGGGTCGCTCCGGTACTTTGGAGGCACTTATTTTGTCAGCAGCGCTTTCTGCTCTTACCGAAGAATTTGGAGCTGTTTCTGAAATAAAAGAAACTGTTTTCAAAATGTGTGGAAGAAGTAAAGATCATGGACACATTAATGTTTTTGGTCAGGGTTTATATAATGAACCCATTATGACCAAAGTACACGGGCTCATGGTAGTTGATTTGCTTAAAAAAGACAAAGAAATTACAAAAGAAGACGCCATCAAACTGACAAAAGAGATTGAGGAATCTCCCTTGCCAGTTGGTGAAAAAAACTCCAGCAGCGCTGTTGTTAATTAAAAAACAAGAATTAAAGATTTTAAAGACTGAAGAAATTCAGTCTTTTTATTTGTGACCCTACAGGGAATCGAACCCTGCTTCCATCCTTGAGAAGGAT